>CALKJW010000024.1 GCA_937995595.1 uncultured Phycisphaerales bacterium | reverse complement strand
CACGCCGAACCTGAACTTCAACGGCAACGACTCGTTCACCTACCGCGCCCGCGACGGCGACGGCCTGCTGTCGGCCAACGTCGCGACCGTGACGATCACCGTCACGCCGGTCAACGACCCGCCGGTCGCCGTCAACGACGCGTACACCGTCCGCAACGTGGACGTGCTGACGGTCACCGCGCCGGGCGTGCTGGCCAACGACACGGATATCGACGGGCCGTTCCCGCTCACGGCGCAACTGGTCGCGGGCCCGTCGCAGGGCAGCCTCAACTTCAACACCAACGGCTCGTTCGTCTACACGCCGCCCCCGCCGCCGTTCGTCGGACCGGTCACGTTCACCTACCGCGCCCGCGACGGCGACGGCCTGCTCTCGGCCAACACCGCGACCGTGACGATCACGGTGACGCCGAGCAACCGGCCGCCCGTGGCGCAGTGCCGCAACGTCGTCATCGACGCGCGCTCGACCTGCCCGCCGAGTTTCTTCGTCACCCCCGCGCAGGTTGACAACGGCTCGACCGACCCGGACATCGGCACCGGCGACTTCATCACGCTCTCGCTGAACTTCACCGGACCGTTCCAGATCGGCCAGACCACCGTGACGCTCACCGTCACGGACTCCTTCGGCCTGACCGACACCTGCAACGCCACGGTCACCGTGCTGGCCAACGACTGCAACCGCAACGGCATCCCCGACGCGTGCGAGATCGCCGACGGCACCGCCGCGGACTGCAACGGCGACGGCATCCCCGACTCCTGCCAGTGCCTGTGGGACAACGGCGAGCCGATGGACATCCTGTCGGTGAACCCCGACGGGCAGTTGTCGCACCTGGGCGGCGGCGCGCCCTGGGGCGCCAAGGCGGCCGACGACTTCTACCTGATGCCGGGCCTTGTGCACCGGATCTCGTCGTTCACCGGCCAGATGCTCACCAACTCCTGGCCCGGCCTGCGGCGCGCCAAACTCGAACTCTACTACGACTGCAACGGCAAGCCCGAAGAGGAGCCCTTCAAGACCCTCACGCAGTTCACCATCGTCAGCCAGCAGCCCGCGCCCGACGGCTTCACGCTCGTCACCTACCGCTTCGACTTCTGCGATCAGGAACTCTGGCTCGAAGGCGGCAGGGCCTACTGGGTCTCGCTCATCGGCATCCACGACAACGTTACCAACGACATGTCCTTCTGGGCCGTCGCCGGCGACCCGCGCCAGCCCGACGCCATCGCCGGCAGCGTGCCCTGCAAGCGCCGCGGCGACCCCGGACAGCCGTGGAACCAGTTCTCGTTCACCGAGCCGTGGGAGACCATCTCCGACTGCTGCATCGGCTGCATCGGCTTTGCCTTCAAGATCGAGGGCAGTTCGTGCAAGATCCTCTGGGACAACGGCCCGGTCGATCTGTCCTCGAACCGCGGCGGCTCGGCCTCGGGCGTGAGCCACGACCGGACCCTGCGCTCGGCCGACAACTTCACCATCCCGCCGTGCGACGGGCGAGAGGTCTGCTATATCGACGGCTACGTCTGGACCAACTGCGACCCGCTGCTGGCCTTCATCGAGATCTACGACAACGAGTGCCGCGTGCCCAGCAACCTGATCTTCTCGGCGACGCCGACCAAGGTCACGCCGTTGAAGGACACGTGGAACGACGGCTTCTACACCTACCGCCTGTACCGGCTCGAACTGTGCAACCTCAGCCTGCACCTGGAGCCCGGCACATACTGGATCTCGATGGGCGGCCACTCCGGCGGCGCGTTCGCGGCCAACGCGTTCTTCGCCTACGCCGCGGACCTGTGCCGCGACTGCGTCGTGCCGCACGGCTACACCGGCATGAAGCGGAACCTCGCGCCGGTCCTTGGTGACCAGTGGTACCCGGTCAGCCGCGACTTCGCGTTCCGCGTCGCGGTCTACGAGCCGAGCATGATGACCGGCCTGACGGGCGGGACCCAGTCCAACCCGATCCACTGCACGGCCGACGCCGACGGCTCGGGCGTGGTCGACGTGGCCGACATCTTCCACTTCCTTTCGGCCTGGTTCGCGGGCTGCCCCTGACAGCGCCTGACCCCTCCGGCGAGGGAACTTGACGGGATGACGCCCGGGCCCCCTTGGCCCGGGCGTTTCTCTTTGGACCCGCGTCGCCGTGACCGCAGCGCCCGACCGCGCTATGCTCATGCCCCGAGGGGCGATTAGCTCAGTTGGCTAGAGCGCAGCTGTCACATAGCTGAGGTCACTGGTTCGAGCCCAGTATCGCCCACTTCCCCCCTCACCCGTCCCAACAGCGTTTGAAGCGTTCACCCACCCCCGAACAGCCCCGGCTGCTCTGGGCCATTGCGGCGTGCGGGCCGGGCTGCGCGGCGCACGCTGGGTACGGGTGCGTGCGCACCGGGTCCGCCCTGCACGACCGACGCGAACGAACCATCGGCCAGCCGCGTGTGCACGGTGTCGCCGGCCTTCACGTCGCCGGTCGAGCGGACGACCCGCCCATCGGGCCCGAGGGTCATCGAGTACCCCCGGCGCAGCACCGCATCGGGCGCGACCAGATCGAGGCTCCGCGCCGCGCCGGTCACCGCCTCCCTTGCGCGGGCCAGCCGCGCACGCATGGCGGCGGACAGGCGGCGGGCCGCTTCCTCGGCGCGCCGGTCGTGCACGATCGCCGCCGCGGCGGCCCGAAGGCGTGCCGCGAGCGACTCGACCGCCGCCTCGCGCCGGGCGTGCAGCGACGCGGGCCGGTGCCTTTCGAGCCGCGCCGAGGCTCGCTCAAGCCGGGTGCGCCGCGCCTGCACCACCGCGCGCGCGCCCGACCGCATGTGCCGCGAGAGGTTCGCCAGTTCGTCGGCGCGCGACCGCACGGCCCGCGCGGCCAGGTATGCCAGGCGCGACGCGTGCGACGACAACTGCCTGCGCAGCGCCCCGGCGTCGGGCGCGATGCGCATCGCCGCCTGCGTCGGCGTCGCCGCGCGGACGTCGGCCACCAGTTCGGCCAGCGTGGTGTCGGTCTCGTGGCCGATCGCCGCGACGACCGGCACCGGGCAGCGCACGATCGCCTCGGCCACCGCGCGGTCGTTGAACGCCCACAGGTCCTCGCGCGAGCCGCCGCCGCGCGTCACCAGCACCACGTCGACGCCGAGCCGCTCGTGCGCGGCGCCAACGGCCCACACCGCCGCGGCGATCTCCGCCGCGGCGCCGTCGCCCTGCACGCGAACATCGACCAGCCCCACATCCAGCGCGGGGAACCGCCGACGCAGCGTGTCCAGCACGTCCTGCAGCGCAGCGCCGGTGCGGCTGGTGACGACCGCGACCTTCCGCGGCAGCGCGGGCAGCGGGCGCTTGCGCGCTTCGTCGAGCCAGCCCAGCCCGCGCAGTTCCTCGACGAGCCGGCGCAGTTCGGCGTCGAGCGCGCCCTCGCCCACGGGCTCGATGCGCTCGGCCAGGAACGTCGTCCTGCCCTGCTTGGCGTAATGCTCCACGCGCCCGGTGACGACGACCTGCATCCCCGTGCGCGGGACGAACCCCGCCCTCCGCGCCGCCGAGGCCCACATCACGCACGACACCACCGCGTCGGCGTCCTTGAGGTCGAAGTACCAGTGCGTGCGCTCGCGGAACTGCCCGACCTCGCCGACGACCTTCAGGCCCGGGGGCACCCCGTCGCGCAGGGCGCGGTCGATGAGCGCGGCCAGTTGCGACACCGTCAGGCGCGACGGCGCGTGCGAAGGCGGCGGCGCCGGCGGGCCCTGCATCCGCGACGGGTTGAACGGCAGCCTGCCCATCAGCGGAGCGTAGCCGCGGCGGGCGGCCGCGTGCGCCGGTCGGCGTCCTCGGCGTGCAGGCGGACCGCGTCCGCATACGCCGCGAGCACCGCGCGGATTTGCCCGCTGACCGGGTGCTTCTCCCGCACGTACTCGCGCGAGGTGGCGCCCAGGACGCCCCACCGCGGCGCGTCGAGGACGCTGTCGCGCACGGCTTCCTCCCAGTCGCGCGCGTCGGCGCGGAGAACGACCCGGGCGGTCTGCCCGCCGCGGATGTACTCGACCGCTTCGTCCGGCGCGGCGAGCACCGCCATGCCCGCGGCCATCGCGTCCAGCGCGATCGAGTGCACGGTGCCGCTGGCGTCGGGCAGGAGCAGCGCGTCCATCTGCAGCGCCGGCTCGCGCCGAGACTCCATGTCCGGCGAGAGCGACAGACGGTCCAGCAGGTTGAGGCGGCGCGCGGCCTTCCAGAACGGGCCGTTCCGGTCGTCCTGCACGTGGGCGAAGACCATCAGCGTCGGCTCATCGGCCGCGACCTTCGCCAGCGCGTCGAGCGCGGCCGCGGCCGCGCGCGAATCGCCGCGCTCGACGAACAGCGCGACCGCCCGCACTTCGCCGCGGGCCCGCCGCGCGGGCGGAACGTGCACGCCCCAGCGCGCCAGCGAGGACCGCGCGCCCGGCACGCGCGACTGCAGCATCGCCCGCAGCGGCTCGGCGGCGCACACGAAGTACGGTGTCGCCCTCGTCTCTGCGTCCTTGCCAGCCTGCCCGGCGGCAAGCCGGGCCGCGTCGGCGATCAGCGACGCGCGATCGACCTCGAGCACCAGCGCCGCGCCGGTCTGCCGCGCCAGTTCGACCGCCACGGGCCACGCCCGCGCGCCGAAGCCGTGCACGACCGACACCCCGCACTTGTCCCCGTGCTGGGTCGCCAGCGCGTCGAGCGTCTCGACCAGCACGCCAACGCGGCGCGGCAGCGTGAACGCCAGCCCCGTGTCCACGTACCCCGCGACGGACGAGTACACGCCGCCCTGCTCGCCGCCGAGGGCCGCGACCGGGACCGCGTGCACCACGCGGTAGCCTTCGTCCACCAGGCCGATCTCCAGCCGGGAGAACAGGCCGCTCTCGCGGCTGGCCATCCAACGGTCGACGACGATCACGGCGCGCATCGGTGGGAGTTTCCATCGGCTCGCGACCGGCCGCCGACACATAGCCCCGGTCTTGGGGAGATTGTGTGGACAAATCCGGCCGCGGCTTGACTCAAGGCGCCCTCGGACTGGCGGAGTCGCCAATCGCGGAAAGATCGACATAAACCATTATCGATACTATACTTACAGTCGATTCCGCCGACTCGTCCGCCGACTCGCCTGCCGGAACCTCTGCAACGCCGTCCAAGTCAAGCGAGCGTTGTGGAAATCTCGGTCCCGTTCAGGTCTGCGCGGTCGCACGCGCGGGATCATCGGCGATGCGGTACGAAAGGTCGGGCGGGCGGCTCTCGTGCTCCTGCACGGCCTTGGTCCGCCAGACGCCGACCCAGTGCTCGGGTTTCACTTCCTGCAGGTAGTAGTCGCCCGCGGGTTCGTTGCGCGGGGTCAGGTCGGCCGGCGGGTCGTGCCACGGCCACCACGGCCGCACACCCTGCTCCGCGCCCGGGAGCGAGCGGAAGGCCTCGGGGTTGTCGATCACGTCGGCGATGGTGACCAGCCGGTCGCGCAACTCGCCGACCTTCGGGATGCTCGCGAACAGGCCGCGGGTGTACGGGTGCATCGGGTTGCCGAACAACTCGAACACGTTGGCGTACTCCACCACGCGCCCGGCGTACATCACGCACACCACGTCGGCGTTCTCGGCGACGACGCCCAGGTCGTGGGTGATGAGCATCATGCCCATCTGGCGTGTGCGCTGCAGGTCGCGCAGCAGTTCGAGGATCTGCGCCTGAATGGTCACGTCCAGCGCGGTCGTCGGCTCGTCGGCCAGCAGCAGTTTGGGCTGGCAGGCCAGCGCCATGGCGATCATCACGCGCTGCCGCATGCCGCCGGAGAACTGGTGCGGGTAGGCGCGGAGCCGCGCCTCGGCGTCCTTGATCCCCACGGCCAGCAGGGACTCGATGGCGATCCGCGCCGCCTCCGCAACGGTGACGTGCTGGTGCAGCAGGATCGCCTCCATGATCTGGTCGCCGATCGTGTACACCGGGTTGAGCGAGGTCATCGGCTCCTGGAAGATCATCGCGATCTCGTTGCCGCGGACGGTGCGGATCTCCCGCTCGCTCATCGTCAGCAGGTCGCGCACGCCCGAGTCGGTCTGGAACATCGCGCGCCCGCGGTCGAACCGGCCCGGCGGGCGCGGCACCAGGTGCATCATGCTCATCGCCGTGACCGACTTGCCGCACCCCGACTCGCCCACGACCGCCAGCGTCTGACGGGGGTAGAGGCTCATGCGCACCCCGTCGACCGCCTGGATGCGCGGGCCCGAGCCGTTGTCGAAACTCACAGCGAGGTTGTCCACGCGCAGCAGAGGCTCGCGCTCGTTCAGCGCCTTGTGCAGTTTCCGCGAGGCCGGGGCCGCGGCGGGCGTCGCCGCGGCGGAACTGTCGTCGAAGATGGGTCCGCGGGTGTGGTGCATGGGCGTGGGCGAGGGCGCGCCGTCAGACGCGGGCCTTCTTCAGTTTGGGGTCGATGGCGTCGCGCAGCGCTTCGCCGAGGAAGTTGTACGACAGAACGGTGAGGAAGATGGCCGCGCCGGGGAAGACCGCCAGCCACCACTTGAACTCGCCCTCCTGGCTCACCGCCATCGAGAGCAGTTTGCCCCACGACGGGCTGTCCACCGGGCCAAGGCCCAGGTACGACAGCACGGCCTCGATCGAGATCGCCGCGGCGACGGCGAACGAGGTGTCCACCAGCACCGGCGCGACGCCGTTGGGCAGGATGTGCCTGAAGAGGATCGAACTCAGCGGCAGGCCGCTGGCCTGGGCCGCCTGCACGAAGTCCTGGTTGCGGAGTTTGAGGAACTCGGCGCGCGTGAACCGCGCCATGCCCGTCCACGTGAAGCACCCGATGATGCCCATGATCACGTAGGTCGTCTTGAACTCGTCGGGCAGAACGGCGACCGCGACGATCAGCAGGAACAGCACCGGCACCGCCATGAACACCTCGACGACGCGGTACAGCAGCAGGTCGACCCACCCGCCGAAGTAGCCCATCAGCGCGCCGATCGTCACCCCGATCAGCAGCGCGATGCCCGTCGAGACCACGCCGATCGAGATCGACAGCCGGCACGCGTGCAGCACCTGCGCCAGCACGTCGGCCCCGAACGCGTCGGTCCCCATCATGAACGTGCGGCCCGCGACGGGCGTCGGCGGGGCGATGTTCATCACCTGCGCAAAGTCCGACCCCGGCGGCTTGCGCGACAGTTGGCTGAACCGCTGGTTGGGCGACCACGGGATGAGCGTGTACGAGGCGCGGATCTCGCCGCGCACCTCGCGCTGGGTGTAGTCGAACTTCACCAGCGGGGGCGACCACCGCGCCGACACGGCCCACACGCTGACCACCGCCGCCAGCACGCACACCGCGACGCGCGCGTTGCGGCGCCCCCACGGCAGCACCGCGGCCGCGCCGGCGACCAGCAGGCCGACGGGCACGCCGACGATCAGCCCCGCGCGCGGCCAGCGCGAGAGCATCCGCCAGTCCGACGTGACCTCGGGCGGCGTGACGCCCTGGGCCATGAGCCGGATCGACTCGCGCCCCGCGTCCGAGGCGATCGAGTCCAGCCGGCCCTTGGCCACGGTCGAGAGGCTCAGCACGCCGATGGCGACGACCAGCCCGGCCAGCGCGTAGCCGAGTCGCGCCGCGCGCCGGTCGGCGCGGCCGATCAGGATGTAGGGCACGCCGATCAGCGCCCAGGCGATCAGCACCAGGTCCAGCGCGGCCAGGAAACGCCACAGCGGGAAGTCGCCGGTCCGCCAGAACTCGGCCGTGAGCCACGAGCCGGAAAAGTCGGGCGGCAGCACGACGATCGGGTGCCCGCTCGAGATCACCGGCGCGAAGATCGCGAAGAAGGCGACGACCGCCAGCCAGCACAGGGCCAGCAGCGCGGCGGGCCGGCGCACGACCTGCGACCACGCCTCGGCCCAGAAGCCCTTGGCGGGCTGCACGCCGATGCCGCGCGCCAGTTGCACGCCGGTGACGGCTTCGATCGGCGCGGCGGGGTTGGGTCGGGTCGGGGCGGGCATTGGTCGTTGCAACAGGGAATCAGCGGTAGGTGATGCGCGGGTCGGCCAGCGCGTACAGGATGTCGGCCAGCAGCAGCGCGCACAGGTTCACCACGGCGATCATCGCCGCGTTGGCCAGAATCAGTTCGCGGTCGCGCAGGTTGATGGCCTCGATCAGCAGCAGGCCCATGCCCGGGACGGTGAAGATCTTCTCGATCACCACCGAGCCGGCGAGCATGGCCGGGAAGATGGTCACGAACATCGTGATCAGCGGGAGCAGCGAGTTGCGGAACACGTGGCGCAGGACGATGTCGCGCGGCGCGACGCCCTTGGCCTTGGCGGTGCGCACGTAGTCGGCGTTGAAGTTCTCCAGCATCGCCGCGCGGGTCTGCTTGCTGATGACGGCGAACGAGGCGTACACCAGGCACGCGACCGGCAGCACCACGTGCCACACGCGGTCCAAGAGCCAGCCGCGGTGCCACTGGCCCGCGAAGTCCTCGCCCGGCAGCATCCGGAACGTCTCGGCGCCCTTGCTCGACAGGCCGGCCGTCGGGAAGAGGTTGAAGTAGTCCGGGTTGGCAAGGAAGCCCTGCAGCAGCACGCCCGCGAGCACCGTCGGGATCGAGAACAGCGCGAGGTACAGGCCGCCCAGCCCGACGTCGACAAACGTGCCCTTGCGCGTCGCCGCGGCCATGCCGCTGGGGATCGCCACCAAGTAGATGATCGGGAACGCGATGAGGTTCAGCATCAGCGTGACGGGCAGCGCCTGGCCGATGAGTTTGATCACCGGCTGCCCGCGGCTGAAGGCGATGCCAAGGTCTGGCCACGCGAGGCTGACGACGCCGGGGATGATCGCGACGCCGTCCTGCGGGAACGGGGCCCTGTCCATCGCGGCGATGAACCGCAGCCGCGCCTGCGCCGCCGCGCCGTACGCGTCGATCGCGACCCGCGCGTGCCGCTCGATGTCGGCGAACGCGGCGTGCGAACGGTCGGGCGTGAAGCGCTCGAACGCCCGCAGGCGCGGCTCGCGCTTGGAGTCGAGCAGCGAGCGGTTGCCGGTCTCCTCGGCGTAGGTCTTCAGGGCGTCGCTCAGCAGGGCCTGGGCCGCGACCAGCCGCGCACGGGCCTCGACGTACTCGCCCTCGATCAGCCGGAAGGCGCGGGCCCGCTCCTCGGGCGGACGGTCGCCGAAGCGCTCGGCCAGCCACTCGGCCGTGGGCGGCGAGGAGCGCGGCAGTTCCTCGCCGAACCACTTCCAGACCGAGGGCGTCGGCACCGGGCGCGGGCGCGTGATCAGTTCGCCCGACGGGCTGACCAGGTCGCGCCGGCCGAACTTGATAGGGCTGACGCGCCCCAGCCACCGCACGTACTGCACGACGGCGGGCTCGTTCAGGCCGTAGCGGTCCTCGAGTTTGGCCTTCTGGATCGCGATCTGCGACTGGCTCTGCATCGCCCCGCCGCTCACCAGCAGGCCCGCGCCGATCCCGCCCGGCGACATCGCGATCAGCATGAACACCACGAAAGTGATGCCGATCAGCGTCGGGATCATCAGGAGCAGGCGCCTGAGGATGTAGGTGACCATGGGGGGCTCCGCCGCGGCGGCGAGAGGGACACGAACGGACGATCGACGCGGGTCAGTTGCCGCGCATCGGCACGGCGCCGCCGGAACGGAAGAACTCGGGGTGCTCGATGCCCTTGGGGTAGGTGTGCACGTTGCCGATGTCCTGCCCGACGATGCGCAGCCACGGCGGCACGCGGATGAAGGTGTACGGCCCCTCCTCGTGCAGGACGCGCTCGAGTTGCCGCCAGATCGCGGCTCGCTTGTCGTCGTCCATCTCGCGCCGGCCCTCGTCGATCAGGCGGTCGGCCTCGGCGTTGGCCCACTGCGCGAAGTTGTCGCCCTGGTTCTTGATCGACTCGGAGTGGAAGATCTGCTTGGGGTCGCTCTCGGGCGCGCTGGCGCCCCAGCCGAGCGTGATCGCGTCGAAGTCGCGCGTCTTCATGTAGTCCTGGTACACCGACCAGTCCGCGGGACGCAGCCGAACGCGGATCCCCGCCGCGGCGCACGAGTCCACCACGAACCGCGCGATCTTCTCGGCGATCTCGCCGCCGGCGGCGTACGAGAACTCGAACTCGAACTCGTTTCCCGCGGCGTTCTCGAGCACGCCGTTGCCGTTGCGGTCCTCCCACCCGGCCTCCTTGAACAACTGGCGCGCCCGCTCCGGGTCGTAGGGCCAGGGCTGGATGTCGGGGTTGGAGCCGGCGGTGCCCAGCGGCATGTTGCCCTTGGCGACCTGCCCGATGCCGCGCCAGATGTCGCGGATCATCTTCTCGCGGTCGAGGATGTGCGTCATCGCGCGACGGACGCGCACGTCGTGGAACGGCGTGAGTTTCCCGTTGCGTTCCCCGCAGTTCCAGCAGATGAACGAGTAGCCCGAGCGCATGTTGACCCAGTTCAGGTACTGGGCCCGGTCCTTCCACTGCGGGTCCTGCATCATGCTGACAAACTGCGTCGCGGCGGGGGTGATGATGTCGCCCTCGCCCTTCTTGAAGGCGTTGAGCCGCGGCAGTTCGTCGTTGATCGCCTTGATCCGCAGGCCCGCCATCGCGGGCTTGGGCCCCCAGTACTGCTCGTTGCGCTCGAGCACGACGTCGGCGGGCGGGGCCCACTGGCGGTCGGGGTCGAAGTCCTTGAGTTTGTACGGGCCCGCGCCGACCAGCAGCCCGGTCGCGCGGTTGATCTGCGCCGGCGTGAACTGCGAGTACACGTGCTTGGGAAGGATGAACAGCCCCAGCGCGTTGTCGACGTTGGTGAACAGCCGCTGCGTGAAGTGGAACTCGACCGTCCGCGGGTCGATGACCTCGACCTTCTCGATCGAATCGCGGAGGATCGACCGCGAGCGCTCGGCCTCGATCTGCTCGTTCATCACGTAGTCGTGGTAGGTCCAGCGGATGTCCTCGGCGGTGATGGGCGCGCCGTCGCTGAACCGCGCGTTGGCGCGGATGCGGGCCCGCATCCACATGCCCTCGGGGTCCACCTGCCAGGCCTCGGCGATCTGCCCGCGCATCTTCAGCGTCACGGGGTCGTAGATGCCCAGCGAGCCGATGGTCAGTTCCTGGATGCGCCGCGCGTAGACGTCCGACGAGATGTACGGCGTCAGCCGCGACAACTGCGCCTCGTAGATCTCCGTCAGCTCGCCGCCGGGCGTGAAGTTCGGATGCGAGCGCGGGTCGTTGGCGTACGCGAGCGGCGGCTGCCACTGCACCTTCACGCCCGGACGCGCCCACGACTCGTCGCGCCCGCCCGCCGACGGCCGCCGGTCCGCCGAGCCGGCCTGCTGGCGCGCCGCCTCGATCCGCGCGCGTTCCTCGTCGGTCAGCGGGGCCGCGCCCGCGGTCGACAGCCTCGCGCTCAGCGCGGCCAGTTCGTCCAGTCGCGCCGAGATCTCGCGGACCGCCTCGGTGATGGTCTCGGCGTTCTCCTGCGTCGCGCCCTCGAGCCGGCTCAGCAGCCGCTCCTGGTCGCGGATGCGCGTGTCGAGCAGCCGGATGCTGTTCCACCGCCGGTCTTCCTGAAAGATCGCCAGCAGCACCAGCAGCCCGACGCCCACCACAAGCACGAGCAGCACGAAGTCCTTGAGCCCAAACTTGTTCTGCATGGTTGGTCCCGCGCAAGGTGTGAAACGTGCGAGTGTACCGCCGTCCCGGCCCGGCGTCCCCAGAATCCAAGCGACCCGTCCGGAAACCGAAGCCGCCGCGCACTCCCTGCGCTCGGCCCGATCTAGCCGCCGCCCCGCGAGCCACGCCACCCGCACGTCCGGCGCAGCATGCCACCTCGGCCCCGCCCCGCCGCGGCCGGTCCTCAGCACCCCCGACCGCCCGGCCGATCCCCACCGCCATGAACCACTCCGTGCACAGCGAGGACGGCGCGATCCCCCTCCTCGTCCCCGGCTTCGGTCCCAGAACGGTTACCACGCTGTGCGGGTGCGCACTGGCCAGCACCGCCTACGTGCTCGGCGCAACGTGGCTCGAAAGCCCGTGGCTCGGGCTGCCCCTGGGCATCTGGCTGATCGGCGCGGGCGTCGGCGCGGCACACCTCTACGCGAAGCGCGGGGCGTCGCTGCACGCCGCGGCGGGCCGGGCCCGGCTTCGCGTGCCGCGGGGCTTCGCCGCGTCGCTGATCCCCGACAACGTCATCGCCACGGTCATGGAACTCTCCGGCGTGCCGGCACGCTCGGTGGAGTCGGCCCGGCGGCGCGTGAAGGAACTGGCCGACCACGCGGGCCTGAAACTCACGCCGCGGGCGATCCGCATCGGCCTCGATCTGTCTCAGCGCGACCACGAACGGCTGTGCGCCGCCGGCGCAAGCGGCCTCGCCCCGGGCCTGGCCGTCGAATGGGTCCGCGCACCGGCGGGGCTGATGACCGACGCCCCGCGCGACGCCGCGGCCTTCGACGCCCTTGTCCGCCGCGAGCCCGAGAGCCGCGGCGGGAGCGGCGCGGCGGCGGTGTTCGTGCCCGAGCACGGCGAGTTCCGCGCCGCGTGGAAGGACTGGGCCGCGCCCAACTCGCCCGGCTACGCGCAGACGTTCCCCGCACGCCTCGACCCGTCCGCCATCCGCCTCGACCAGTGCGACCTGGCCGACCCGATGCACGCGCGGCTCGCGGCCGACATCATCGTGCTCGCCGCCGCGCTGGGCGCGGGCCCGGCGCGCAGGCCGGGCGGGCTCCGATCGGTGGTCCGCGGCGGCGCGCTCGACGCCGAGACCGCGCGCGCCGCGACCGAGGTCGCCATGCTGCGACTGGCCGGAACGCTCGAAGACCTTGCCGCCGCGGCGGACCGCAACGAGACATCCGTCCCGCCCGCGGCGCGCGGCGCGGCGCGGGTGCTTTCGGCCTGGCTCACGACCTGGCAGAACCAGCCCGGTACGCCGCCGATCCACCACGAGCGCTGCCGCCTGGCACAACTCGCCGCGGACATCCTCGACGACGAGCCCGAGGCCGCGCTGCGGCTGGGCGCGACGCAGATCGCCGCGTTCGAGGACCGCGCAGCGATGGCGACCTTCCGGCGCGCCCGCGACATGCTGCGGGCCGACGGGCGCGCGTGCCCGACCGACCCGCTGGCGTTCATCCAGAGCGAGATCGAACTCGGCGCACCCAACGGCCTGACGCTCGGCCGCGTCGCCGCAGGGCTGGTGCTGCTGTGGGCCACCACGCCCGCCGACAGCGCCCACTACCTGCGGGACGACCTGCTGGACGACCTGCGGCACTCCGGCTGGCTGGCCCAGCGCGAGCAGGACTGCAAGGTTCTGGCGGAGGTGCTCGACGAACTGGCGCGCGACGAGGACCGGCGCACCGGTGTGCGTGCCGAGGCGGCGTAGCGCCAACGTTCAGCCCTGCACGTCCAGCCGCGGCGGACGCTCCGGCGCGTTGCCCGCCGGGCGGTAGTGGTCGTGCCTGCGGCGGTCGAGGTCGGTTTCCTGGTCGGTGTTGTCCTTCAGGCTGCGGACCGCCTCGTCGGTCTGGGCCTGGTTGAGTTCGACCTCGTCCTCGCCGCGGAGGAGCCGCTCGGCACGGGTCTGCCGCGGCTGCGGGCGGGCACGCTCGGCGTCGCGCACGGCCTTGTGCTCGGCCTGCGAGATGCCGGCGACCGACTGGGCCACGCCTGTCCCGAGCGTGCTCATGCACTGAGCATCGGCCGCGCAGGGCCGGAACGTGCACTCGGCGCCGCGTTCGGCGGGTTATCGGGTGCGCCCGCGGCGCGGGGCCGGGGCGCGGCCGTCACAGGCCCACGGTGTTCACGCCGCAATCGACGTAGATCGTCTCGCCCGAGACGCCGGACGACAGGTCGCTGGCGAGGTAGACGGCGGTGCGGCCGACGTCGGCGCCCTCGACGTTCCGCCGCAGCGGGGCGCGCTTCGGCACGGCCTCCTCCATCTCCGACACGCCCCCCACCGCCGACGAGGCCAGCGTGCGCAGGTAGCCGCCCGAGATGACGTTGACGCGGATGCCCTCGGCGCCCAGTTCCCACGCCAGGTAGCGGGCCGAGCACTCCAGCGCGGCCTTGGCCACGCCCATGACGTTGTAGCCGGGGACGACCTTCTCGCCGCCGTAGTACGACATGGCCATGACCGCCGCGCCGCCCGAGGCCGCGCCGCGCGCCAGCATCGGCCGCGCCCGCCGGCACATGCCCACCAGCGTGTACGCCGACACGTCGACGGCCGACAGGTACGCCCCGCGCGGCGTTTCGACGAACTTGCCGGGCGCGAGCCACTCGCGGTCGGCGAACGCGATCGAGTGCACCAGGAAGTTCATCTTCTCGAACGACTCGGCGTACCGGCCGAACGCCGCGTCGAGGTCCTCGTCCTTCGAGGCGTCCATCGGGACCAGCCACGGGTCCTTGAGCCCGAGTTCCTCGAGCGCGCGGCGGGTGCGCCGCTCGTTCTTCTCGCCGGGCAGGTGCGTGAAGGCGCACCGCGCGCCGGCCTCGAGCAGCGCCTGCGCGATGTACCACGCGTAGGAACGGTCGTTGGCGATGCCGACGATCAGGCCGGTGCGCCCTTCGAGCAGTTTCATGACTGTTCTCCGTGTCGCGGGCGCGCGGTGCGCGCCGCGTCGCCTCTCAGTGGATCGTCGGCAGCCACGCGGCCAGCAGGTCGCGCGCCGCGCCGAGGTCGCCCTTGTCGATCATCTCGGTGACGGTGTGGATGTACCGCGTGCCGACGGTGATGCCGACGGCGCGGGCGCCGGCGCGGGCCTGCTGCGCCGCCGCGCCGTCCTGCCCGCCGCGCGCCAGGATCGACCGCTGCGACGGGATACCGCGCTTCTCGGCCAGCGCCTCCAGTTCGCGGATCAGCCGGTAGTCGGAGATGAACGACGAGTCCATGACGTGCAGCACCACGCCCTTGCCGTGCACGCTGACGCACTCGTCCTCGGGCACGCCGGGGGTGTCGCACGCGAGGGTGGTGTCGATGCCCACGCCGATGTCGGGCTCGACGCCGAAACTGGAGGTGTGCGCGCCGCGCAGCCCGACCTCCTCCTGCACCGTGAACGCGACATAGATCTCGCAGTCGTGCGCGGCGCGCGCGTCGTCGATCGCGCGGACCGCCTCGATGCCCAGCCAGCACGCCACGCGGTTGTCCAGCGCCTTGGAGACGAACTTGTCGCCCACCTCGATCGCCGGCTCGTCCATCACCACGAAGTCCCCGACCTTCACCGTCTTCTTCACCTTGTCGGGCTTCATGCCCAGATCGACGAAGAACTCCTTGACCTCCGGGATCTTCTTCTTGTCCTCCTCGGTCGCGATGTGGACCGGCCGCCCGCCGGGGTTCATCACCCCCTTGAAGTCGCCGTTCTCCGTGCACACCAGCACGCGCCGGCTGAAGAGGTTCCGCGCGTCGAAACCGCCCGCGTTGTTGAGCCGGACAAACCCCTTCTCGTCCACGCCCTTGACGTAGAAGCCGATCTCGTCCATGTGACACAGGACCAGCACGCGCGTCGGCCGGCCGCCGCCCTTCCTGCCCTTCTTCCCGCGCGGGTCGCGCCGGCAGATCAGGTTCCCCATCGCGTCGGTCCGCACGTCGTCGAACAGCCCCTTGATCTCCTTCTGGATCAGGGCTCGCACACGCTCCTCGCGCCCCGGAACGCCGGGGGTCTCGCACAACCGCTTCAACAGATCGATGTTCAACTTGGCCACGAGGGCTCTCCTTCAGTGCGGAATCCTCTTCGGGCCGCCCGCGTGGCGGCCGTGCGCAACGAACGATCGAGCCAAGCCTATTCCCCCAGTACGCTGTCCGTCCGAGCCGCGCCGGGCGCTCCCTACCCTCCCGCGTCATGGCCCGGAACACCCCCATGCTGGATCTGCACGCCGCGGCGGGCGCGCCGTGCCTGGTCTACGGCCCGGAGGACGCGGGCGTACAGGTCGCCGTCGGCTTTGCGCCCTTTGCCCTGGAATACGCCGCGATCCGCACCGGCGCGGGCGCGCTCGACGCCCCCCACCGCGGGCTTGTCGCGGTGCGCGGCGCCGACCGGCACGCCTTCCTGCAGCGCATGATCACGCAGGACGTTCGCGGCATGGAGGCGTGGTCCATCCGCCGCGGCTTCTGGCTCAACCGCAAGGGACGCATCGACGCGGACCTTGAGATCATCGAACTGCCCGCCGGCGCCTCGCCCGCGCTGGCGGGCGACGCCGCGTGCACGCTTCTTGTCGTCGACGTGCACGCCGCGGCGCGCACGGTCGAAACGCTCGGCGCGTTCGTCATCGCCGACGACGTCGAGATCGAGGACCTGACCGAGCGCACGCACGCCGTGCAACTGCACGGCCCCGCGGCGTGCGCCGTGCTGGCGGCGCACTGCACAAGCGGGGCCGACGCCGCGCTCGACCTCGCCCGCGACCGCGCGTGCGTTGCGGACATCGCAACTCCCGGCGGCCCGCGCCGCGTGCTGGTCGCTCGCGCCGACACCACCGGCGAGATCGGCCTTTCGATCATCGCCGCGGCGGGCGACGTGCGCGCGGTCTACGAGACCATCTCCGAACTCCCGCCGGTGCCCGACCAGCCCGAGGGCGCGCTGGCCCGACCCGCGCCGGGTCCGCGCCGCGCGCGGCGCATCGGCTGGCACGCCTTCAACGTGGCGCGGCTCGAAGCTGGCACGCCGCTGTACAACGTGGACTTCGGCCCGTCCTCGCTCCCTCACGAGACCGGGCCCGAGACGCTCCGCGACCGCGTGAGTTTCAAGAAAGGCTGCTACCTCGGGCAGGAAGTCGTCGCCCGGATGGAGTCGCTGGGCCATCCCAAGCAGCAACTGGTTGCGCTGCGCGTCGATGCCCCGTCGGACGGCCCGCAGCCCGTCACCGGCTCGCACGTGCTGGCCGATCCGACCGGGCAGGCCATCGGCGCCGTCACCTCCTCGGCCGTCAGCCCCATGCTCTCCGGGGCGGTCATCTGTCTGGCGATGGTCAAGCACGCCCACGCGGCGGCGGAGACGAGCCTGTGGGTCCGACCGACGCCCGATGCCCATCCCCAGCCCGCCCGGGTGCAGCCGCGGCTGGCGTTCTGGCGGCGGGCGTAGCGGGCGCGACCGGAACCCGCCATCAGCGTCAATCTCGGCAATCTGCACACGCGAGACGGGGCTTTCGGCCGCGTTGTGGTATATTCGGGGAGCGGGCCACCCGCCCGGCCCGCCCACGCCCGCCACAGAGGGAGACCGCCGATGCGCCTGACACGTTCCATGACCTCCGCCGCCGGGTTGGCCATTCTTGCCTCGACGGCGGTGGCCGAGCCCGCGTTCAACGTCGTGCTCAACCAGGCGCAGTCGAGCGTGACCGCGTCGCTGACCGTCAACGGCGTCACGGGGACCGACACCTCGCCGGTGACCGGGTACATCCGCGTGAAACTCAACGCCGCGAGCGCGCCGAGCAGCATCGAACTGCACGACTTCGACTTTGCCGCGACCGAACCGCTGGAACTCGTGCTGCGCTACATCGTGTTCATCGAAGTCGGACGGCTGACCGTGAACGCCACGGGCGTGGGAGTCGAGTACGCCAACCTCGGCACGCCGATGGGACCGGTGCCGATCACGTCCAACGCCTTCTCGTTCGCGAACGTTCCCGCCGACTCGCGCGGCAACGCGAGTTACACCGCGACGGGCATCGTCTGCACGCTCCTGCAGAGCCAGAGCCCGCCGCTTGCGTGCAGCGGTGCGTTCAACCTCGCGGACACGGGCACGCAGACCGCGTCGACGCTCCCCGGCACGATCACCGTGAACAACCGCGTGGCGACGCTCTCGGGCTCGATCAACATCAGCGGACCGATCGACCCGGCCAACCCGAGCCTCGGATCGCTCACGATCTCCGGGATGTTTGTCGGCAGCGGCACCGTGCCCTACTGCCCGGGCGACTTCGACCAGGACGGGTCGGTCGCCGTGCCGGACATCTTCGCGTTCCTCGCGGCGTGGTTCGCGGGCCTCCCGTCGGCCGACTTCGACGGCATGAACGGCAACGACGTGCCGGACATCTTCGCGTACCTCGCGGCGTGGTTCGCGCCGTGCTGAGCGCGCCCGCGTCGGCAACGCCTATGCTGGCCCGATGACCGAGCGCTCGATCCCGGCGTTGATGGCGCCGCCACCGGCACGCGACAACCCGCTGACGCGCTCCTGGGCGGGCGTGGCGGGCATCGTGTTCCTCGTCGCGATGCTGCTGGCCTGCCTCGGGTCGATGCCGTACACCTTCGGCTCCGAGGGCGAGTCGCCGCGCTACGCGGCGCAGGAGCGGCACGGCCGCCATCTGCCGCCCGGCTGGCTCTACCGGCCGCAGGTCCCGGCGAGCCTCG
Organism: uncultured Phycisphaerales bacterium; assembly: GCA_937995595.1. GTDB lineage: Bacteria > Planctomycetota > Phycisphaerae > Phycisphaerales > UBA1924 > JAHBXL01. Next base: position 37,968 of record CALKJW010000024.1, on the reverse strand, counting down.
ATCCCGAAACGCTCCCCGACGACACGTTCCGCCGGTTCGTCGAGGTCACCCGGCGTCGCGCCGGGGCGGGCGACGACGGCGCTCCCCCGCCGACCGATGACGCCCTCCGCCGCGCCCGGCCGTTCTACGTTCTGGGCACGGACATCCTCGGGCGCGACCTGTTCGTCCGCGTGCTGGCCGGGGGCGGCATCTCGCTGACCATCGGCCTGTCCGCCGCGCTGCTCTCGGTGCTGGTCGGCACGATGTACGGCGCGATCGCCGGCTACGTCGGCGGCCGCACCGACGCCGTGATGATGCGCATCGTCGACATCCTCTACGGCCTGCCGTACGTGCTGCTGGTGGTGCTGCTGGCGGTCGCGGCGGACGCGGCGGTCGAGAACCACCAGTCGCGCATGACCGCGCAGACCGCGCGCCTGCGGGCCGAGTGGGTCGAGCGCGAGGCCGCCGCTCTTCCCGAGGCCCAGCGGACCGCCGACGCGCTGCAGGCCCTTCGCCTGCGCGCCATCGCGGCCGTTCCCTCCCGCGAGATCACGCCCGCGCAGCGACAGACGATCAGCATCGTCACGCTGTTCGTGGCCATCGGCGGCGTGTCGTGGCTGACGATGGCGCGCGTCATCCGCGGGCAGGTGCTCTCGCTCAAGGCCCAGCCGTTCATCGAGGCCGCGCGCGCGACGGGCGTCGGGACCACCGGCATCTTCGTGCGCCACCTGCTGCCGAACATCCTCGGGCCGATCATCGTCTACGCCACGCTCACCGTGCCGCAGGCGATCCTGCAGGAGTCGTTCCTGAGTTTTCTGGGCATCGGCGTCAAGCCGCCGATGCCCTCGTGGGGCAACCTCGCGGCCGACGGGCTGACCGAACTCAACCCCTACCGCTCGCACTGGTGGCTGCTGCTGTTCCCCTGCCTGCTGCTGGGCAGCACGCTGCTGGCGCTCAACTTCGTCGGCGAGGGCCTGCGCGAGGCGTTCGACCCCAAGCGCGCCCGGCGCGGCTGACGGTCACGCCTTTTCGAGTTTGAACATCATCTGCTGCGCCATCGCCGTGACGTGCACGCCGATCAGCCGGTCGAACAGGCGCGGCGCCCACCGCAGCACGCGCGGGAAGTTCTCGTCCCACTGCACGCACGGGTGATAGTGGAACTCGGCCCGCGCAAAGTCCAGCCCGCGCGCGGCGCGCAGCACCGCACGGCGCGAGTTGAGCCGGTAGTACGCCGGGTAGCGGTTCCAGCCGCGCTGCGCCAGGTCCTCCATCTTCCCCTTCAGGTGCAGCGTCTCGACCAGCCGCACGCACCACGCGAACGGGTGCTGGCTGTGCGGCGTGCACGCGTAGAACACGCCCCCGGGCCTGAGCACGCGGTGCACCGCGGCCAGAAACGCGGCCGGGTTCGCCACGTGCTCGGCCACGAAGAACGACACCACCGCGTCGTACTCGTTCGACGGAACCTCGGGCACGTCCTCCAGCCCGCCGACCCAGCGCCGGGTCAGCATCGGGTTGTCCTTCACCTCCGGGAACGGGTCGATGCCGTCGATCTGCGCCGCGCGACGCAGCGTCGTCGCGTACGCCGGAACCGTCGGCCCCGACCTGCCGCACCCCACGTCCAGCACCTTGCCCGTCAGCCGGGAATCGGCGTTGATCACTGATGCGAAGTAGACCGACGACGACGGACGGTCCGCGTCCAGCGCGGCGAAGTTGCCCGCCAGCCCGACCCGAGGTGCGATGACCACTTCCATCCGACGCCGCTCCCGTGCAATACTGCTCCCGCCCGCAGGCCCCGGCTCCCGCGGCCCTGCGGGCCATGGTATATCGGCCCTTCCCGGCCGCTTCTGTGCCCGTCGTGCCCGCCGCGAAAGGGGTTTGTACGTGGCGGCAGCGTCAATCCTCGGTATGATTGGCAATCACGCCTGTCCGACCGGCCGCCGCACCGACGCATGAGCGACACGACGCCATTCCCGATCGAGACCGATTCGTCCGGCCCGTTCTCGGGCGTGGCGGTCGTGCGGCTGGAACAGCCCGGCTCGCCGATGGTCGTGCTCGACGAGCCGCTGATCCGGCGCATCGAGGCGACGCTGCTCGCCGTGCCGAAGAACGCGGCGGGCTTCGTCCTCGCCTCCGCCAGCCAGCGCGTGTTCATCGCGGGGGCGGACCTCAAGTCGATCCAGGCGCTCTCGGACTCGGACCTCGACCGCTACCTCGCCTTCGGCCAGCGCGTGTTCGGCATGCTCGCCGCGCTGCCCTGCCCCACCGCCGCGGCGATCAACGGGGCCGCGCTCGGCGGCGGGCTCGAGATCGCGATGCACTGCGACGCGTTGATCGGCGCGCCGTCGCCCACGGGCAAGCCGTACCCCGTCGGCCTGCCGGAGGCCGGGCTGTCGATCTGCCCCGGCTGGGGCGGGACCAACCTGCTGCCTGCGCGGATCGACCCGGCCGACGCGATTACGCGCACCGCGAGCGGCAAGCCGATGACCTTCGACGAGGCGGTGTCGGCGCGCCTGTTCGACGCCGTCGCGCCCGACGCCGGGTCGCTCATCGAGACCTGCAAGAAGTGGGTCGTCGAGCGGCGTGCGCGCGGCACCCCCGCTCGCGACGGCGCGCCGTCGCGATGGATCGGCAGGCCGGGCGTGCGCGACCGCGTGGCCGCGGCGTTGCCGTCGGTGCGCGACGCTGTGCCGCACACCGAGTCGTCGCGGGCCGTGCTGGACGCCGTGAGCGCGGGTCTGGAGCGCGGCTGGCCGGCCGCGCTGGACGTGGAACGGCGCGAACTGGTGCGTCTGCGCTCGACGCCGGCGGGCAAGGCGGCGATCGAGGCGTTCTTCGAGAAGAGCGCGAAGAAGTAGAACCTGACTGCCGGCGCGACACGTCGGCGGATTGCACAACCGACCCCAACCGGTGAGACACCAATGGCCGACCTCAAGAACCTCAAGGGCATCTCCGCCGCGGACCGCAAACTGCTGGAAGAGGCGGAGGAATGGCTCGGCGCCGAGCCCGCGAAGATGGGCCCCGTGAAGAACCTGTTCTGGGGCAACATCAAGCAGGAGTTCTACTTCCCCTACCCCAAGTGCGACCCGCGCGAGCAGGCCGAGTGCGACCAGTTGCTGGCGCGGCTCGACGAGTACCTGACCAACGAGCACCCCGCGATCAGGATCGACCAGGACCAGGAGATCCCGCGCTGGGTGGTCGACAGACTCTTCGACCTCGGCGTGCTGGGGATGACCATCCCCAAGGAGTACGGCGGGCTGGGCATGGGCATCACCAGTTACAACCGCGTGCTGGAGCGGATCGGCTACTCGTGCGGCTCCACGGCGGTCATGGTCTCGGCCCACCAGTCGATCGGCTGCAAGGCCGTGATGCTCTTCGGCACCGAGGAGCAGAAGAAGAAGTGGCTCCCGCACCTGGCCAAGGACTGGCTCAGCGCGTTCTGCCTGTCGGAGCCCAACGTCGGCTGCGACGCGGGCGGGCAGGAGACCTACTTCGAGCGCGACGGCGACCACTACGTCGTCTACGGCGAGAAGAAGTGGGCCACCAGCGGCGCGCTCTCCGGCCTGTTCACCGTCATGGCCCGCGAGAAGACCCCCGACGGCAAGGGCAAGGTCTCCGCGTTCGTCATGCACCCCGACATGCCCGGCGTCGACATCTACCAGAAGAACCGGAGCAAGTGCGGCATCCGCGGCACGTGGCAGGCCCGCATCCGCTTCCACGGCGTGCGCGTGCCGCCGGACCACCTGCTGGGCAAGGAGGGACGCGGCTTCCAGATGGCCCTGTCGTGCCTGAACTACGGGCGTTGCACGCTCTCGGCGGGCATGCTCGGCGGCGCGCGGCACGCGCGCGACCAGGCCACCAAGTGGGCCATGACCCGCTTCCAGTTCCAGGCGCCGCTGGCGCACAAGGAACTCGTGCAGCTGCGCATCGCCCGCATGGCCGCGTACTGCTACGCCATGGACGCGGTGCTCTACATGACCACCGGCATGCTCGACCGCAAGGACGACGACATCCAGGTCGAGACGGCGATGTGCAAGGTGTTCTGCTCGGAGTACGGCTGGCGAGCCGTCAACGACGCCCTGCAGATCATGGGCGGCGAGTCGTACATGACCGAGAACGAGGTCGAGCGCATCTTCCGCGATTCGCGCATCAACCTCATCGTCGAGGGCGCCAACGAGGTCATGCAGTCCTACATCTTCGGCTACGGCGGCAAGCAACTGGCCGAGCAGATGCTGGGCGTCAAGCAGGCGCTGCTCAAGGAGCCCGACGAGTCCGTCGGCGCGTTTGTCGCCAAGGCGCTCAGGAACGCCTTCAACGCCCGACTGATGAAGATCGCCATCCCGCTCGGGCTGGAGGTCTACTTCGGCGTCCGCCGCGCCCTCCCGCGCGTCGAGAACATCTCCGCCGACCTGCGCGAGCACGCCGACCGCGTCGCGCGGCTGGTGCGCGAGCACAGTTACCAGTTCAAGATCATGTCGAAGAAGTTCGACGTGAAGATCCTCGACCGGCAGGCCGTGCAGGCCCGGCTGGCCGACGCGGCGATCCTGCTGCACGCGATGCTCTGCACGCTCTCCAAACTCGACGCCGACCTCCGCGCCCGCCAGGGCGCCGGCCGCGCCGCCGACGCCGAGTTCGAGCGCGACCGCACCGCCGCGCTGCACTTCCTCGACCTGGCCGAGGCCGAGATCCACGAACGCTTCCGCTCGCTCTACGAGAACGCCGACGACTCGATGCTCGCCGGCGCCGCCGCGGCCCTCAGGCACACCGAGACGCTGCCCAACTCCGACTTCGTGATCCCCGAGAAGAGCCCCATCGCCAAGGGCACGGGACGCACGCCCAACCAGGACGGCATCAAGCAGTTCCCCGGCGACGGCGCGGCCTCGCGCCTTCACGCCCAGAGCGCGGCGACGGTGTAGCAAGCCAGCCGACGCTCACACGCACGGGGCGAACCACGCCGCGAGGAAGTCGAAGATGTCCGGGACGTCGCTCGCGCCCGATTCGTTGAAGTCCGCCAGCCAGTTGCCCGCAAACCACGCCGACAGAAAGACGAAGATGTCGTCCACACCGACCGCGCCGTCGGCGTTGAAGTCGCCGCGGCAGTAACTGTTGTTCCGCATCAACCGGATCGTGTCGGCGATCTCGTCGGTGAAGACCAGGTCAACGTCCCTGTCGTTGTCAAAGTCAAGGATCACCGCGCACGCCGGGTTGCTGTCGGCGGTCCAGTCCTGAACAAAGGCAAAGGTCCCGTTCCCGTTGTTCCGGTACATTCGCCAGCGTCCACCGCCGAAACTCGAGAGCACCCAGTCGAGGTCGCCGTCGCCGTCGAAGTCGCCCAGATCGGTCGCGACCACGTGCCCGGGTATGGGGTACGTCACGCCCGCCGCCAGCCCGCCCGCGCCGTTGCCAAGCAGGATCGACCCGGTCTGCGACCCCGCGTTGCTGGTCGCCACGTCGACGTGCCCGTCGCCGTTCACGTCGCCCAGCGCGATCATCCACACGCTGCCGTTGGCCGCGGCGGAGCCGATCGGCGTGAACGTGCCGTTCCCGTTGCCGCGCAGCACACGCACCGTCTGCGACGTGATGCAGCCGACGACCAGGTCGAGGATGCCGTCCTCGTCCATGTCCGCCGCGCCGACGGCGTACTCGCCGTTGCAACCGCCGTCGAAGTTGACCGGCGGCGCGAACACGCCCAGCCCGTTGTTGAGCAGCAGCGAGACGTTGTTCCCGCCCGTGTTGCTGGTGACGATATCGATGTCACCGTCGCCATCGGCATCCAGGACCGCCAGGCCGTGCGGCCCGGCGCCCACCGCGACCACCTGTCGCGGCCTGTACGTCCCGTCGCCGTTGCCGAGGTGGATCGAAACCGTCGAGCCGTCGCTGTTGCCCGTCGCAATGTCCGCCATTCCGTCGCGGTCAAAGTCGCTCGGCTCGTTCGGGCTGGCCTCGTACTCGTTGGCGGTGGGCGGCGTGAGGAACGGGTGATAAAGGCCTGTCCCGTCGGCCCGGTTGCGGAACACTCGCAGGTCCGACGACACCTCGTTGACGACCACGAGGTCCAGCCACCCGTCGCCGTCCACGTCCGATCCGGCCGCGCCGTAGATGCGCGTGAACTCCTCCGGGAAGGACTTGGTCGTCATGCTGGCGATCTGCGTGAACTGCATGCGCCCCGGTCGCACCGCCGTCATGAACTGGTACTGATAGCCCTGCGGACGCAGGAACTGCCCGTCCGCTGCGCGAACCGTGTTCGCAACCGTCACCATGACCGGCTCGCCGACGCTCAGCGAACGCGCCGGACGAATCGTGACCGTCCGGTCGTCGTCCGAGAACTCAACGACGCCGTCGGCCGCTCCGCTCCAGCGGCCGAACGCCCAGAACGATCGAGCGGTGATCGTCGAACGATCCACCGGCCGGTCGAAGGTGACGGAGATCGGCGTGGTGTACGGCGCGAGCGTGTGCCGCGCCGGCGATGTCGAAACGACGGTGAGCGGCTGGGCCGACGCCGCCGAGACCGCGGCGAGCGTCGCAGCAGCGCAGAGCGCGTACGCGGGGTTCATGGGATTGCCTCCGGGCGTGCGCGCGCGGACAGGCAGCACCGGACCATGGAGCGCAGTATGCCCGATGGGTCGGGCCAACGCAACCCCACGAAGTGTGAATCTTCTCGGCCGGGCCGGTGCCGTCGGCTCAGCGTCGGGCTCTGTCCCGCCCGTTGATCGCGCTCGCCGCGGCGACCAGCGCGCCGAACACCGCCTGCCCCGCGCCCCGGTGCGCCGTGCGCTCCGGGTGCCACTGCACGCCGAGATAGAACACGCGCGACGGGTCGTCGATCGCCTCGATCACGCCGTCGGGCGCGCGCGCGGTCACGCGCAGCCGACCGGGGTCGCGCACCGCCTGCCGGTGGTGGCTCGTGACACACAGCTCGCCGCCCTGTTCCGAAACGCACCGCGCCAGCACGTGCCCGCCCGGCTCGATCCGCAGCGAGTGCGTCGCGTTCGCCGCGTGCTGCGCGGCGGTCGGCACGTCGTCGGGCATGTGCTGGTTCAGCCTCCCGCCGGCGCACAGCGCCATCAGCTGCATCCCCAGGCACACGCCCAGCACGGGCATGTCGGGCCGTGTGTCGAGCGCGCGCAGCAGCGCGACCTCGTACTCCTGACGCGCGGCGTGCATCGGCCTTGCCGCGGCGTGCGTCGGCTCGCCGAACATCTCCGTTCGCGGGTCGTCGCCGCCGGTGAGCACGAACCCGCGGCAGATCGCCAGGTGCTGCGGGATCTGCTCGACGATCGGCGGCAGCACGACCGGCACGCCGCCCGCCGCGACAACGGCCCGCGCGTAGGCGAGCGAGCACTCCAATCGCACCGATCCCGACCGCGGCTCGGTCAGGTCGGGCGTCATGCCGATGATGGGTCGGGTCTGATCCATAACTTCTGTTTATGACGTCCTTGGCGGCGGCAGGCCGTCGCAGGTCCAGAGCCAGCTCAAGGGCACGCGCAGCCGCGGCGGCATCGCGGCCCGGACCACCAGCCTCGCCAGCGGCCGACCCAGCAGCACGCCGGCGACGAGCGAAACCGAAGCGCACAGCAGCGACAGGGGCATGACGACGTTCCACACGAGGCTCGCCGCAAGGTCCTGAACGCTGGTGAACGTCGAAACGCCGAAGCGGCTGAACAGGTTGAAGACCAGCGCGAACCCGAGCATCGGGAGCAGGGTGAGCACGAGTCGCAGACCGCGCCGGTGCGCCATCATCACGCTCCACGCCGCGGCGATCGGGAAGAGGATGCACCCGGCCATGATCCACAGCGCGAACCCGCGCCAGCGGACCGCGCGCATCCAACCGCCCGCGTCGGCGATGAACTTCGATCTGTCCTGTGCGTTCCACCAGTTCATGTCGGTGATCCACCACCAACTCACCTGATCGGCCGCCTTCCCCAGCGCGGCCTCGTGCGCGATGTACGCGTCCTTGATCGCGTTGACGAGTCGATCGCTGGTCTGGAGCGTCGTTCCGACCGTGAAACCGGCGATGATCCCCGCGACCGAGAGCGTCGCGGCGGTGATCAGCAGGAACCACAGGCCCGCCAGCAGCGCGCCCCAGCGGTTGGCCCACCGGCCCAGCAACGGGTACTCCTGCAGCGAGGCGACCGTGCCGCACTCGGGGCAGCGGATGATGAGCAGGCCGTAGTGCCGCTCGCGCACCACCGGCTGCCCGAACAGGTTGAACGCGCAGCGCGTGCAGGCGCGGTCGGCGGAGAGCATCGACACGCGATCGTCGCTCGCGGCCGCCGACGCGCCGTCGTCCGGCGCCGCGGCGGGCGGCGCTGTGGGCGGCGTGGCGGGGGGCGACTTCGACGGGCTGATGAACCGCTCGCTCACGTGTGCCTCCTCTGACGCATGGCGGTGCGGTGCCGCCACTTCCTCCGCACTCGCACACGCCCGGCGTGCCACGCGCCCAGCCGACCGACCATGTAGCCGGCGGTCATCGGCACGATGGACGCGCCCATGAGCGCCATCGCCCCGCGCTGTTCGAGCCACCTCAACCACGCGAGCGACACAAGATCCACCGACTCGCCCCGCGCGACGATGCGCATCATTTCCGCCGCGCCGCTGACGACCATCGCCGACCACAGCGCAACGACCCACAGCGGCAGAACCGCCCACCACCGCCAGTGCGGGAGCATCACCCCCAGCCACGCGCCGGCGAGCACGGCCGCGCCGCTCCACAACCCGCCGATCAGGATCACCTCCTCGTCGAGCCAGAACACGTCGCCCCGGGACTCAGCGCGGCCAATCACCGTCCTGAGACCGACGGAGAGGCCGATCAACAGGCCGGCGAAGATCGCCGCGACGACGACCGTCGCCCCAAGCAGCACGATCGACACCGTCGCGGCCCGCGCCTGCCGCCACCGCGCCTGCACCGGGTGCCGGCGTCGCACCACCGCCTCGCGGCAGTTGGGGCACACCACCACCGGCAACCCATAGATCGGCTCCACCGGCGCGTGGATGCGCGAAAGGTCGAATCCGCACCGGGCGCAGGTGTGAGCGATCCGCACGGGCCAGAGCCTATCCGAACGCGGCCCCCTCCACCACGCCGCGGCCGCGCGGGGCGGCACGGGTGGTGTTGGGAATCCGGCCCCCGCGGATTCGGGCCGCAACCGGCGCACCGGCCGCCGCTACAGTTCGGCATGTCCACCAAAGCCGTCATCGGTTGGCTGGTTGTCGCGGTCGTCCTTGGCATCGGCGTGATCTTCGCCCTGCGCGGGCCGAACACGGCCGGGGGCGCATCGGGGCCGGCGGTCGGCAGCCTCGTGCTGAACCTCTCGCCCTCGGCGGTGCGGAGCATCGCGATCAACCCGCTGAACGAGCGGGCCGACACGCTGACCCGGGCCGACAACGCCGCGGGCGACTGGCTGCTGCGCCTGGGCGACGCCTCGCGTCCGACCGACTGGCCCGTCCCCGGGCGCACGGTGGACGGGCTGCTGCTGGCGCTGAGCGAGGCGCGGTCGGTCGCCGCGGCTCCCAAGGCGCCGGATCTGGGCGAGAAGCCGACCATCGCCGCGCTGACGTTGGCCGACGGCACGACGCTCACGCTGCGGTTCGCGCAGCGCTCGCTCGGCGGCACGGGGCCGGTCCAGATCGAGTCGGGCGCGGGCACGTCGTTCGCGATCGTCGATGACCGCCTGCACCAGATGGTGCGCGACCGCAACATCCGCCAGTGGCGCGACCGGACCGCGATGCCGTGGGCCCGCGCCGACGCGTCGCGCATCCGACTCGAGAACAAGGACCGCGCCATCGCCTTCGGCCGCATCGGCAACCGCTGGTCGCTGCGCGAGCCGGTGCAGGCGCCGGCCGACGGCCCCGCCGTGCAGCGCCTGCTCGGCACGCTCGCCGAGGCGCAGATCGTCGAGTTCGTCGACGAGACCCCCGGCCCCGGCGTGAACACGGGCCTCGACGCGCCCAACGCGCGCGTGCTGGTCGAGATCGACCGGCCCGAGGGCGCGCCGATCCGCCACACGCTCGACATCGGCGCCGCCGCCGACGCACGCGGCGAACGCATGTTCGCCCTCATCGACGGGCAGCGCACCGTCAAGATCGACGCCCGCAACCTCGGGCAGACGATGGACGCCGCGGCATACCTCTGGCCGCACCCGACGGCCGTCGCGCAGCCCGACGTGGGGATGATCGTGATCGAACGGCTGGACGCCTCGCGCGTGCCCGAGGACGGGCGCGTGTTCAAGCGCTCGCTGGACCGCTGGATCGAGATCCGCGAGGGGAGCGAAGAGCCCGTCGTTGAGCAGGAACTCAGGGAAGTCGACGAGGCGCTGGCGTTCCTGACCGGCGCGGGCGCGCCGCGGCCGCAGGCGCGACTGACCGAGCCTGAGGCGTACCGCCCCGGCGCGCGTGTCTCGCTGCGCGACATCGGCGGCCAGCCGCTGGAGTCGGTCGAGGTGGGCGTGAGCGGGGTCTCGGCGCTCGCGGTCGTGCGCACCGGCCCGGTCTATCGCGAGTACCCGCTGGACCGCCTGCCGCGCCTGATCGACCGCGTGATGCGTTCCTCGCCGCTGGTCACGCCCCCGGCCAGGGGCGAGCAGCCCGAGGCCGACCCGAACAAGTGATCCCATCGCCGCCGCGGTTGTGCGCTTTGCACGCGCGCCCCCGGGCGCGGTAGCATGTCGTCCATGGCACAAGCACGGAACGCCGAATCGTGGCGCTCGCCGCTGACCCTCTCGGACCTGACGGCCGATCTGGTGTGGCCGCGCCTGCTGCGGGCCGGCGCGCTCGCGCTGCGCCCGTCGCGCCTCGGGGTGGCGTTCTTCTACCTCATCGGCCTGATGGTGCTGCTGGAGGTTGCCGACTGGATCGACGGGTCCGAGCACAGCGTGCTCGTCGCCGCGTGGCAGGAGTGGCTCACGCACCTGTTGGGGCTCGTCCACGCGTGCGCCCGGCTCGACGGCGCGGACGCGGGGCAGGCCGTCAACGGCATGTTCATCTCGGCGGTGTGGAACCTCGTGCGCGACCACCCGCTCGTCGGCGTACTGTTCATCCCGGCCGTTCTGCTGTGGACGACGGTCATGGGCGGGGCGATCTCTCGCATGGCGGCGATGGACTTTGCGCAGGGCGTCGGGCTGTCGTGGCCCGAGGGCGTGGGCTACGCGCTGGGCCGGTGGGCCTCGTTCGCGGGCAGCGTGATGGGCCCGCTCGCGCTGCTCTACGGCATCGCGCTGGCCATGGCCGTGGGCGGGTTCGTGCTCTTCAGCGTGCCGGTGCTCGACGTGATCGGGGGGCTGCTGTGGGTCTTCTTCCTCGTCGGCGCGCTGGTCGGCACGGTCGTCATGATCGCCATGGCGCTCGGCGGCCCGATGCTGGTGCCCGGCGTCGCGTGCGAGGGCACCGACGCGATCGACTCCGTGCAGCACGCGTACTCCTACGTCTTCGCCAAGCCGCTGCGCCTGCTGGTCTACATGGCCGTGCTCGCGGCGCAGTTCCTGGTGCTGTGGGTCGTCGTCGCGGCGGTGGTCTGGCTGGTCGGGCACTTCTCGCAGCACGCCGCGGGGGTCTTCGCCGGCGACGCCGCGGACCGCGTGATCGCCGGCCAGACGGGCCTGAGCGGCACCGGCGCGGTCGCCTCGGGCTTCGTGCGGTTCTGGAGCGCGCTGCCCGCGCTGCTCGGCGGCGCGTTCGCGGTGAGTTACTTCTGGTGCGCGGCGACCGTGCTGTACCTGTGCATGCGGCGCATCTGCGACGGGCAGGACATCAGCGAGGTGTGGGTCGACACGGTCGTGCCCGGCACGGCCGCGCAGCGCCGCGCCCCCGCCACGGGCGCGGCGCCCGCCGAGTCCGTGCAGGACAACGGGCCCGCCGACGAGAACTGAACCGTGACGCGGGAGCACGACGCGGTCGCGTTCGCCGGTCGGCTCGCCGAGCACGGCGTGGCGCGGGTCGAACTGGTCGAACCCGACGGCTCGCGCCGCGCGCTGCACGCACGCGAGACCGATCTGCCCGGCCTGCTGCGCACCGCGCCCGTCGGCACGCGGATCGTCTGGCCCGGCGGCGCGGCGGAGGTTCGGGCCGACTCGATCACGTGGGCCATTGATCCCCCGGCGCACTGACCGTCGGCACAGGCAGCAGGTCGGCCTGCGTCAGGCGTTCGGGCAGCGCGTCGAGCCGGGTCGCCCGCTCCACGCGATACGGCCCCACGGCCGTGCGACGCAGCGCGGCAAGGCACGCGGCGTCGCCCGTGAGCGCGACGCCGATGTCGCGCGCCATCGATCGGATGTAGGTGCCTTTCCCGCACCGGATTCGCACGTCGAGCATCGGGTACCGATATTCGAGCGCCTCCACCGCGTGCACGACGACCGGGCGCGCTGCCAGTTCGACCTCTCGCCCGCGCCGGGCCTCGGCGTAGGCCCGTTTGCCCCCGACCTTCATCGCCGAGAACGCAGGCGGCCGCTGCATGATTGTGCCGACGAATCCCGCCAGCACGCGCTCCACGTCGGCCCGCGTCGGCTCGCACGGCGGCGCAGGGTTGGCGACCAGCGGGCCCTCGTAGTCGTCGGTCGCGGAGGCGTGCGACAGATCGACCCGCGCTTCGTACTCCTTCTCGCCGGCCATCAGTTCGCCGCACAGGCGCGTCGCGCCGCGCCCCACCAGCACGACGAGCAGACCCGACGCCAGCGGGTCCAGCGTCCCTGCGTGGCCGACCTTGACGCGCCTTGGCGCGCCCGCGGCGATCAGCCGCCGCTTGACCGCCGCGACCACGCGCGCCGACGAAACCCGCGCGTCAGCGGGCTTGTCGATCAGCAGCAGACCGACCGGGCCGGGGCCCTGCGCCGTCATGGGCTCGCCCCCGTGCCGCGCGCGTCGCGTCCCGCGCGCCAGACGCGGACGGTCTCGAACCTGCCGCGCGAATAGTTCAGGCCCGAGACCTCGGCGACCATCTCGTGCCCGAGCGCGTCGAGATCGGCGTCCGGACCGGCCAGCGCGGCGAGGACGCCGTCCGGGTTGGCCTCCAGCCACGGCGCGGCCTGTTCCTGCTCGATCCGCCGGACGCGCCCGCGCGTCAGGAAGATCAGGCTGTCCTCGACGTACCCCGCGGCGGCGAGCGGTCGCGCGCGGTGCGGGTCGGCCACGCGGATGGCGCCGACGACGCGCGAACTGAGTTGGTTGGCCGCGGGCGCGATCGTCTGCATGAACAGGACCAGCAGCAGCACCGCCGCGAGCAGCGACCGCGCCTGCGCCTGCGCGTACCGGCCGCGCCACAGCGCACGCACCGACCACGCCAGCGCGGCCCCGATGCACAGGTACCACAGCATGGCGATCAGCAGTTCCTCGCGCACGTCCTCGCCGTGGCGGGCCAGCACTTCCAGCAGCGCGACGCCCGCGGCCATGACGCCCGCGCCGATCAGCACCCACAGCACCAGACCGGCGCGCGTGCCGAACGCGCGCAGGCCGGCGAGGCGGCGCGTGTCCGCCGCGAGCGCCGCGCGGGCCGAGAGCAGCGCGACCGCCGGGTACAGCGGCAAGGTGTAGTGCGGGAGTTTGGTCGACACCGCCTCGAAGACCAGCCACGCGGGCACGGCCCACGCGAGCAGGAACATCTCCGGCCCGCGCCGGCGCAGGCCCCACGCCCGACGGACCGCCAGACCCGTCATCATCACCCCCGGCCAGAACAGCACGCACAGCAGGACGAGGTGGTACCCCGGCGGGCCCCAGTGGCCCTCCTTAACGCCGGCGGAGCGGCCGACCGTCTCGTCCCAGATTGTGTGCAGGTACACGGACCAGCCGACCTGCGACGCGACGGCGACCACCCACGGCGCGACCATCGCGCACACGACCGCCACGCCGGGCAGAGGACGAAGCCCGCCGACCCACCGCCACGAGCGCGACCACCAGCAGAGCGCGCCGATTGTGAGCAGCGCGACCATCGGCGTGATCGGGCCCTTGGCCAGCACGCCCATACCGACCCACACCCACAGGCCCGCCCACGCGCCGGCGCGGGCGCGCCGGCCGCGGCGGAGGTCCGACCAGCACGACCACAGCGCGCCCTGCGCGCCGACGACGGTCAGCAGGAGCAACTGGTCGGCGCGCGCCTGGTGCGCGTCCCACGCGACCATCGGGCACGCGGCCAGCATCGCGGCGCCGAGCGCGGCCGCGCGCGGGTCCAGCATCCGCAGGCCGATGCGCCACGTCAGCAGGACGCTCGCCAGCGCGCACAACGCGCCCGGCACGCGGAAGACCCAGATGTTCCCGTGCGGCCACCGCCCCGCGCCGTCGCCAAGGACCGCGATCGCGGCGCACTGCAGCCAGTACACCAGCGGCGGCTTGTTGAGTCGCGGCCGGTCCTGCACGCGCGGCACGACGAAGTCGCCCGATTCCCACATCTGCCGCGAAGCCTGCGCAAAGCGGGCCTCGTCCCGATCGACCGGCGGGATGCTCCACAGGCCGGGGACATAGACTGCCATGCACAGCAGGACGAGGCCGAGCCCGGCCCCGCTCCATCGGCGGCACCAGGGGCGCAAGTCGTGCGCCCGGTTGCCCGCCGGCGCGGCGGTGTCGCGGAGGATGAAACGCAGGATGCCCAGCCGAGCGGTCCGCATGGCGATCGACTATAACCGCGGGCTGGCATGGCCGGTCCGGATGGTCCATGTCGTCGTGGCGGGCGTGATGGACTGGGTCGGGCCGCTGTGGGCGTGGCTCGTCGCGCCGGTCCGACGCCGCTGGACCATCCCCCTGCTGCTCACGCTGCCGGTGTTCTGGCTGGTGCACCCGTTCGACGCGATGATCGACGAGGCCGCGAGGACGTTCGCCGCGCAGCCGTTCTTCCGCGGCGATCTTGCACGCGAGTGGAACGCGTGGCAGCAGTTCGGCGCGGCGGGCTCGCTGGTGTTTGTCGCCGCGGCGGTGTGGCTGGCCGATCGTTCGCGCGCGCGGCGTTTGCTCGATCTGCTCGCGGCGTCGCTGCTCGGGCTCGCGGCGTTCACCGCGCTGAAAGTGGGCATCGGCCGGCCACGGCCCAAGTTCGGCGACCCGGACACCGTGCTCTGGCCGTGGGGCGCGTACCCGCTCGGGCCCGGCCGCGGCGTGAAGCACGCGTGGGAAGCGGGCGCCGAACTGTGGTCGATGCCCTCGAGCCACACCATGTTCGCGGTGATTCTCGCGTGGTTTTTGTGGCGGATGTACCCGAAACTCGCGCCGCTGTGCGTCGGCGCGGCGGTGGTCGTGGGCACGGCACGAGTCGTCTTTCACGCGCACTGGGCCAGCGACGTGGCGGTCGGCGCGCTGGTCGGTGTCGCGGTCGCCCGCGCGGCGATCGACGGCTGGTGGGGCGTGCGGGGGTTGGACTGGCTCTGGCTGCGGCTGATCGACCGCCGCGCCCGGCCGGCGTACCCCGAGCTGGCGGCGAAGTTTGGCCGGGGATCGGCTTGGCCGCCTCCGCTCGAACCCGCGCCGGCGGCGCGCCGGGCCGAGAACGCGCCGCCCGGCGCGGCGGCCCCGGTCAACGGCCAATCCTTGCCTGAAAGACCGCCGATAGAGGCGTAGACTTGGCCCCTGACATCCCGGAGAGGTGTCCGAGTGGTTGAAGGAGCAGCACTGGAAATGCTGTATAGGGGTAACTCTATCGGGGGTTCGAATCCCCCCCTCTCCGCTTGAACAGACCCCCGGGCCGGCCCGGGGGTCTTGTTCGTTCGCGAGCGCGGCGGCACGGCGGGGCGGGTCGCGCCGCGGTTCACCGCGAGCCGAGCCCGAGTTGGGCCGAGGCCTGCTCGAGGATCTGGTGGGCGATCTGCGCCGGGTTGTACCCGCCGGGCAGGCGGACGTACACCTTGCCGTAGCGCTCGCACATTTCCTGCACCTCTTCGAAACTGTGGCTCGACCACCGGATCATCACGATCACCAGGCGCGTCTCGCGCCGCGCGATCGACGACTCGAAGGGCGCGATCGACGCGTGCTCGCGCGAATCGAGCCAGTCGAGTTTGGCCAGTTCGAACTCGCGCTCGATCGTCTCCGCGGCGTGGCGGCGCGGGTTGCCGCCGATCAGCACCACCGTCGTGCCGCGCAGCGCCTCGCGGACCCTGAGAATCTCGGGCGTCGGCTCGCGGCGCTCGGCGGCGGCTTCCCCGTCCTGCCGGTCGGCCGCGGCGAGCTGGTCGTCCACGTGCCGCAGGACCGCGCGCAGCCCGTCGTGCTCGACGAACTCGGCGGGCAGGTCGTCGGCGACGGGCGCGAGCGCCGAGACCAGTTCCGTGTCCGACGGCGCGGCGCCGGACGCGAGCACCTCGGCCGCGCCCTCGGCGATGCGCTGCCAGTGGTGCGCGGCGTGCTCGGCGTCGTCGCGCAACTGGCCGATGTGGTACCGGATGGTGTTCAGGCCGCGCCGGCGCTTCCTCCTGGTCTCTCGCGCGTCGGCGATCTCGCGGCGGGCGTTGGCGATCCGCGCGCGGAGGCCCGCGTGCAACGACGGGTCGGCGAGGCGGTTGAGCGCGAGGAACTCGTTGAACACCTGTCGCCGCGCGCCCTCGTCGCGGCACCAGTCGAACACGAACTGCTGGTCCAGGTCGTTCCACACCGGGTGCGCACCGCAGGCCGACATCGCCGCGCGGATGGCCGACTGCGCCTCGCCCAGCAATCTGAGCAGGTCGGCGGAGCGCTCGTACTCCTCCGGATAATCGACGATGCAGCGGAGCGCTTCGGCGCACGCGCGGTAGCACGCCTCCAGCCGTTCCCAATCGTCGCGCGCGATGAACAGCGTGTCCTTGTGGATCATCCACAGGTAGCACGGCTGCATCGTGTCGGCCCGAGCGCGCAGCGCGTCGTACTCGGCCTTCGCGGGCGCGAAGCCCTCTCCCGCGGCGTCGGCGTCGTAGCGTCGCACCGCCCAGGCGCACGCGTCGGCCTTGAGTTCCAGACGCCGCGCGTACACCTCGAGTTCCGCCACCGTCCGCCGCGCGGCGGCTGCCACAGCCTTGGCCGGAGCGACCGGCGGGCGGACCTGCGGCGAGACCTTGCCGCTTCCAAACCCGTCGAGCAGCGCGCGGAGTTTCTCGGGCGGGACCGTCTCGACCGGGGTTGGCGCGGCGTCGGGCGTGTGCGTCGCGACGGCCTCGGCCGGCGGTGCCGCCAGCCCGTCGGCATCGGCCCCGTTGGCCGAGCCTTCGGTCGGCTCGACCGCGGCTTCGGCAACCAACCGTGTGAGCCACCGCCCGATGGACGACACGAGCGCGGCAAACTCCGGGTCCCGCCGGGTCCGCTTTCGCAGATAGGCTTCGAGATCGGCTATAAACTCAATATTGACAGATACTTGTGAAACGTCCGTGCCCGCGTGCCCGTTGTCCACGCCGCGCCTCCTTTCGCTTTGGCCGAGTGTACCGGCAGGGCCCGGCTCGGAGGCGGCGCGCGTCAGGCGCGCGGGTGGAACCGTCTCTGCACGTCGCGGAGGCGCTTGGAGTCCACGTGCGTGTAGATCTGTGTCGTGCCGACGTCGGCGTGGCCGAGCAGTTCCTGAACGACGCGCAGATCGGCCCCGCCCATCAACAGGTGCGTCGCGAAGGAGTGACGCAGCATGTGCGGGTGGACGCCGGGAATGCCCGCCGCGACGGCGCAGCGCCTGACGATCTGCCACACCGCCACGCGCTCCAGCGGGCGGCCGGTGCGCGAGAGCAGCAGCCGGCCGTCGCCGGCGGCTTCGAGCGCGTCGGCCTCGCGCACCAGCCGAGGCCGGCACTCGCGCAGGTACTCCCCCACCGCCGCCTGCGCCGGTTTGCCGATGGGCACGAGCCGCTGCTTGTTGCCCTTGCCGTACGCCATGACGACGCCGAGCGCTTCGTGCACGTCGCGAACGCGGAGGCCCGCGACCTCCGAGGCGCGCAGGCCGCAGGCGTACATGAGTTCGAGCAGCGCGCGGTCGCGCAGATGCAGCGGAACTCTCGCCGCGCCGTCGGCGTCCTCCGGCGCGGCCGTCTTCGTCGGCGCGGCGAGCAAGGCGCGGACCTGCGCCGGCGTCAGCACGCCGGGCAGTTTCTTCCAGCGTGTCGGCCGGTCGAGCGCGTCGGCGGGGTTCTGCGGGCGGCCGTCGGGGTCGGTCGGCAGTTCGCCCGTCGACTCGGCCCATCGGAAGAACACGCGGATCGTCGCCAGGTGGCGGACGACCGACGACGCGGCCATGTTCCGCTCGCCGCGGAGCGCGGCGAGGTGGTTGGACAGATCGCGGGCCGAAACCTCCGCAAGTCTGGTCCTGCCCGCCGCGGCGAGGTCGCAGACCAGGTCGCGCAGGTCGCGGCCGTAGGCCTCGACGGAGTTGGCGGCCAGCCCGCACTCGACGCGGGCGAAGGTGAGGAACGAACGGACGAGCCGCGTCAACGCGGGCGGCGCATCGGGGGCCGCGGGTAGGCTGTCGCCGCGCGGCCTCGCTCGCTGTCCGCGGCGTCGCGGCGGTCCGGCGGGCACGGGGGGACGGGCGGTCATGGCACAGGTTCATCGGCGCGCGGGCCCGCGCCGGGTGACCGGCGGCACGGCCCGATGGCCGACGGCCGGCGCGGCGTCGTCGGCACGCTGCGGGCGCAAAGAAGCCGCCCCGGCGGTGGCCGGGGCGGCTTGGAGGGTCACGTACTCTCGTCCCCTTTCGCGGGGCGTGTCGCTCGGATCAGCCGAGCAACTGCAGGGCGGCCTGCGGCTGGCTGTTGGCCAGCGAGAGGATGTTGGTCGAGGCCTGCACCAGGATCTGGTTGCGGGTCAGGGCGGCGGTCTCGGCGGCGAAGTTGGTGTCGCGGATGACCGACTCGGCGGCGGTCGTGTTCTCGATCGACACGTTCAGGTTGCGGATGGTCGCGCCGACCGTGTTCTTCTGGAACGCGCCCAGACGCCCGCGGATCGCGGAGATCGCGTCGATGGCCTCGGAGACCACGCGCTGGGCGGCGGACTGGTCGCCGCTGACGATGTTGAAGGCCTTGCCCGAAGCGAGGTCGGACAGGTAGCCCAGCGTCGAGTTGCCCAGCTTGCGGGTGGAGACGTCGGCGATGCCGAGGGCCACCTTGCCGGCGATGTCCACGTTCGGGGCCAACTGGAAGTCGGCGCCGCCGCCGGTGATGTTGAACACCGTCAGGTCGCCGCGCTGCTGCGCGGTGCTGCTGTTGAAGGTGATCTCGACGTCGAGGAAGTCGGTGTTGATGCGGGCGGTCTTGCCGTTGGCGGTCGCGGCGACGCCGTTGATCGTGGCGACGATGTCCTGGCCGACGTCACGGACGCCGTTGCGGGCGGCCGAGGCGTTGAACGCCACCACCGACGACGCATCGGCGGTGTTGAAGTTGGTGTTGTTCAGGCGGAAGATGCCCACGCCCGTGCCCTGGATGTCGGCGGGGTTCACGATGCGCGTCGAGACGAAGGCGTTGGAGCCGAACTGCTGGGACTCCAGGCGGATGCCCGTGGTGCCCGAGGCGACGGCCTGCACGCCCGTGACGGCGGTGAAGGTGTTGATCGCGTTGACGATGGCCGAGATCGTCGTGCCCGAGGCGAACGAGAGTTCGCGCGAGCCGAGCGCGCCGGTGACCTCGATCGTGAACGCGGAGTTCACGCCGCCGTTGAGGTTCAGCGGGCCGCCGAGCGAGAGGAACAGGCCGGCCTGCTGGGCCGAGGTCGTGATGACCGCCTGCACTTCGATGTTGCCGCCGAAGGCCAGTTTCGCGCCGTTGACGCGGAAGTCGGTCACGCCGGCGTTGACCGAGGAAGTCGTGTAGTCGAGGTTGCCGTTGAGCAGTTTCTTGCCCTGGAAGGCCGTCGCGCCCGAGATGCGGTCGATGGTCTGCAGGATCGAGTCGATCTGCAGCTGGTTCGCCTGCTTCTCCTGGACGGACAGGCCGGCGCCGTTGGCCGCGGCCGTCACGAGGCCCTGCAGGTCGATCAGCAGGCTGGAGATCTCCTGCAGACCGCCCTCGGCGATGTTGGCGACCTGGTCGGCGCGCTCGGCGTTGTTGATCGCCGCGTTCAGCGACGCCTTCTCCGAGCGGAGGTTCTCCGAGGCAATCAGACCCGCCGGGTCGTCCTTGCCGCGGTTGATCCGCAGACCGGTGCTCAGCCGCTCGAGCGACTGGCTCAGGGAGAAGTTGTTGGCGGTCAGAACGCGCTGCGCGATCAGAGACTGGATGTTGTTGTTGATGCGGCTCATCGAACGTGCCCTCCGTGAACTCGAACCGGCGTCTCGTGCTGCGAGGAACGCCTGGACCCCCGTGCGAGAGGTCCGGCCGCTTCCCTGGCGGCGACTGTGCGGGCTCCATGGCCGACACGGCTTGGGGGCCCTGCCCGGTATCCGTACCGGGCCCGAGTTGCCAGCCCGCCCCCCTTTCGGGACGGGCGTGCACGGACAGAATCGGAGGGTCGAGGGGGCGGGTTGAGCGCACGTCTGCAACGTTCAGCCGGAATTTGCGGTGCTGGTCCGATAAACAACGCCGGCCCGGACGCGGGGTGCGTCGGGGCCGGCGCGTGCTGTGCTGGACTGGTGCGGGCCTGCCGTGGGACTACCCGAGCAACTGGAGCACCTGCTGGCTCTGCTGGTTGGCCAGCGAGAGGATGGACGTGCTGGCGCTGGAGAGGATCTGCGAGCGCGTCAGGCGGCTGGTCTCCTCGGCGAAGTCCGCGTCGCGGATGCGCGACTCGCTGGCGGTGAGGTTCTCGATCGCGGTGCTGAGCGAGCGCACGTTGGTCTCGAGCGTGTTGCGCTCGAACGCGCCGAGGCGCCCGCGGAGCGTCGAGACCTCGTCGATCGACGTGTCCAGGATCGCCGAGGCGTTCTGGAACTGCCTGCTGTTCAGGTCGTTGGCGCCGCCCGAGCGGAGCGAACTGAGGAACTGCAGTTGCCCGTTGAGCAGCGTGCCGCCCAGTCGCGACGCGGCCATGGACTGGATGCCGATGTTGGTCTGCTGGCTGGTGTTGATCTGCCCGCCGAGCTGGTAGAGCGCGCCGCCGCCGGTGATGTAGAACGTGGAGGTCGAGCCGTTGGTGGTGGCGAACGTCGAGCCCAGCTGCAGTTCCAGCGAGATGGCCGTCTGGTTCTGCAGGCTGAGTTTCAGGCCGTTGCCGTTGGCCAGCGCGCCGTTGACGATCGCGTTGACGTCGCGCCCGGTGTCGCGGTTGGCCGCGGTGAGCGCGGAGACGAACGCCGTGTCGGAGAACGAGGGCGTCGCGGGGACCGCGCCGTTGGAGGCGATGGAGAAGGTGCGGAAGAACCCGCCGCCGGAGGGCTCGTTCAGGCGGCGCACCGAGACGAAGGCGTTGGACCCGAAGCCCTGGGAGTTGAACCGCATGCCCGAGGCCGGGTTGGATGGGTTGAGCAGCGACGCGGAGATGCCGGTGGCCTGCGTGAAGGCGTTGATCGCGCGGACCACGTCGGCCAGCGACTGGCCCGACAGGATCTCGAGCACCTGCACGCCCAGCGGGCCGGCGATCTCGAGGGTCGTCGTGCTGGCGAACCGGCCCGGCGCGACCGGGCTGCCCGCGTTGGACGCGGAGAGGAACAGCGCGGCGGTCTGGGCCGAGGCGATGACGTTGACGTCGACCTGGATCTGCGGCCTGCCGGCGAAGTTGGCCCCGAAGATCGTGGCCTTGTTGATCGCGCTGCCGTCCAGGCCGCTGGTCACGTAGTCCAGCGAGCCGTTGAGCAGTTTCAGCCCGCCGAAACTCGCGCTGTTGCTGATCCGGGTGATCGTGTCGATCGCCGAGTCGATCTGCAACTGGTTGGCCTGCCGCTCCGCGGCGGAGATGGCGCCGGTGTTGGCGGCCTCGACGACCAGCCCGCGGATGGAGTTGAGCAGGTCGGCGATCTCGGCCAGCGCGCCCTCCGTGGTCGCGATGACCGACGAGGCCCGCTGCGAGTTGTTCACCGCCTGGTTCAGGCCGGAGATCTCGGAGCGGAGGCGCTCGGAGACGATCAGCCCGGCGGGGTTGTCCGCCCCGCGGTTGATCTTCAGACCGGTGGCCAGGCGCTGGAGCCGGACCTCAAGGTCCTGGTTGGCCCGCGACAGGTTGGTCCGGGCGATCAGACTCGGGACGTTCGAGTTGATCCTCGACATGGCAATCCTCCGTGATTGAGGCCGAGGTGGCGTTCGGGGGTCGTTTCGGACTCTGCGTTCGCGTCGTGGCGCCCGATCCATCGGGCGCGCGGGGTTGAAGGGTGGTCAGGCGGTCTTGGCGTCGCCCAGCCCGTGGTGGGGCAGGGCGGGGTTGTCGGTCGGGCGGAGGCGCGCCGCCGGGGCCAGGTGCGGCCTGGGCAGGGGCGTCGAAGGCCCGGTGAGCCGTCGGCGCAGGAGGTCGGCGTCGGCCCCCGAGAGTTGCGCGGCGCGCTGGTTCTCGGCCTTGATGGCCTCGTAGACCTCTTTGCGGTGGACGGCGATGCGCGTCGGCGCGGTGATCCCGAGGCGGACCTTGTCCCCTCGGATGTCGACGACGGTGATCTCCACGTCGTCGCCGATCATGATCGTTTCGTCGCGCTGACGGGAAAGGACCAGCATGGATCGGCTCCTTCCTCGGTGCGTGGCTCGGTGAAAGGGCAACGAGACCCGCGGCCCGTTCTTCCCTGAACGGGCCCCCCTCCCCTTCTCTGGTTCATGCCGCGGCGGGGTCAGCCCCGGCGCGGCGCTGGTCGTACACACTCAGGCGGACATGGCGCGGGGCGCGGCGTGCGGCTTGCCGACCGTTACCAGCGGGTGGCGCATCTGCCAGCGCTTCTCCGCCAGGACCAGTTGCTCGCCGGTGCGCGACACGGTGTTGATCACCAGGGGGCCCTGCAGGTTCCCGGTCAGGGTCTGCTCGACCTTGTTGACGATCACGAACACCTGCGCGTCCTCGAGCCGCGCCAGGCCCAGTTCGCCCATCTGCTCCTGCCGGATCGGAACCGAATACTCCGGCACGAAGAAGGACGGGTCGGTCACCACGAAAGCCAGGGCCGGCTCGTCGAGCGACTGCAGCCAGAAGAACGCCGAGTCCTCCGCGGGTTCCAGCAGGCAGAACCGACGCTGGTCGGCAAAGCCCAACAGGCCCTTGGGGAAGGTGATCACGCGGTCCTCCGCGATCTCCACCGTTCCGAATCTTGTCGTCCGCACATGCATGGGTGCGCTCCCGCAATCCCCGGCCAGTCATCCGGACCAGCCCCGGCGACACTCGCCGGGCGACGTCCTGTCTTGCCCTCCTGCCGCCGCGGCCGGTGCGGGGCAGGGTCCTCTTGCGGCTCCTTCCATGCCGCCCGACGCCCCGCCCTCTAGCGGAGGAAGTCGAGCAGACTCAGCCGGTTTGTCTGTGCGCCCGACGCGAGCGCCGCCTGCAACTGCGTCTGCAGCATGGTGAACCTGGTCGCCGCCTCGGCGTAGTCCAGGTCCTGCAGTTGCGAGCGGAGTTTCTCGTCGAGCACCTGTGAATCCTCAAGCCTCGTGATCGCGCGGGCCACCCGGTTCGCGTGCGCGCCCACGAGGGCGCGCGTCTGAGACAGGTGGTTGACCGCGCGTTCCAGTCGCTCTCCAGCAAAGGTGATGCCAGTCGTGCTGTCGCTCCGCAGCGCCTCGCGAAGTTCGATCAGCGCGGTGAACAGGTTGTCCACCTTGATCGATGCACGATCTTGCGCGACCAAAGTTGCGCTTCCGGCGTCATACGTGCCCGCCAACAGCCCGAGGTCCTCCGCCGCTCCGGAGTTGTTCCGGCCGACCACCGCGATGGGCCCGTCGGCCGCGAGCGCCGACGACTGCACAAACGCGATGCCGTTGGCCCCGTCGGTGAGCGTCGCCTCGAAGTCGCCGTCCTCGAGCGGGGGCGCATCGGGGTTGATGGGCGGCGCGAGCACCGCCGCGGCGAAGGCCGCGTTGATCCGATCGAGCAGCGACTGGACGTTGACCAGGTCCTGCGGGCGCAGGTCCACGTCGAACGACTGCCCGCTGCCGAGGGTGATGCGGAAGTCCACGTCGCGCGTGGGGTCGGGCAGGCCCGTCACCGGGTCGACCGACCCGTGCACGATGTGCACGCCGCGGCCGTGGTTGAAGTCCGACACCAGCGTGCCCAGGTCGAGCGAGCGGATGCCCATTTCGGTCGCGGTGTCGGGGTCGCCGGCGATCTCCTCGATGGACATGGCCGGGCCGGAGACCTCGCTGACGATGTCGATGCCGCGGCCGTTCTCGTTGATGAGCACGCGGACGCCGGGCGCGGCGGCCTCGATCAGCGACCGCACGTCGCCGATCGTCTGAGCGCCGGACAGGTCCACCTGGCGGACCGCCGTGTTCGCCCCGAGTTGGAACTTGATGCGGACGCCGTCCATCGGCAGCGTCAGGCCCGGCAGCGCGCTCAGCGGCGTCAGGAACGTGAGGCGCGGGTCGAGGTCCGCGCCGTCGGGCGCGGTGTTCTCGAAGGCCGACTGCGAGAGGCCAAGGTCCGCGGCGATCGTGCCGCCGGACACATCGGCGAAGGTGAGTTGCGGGTCCGGGTCGGGCGCGCCCGAGACCACGTCGATGCTGAGCGAGCCGCCGTTGAGCGAGACGCCGCCCGCGCCGAGGATCGTCACGCCGTGATCGGTTTCGTACTGGCGCAGCGCGCTGGTGAGCGCATCGAGCACGTCCTGAACGTCCTCGGCGCCCGAGAGGTCCACGGTCGCGGCGGGCCCGCCGTTGAAGGCGAAACTCAGCACGCCGGAACGAACGCCCAGGCCCTGCGCGCCGCGAAGGTCGGCCAGTCGCGTGTCGGCGGTCAGTTCGGGGTCGAGGTCGCGCGTGGAGCGGACCCGCGCCGATGTCGCGCCGATGGCGTTGTTCCCGCCGAGCGTGACGGGCACGCCGAACGCGGGGCCCAGGTCGGCGGTCATCCCCTCGCCCCGCGCGACGTAGCGGTAGCCGCCGAACTGCGGGACCTCGAGCATGGGCCGGCGCGAGGCGGTGCTGCCGCCGAAGAGGTACAGGCCGTTGCTCTGGCGGTTGGCCAGGTCGAACATCTGGCGGATCATGCCGTCGATGACGACCGCCTGTGCCGCGCGGGTCTGGGTGTCGGAGCCGACGCCGATCTGCTCGGATGCGATCGAGCGGGCCTGTTCGAGCAGCCCGGACAGGTCGCCCAGCGAGGAGTCGAGCAGGCTGAGCGTGCCGTCGGCCTGCGTGAGGTTGCCGAGTTGCTGCTCGCCGCGAGCCAGCCGCTGACGCAGCACCGACACGGCGGACGCGCCGATGGAGTCGTCGGAGAAGCGGTTGATGAGCGAGCCGGTGGCCATCTGGTCCTGCGTGCGGAACAGGCTGAGATTGGTCCTGTTCAGGTTGGACAGCAGCACCTGCGAAGCGAGCAGGTTCGGCACGCGGGAGATGTTGGACGGGATGGAGGCCACGGGTCTTCTGTGTGAAGTGAGAAGTGGGAATGGGAAAGGTCAGGCACTACGTTGTTCGTTATCTATAAGTATTTTGTCGCTTGACTGCCCTGCCGCTCTGCTGCTCTGCTGTTCTGCTGTTCTGCTGCTTTGCTGTTTTCCTACACGATCCTCAGCAGTTCCTGCGTCAACTGATCGATCACGGTGATGAACCGCGCCGCGCCCTGGTACTGCCGCTGGAAGTTCATCAGGTTGATGGACTCCTCGTCGATCGAGACGCCCGACACCGCGGCCTGCTGCGCCTCCAGGCTCTGCCGGACCAGCGTGGCCGCCTCGGCGCGGTTGCGGGCCGAACTGGCCTGCGCGCCGATCGACTGCGCCGTGTCGAGCCACGCGCCGGCGATCGACCGCCCGCCCAGCGCGCTGTTGGCCGAATCGCGCAGCCCCAGGATCGCCAGCGCCGCGCCGTTGTCGCTCGGCTCGCCGTTCACGGTCCGGCCGGTCGCGAGCAGTTCGGGGCGCGTGGCCAGTTCGGCGCGCACGTCGATGTCGCGCCCGCCGGTCCCGGTGAAGTAGGTGTTGATCCCCAGCAGCGCGAGCACGCCCGAGGTGTCCTCGGCGAACTCGAAGGTGTGTCCCGGCCCGGCGGTCAGGCTCAGCGTACCGTCCGGGTTGACCGACGCGCTCAGGTTCGCGATGCCGTCGAGGTCCGCCGCGAGCGACGCGACCGACGTGTCGTCGCCGAAGCCCGGCTGGCCGGCGTTGTTGATGCCGTCCAGATCGACGTTGATCCGCACCGTCTGGGTCTGACCCGTGGCGGTGTTCGTGACCGAGACGAGGAAACTGCCCGTCGTCGCGGCAAAGGGCAGCCCGGCGATCGTGGAGTTGGCCGGGTTGTTGAGCGAGCGCGACTGGTCCGCCGCGGCTACGGCCTGCGTGCCGCGGATCGACGTGAGCGGCGAGGAGCCGCGGCCGGACGAGTGCACGCGGTTGACCTGGAAGATGAGCTGGGCCGCGACGCGGTCGAGCCGCTCGATCGTGCTGTCGATGGTCTGGCCGCGCTGCTCGAGCAGGCCGGCCATCGAGCCCGAGGACACGCTCAGCACGGTGTCGTCGGCGCGGACGCGCACCGAGACCTCGATGCGGCCCGCGACGGTCTGCCGGACCAGTTGCACGCCGCGGCTCTGCGCGCCGAGCACGACGGGCGTCGATCCGACGAGCACGTTCACCGCGCCCGAGGGCTGCTCGATGACCGAGACGTCCATGAGCGTCGAGAGTTCGGCGACGAGTTGGTCGCGCTGGTCGCGCAGGTTGCCGGCCTGCCCGCCGGTGCCGCCGCCCTCGGCGTCGAGGATTGCGCGGTTGAGGTCGGCGATCTGCGTCAGGATGGTGTCGGCCCGCTGCGCGGAGGCCTCGAGTTGGCGGTCGATCTGCGAGCGCATCGAGACCAGGTCGGAACGCAGCGCGCGGATGCTCGACGCGAGCGTGCGGCCCTGCTGCACCACCAGCGACCGCGCCCCCTCGGCGCCGGGGCTGTTGGCCAGTTCGCTCCAGGCGTTGAAGAACCTGCCGAACTCGCTGGAGAGGTCGCTGTCCGTCAGTTCGTTGAGCGTCGATTCCAGTTGCGACAGCACCTGGAAGTTGATCCCCGCGTGCCCCTCGCCCGAGAGCCCGGCCCAGTGGCGGGCCTGCAGCGCGGCGTCGATCTGGCGGTTGATGCCCTGCACGCCCACGCCGCGGCCGACCAGGAACGAGCCCGAGCGCGCGTCGCCGATGCCCGCGAGGTTGACCAGTTGGCGCGAGTACCCCGGCGTCGCCGCGTTGGCGAAGTTGTTGCCCGTCACCTGCAGCGCCAGCGAACTGGCGGAGAGCGCCGAGCGGCCGATCTGGAACGCGGCGGTGAGGCTCATGGCGGTTCCTGCTTCAGGTCCGAAGGTCGAGCGACGAGACGACCTGCACCGGCGGGCCCACCACGCCGGAGCGCGCGTACGCGCCGGTGTGGGAGACGCGGGCGTACACCTGCCGCGTGATCCCCTCCAGGTGCGCGGCCAGTTGCGACGCCGCGTCGCGCAGCACCGCGTACTCGTGGTGCAGACGCTCCAGCGCGGCCTTGAGCGCGCACGCGGCGTCGGTGATGCGCGAGCGGCTGGGCTCGGGCAACGTCGCGGCCAGTTCCGACACGCGCACGCGCGAGGGGTCGGGCCGGTTGCCGGCGCGGGCGGGCGACGACAGGGCCCCCACCGCCGCGATCCGCCTTCGCTCGATCTCCGCGATCCGCTGCGCGCTCTCGCCCTGGCGGACGATGGCCCGGTTCATGGCCGCGGCGTCGGCCGCCGCGACCGCCGCGCGCTGCTCGGCCACCGCCTCGATGAGTCGCTCGTGCTCGACGACCAGTTCGCGCACCGCGGCTTCGAGTTCGCCGGCGGCGCGGGCGGGGTCGGTCGTGCTGGGTCGCATCGTGCTCAAGGTCGGACCTCCGTGTCCGTGGCGGCGGCGCGGCCCGCCGCGGAGCGCGACAGCATGTCGCGTGCCAGCCGATCAACCAGCGGGAAACGCGCGGCTTTGACGATCTCCTGCGCAAGATGTGCGTCCGACATGGCGCGGAACTGACGCTCCGCGGGCGTCGGGGCAAAGGGCGGGGCGGCGGCGCTGGTCGCCCGCAACTGCGCCAGCAGCGGCTGCACCAGCGTGATCGACACCAGCTGCCGCGCGGCGTCGAGCGCCTCGGCCTCCGGGTCGGCCGCCCGGCCGGGCCGGTCGAAACGGCGCGACAGAATGCCTGCAAAGTCGCGCTGCCGCTCGACCGTGCGCGGGTCGGCGGGCAGGTCGGCGCGCACGTCGGGCCACGTCGCCGCGGTGGTCGGCACGAGCCGCGGCGGACCAAGTCCCGAGATGAGGCCCGGCTGGTTCAACGCTCACTCCCTGATGAACCGCGCGTGCAGCCGACCGCTGGCGTGGATCTGCGCGAGGATCTGGATCTGCTGCCGCGCGGGCACCTGCAACTGTCGGAACGCCTGCAGCAGGTCCTGGATGCGCGCGCGGTCGGCGTTGGAGGCGGTCGAGCCGAAGTCGGTCACGTTCGACCGCGTGACGAGCGGGTCCTGCGGCGTGGGCGTCGGCGGGGGCACGATGGTCGTGACCGTCAGCAGGTCCGACCCGACCGTCACCGCCGAGATCTCGACGTCGCCGGTGATGATGATGTTGCCGGTGCGCTCGTTGACGATCACCTGCGCCGGCAGGTCGAGCAGCGTCGGGCTGAAGCGCTTGGTCAGCACCGAGGCGATGAAGTTCGCCGGGTTGGCCCGCTCGTGCTCGGGCACGACTACGCGCACCGTCATGTCGTCCATCGCGGTCGCGATCGGCTCGGACGCCTCCGGCCCGGCCTCGAGGTCGGCGGTGATCCCGTTGATCTCGCTGGCGAGCATCCGCGTCGTCGAATACGACCGGAAGTACGGCCGGACGATCAGGTTGAACTCGTTGCCCGGCGGACGCATCCGGACGTCTTCGATGAGTTGCGCCCCGCCGCGAACCCGCGCGACGGTCGGCACGTCGGTCTGCTCGATCTCCAGCGGCCCGGAGGCGACGGCGATCACCGGGTCGCCGCGATATGGCCCCAGAAGTGGGGATATCAGGAGCATCCCGCCCCGAAGGCTCGAAGCCGAGTGGGACACGCTCACGTAGACATCGAACTTGTCGCCCTTGCGGCCCCCTTCTTCGGGGATTTCACACCACAGGTTGACCAACGCCACGCTCTTGGACTTGCTGAGAGCTTTCACATCCGGGATGGTGATCCCGTTGTTGCGGTACATCTCCGCCAGCGGGAAGGCCAGTGTCAGGTCGCCGCCCGAATCGCCCGTCCCTTTCAGGCCGTTGACCAGCCCCACGCCGCGGATCGGCGAGGCCGACTGGCCCTCCAGCCGGACGAAGTCCTGAATGCTGGTCGCGGGGTTGTCGCGCCGCGGCGGAGCGGAGCGGGCCGCGGGCGCCGGCGCGGGGGCTGGCTGCGCAAGAGTCTCGCTGACAGGCGCAGCGATGGCCGCGGTTGCGAGCGCGAGGCGCAAGAACGCCGCGGCGAATGGGTGATTCGAACGCATGGCGTGAGCGAACGCGAATGCCGTGCCGCGGCGCGGGGCGCGCGGACGCCGACGCGCGGGCGGGCGCGCCGCCCATACACTTTCCATATGCCGATCTATGAGTACATCTGCGAGCAGGACGGGACCCGACTCGAACTGATGCGCCCGATGGCCGAGGCCGATGCGCCCGTGCCCGACCCCGAGGGCAAGGGCCGCGTGTTCAAGCGGGCGATCTCGGCTCCGAACGCCAAGACCTCGGGCGGCACGGTCGGCGGGGTTTCGCTGGGCGCGTGCTGCCCGTGCGGCAAGCCGGGCGGCGGGTGCGGCGGCGGCGGCGGGCGGGCGTAGGCCCTTCATTTCTGGCACGCTGCGTCGGCGGCGGGCGGCGAACTGGCACACCGATTGATCTGCCGGCCCTTCGCCCGGCGGGTGCGCGCTTGTGCGCACCGCGCCGCGGCGACGAGGTGCCGCAACGATGTGCTACGCCGAACCGCGTGAAACGCTGGACTTTGACGGCGCGCCGACCGCCGCGCTGCTGCGCGACCTGCCGCGCGACCAGGCGCTGGGCCTGCGGCTGATCGTGCTGGCCCGCGCAGCCGCCGCGCTGCACGTGGCGCAGGTTTCGCCCGAAACGCGCAACGCCGCCGCGCCCGGCGCGGCCGCGCGGGAAGGGGGCGCGCCGTGAACTACGGCTACGCGATCGGCGCTTCCGGGGTTCTCGCGGCGATGCACCGCCAGGACGTCGCGGCCAACAACCTCGCCAACATCAACACCGTCGGCTTCAAACTCGACGTGGGCGCGACCGTGCCGCGCGAGGCGTCGCGAGTCGAGGACCACCTCTTCCACCTGCCCTCGAACAAACTGCTGGAGCGGCTGGGCGCGGGCGTGCTGCTGGCGCCGACGCGGACCTCCTTCAAGCAGGGCGCGCTGCAGACCACCGGCAACGAACTCGACGTGGCCATCCGGGGCGACGGGTTCTTCGTTGTCGGCTCGGGGCGCGACGGCCCGCAGGACGTCCGCTTCACGCGCGACGGGCGGTTTGTCCGCGGGCGCGACGGGTACCTCGTCATGGCCGCGGGAGGGGCGCAGGTGCTCGACGACAACGACCGGCCGATCCGACTCGACCCGCGGCAGAAGGTGGTCATCGACGGCGACGGCTCGGTGATCCAGGGCGGCCGCGAAATCGCGCGCCTGGGCCTTGCCGACTTTGCCGACCGCCGCACGCTCCGCAAGCAGGGCGACAACCTGTTCGCCGCGTCGTCGGCCGCGGGTCGCGTGCGCGCCGCCGGGCAGGTGGTGCAGCACGCGGTGGAGAACTCCGCGGTGGACCCGGTCGCGGCGATGATGGCCGTGCAGGACGCCGCGAACGCCGCGAGCGCGAGCCTGCGCATGATGCAGATGCACGACGAACTGGCGGGCCGCGCGATCTCCTCGCTCGGCCGCGTGAACTGAGAGCAGTCACTCTGTTGTGAGACCCACATGGCCCTTGTTTCCCTCCAGTCCGCCGCGTCCGGCCTCTCGGCGCTCAACACCGCGCTGGACGTCATCTCGAACAACCTCGCGAACGTGAACACGGCGGGCTTCAAGGCCAGCCGCGCCAACTTCCAGGACCTGCTCTACATCGAGCAGAGCCAGCCGGGCGTACGCAACGCCAACGACGACCAGCGGCCCACCGGCCTGCTGGTCGGCCTGGGCGTGAAGGTCTCGGGCACGGAGTTCGACTTCACCTCCGGCAACCCCATCAAGGGCAACAAGCTCGACATCTTCATTCAGGGCAACGGCTTTCTCCGGGTGCAGGTCGAGGACGCGCGCGGGGTCGGCGGCGTCGCCTACACGCGCAGCGGGCAACTGGCGCTCAACTCCGACGGCGAACTGGTCCTCGCCACCGACCAGGGCCGACGGCTGGCCGACGGCATCACCATCGACGGCGACGTCGAGGACATCCAGATCGACGCCAACGGACGCGTGCTCGTGAAGCGCCCCGGCGTCGCCGAACCCGAGGACGTCGGCCAGCTGCAACTGGCCAACTTCGTCAACCCGTGGGGCCTGAAGTCCGTCGGCGAGAACCTGTTCGTCGAGACCGCCGCGAGCGGGCCGCCCATCGAGGGCGAGCCGGGCACCGACGCGTTCGGCACCATCCTGCAGGGGTACTACGAGAGTTCGAACGTCGATCCGACGAACGAACTGATCCACCTGATCCGCGTGCAGCGGGCGTTCGAGATGAACTCGAACACCATCCGCGCGGCGGACGAAGTGCTCCGCGCCGTGGCGCAGTTGAGGAGGTGACGCCGTGACCACCCCCACCACCGCCGCGGCCCATCACAGTTCTGCCGCACGCGTGCCGCTTCGGCCACTGCTCCGCGTGCTGATCGCGCTGGTCGCCGGCGCGCTCGCGCTGCTCGCGCCGGCGCGCACGGCCCACGCCCAGACCACCGTCTCGCTCCGCGCAGCGGCGCTGCTGCCCGACGCGACGAGCGCCGTGAGACTCGCCGACGTGGCCGACGTCATTGGCGACGACGCGGCCGGGTGGGGCGCGGTCGTCGTCGCCGACAGCGCGGCCGGGCGAGAGCGGGTGACCGTCGCCGAGGTTCGCGCCGCGCTCGACCGCGCCGGCGCGAACTGGGGCCGCGTGACGCTCCACGGCTCGGCGTGCGTGCTCCAACGGCCGGCCCCGCCGGCGCAGCCCGCGCCCGCCCGCCCGCAGCGCGAGGGCCCGCGCTACGCCGTCGTGGACGTCTCCGGCCCCCCGACGATCGCCAAGGCCGTCGCGCGGCGGCTCGCCGCGCACTACGGCGTTCGACCCGCCGAACTGCAACTGGCCATCGACCCCGCCGACGCCGCGGCGCTCGACGCCGGTGTCGCCGAGAAGCACGCGGTCGAGGTGCGGCCCGCGGCGTCGCCTTCCTCGTCCCGCGTGCCGGTGCGTGCCACCGTCTACGACGGCGACCGCGTCGTCGCCGAGCACCGCGTCACGCTCGACGTGCTCGTGCTGCGCGAGGTGTTCGTCGCGCAGCGCACCATCGACCGGCGCGAGACGATCAGCGACTCGGACATCCGCCCCGAGCGGCGCTGGCTCGCGCCGGGGGCGACGCGCTCGGCCTCGCCGCCGCGCGAGAGCATCGTCGGCGCCGTCGCGCGGAACCGCATCAAGGACGGCGACATCGTCGCGCCCTCGGACGTCGAGGCCCCGATCGTCGTCCGGCGCGGCGACGTGGTGTACGTGCACTGCCTCTCGGGCGCGGTGGCGGTGCAGGCGCGGGCCCGCGCGCTGGAATCCGGACGCGAGGGCGAGGTCATCACGTTTCGCATGGACGGCGCGGAGGACTCGTTCGCCGCGCGGATCGCCGGCCCCGGGCGCGCCGTGATGCTCGCCGGACCCGGCGCGACGGACTGATCTCCCCCACTCGTGAACACGCACGCAGCCACGCGCGCCCGCACCAACCCGGCCCGCTCACTCGGCGCCAAGAGGAACAGACCATGCGGCACACACCTTCACTTCTCGCCGCGGCGTGCATGACCGCGGCGCTCGCATCGCCCGCCTCTGCGCAGGGGCTTCTGGACCGTTCCGCTCCGCGTCCCAACGCGCCCGTGCCGCCCGCGCCGGCGTCGCACCCCGCGCCGGACGGCACGCCACAGGGACAGCAACCGCCGACCGCGACGCCAGGCGTCGCCGCGACGCCGCGCGCCGGGGCGCAGCCCGCGGCGCAGGTGCTCGAGAGCGTGAGCCTCTTCGCCGTGACCCCCCCGCCGCCGCGCCAGTGGGCCAAGCACGACCTGGTCGAGATCATCATCAACGAGGTCAGCACGCAGAAACTCGAACAGACGCTGGACACCAAGAAGAAGTTCGACCTGAAGGCCGAACTCAAGCGGTTCCCGTCGCTTCGGCACCTGCTCGAAGCGCAGTTGCGCGAGGGCGACTCGACGGGGCTGCCCGTCGGCGTAGAGGCCGGCGCGGGCAACAACTTCAAGGGCGAGGGCGAGTTTGAGCGCAAGGACCGGCTGACCATGCGCATCGCGGCGACGGTGATCGAGGTGAAGCCCAACGGCACGCTGCTGCTCGAAGCGCGCCGGCACACGCAGACCGACGAGGAGACCAAGACGATGGTCCTCTCGGGCCTGTGCCGCGCCGACGACATCACCAAGAGCAACACGATCCAGTCGACCCAACTGGCCAACTTCGTGATGAAGATCGAGCACGACGGACAGGTGAAGAAGGCGGGCGAAAAGGGCCTGATCCCGCGCGTGCTGGACGCGATCTTCAACTTCTGAGCGGCCCGGGCCCCGGCCAAGTCGCCGGTCAACAACGAACAACCCCTGCTTTCGCAGGGGTTTACGGGCAAGTGGAGCGGAGGAGAGTCGAACTCCCGACCTCATCATTGCGAACGATGCGCTCTACCAACTGAGCTACCGCCCCGTGTCTGGTTGTGCCCGGCGCGGGTCGCCCTTGCAGGCTCGCCGCGACGGGGCCGGAGTATAGGCGGCGAGGGGCGCCTGTTGGCAACTGCACGGGCGGCATGTTCGGCCGTCGGGGGAGAGTCGGGCCCCGAGGGTCGGCGTTGCCGACCTCTCCCCGTTGGGGATGAGACTCGGTCATCAACGCGAGCGCGGGGTGCGGGTGTGGTGGGCAGGCGAGACGCCTGCCCCACCGGATGCACAGAAATCGGAAAGCCGACCCCGACTGAATGTGGCGGTGACCCACACGCGCACTTGGTCAGGCCCGCTGCTTGGTTTGCCGCGGGGCGGGCTCGGTGCCGGCGTCCTTGGCAGCGGCTTGCGCCCCGCCGGCCTCGGCCACCTGCCGCTCGTAGCGCTCTCGGTTGAAGCGGTGGTCCATGAGCAGGTGCACCTTCGCGGCCTTCTCGGGGCCGATAAGGTCCATGATGCGCTTGCGCGCGACGGCGAGGTTTGTCCGCCGCGAGATGTGCACGAGCACAAGGTGCTGGCACTCCAGCACGCCCAGCCACTCGGCGATGGCCTCCGCGTGCATGTGCATGCCGACCTTGGCGCGTTCGGCGTGGTCCTCTTCGGTGAAGGTGCACTCGCAGATGACGATCTGGGCCTTGCGGACGTCTTCGCGGACCAGGTGCGGGCCGGGCGCGGTGTCGCCCATGTAGGCGACGAGCGGGATCTGGAACTGCCGCGTGATCTCGACGCCTCGGTCCTTGAGTTCGCGGAGTTTCTCCTGTGGCGTGCCGACCAGTTCTTCCCTGAGTTTGCTGCGCTTCTCGACGGCGACGTAGCCCATCGCGGGGACGGTGTGCTCGACCTCGACCGCGCGGAGCACGATGTTGGCCTTGAGCGGGATCTCGTCGTTGTTCTTGAGCGCGACCAGTTTGTACGGCGTGTTCTGCCGCTCGAGTTCGACGTAGCCGGCCATCATGCGCTCGATCGCGGGCGCGATGCGCGCGTCGCACACGATCGTGCCCTCGCCCATGCCCTGGAAGTACCGCTGCGAGCAGTAGTACGCCAGCCCGCCGACGTGGTCCATGTGGCCGTGCGAGACGCAGACCATCTTGCTCGACAGCACCGCGCGCGGGCAGCAGCCCATGTCGAAGCACAGGTCCAGTTCCGGCACGGCGATGACGGTCGCCTCCCCCGCGACCGACGTGCCCTGCACACGGTACGGCGGCAGATAGAGAAAACCGAGCGAACCCTCTCGGGCGGGAGGCTTGGGGAGCATCGGCGAATCCTTCCTCGAGCGCCCGGGCTCTCGCCCGGGGGGAAGCGTTGACAGACCCGTCCACGAACGCGCGGCACGCCGCGGCGGATGCTAGGCCCGATCGCCGCCCCCGCGGCGTTGCGCGGGGCGTCGCGGGGCGTCGCGGGTCATTGCCCGGCGAGCGCGGGCGCCCGCGCGCCGATGTCGCGCCGCATCACCTTGCCGGTGAATCGGATCAGGTCCGCCGCGCGGTACGCCAGCGCACGCGCCTCGGCGAGGCTGTCGCCAGCGCCGACCACGTTCAGCACGCGCCCGCCCGCCGTCACGATCGCGCCGGTCGCGTCGCGCTTCGTGCCCGCGTGGAAGACCTGCACGCCGGGGACCGCCGCCGCGGCGTCGATGCCCTCGATCGGCACGCCCGTGCGCGGGTTGACCGGGTAGCCCTCGCTGGCGATGACGACGCAGCAACTCGCGGCGGGTTTCCAGTTGATCTCGACCTCGTCCAGACGTCGCGTCGCCGTGGCCAGCAGCACCTCGAGCAGGTCGGCGTCGAAGCGCGCCATGAGCGCCTGGCACTCGGGGTCGCCGAAGCGCGTGTTGAACTCCAGCACCTTGGGCCCGCCGGGCGTGATCATCAGCCCCGCGTACAGCACGCCGCGGAAGTCGACGCCGTCGCACCGCAGCGCGTCGAGCGTCGGCACGAGCACCTCGGCCTGCACCTGCGCGATGGTCGCGTCGTCGGTGATGCCGCCGGGGCAGTAGACGCCCATGCCGCCGGTGTTGGGGCCGGTGTCGTTGTCGCCCAGACGCTTGTGATCCTGGCACGCTTCGAGCACGTAGATCGTGCGGCCGTCGACCAGCGCGAGCACCGAGGCCTCGTGGCCTTCGAGGCGCTCCTCGACCACGACCGAACGGCCCGCGTCGCCGAACTCGCGCTTGATCATGATGCGGTCGATCGCGTCGAGCGCTTCGGCCATCGTCTGCGGCACGATCACGCCCTTGCCCTTGGCCAGGCCCGAGGCCTTGACCACCGGCGGGTCCTCGCGGGTCTCGATGTACATCTTCGCCGCGGCGGGGTCGGTGAACGTGCGGCCGTCGGCCATGGGCACGCTGGCCGCACGCATCAACTGCTTGGCCCAGGCCTTGTCGGCTTCGAGCCGCGCGCCCGCGGCGGTGGGGCCGAAGACCGCGCGGCCCGGCGCGGCGAGGACGTCGGCAAGGCCCGCCGCGAGCGGCTCTTCAGGGCCGATGACCACCAGCCCGATGCGGTTCTTGTCGCAGAAACGCTGGATCTGGAATGGCGCGCGGATGTCGATGGGGGCATCGACAGGCCGGCCCAGCGCGGCAAGGCCGGGGTTCTCCGGGTTGGTGACAAACAGGTTGCCCAGCCGCGGCGACTGGCGGAGTTTCCACGCCAGCGCGTGCTCGCGCCCGCCGCCACCGACGAGCATGACGTTGACCGATTCGCGATTCTGCGTCATCGGGCGGAGTGTAGGGAGCGCGGCGGTTGGGGACGCGCGCAAGGGTCGAAGCCGCGGACGGCTGCGCGCGCTGGGCTGGACCGTGGGTTTCAGCGTCCGGCGCTGGGGCTTTGGGGCTCCGGGCGTGGGTCCTGCTCCGGGCTTCGGGGCTTCGGGTTGCGGGTGTGGGGTCCCGCGCGGCGCTCATCGGCCCGCCCACGACCTTCGACCCACCCACGATCCTCGCGGCACGCTCCGCATTTCGAACGCTGAACTCCGCACACCCACCGCGCTGAGATCCGGCGTCCGCGCTTTCCTGGTCCGCCTTGATCCACAGCCCGTCCACCCCTATGCTCCGGTCCTGATTGCGGGGTGGAGCAGTCCGGTAGCTCGTCGGGCTCATAACCCGAAGGTCCCAGGTTCAAATCCTGGCCCCGCTATTACCGGGCCGGTTGCGAAAGCAGCCGGCCCCTCGGTTTTCAGGGAACGCCGCCGAGAGACCTCGGCGGCGTTTTCGCTTTCCCGCACGTGAATCGCGGGGGTTCGCGCGCCACTCCCCGACACGACCGAGGTCTCTCCGCGGCGCTCCGCGATAACCGGCGTGCATGGCCAGCGGCCGAGTCCGGCCCGGAAGCGGCCAAAGTCTCTCGGGATCTCTCTCGGGGACGAGCGGGGGTTATCAGGAGGTCGCGTGTGCGGAAGCGCGCGCGAACCCCACCGTTGCACCATCGATGCTGGCGCGACCGCGTTCGACACCCGTGCACGCGGTTCATTGTCGCGCGCACTTCGGGCCGCGACTGCATAGGTAGCCAGAGACGGCGGCCCGCCGGCCGCGCCGCTCATCCCTGGAGCCGCATCGTGAACACGAAGGACCCGGAGACGATGACGCCGGCGGAGCGGGACGCCGAGGTCGCGAGCATCCTGGCTTGCGGGCTCATGCGCGCCGTTCACATCGCCCGTTCGCGTTCCACCCGGGACATGGAGCCGCCCGCGGAATCCTCCGATGGCGGACTTGAACTCCCGCCGCATGCCGGCCTCAGTGTCGCCGCGCGGCCCGCGGGTTAGGGGCTCCGGGCCGATGCGATGAGGAGACGCCATGTCGGACACGATCCAACGACAACTCGACGACTTGGGCCGGATGACCACCGGCGACCTCGTCCGGCGGTACGAGGAGTTGCACGGGCACCCGTGCCGCACGCGACACCGCGCCTACTTGATCCGCAAGATCGCCTGGCGCATGCAGGCCAACGCGGAGGGGGACCTGAGCGATCGGGCGCGCAAGCGGGCGGCGGAACTGGCCGACGACGCCGAGGTTCGCGTGATGGCCCCGAGGACGCTGGTCTGCCCGACCCAGCCGGGCGAGATCCGAACCACAATCCGATCGATCGACCAACGGGAGAAGGTGGACCGGCGCCTCCCCGCCGCCGGCTCCGCGATCGTCCGCCAGTACAAGGGGCGGTCGATCCGCGTCGTCGTGCTGCCCGACGGCCAGGGGTT
>CALKJW010000023.1 GCA_937995595.1 uncultured Phycisphaerales bacterium | reverse complement strand
AAGCTTCGGGCAGTGCACGCTGCCCGTGACGTAGCCGATACGAACGACCTCTTCGGCTCCCTCGTGTTACGGTTGGACCGTGCCGCGTCCCGCAATCAGATCCGCGCGGCGACCGATGCCCAACTCTGGGCATTCGTACTGACGACCTCACACAACCTGGTGATGGAAAAACGAAGAGTCGCGGCCCGTCTGCGACGCCTTTCCGGTCACTATGGCGACTTGCTCCGACAGGCCGCGGCCACCATGGAAAGTGCTGAAGAGGCGGACGCGAGCGCCTCACTCAACTGGTTGGCCGCCTCACTGGTCGCAGAACAGGACCGCGAACTGCTCCAGCTCAAGGTTCGCGGCATGCCGAACCGGGTGGTAGCCCAACTCCTCCGCGAGCAGGAGGACACAGTTCGGCAGCGTTGGTCGCGCTTGTGCCGGAGTCTCCGAAAAGCAACCGCGAGTGACCCGGCGCCTTTGTCTACTCCATGCCCTGCGCCGCCAGCGCCTTGTCCACGAAACCCGCGAGTTTGCGGGCCCGCACCGGGTGCTGGAGTTTGCGGATCGCCTTGGCCTCGACCTGACGGACGCGCTCGCGCGTGACCTTGAAGATGCGGCCGACCTCCTCGAGCGTGTAGGTGTACCCATCGCCGATGCCGTAGCGGAGCTTGATGATCTCGCGCTCGCGGTAGGTCAGGCTCTTGAGCACCTGCTCGATGCGCTGCTTGAGCATGTCCTGCCCGGCGGTCTCGCTGGGCGGGCGCTGCCCCTCGTCCTCGATGAAGTCGCCGAAGTACGAGTCCTCGGTCTCGCCCACGGGCCGGTCCAGCGAGACGGGGTGGCGCGAGACCTTGAGCACGCGCCGGGTCTCGGAGACGCTCAGGCCCGCGCGCTCGGCGAGTTCCTCGACCGTCGGCTCGGCACCGGTCTCCTGCACCATGGCCTTCTGGATGGCGCGCAGCTTGCTGATGGTCTCGATCATGTGCACGGGGATGCGGATCGTCCGCGCGTGGTCGGCGATGGCGCGGGTGATGGCCTGCCGGATCCACCACGTCGCGTAGGTGCTGAACTTATATCCTCTCTTATATTCGTACTTGTCCACCGCCCGCATCAGGCCCGTGTTGCCCTCCTGGATCACGTCCAGGAACGGCAGCCCGCGGTTGCGGTACTTCTTGGCGATCGACACCACCAGCCGCAGGTTGCCGCCCGACAGGTCGCGCTTGGCCTGCTCGTACTCCCAGAACACCGCGTCGATGTCGCGCACGCGGCGCGCCAGCGACGCCGCCTCCTCCAGCACCAGCGAGCGAAGCCCCGCCAGTTCCTCCTGCATCACCGCCACGTCCTCGGCGTCGTAGCGCTTCGGGCTCTTCTCGGCCTTGCGCAGGTCCGCCTCCAGCCCGGCCATCTTCTTGCTGATGCTCCGGAGTTTGCGCATCAGCGGGATGATCTTGCCCGTGCGCAGGCTCAGTTCCTCGGTCAGCGCGGCCATCTTCCGCCGGCGCGTGCTCATCCGCTCGCGGATCTCCGCCGCATCGTCACCGTCCGCCGGCAGGGACTGCAGCCGCTCCCAGTCCTGCCGGTTCAGCGCCAGCAGTTTGTCCAGCGTCGCCAGGTTGTAGGGGATGCGCCTGGTGATGCGCTCGCGCGCGTGGTCCTCGGCCGTCGAGATCCGCATCGTGCGGTCGAACGGCAGTTCGCCCGACGCGACCTGGCGCAGCAGGTTCACCGCCTGGGCCACGATGTAGTCCGACTCCAGGCAGCGGCGGCGGAAGATCATCCGCGTGGTCTCGATCTTCTTGGCCAGCCGCACCTCCTCGTCGCGCGTCAGCAGCGGGATCGAGCCCATCTGCGACAGGTACATGCGGATCGGGTCGTCGATCCGCTTGTGGCCCTCGGCCGCCAGCGCCTCCTGCAGGTCGCGCTGCAGCGCGGCGTCGTTGAGCGCGTCCTCGACGTCCTGCGCGGCGGCCCGCCCGCGCGCCGGGGGCGCGGGCAGCGGCGGCGGCGCCGACCAGTTCGGCGGCAGGTTCCGCTCGCCCCCGGCGACCGTCACCGCGCGCTGCGGGTTGGTCAGGCCGGTCGCGGCGATCGCCTCTTCGCCGCCCTTGCGGCGCGACTCGCGCCAGCACCGCGCGCGGTACTCCATCTCGTCGATGAGTTCCACCCCGCGCGCGTCGATCAGCACGAGCAGTTCGTGCAGCCGGTCGGGGTCCACCCACTCGTCCGGGAGCGTGTTGTTCAGTTCCTCATACGACAGCCACCCTCTCTGCACGCTCAGGTTGATGAGGTTCTCAAGACACGAATCAAGTCCTTGCACCACGTTTGCCTCCTGCACGCCGCTTGCCTCCGCGGCAGCCTGCAGGGCCTCCGGCGAACACGTCCTCAAGACGTGGAGTGCACGCCGCCGGGGCCCGACCGTTCTGTTGTACGCAGCGGAGAAGTGCCCGCTGCGCCGATCCGCCAACGTTCCACGCGTCCTGCTCGTCCCGCGGCCTTTCTCCGCGCTTCCGACCCTTCCCAACCCTGCCTCGATCCTTCCCGCCGACCCGACCCCTCTGCACACTGCGTATTCCCCGGCCGTCGCGCCACCCTGCGCCGACCGTCACCCGCCCGGCCGCGGCAGGCGCGTCGGGTC
Source organism: uncultured Phycisphaerales bacterium (assembly GCA_937995595.1). Classification (GTDB taxonomy): domain Bacteria; phylum Planctomycetota; class Phycisphaerae; order Phycisphaerales; family UBA1924; genus JAHBXL01. Next base: position 50,288 of record CALKJW010000023.1, on the reverse strand, counting down.
GTGCCCGACCGCGGCGCGGAGCTCGCGCTGCCGCAGCACGGCCTGCATCCACGACTCGCCGTCGGGCCGTTCCGCGGCGGCGCGCGAGGGCCGGCGGATCGTCCGCTGCAGCATCGCCTCGCGCAGTCGCTCGGCGAAGTGCGCGACCAGCCGCGACGGGTCGCCGCCGGTCAGGTGGTCTACCATCGTCGAGATGCGCGTGGCGAACCGCTGGGCCTCGGCGTCGTCGAGCGCGGCCAGCACCGCGCCCAGCGTCGTCGGCTCCTCGTGCAGGCGGATGTCGGCCATCGCCCGCGCCACCTCGCGCGCCGGACCCTCGGCCATCGACTCGGGCGAGAGCAACTCCCACTCCTCGTCCTTCAGGCGGTTCCAGAGGTCCGGGTGGCACATCAGGCACGCCAGCAGGTGCGCCTGCGCGTCGGCCCTGAACGGCTGCGCCGGCGCGTCGGCGCCGGTGCTCTCGGCCGCGGGGCGTGCGCGGTGCCGCGTGATCTTCTGCCGCAGCGACTGCCCGATGGTCTCGTAGTCCACGCCCGCGACCTCGGCGATGCGCCGGACGATCAGCTGGTAGCGCACCGGCTCGACCGTCGAGAGGCCCAGCGCGACCAGCCTCGTGGTGAACTCGTCGATGGTCCGCGACCGCGCCGCCAGCCCCCGGCCCTGCGTCGCGCTCCGCACGCGGGCGAAGAGCAGGTCCAGCGGGTCCGCCGCGGCGGCAAAGACCCGTTCGAGCGCCTCGCGCCCGCCCTCGCGCCTGAGCAGTTCGTCTGGGTCCTTGGCGTCGGTGTGCGGGGCGAGCGTGGCGATGCGCACGTCGATCGGCTCGGCGAAGAAGACCTCGACGGCGCGCTCGGCCGCCTTCATCCCCGCCTCGTCGCCGTCGAAGAGCAGCACGACGGTGTCACACAGCCGGCGCAGCACCCGCGCGTTGCCGACGGTGAGCGCGGTGCCGAGCGTCGCGACCGCGTTGCGCACGCCCGCCTGGTGGCAGGCGATGGCGTCCATGTACCCCTCGACGACCACGGCGCGCCGGCTCGTGCGGATTGTCTGCGCCGCCTGGTGCAGGGCGTACAGCGTCGTGCCCTTGTCGAAGACCGCCGACTCGGCCGAGTTGAGGTACTTGGGGTCGTCCTCTTCGCGGATCCTGCGACCGCCGAAGCCCACGACGCGCCCGATCTGGTCGTGGATCGGGAACATCAGGCGGTTGCGGAAGGCGTCGTACACGCCCCCGTCGTCGCGCGCCTTGAACAGCCCCGCCGCGCGGAAGGGCGCCGGGTCCAGACCCTTCTTCTGCACCGTGAGCAGCAGGCCGTCCCACTTGTCGGGCGCCGCGCCAAGGCCGAAGGCCTCGACCATCTCCGGAGCGATGCCGCGGCGCTCGATGACCTCGCGCGCCGCGCGCCCGTGCTCCTCGTGCTGCAGGATGGCCCGGAAGAAGTCGCAGGCTGTCTGGTTGGCGCCCAGCATCGCCGAGCGCGGAGTCTGATCGCCCTCGCCGCCGGCCGGGCCGGGCGACGCTCGCCACGGGGTGAGTCTGATGCCCGCGCGGTCCGCCAGATGCTGGAGCGCCTCGCGGAAGGACATCTTGTGGTAGTCCATCACGAACCGCAGCGCGTCGCCCCCCGCGCCGCACGAGAAGCAGTGGAAGATCTGCTTGTGCGGCACCACGCACATCGACGGCGTGTGGTCGTTGTGGAACGGGCACAGCCCGACCAGTTCGCGCCCCTTGGGGCGCAGCGCGATCTGCTCGCCGATCAGGCGCACGATGTCCGTGGCCTCGAGGACCCGGCGCTTGTCGTCGTTGAACGCGGCCGTGCGTGTGAGCGTCGTCATGCGATCTGAACCCAGCACTTCGCAACCCGCCGCGCGGCGTCAACACCGACGGCGCGACCCTTTCACGAGGCAAAGAATCTCGAAGGTGCGTGGGTCTCGCGATCACCGCCCGCGCCCGACACGCGGCAAGAAACGCCGCAACACTCCGGGGCTTGAACAAGCCCGGAGTCCGGAGGGTGTCGCGAGTCGGTCGCCCGGAGACATTTGATCCCGGAGATGATCGGCACGGACGCCGTCTCTGGCCCGATGGATCCTGGGTTGGGCGACCTTCCCAGACGCCTGAAAGGTAGCACCGCATTGCGGCGCGTCAAACAACCCCGACAAGTTCGTCACATTCCTCGCGGAGCGCCGCGCGAGCGTCCGAGAACGCGGCTCGCGACATACGACCCGAATGCGAACAACCGCCGCGCACGCCGCGCGGCTACGCTCCGCCCCGTGCGCATCCGCGTCGTCTATTCCGGCCGCGTGCAGGGCGTGGGCTTTCGCGCCACCGCCTCGTGGTGCGCCGACGGCCTGAACGTCTCAGGGTTTGTTCGCAACCAGCCCGACGGCACCGTCCTGCTGGAGGCTCAGGGCGCCCCGCAGGACGTCGAGGCGCTGCTCGCGCGCGTCGCCGAGCGCATGGGCCGGAACATCGCACGCGCCGACCGGGCCGAACTGCCCGAGCGCGCGGGCGAGCAGGGCTTTGAGATCCGACGCTGAGAGCGCAACCCGCATGAACCTGCTGCTGTTCGACATCGACGCGACGCTCATCTCCACCAGCGGCGTGGGCATCCGCGCCATGGAGGCCGCGGGGCGGGAACTCTTCGGGCCCTCGTTCACCGCATCCGGCGTCGACTACGCCGGGCGGCTCGACCCGCTCATCGTGCGTGACCTGCTCGTCGCCAACGGCCACGCCGCGACGCCAGCGAACGCGGCGGGGCTGCGCGACGCCTACCGCAGGCACCTGTCCGAGAAACTCCCACAGACCGCGACCGCCCGCGCGCTGCCGGGCGTCGCACGGCTGCTCGACCTGCTGGAACCGCGCGCCGCGCTGGGCCTGCTCACCGGCAACTTCCCCGACACCGGCTCGATCAAACTCCGCGCCTGCGGGATCGACCCCGCGCGGTTCCCGATCGCGGCGTGGGGCGACGACTCCCCCCACGACCCGCCCGACCGCGCGCACCTGCCGCCCGTCGCGCTGCAACGCTTCCGCGCACGCTTCGGGCGCGACGCCGACCCGGCGCGCTGCGCCGTCATCGGCGACACGCCGCACGATGTGCGCTGCGCCAAGGCCAACGGCCTGCGCGCACTCGCAGTCGCCACCGGCATGTTCTCCGTCGACGCGCTCCGCGACGCGGGGGCGGATCTGGCGCTGCCCGATCTCTCCGACGCCGCCGCCGCGGCCGACTGGCTTCTCTCGGCCTGAACCCCGACGCGCCCCCGCCGCCGCCGCCCGGCGGTACACTTCGCGCCCGGGACGGAGAGACCCGCCATGCCCATGCGTTTCGCGGCATCGACCGCCGCGTACTACGTCAACCTGCGGCTCAACCTGAAGATGGACCTGCCCACGCGGCGCGAGACGGTCCTCGGGCTGTTCGACCGGCTGCGGCGCCAGCGCCCGAATCTGGCGCGCTTCCGTCGCTACCACAACGAACTGGCGCTGGAGTCCGACGCGCCCGACGAACACGCCCCCGACCGCCACGCCCAGCAGGAGTGGGTCGCCGTCCGGCGCACCAGCGTCCGTTCCGGGAGCGTCTGCCCGCGCGAGTGGGACGACGCCTACGCCCTGCACACGGCCGTGATCGAGGCCGCGCCGTACTACCTCGACATCAGCGCGCTGGACATCGACAGCGTCGAGGTGCTGCTGGGCTTCGACCTCGCCGCGGGCGGCAACCACGACGCGATCGTCTGCGAAGCGCTCATGGGCGGGACGCCGCTGGCGGCGCTCGCGGCGGGCGGGGTCGCATCGGGCCCCGGCCGGCGCGGCGCGTTCGTGCCGGTGGACTGCCAGCCGGTCTTCGGCGTCGCGCTCGACGAGTCGCTGCGCATGCAGGCCCACGTCGAGATCAAGACCCGTTCGCCGCACCGGCCCGCCGCGTCGGCATCCGGCGGCGGCCAGCACGCCGCCCGCCCGCACCCCGGCGACGAGCCCATCAGCCTCTACCTGATCGTCCGGCGCTTCGGCCCGTTCTCGGACATCACGCACCTTCCCGCCGTGCTCGGCGAGATCCGTGCCGCGGCCCACGACCTGCTGGACCGGTTCGTCGAGCCCAAGGTGCTCTCCCCCATCCGCGACCACATCGTCGCCGGCGGCTGGTCCTGATGCCCAGCGCGCTCCCACCGCCCGGCTCCGCCGCGTCGACGTCGACCGACGTTCTGATCTGGGTCGGGGTGCTGATCGTGGCTGTTCTGGCGCTGGGCGTGGTGATTCTCTTCGTGCGCAAGCGCGTCTTCGCCAAGGAACAGCACCACGCCGACAACTGGATCGGCAACCTCCGACAGATGCACAGGCGCGGCGAACTCTCGACCGAGGAATACGAGGCCGCGCGGCGCGCGCTGACCGCGAAGTTCACCGGCGCACCCGCTCCCGCGCCGACGCCGCGGCCCTCGCGCACGCCCGCGGCACGGGCCGAAGCCTCTGAACTGCGCGCCAAGCCCGGCTTCGATCTCACCGGCGCACCGCTGCCCAAGCCCGCCCCACCCGCCTCCCCTTCCCCCCCCGATCCGCCCGCGTCAGGCCCCTACGACCGCAGGCCCCCGCCCTGAGCGGCGGACCCGCGGTTGGGACTCTGTAACGACGGTAACGCCGCGTCCGCGCTTCCCCGCCGCGCGTTTCCTGCGCGGCTATCTCCATCCGCGGGTTGACGAGGTACAATCGCCCCGCTCGGCCGTCCTGCGTCCGCTGATGGTTGGGGATCCGCCCCTGCGAGATCCTCCCCGGCACGCGGGAGTGCAGGGCGGCAAGCCGTCCGCCGATACAGATGCGGCGGATTGACGATTCACGCACCACCCGCGGCCGTGCCGCGGCTTCTTTTTGAGGCGTCCATGGCCAAGGGCACGCGCGACGGTCTTCCCCCTTCCGACTTCGGTTCCGGCGCGGGGCGCGGGGGAGGGGTGCCGGGTGGCGGCGGTAACGGCGGCGCGGGCGGCGGCGGGGGCGACTCGGGCTTCCGCGGGCGCAAGGTCACGACCTGCTCGTTCTGCGGCAAGACCAGCCGCGACGTGGGCCCGATGGTCGAAGGCCCCTCGGACGTGTACATCTGCGCCAACTGCACGGACCTGTGCCAGAACATCTTCAAACAGGAACGGCGGCGCGTCTCGTCGGCGGGAGCGATGTTCCAGACCATCCCGACGCCGCGCTCGATCAAGGAATATCTCGACCAGTACGTGATCGGCCAGGACCAGGCCAAGCGTGCCCTCTCGGTGGCGGTGCACACGCACTACAAGCGGCTGCTGCACTCCGAGAAGGAAGAGACGAACATCGAACTCGACAAGAGCAACATCATGCTCATCGGGCCGACGGGCTCGGGCAAGACGCTGCTGGCCCGCACGCTGGCGCGGATCCTGAACGTGCCCTTCGCCATCGGCGACGCGACGACGCTGACCGAGGCCGGCTACGTCGGCGAGGACGTGGAGAACCTGCTGCTGAAACTGCTGCAGGCCGCGGACTTCGACCTCGAGGCCGCGCAGCGGGGCATCATCTACATCGACGAGATCGACAAGATCGGCAAGACCTCGCACAACGTCTCGATCACGCGCGACGTCTCGGGCGAGGGCGTGCAGCAGTCGCTGCTGAAGATGCTCGAGGGCACGGTGGCCAACGTCCCCCCGCAGGGCGGGCGCAAGCACCCCGAGCAGCAGTACATCCAGATGGACACTTCGCACATCCTGTTCATCTGCGGCGGCACGTTCGTGGGCATCGAGGACATCATCCGCCGGCGCGTCGGCAAGAAGCGCATCGGCTTCGTGCTCCACGGCGACCAGCGCAGCGAGGAGGCCGAGCGGGCCGCCGTCCTCAGCCAGGTCACGCCCGACGACGTCATCGAGTTCGGCATGATCCCCGAACTGGTCGGCCGCCTGCCGGTGATCGCGCCGCTCATGCCGCTGACCGAGGACGCGATGATCAACGTGCTGACCGAGCCGCGCAACGCCATCCTGCGCCAGTACCAGCACCTGTTCAGCATCGAGAACGCGAGCCTGACGTTCACGCCCGGCGCGCTGCGGGCCATCGCGGCCCGCGCGCTCTCGCGCGACACGGGCGCCCGCGGCCTGCGCGCCGTGATGGAAGAGATCATGATGGGCCTGATGTACGACCTGCCCGAGATGGACAACCGCGGCGCGGAGTACATCATCGACGAGTGCGACGTGCACGTGCCCAAGCGCCTGGCCGACCTGCGCGTCAAGCGCAAGGAAACCGCCTGACCCCCCGACCGTTGCACGGGCCAACCCCTCGGCAACACCGCGAGATCGACATCGCCCGCCCGGCGCGCCCTAGTTCAACGCCGTGCAGTACCACCCGCTCTGGCCGCCCACGCGCACGCGGGCCAGCAGGTGCACACGCACGTCGGTCTCCAGCAGGCGGCGCGAGCGCTTGGGCCGGTCGGTGAACAGGTGCGCAACGGGTCGCTGTGTCGCCGCGGCGTGCGCCGCGGGCGTACCCGTCGCCGCCAGCGCGGGCACGAGCAGCATCGCGTGCGCCTCGGCCCACGCCGAGGCCACCAGCAACTGCGAGAGCGCCTTCTGCTCTCCGTCGTCGCCGTCGTCGGGTTCGGCCCGTATCAACAGGTGCAGCCCACCGCTCGCGTCGAGCGCGAGTTCGACGCCGGGCGCGTAGGGGCACAGCACGCTCACGGGGCGCAGGCCGTCGAGCAGGAGTGCGAGCGCGCCGACGGGTTGTTCGTCCGTCACAGCCGTCGTCGCGGCGGCCTGCGCAACAGGCGCGGCGTTGCCCTGCGTGGCAGAGTGGGCCAGCGCCGCGGGAGCGGCCGCGGTCGCGGGTTGCGCGGGCTCGTGCGCCGGTGCGGGCCGCGCGGCGGCAACGGGTGCGACTTCCGGCTCGGCGCACGCCTCGTCGAGCGCGTCGCCGATGACCGGGCAGCCGAGGCCGTCGATCAGTTCGTCGAGCGTGCTCGACTCGGCCGGGGCGGGCTCGCTCGCGGCGGGCATCTCCGGCGTCGAGGCCGCCGGTACGCCGAGCGACTGCGAGAGCAGCGCCATCACGTCGGCCGTGCGCAGGTCGGTGCGGCCGCTGAAGAGCACGTCGGCCGGCCGCGAGGCCGCGACCTTCGCGCCGCAGACGGCGTGCTGCACGTCGCGCCCGAGGAACCGCCGCGCCGCCTCGGCCAGCCTCGCGCACGCGGGCTCGGCCTGCTTGGGCGTCGCGCCCATCACGGCGACGCGGATGGCGACGTCGCGTGCGTCGGTTTCGGCGGCGAGTTCCGCCGCCAGCGACTTGATCGACGTGTACGCGCCGAGCACCGCGGTTTCGTCGACGCCGGTCAGCAGCGTGACGACGCGCACCAGCGGGCTGGCCGCGACGCGCGGCTCCTCGCCCAGGTCGGCCCGCAGCACCCAGCGGTAGGTCCTCGCCGCGGCGTGTTTCACGGCGTCTTCCAGCGTCGCGCACGCCTGCGGCGCGCCGGCGTCGGCCCCGCCGACCAGTTCGACCGATGCGTACCCGCTCTGGAGGCGCAGGTAGGCGACGGGCCGACCAGCGGCCCGCGCGACTTCGCGGACGTACTGCGCCGCCCACGCCGCGCCGTACACCGGCAGGTTGCCCAGCACGATGCACTCGACGATCGCGGGCTCGGCGCTTGGCCGGTTCGGCGCGCCGTCGCCGCGCGACTCGGCGCGACCGCGCGTTGTGGACGCGGCGTGTGTCGCCGGCGCGGGCGGCAGCGGCGCGATCGCCGCGGGCGCGGCGGGAGTCTCCGAGTCGTCGTCCCAGTCGCTCAGGTCCTGCTCGCTGGCCAGGCGCAGCACCGGCGCGCGGCGCACCGGCGGGTGCACATCCGGCCGCGCGGGCGGGGCGTTCACCTCGCCCATGAACAGGTCGGTCAGGGCGTCGAAGTCCGCGGCGTGGTCCGCCGCGGAATCGTCGCCGCGGCGGAGTCGCGGGCCGTGCGCGGGTCCGATGTTGAACTGCCCGCTCATGTCGCTCCCTCCGCGCGGTGCGCACCCGCCGGCTCGGGAACGCGGTTCCACTCGGGCACGATCACCAGGCTGTTGGCCCCGCCGAAGGGATTGGGCGCGATGAGCGGGTTGTACGGGTCGGAGATCCACTGACCATCGACCACCAGGCGGTACTGCGCCGTGCCCGCGGGGACGGGCACGATCGCCTCGAGCAGGCCGAGCGACTCGTTGGGCACAAGCGGGGTCGAGTTGTCGGACCAGTGGTTGAACTCGCCGGCAACGCACACGCGACGGCCCAGCGTGAGCGGCTGGCGGAACACCACGCCGCGCGAGGTCGCCCGCACGCCGTACCACGCCGCGGCGAGGATCGGGTCCTGCAACGGCGCGGCGGGCGCGGGCGGCGGGGCGGCCGGGATCACCGGCGCGGCGGGCGTCGCGGGCGAGACCGTCGGCGCGGCGGGAACGGCGCCCGCGCCGTTGGCGTGCAGGCGCTTGGCGCGGGCGACAAGGTCGGCCGCGCGTGTCGGCGCGAACACGTCGGGCGGGTCAACCACCGCCACGGCCGGCGCCGGCGCGACGGGAGCGGGTGACGGCGTGCCAGCCGGCGTCGGCGCTGCGCGGGGCGGGGCGGATTCCCTGCGCTCGAACGAGGGCGCGTGCGCGACGGCGTGCTCGACCGGGCGGGACGAGGGGATCGCCGCGCGGTCGGCGATGCCGGGAACGACGTGCACCTCGGGCATCCGCGGCGGCGCGGGCGGCGCATCGAGGGGCGCGGTGTGCGCGCCGGCCGCGCCCTGCCTGCCCAGCGAGTGCTCGGCGAGGAACGACGCGAGCGCGCCGTAATCCTGCGCGCCGCCGGACTCGGGCGCGTACTCGATGACCGGCTGGCCGAAACTCGCGGCCTCGCGCAGCGCGGGGTCGAGGCGGATGACGACCGGCGCGACCCGCCCCTGGAACCGCCGGCGCAACTCGTCGAGCAGGTCGCGCGCCAGCACGCTGGACGGGTCGTGCATCGTCGGCAGCAGGCGGTACGTGGGCTGCACGCCCAGCCGCTTGGCGACGGACTTGATCGTGTTGACCTGCTTGGTCGCGCCGTGCAGGCTGAAGAAGCCTGTTTCAACAGGGATCAGCACCTCGTCGGCCGCGACCAGCGCGTTGAACGTGAGCAGGCCGATCGCCGGTGAGCAGTCGATGAGCGCGACGTCGTACTGGGTCGAGAACCGCGCCAGGGCGCGCTTGAGGCGCGATTCGGCGTCGGCCTTGCCGGCCAGTTCGCCGCGGGCGGCCTCCAGCGCGGCCAGCCGCACGGTGCTGGGCGCCAGGTCCAGGTTCCGGCTGACGCGCCACAGGAGGCGGTCGGCGTCGACGGGCGAGCCCTCTGGCGCGAGCATCGCGTCGCCGATGTGCTTGTCGATCCGCTGCTCGGGGATGGCCAGACCCGCCGCGCAGTGGGCCTGCGGGTCGAGGTCCACCAGCAGCGTGCGGAACCCGCGCGCGGCAAAGACCCCGGCGAGATTGATCGCGGTCGTCGTCTTGCCGCATCCCCCCTTCTGATTGACGACCGCGATGGTGTGCACGCTGGCCTCCGGCCCGGTGGTCACGCCCTCTTGAACACACTTCCCGATCCCCGGCCGCGGCGGTTCGCGTCGGCACGAAGGCGGAAAGAACACAAAGCGGCATAAACCGCGCGGACAAACTCGGCCGTGTTATCGGCCTCGACGCGGCAAGGCCTTGAAACGGCAAAAGTTCAAGTGCGGTGAACGAACGCGGGGCGCGGGGGCCGGTTTCGGGATACGGATTCCGGGTTCCGGGTTCCGGCCTGCGGGCGAAGGGTTCCGAGTCTTGTGGCGCGTCCGGTGGTGAACGGTGTCTCAGGACTCAGGACTCAGCACCCAGCACCCAAAGCCCGGAGCCCGTCCCCCTCGCAACCGGGGCGACGGTTGTGTTGTCGTGCCTTGCTGTCGGCCGCCGGCAGGTCTACTGTTGCGGTCCCTTCGGCCCCGGCCGGACGGCGTCTCGCGCGCGACAACCGCCGCGGCCGATTCGTAAGCCGGGCTAAGCCAAGGAGTTGGAGTTTTCGATGCCCAAGAACAAGAGCCACAAGGCCAGCCTCAAGCGCATCCGCCTGACGGCCACCGGTCTGGTACGGCACAACCGCGCGTTCGGCAAGCACTTGCGCTCCAGCAAGAGCAGCAAGCGCCTCCGCCGCCTCCGGACCGACAAGTTCATGTCCAACCCCGAGGCCAAGCGTCTTGAGCGGCTGCTGTTCCGTCGTCTTCGCGGGCGCGACCAGGCCCGGGCCACGCTGAAGAAGAGCCCGACGCCGCAGGAGCGTGCCGCGGCCCGCGCCGAGAAGGCCAAGGCCGCCAAGAAGTGATGCTCCCGCCGGCGTGCTGCGCGGCCGACGCCGCGCCGCCGGTTCCGCCCGGTTCGCACACGCACTGACCAGTCCCACACCCGTCCGTCGGGCCAAAGCCGGCCGACCACGCGACGCCCGCCCCGCACGCGACACAACTCGGAGTCTCGACCATGCCCCGCATCCGCAAAGGCGCCGCACGCACACAGGCCCGCAAGCGCATCCTCCGGGCCGCGCGCGGCTACTACGGCTCGAACCACAAGTCCAAGTACCGCGCCGAGGACGCCGTCATCCGCGCGGGTCGCTACGCGTTCCGCGACCGCCGCCGACTGAAGCGCGACATGCGCCGCCTGTGGATCACGCGCATCACCGCCGCGTGCCGCATGCGCGACTGCCGCTACAGCCAGTTCATCAACGGGCTGAAGATGGCCGGCATCAAACTCAACCGCAAGATGCTCAGCCAACTGGCGATCGAGGACCCCAAGGCCTTCGACCAGGTCTGCGCCTCGGCGGTGAAGCACTCGCGCGCGACCGCGGCCAAGGCCTGAGTCTCCCGAACCCGGGGGTGCGACCATGTTCACCGGCTGGTGGGTCGCCAAGTGGTACGAGGCGGCGGGCCCGTTCGTCATCGTCGCCTGGGTCGTCATCGTCCTGGGCTCGATCACGCTGCACGAACTGGCCCACGGCTGGGCCGCGATCTGGCGCGGCGACCGCACGCCCATCGAGTCGGGCCATATGACGTGGAACCCCGTGGTGCACATGGGGTTCCCGAGCCTGATCGTATTCGCGCTGGTCGGGATCGCCTGGGGCCTGATGCCCGTCAACCCGGCGCGCTTCCGCGGGCGCTACGACGACGCGCTGGTCGCCGTCGCCGGGCCGGTGATGAACCTGTTTCTCGGCGCGCTGTGCATCGTGCTGGGCGCGGCGTGGGTCGCCGTCGCGGGCGGGTACGCCTCGCCGGCGCTGTCGGTGCCCGACAAGGCGTACGCGGACGTGCAGACGTTCTTCCGCCTTGGCGCGGCGCTGAACGTCACGCTGGCGGTCTTCAACATTCTGCCCGCCCCGCCGCTGGACGGATCGCGGATTCTCGCGACGTTCTGGCCGCGGTACCGCGACGTCATCGACGGGCCCAACGGGCAGAACATCGCGCTGTTCACGCTGATCGTGCTGCTGTACTTCGGCGGGCGGTACATCTATCCCGTCGGCTTTGGCGCGGCGGACCAGGGCATCGGCCAACTGGCGCACTGGATGACCGGCGGGCGCGTGCCGCTGCCGTAGCGTCGGCGCGCCGCGGGCACGGCGCGGTACACTGCGGGCATGCCGCGACCCGTCACACTCTTCACCGGACAATGGGCCGACCTGCCGCTTGAGACCATGGCCGCCAAGGCGAGGGGCTTCGGCTACGACGGCCTGGAACTGGCCTGCTGGGGCGATCACTTCGAAGTCGGCAAGGCCGCGGGGCCCGACGGCGCGGCGTACTGCCGGTCGCGCCACGAACTGCTCGGCAGGCACGGCCTGAAGTGCTGGGCGATCTCGTCGCACCTGGTGGGTCAGGCGGTGTGCGACGACATCGACCCGCGGCACAAGGCGATCCTGCCCGCGCACGTGTGGGGCGACGGCGAGCCCGAGGGCGTGCGCCAGCGCGCAGCGCAGGAGATGAAGCAGACCGCCGCGGCGGCAAAGACGCTGGGCGTGAAGGTCGTGAACGGGTTCACGGGTTCGAGCATCTGGGGCAAGTGGTACTTCTTCCCGCCCACGGGTGCCGAGGACGTGAAGGCGGGGTACGACGACTTTGCGAAGCGGTGGGGGCCGATCCTCGACACCTTCAAGAATGCGGGCGTGAAGTTCGCGCTCGAAGTGCACCCGGGCGAGATCGCGTACGACTACTACACGGCCGAGGCCGCGCTGTCGGCGGTCGGCAACCACCCGGCGTTCGGGTTCAACTTCGACCCCTCGCACCTGCTGTGGCAGGGCGTCGCGCCCAACAAGTTCATCGAGCGGTTCGCCGACCGGATCTTCCATGTGCACATGAAGGACGTGGCGGTGCACTACGGCCCCGGCAACAACAAGGGCGGCGACGGGATGTCGGGCGTGCTGGGCTCGCACCTGGCGTTCGGGGACGTGCGGAGGGGCTGGGACTTCCGATCTGTCGGGCGCGGGCACGTGAACTGGGAGGCGGTCATCCGCTCGCTGAACCGCATCGGCTACAACGGGCCGCTGAGCGTCGAGTGGGAGGACGCGGGCATGGACCGCGAGCACGGGGCGAAGGAGTCGTGCGCGTTCGTCAAGCGGCTGGACTTCCCGACCAGCGGGCGGGCGTTCGATGCGGCGTTCGAGAGGTAGTCATCAACTCGAAGGTCGCGAAGTGCGCGAAGGAGAACGGAACCGGCCGTACAGGCGTTGACCCCGTCTCGGGGCCTGGAGGACTTGTTGAAGTTTGGTGCGTCCATCCCCGCGTCTGGTTCGCGAGCGCCCCGCGCTTCTTCGCGGCTTTCGCGAACTTCGCGTTGAGACTCCGGAGTCACCATGCGCACACTGAGAATGGGCATCGTCGGCGGCGGCAAGGGGGCGTTCATCGGCGCGGTGCACCGCACCGCGGCGACGATGGACGGGCGCGCGCGACTGGTCGCGGGCTGCCTGTCGAGCGACCCGGCGCGGGCGCGCCAGTCCGGCCGCGAGCCGCCATGGAACCTGCCCGACGACCGCAACTACGGCTCGTGGCAGGAGATGCTGGAGCGCGAACTGGCGCGGCCTGTTGGCGACGGCCCCGATGCGCGCATCGACTTCGTGTCGGTCGTCACGCCCAACCACGCGCACGCGCCGATCGCGGGCGCGTTCGCCCGCGCGGGCTTCCACGTCGTGTGCGACAAGCCGCTGTGCATGAACAGCGCGGAGGCCCGCGAACTGGCCGCGGCGCACAAGGCGGGCGGCGGCGTGTTCGCCGTGACGTACAACTACTCGGGCTACCCGCTGGTGAAGCAGGCGCGGCACATGGTTGCGCAGGGAGAACTCGGCGAGATCCGCAAGGTGATCGTCGAGTACAACCAGGGATGGCTGGCGAGCAAACTCGAGGACTGCGGGCAGAAGCAGGCCGACTGGCGGACCGACCCGAAGCGCGCTGGGATTGGCGGGGCGATCGGCGATATCGGCTCGCACGCCGAGCACCTGCTGCGATACATCACCGGCCTTGAGATCACACAGATCTGTGCGGACCTGACGAGCTTCGTCCCCGGCCGCGCGCTCGATGATGATGCCAACCTGCTGCTGCGCCTTTCCAACGGCGCCCGCGGCATCCTCACCTGCTCGCAGGTCTGCATCGGCGGCGAGAACGACCTGCGCATCCGCATCTGGGGCACGAAGGCCGGGCTGGAGTGGCGGCAGGAAGAACCCAACGCGCTGTTCTTCCGCGCTGACGGCAAGCCCGAGCAGGTGCTCCGCCGCGGCAACGCGTACCTGTGCCCCGCCGCGCAGAGCGCAACGCGCGTCCCCAGCGGCCACCCGGAGGCGTTTCTCGAAGCGTTCGCGAACGTGTACCGGGGCGCGATGGAGGCGATGAGCAGTGGCCTTGAGGTCGGCCGGCACTCCGTGCCGGACGGGTTGGGTGCGTCCGACCGCGCCCGGCACGGAGTGCCGGGCCACCAAGGGCACCCGGAACTCGACTACCCGACGCTCGAGGACGGCGCCCGCGGCGTGCACTTCATCGAGAAGACCGTGGAGAGCGCGCGGTCGGACCGCAAGTGGACCGACGCCGCGTTCGTGATGTAGATCCGTCCACAGATTCCACAGAGGCGAGACGAAGGCCACAGAGAGACGAGATCGCACGGGCTCTCTCTGCGCGCTCCGTGTCCTCTCGGTGGTCTCAGTGGACCCGATTTCGACCGAACCTATCGGCCCGCCACGGTCGGCTCGTCCGCCGGGATCCTGTGCAGCGTGTAGTAGGCGATCGGGTGCAACAGGTTGCGCCCGTCCCTGGCCTTCACGCCGCTCATGCCGATCTCGTGCACGAAGCCCTCGCCCCCGTCGCGCAGGCCTTCGACGGTGAGCGCGACCGTTCGCGGGCCGGTCACCTTCGCAGCGGTGACCGTGGGCGTCTGCGTCTGGATCTCGGGCGATCCGTAGGTCGCGTGGTAGCGGTAGGTGTAACTGCTCATCGAGTACGACTTCACGTCCTCCGCGCTGGCGGGGTCGACGTCCTCGGTGAAGGTGACGACAAAGCCGCGCGGCGCGGCGTGCACCGTCAGAGGCTCGAAGGGCGTCCTGCCGGTCCACACGATGCGCTGCAGGCCGTAGCGCAGGCGGCCGATCGATCCCCAGCCGCGGTCGGTCTGCCCGACGATCATGCCGCCGTTCTTGTCGAAGGTCAGGCGGTTGACGCCGCAATCGAGCCCGCGCCGGAAGGGGAAGCACGCGCCCTGGTAGAAGTCGCCATCGGGCCCGCTGACCTTCTCGAGCGCGACGCGCATCACGATCGCCGAGAACTGGTCGCCCACGAACAACTGGCCGGCAAACGGACCGAACCTGCCGCCGGTGGTGTCCATCACGCAGTCGGCCGCGGACTGGCCCATCTTCTTGTAGGGGAACCACACGGCGGGGAGCGTGCGCGCGGGCTCCGGGTCGCCCTGCTGCCAGTTCTTGCGCCAGCGCAGGCCGGCGGGGTGGCCGTGGTAGGAGTCCTGCGACATCCACGAGAGTTTGTTGGTCGCCACGTAGTCGCCCTGGTTGTCGGCGTAGAAGCAGTCGCCCAGCGCGTTGAAGCCGATGCCGTTGGGCGAGCGCAGGCCGTCGCACACGGGGATCATGCGGCGGTCGGGCGTGACCTTCACCGCCCAGCCGCGGTAGGGCGCGACGCTCTTGCCCAGGGCGTCGCAGAAGCCGACGTTGAGCGTGACCCACGCGTTGCCCTCGGCGTCGAACTTGGGGCCGAAGGCGAACTCGTGGTAGTTGCCCGAGACGCCCCACGCGTCGCAGAAGGTGTCGTACAGGTCGGCGCGGCCGTCGCCGTTGGTGTCGACCAGCCGCGTCAGTTCGGGGCGCTGCACGCAGTAGATCGCCAGTTGGCCGTTCTCGGTCCGCGCGGCGACGCCGAGCGGCTCGTGCAGGCCCGAGGCGAAGAGTCTGAACCGCGCGTCGAAGGGCGGGTCCTCGTCAGCGTACTCGACCAGATACACGTCGCCGCGCCGGGTGCACACGGCGATGCGGCCGTCGGGCAGCGTGTCGAGCCCGCCAACCTCGAGCACGACGTCGAGCGGGACGGGGACTGTCGCGATGCGGTAGTACGCGTCTTCGTCGGTGGGGAAGTCGGCGTTGAGTTGGTACTGCAGTTTGGCGTCGAGGATCGGGTCGACGCGCGCGGTGCGGGTGATGAGTTGGAAGTCCCACCCGCCCTGGCCCTGCGTGACCTTTGCCAGCAGGTGGTTGACGCCGGGCTTGAGGTCGAGTGTGAGCCGGTGGTCCTCGACGTTCAGGCCGCGGGGCACGTCGGCGTCGATGAGCAGTTTGCCGTTGAGCCAGAAGCGCAGGCCGTCGTCGGAGCCCATGGTGACCGGGAGCGAGACGGCGCGGTCGACGGTCGCGGTGCAGTAGAGGTAGCCGGTGCCGCGGACGTTGAGCTCGTCGTCCTTGTAGATCTTCAAGCTCATCGCGCGGTCGGGCTCGTCGGAGAGTTTCTGCCAGCCGATCTCGCGGTTCTGCTTGCCGGTGTACCTCGCGTTCAGGTCCGGGCCGGGCCCGCCGGCGGTCATCTTGGGCAGTTCGTCCTCGGGCGGGAGCGGGCGGGCGAGGAAGCCCTTCTCGTTGCCGACAAACGGCGTGAGGACCATCCACGGCGACCAGCGGACGGGCGTCTGGTTCATCAGTTTGTCGAGCATCGCGCTCTCGGTCGCGCCGCGGGTCTCGAGTTTGCGGTACTCGATGTTGCCGAAGTCGATGGCGACCTGTGCCGCGGCGGCGTTCGCCACGCAGAGCACCGAGACCGCCGAGAGAGAAAGCAGCTTGTTCATGGTCTTGCCCTTGCCGTCGTCGAAGCCGTTGCCCGTTCGAGCGGGAACACGGATGAATCGGATGGTCAACGGATGAGACAGGTCAATCGATGAGGCGTGCAATCGGTGGCATCGATCCGCGCTCACTTCGCGCCCGTGACGATCTCGACCGAAAACTCCGCCGCGTCGCGCCCGGCGGCCTCGATCCTGAACAAACCGTCGCCCGCCGGCGCGAGGGTGCAGTTGCGGGGTTCACCGTGCGGGACGCTTCCGGGCCCGGCGTTGAGCCAGAGGGTCGCGCCGCGCGGCAGGCCCTCGACGACGAACGTGCGGACGATCGTCGGCGTCGCGCCGGCGGTGGGCCGGATGCGCTCCTGCACGCGGATGGCGTCCGAGCCGTTCGACAAGTCGGCCAGCGCGTACAAGAAGACCGGCGCGCCGGACTCGTCGAGCCGGTAGCCGTGGAACGACTGGCCCGCGTTCGCCCCGCCGCGCGAGGGCCAGGTCGCGGGCCGATCGCCGACGACCAGCGCGGGCCCGCGCGGGGCGTTCCAGATGATCGGCCCCTGCCCGGAGACGTTGGTGCCCCCGCGGTTGGCCCACGCGCCCGCGGCGTCGAGGAAACTGCCGCGCCACGCGTCGACCAGCCGCACCTGCACGGCGTCGAATGCGTAGTGCACGCCGTTGGGGTTGCCGACGGCGATGGCGCGCGAGCCGCCGTCCTTCATGAACGTGCGCAGCACGACGGGCCTGTCGAGCACGTTCACCGCGTACCCGCCCTGCACCGTCAGCCCCTCGGGCGCGGGCATGAACAGGCCGAGGTTGAAGTACGCCCACATCGCGTCGGACTGCCTGCGGCTGTCGCCCTCGAGGATCGAGGCGATTGTGCCCCTGTTGTGCCGGTAGAACTTCTGCATCCGCGTGCCGGGCTTGAAGCGGTCCGGGTCGTGGATGTAGTCGGCCCACCACTCGTAGCGGATGCGCGAGGCGAAGTTGGTGATGTCGGGCCCGGGCGTGCCGGTCACCTGCCCGTTGAAGGTGTGGCAGTTGATGCAGTACAGCCCCGTCTCGCCGACGAGTTTCTTCCCCGCCAGCACCATCTCGTCGGTCGGAACGGGCGCGGGAACATCGGTGTCCGGGAAGACGCCGTCGGCGCACGCCAGCGCATCGGCCAGTTCGCCCACCACGCGCTGACCGAACTGCGGCATGCGCGTCGACATGTACGGCCGCGCCACACCCGCGTCCACCAGAACACGGCGCATCCAGTCGGTCGTGAGTTTGCTGCCCACGCCGGTGATCCGCGGCGGGAACCGGCCCTCGTCGCCCAGGTCGGCCTCGACGAGCTGGCCGAACAGCGGGCGGATCGGCTCGGCCGCGCCGCCGTCGTTGGCGCCGTACTCGTGGCACGCGCGGCAGGAGAGCGCATCGACCGCGCGGAGCGCGAAATCGCCCGGCGCGTGGGCCGCGGTCCACGCCGAAGCGCCGCCGATCGCCGCCGCGAGCGCGGCGCGGTCCTGCGCCGTCAGGTCGTAGCGGGGCGTGCGCGTGTCGCGCGGGTCGAGGCACCCGCGCCCGGCGCGCACACGCGCCAGCGGCGGCGCGGCGAGCGGCTTGGCCGCGCCGGATCTGGCCGCCGCGGCGGCGTCGGCGACTTCGTGGCAGTTCAGGCAGCCCGACGCGACGAACGCGGCCCGACCCGCGGCGACGCGGGCCGGCTCGGGCGTGAGCGTCGCGGTGGCGTCGGCGCCGCCCCAGGCCTTGAGCAGGTAGAGCGCGAGCGCGTCGGCGTCCTGCTGGTTCAGGTTCATGCCCGGCATGCGCCCGCCGGGGCGCGTGTCGTGGGGGCTGAGCAGGAACGCCGCGAGCGCGCTGGGCCGCCACTTGGCCGCGAGCATGCCGTGCGGGTGCGGCGCGGCGTAGCCCTTGCCCGTGTCGTTGTAGGTGCCGTGACAGGCGACGCACCCGACGCTGTGGTAGAGGTCCTCGCCGCGCTTCACGACGGCGTCGTTGAACGCGGGCGCCTCGGCCTTCCAGGGGCCGGTCTTGTCGACCAGCGTGGCGAGGTAGTGCGAGATGTCCTCGGCGGCGCGGTCCGCCGCGGCGGGGTCGGCGCCCAGCACCGCGGGCATGCCCGAGTGCTTCTTCACGTTCGCCGGACCGGCGATCCACTTGCGCATCCACGACGCGCTGGCGCGCGAGCCGATCGCGGAGAGGTCGGGCGCTGTGCGGGCGAAGACCGCGGCGGAGTCGGTCGCGTGGCAGGAGGTGCAACCGAGTTCGCCCAGCAGCACGCGCCCGCGAAGTTCGAGCCGGCTCTGCTCGACCGCCGCGAGCGAGGACGGCGGCGGCGTGACAAACCGATCGGGGATCGGCTCGCGCCGGAAGCCCGTGTCCTGCCCGCCCACGCTGCCGTACTCCATCTCCCACAGGGCGCGGAGTTTGGCCCTGGCGTTGCCGGCCCGCGTGAAGCGGTACTGCACGTTCACGGTGCCCGCGGGGAGCGTCGCCCACGCCGAGACGCGGCTCGACGGGCGCGTGCCGTCGATCTCGAGGGTGATGTCCTGCGGGACGGTCGGCCCGAACACGCGCATGCGCACCGTGCCGCCGTCGCAATCGGCGCCGAAGCGGTAGCGCCCGGGCGCGGCGAGCGTGACCAGACCGTCGAACGTGGCAACGAATCCCTCGGGCGCGACCGACGGGTGCACCGTCTGACCGGGCTCGACCGCGAACGCGGCGTGCTGCGCGTACGCGACGACCGGCGAACGTGCGCCGGGCGCGGCGTAGGACGCGGCCCAGCCGTGCAGGGTCGGCGCGGGCTGAGAGTGGGCGTGGGCTGCCGCCGCGAACACCGCCGCGGCACAGGCCGCCAGCGCACAAAGGAGACGCTTGCTCACTGACCGGCCTCCATGACGCCGCCGCCGCGCTGTGCCTCGTTGCCGCCGCCCGCGGCGTTCTTCGTCAGGTCTCGGACGGCGATGTCCTTCCACATGATGACGTTTCCCGGGTGGTGCGTCTGCAGCGCGACGTGCCCCTCGCGGAAGTCGCTGAGTTTCGCGTTCACCATCGGTACGCCGTTGACCCACGTCTGGATGCTGTCGCCGACGGCGCGGACGCGGTAGTCGAACCACGCGTTGTCGCGCGTGATGAGTTTCGGCCCCCACGCCTTGTCGTAGATGCACCCGGTGAAGTTCTTCGGGTCGTGCTGGTCGATCTGTGCCTCGTAGCCCAGGGGCCATGTGTCGGGGTCTTCGGGGCGCGGGACGGTGCGGAAGTAGAGCCCGCCGTTGCCCCTGGTGTTCACCTTCACGTGTGCGCGGAGTTCGAGGTCGGAGAACCCGGCCTCGCTGTAGAGGTGCCCCGGGCCGTCGCGGCCGACGAGCGCGCCGTCCTCGACCTTCCACGTTCCGCCGCCTCGGGCGAACCAGCCGGCGGTGTCGCGCCCGTTGAAGAGCGGCGTCCAGCCTCCCTCGTCGGGGTCGGGCGAGAGGTCCCTGATGCGGATGTTGCGGAAGCGCACGGGGTCGCCGTGGTCCTGCAGCGCGATGTGGCCGGTCGTCAGGCGGTCGCGTAGCGGGCTCTTGTTCTTGGGGTCGTGCACGAAGCCGCGGTCGTCGAGTTTCTCGTCGGCGTGGATCCGCACGCCGTTGAGCCAGACGTTGAGCGTGTCGCCGACGAGCAGGATGCGGTACTCGTTCCACTCGCCCGCGGGCTTGCACGCCACGCTCGCCGGGGCGATCGCGCCGTACACCGCGCCGCACACGTTGACCGCGGGCTGCTGCCCGTGCGAGTCGAAGATCTGCACCTCGAACCCCGTGAACGCCGGGTCGCCGGTCGTCGAGCCGCGCAGGCCCACGCCCGAGTTCCCGCCCTTGGGCACGTTGAACTCCAGCCGAAGGTCGAAGTCGCGGTACTGCTTGACCGTCCGCAGCCACCACCCGTTGCCCGCGGCCTTGTCGATGTGCAACTCGCCGTCGACCGCCTTCCACGCGCTGAGGTTGCCCGAGGTCGTCCAGCCCTCGGTGTCCCGGCCGTTGAAGAGCGCGACAAACCCCTCGGCGGCCTCGCCCGGTGGAACGGCCGCGGGGGCGATCAACGCACCGCATCCAACACCCGCCGCGAACGTGCACGCGGCGACGATTGCATCGACACTGCGCATGGCGAACCCTCAGTGCATGGTCGCTGCCGGCCGGCGCCGCCGCCGCCGGGCGCGACCGATCAGCGCGCGGAGAAACAGCATACCGGAACGTTGCGTTGGGGAGGACGCCGACGGTTGGAATTCGTGAGGGAATCCCCCTCTCGGGGCAGGGCGGACATGAAATTCGCGATCCGGGGTGGCGCGGGAGGCGTGGACTGCGCAGTACTCGATGGGGCGGGGTGCCTCGTGGCACCGCGTCCGTGCGTGTGCAGCGCGTCGAACACCCCAAGGAGGACCACACGATGGCCGGCAAGAAGATCGACAAGAAGACCCTGTCCCGCGCCAGCGGCGGCAACACCGCGGCCGAGTCGGCGACTGTGAAGAACGCAAAGGCGATCGTGAGGGAAGAACTGAAGAAGGAAGCCCTCGCCAAGGCGCAGGGCGCCGGGTTCGGTTACAACCAGGTGTCGCCGTCGGGTCGGCTGCGTCCGGTTCAGATGAGCCCGAAGACCGGGAGCGTGGACGGCTCCTCGGCGACGCTGCCGATCTGCACCGGATCGCCCGAACCCGACGCCTGATCGGAGCCGACGGTTCGGCCATTGGCGCTGGTCGGATGAGTTGACATGCACGGGCCGGGTGAGCGTGCGCTCATCCGGCCCTTGTGTTATTGATTTTCCTGAGTCTGCGGCCCCTTCAATGCCCGCGCGTCACGGGCGGCGCGGCCCAGCGCATCTTGTTGATGAGCGTCGCCCAGTACGACCCGGCCGGGTTGCGGACGAAGTGCGCCGACGTGCCGTTGCGCCGGATGCGCACCGTGTCGCCGTCGAGCAGTTGGGCCGCTGCCTGCCCGTCGAGCACGAGCGTCGTGCCGGAGCCGTCGGCGCGGTTGGCGCGGTCGATGCCGATCTCGAGCGTCGAGCCCAGCGAGACTACGACCGGGCGGAACGACAGCGAGTGCGCGGCGATCGGCGTGACGACCATCGCCGGCACGTCGGGCGCGACGATCGGCCCGCCGGCGGAGACGTTGTACGCGGTCGATCCGATGGGCGTGCTGACGATCAGCCCGTCGCCCTCGATGCGCGGCCCCGCGTGCCCGTCGATGCGGACCGAGAGCGCGATCATGCGGTAGGGCGGGCCGGCCGTCACGACCGCGTCGTTGAGCGCCAAGCCCGACGCGAGCACGCGCCCGGCGCGCTGCGCCTCGACCGTCAGCAGCGGCCGGTCCAGCACGTCCAGCGGCGCGCCGCCAAAGAGCGACGCGGCGTGCTGCCGCAGCGCTTCGAGATCGAACTCGGCCATGTACCCGAGTTTGCCGAGGTTCACGCCCAGCAGCGGCAGGCCGTGCGCCACGAACCGGCGCGCCTGGCTCAGCAGCGTGCCGTCGCCGCCGAGCACGACGGCCAGATCGACGCCGCGGAGTTGTGACGACTCGAGCGGCGCGGAGTCCGCCGCGATCTCCGCCGCGACCTGTCCGCCCGCGCCCCGGACCATCGCCCGCACCTGCGGCAACGCGGCGACGGCGTCGGGCTTGGCGGCGTTGGTGATGAGCAGGACGGTGCGCGGCATGAGCGTCGGCCGGGGTCAGTTCACCGCCGCGGCGGCCTCCTGCACACGCACCGAAACCGTGGCCGCCGCCGCGTCCCGGGGCCGCATCTCCGCGGCGAGCCGGATGCCGCGGGCGATGCCGGCCTGATCGATGCCCGCCTCGGCCAGTTGCTTGCTGCGCGAGTCCTGGATGATCCAGTGGTCGGGCAGGCCGAGGCGGACGGTGCGCGACGCGTCGAGCCCGAGTTGCTGCGCGGCCTCGATCACCGCGGCGCCGAACCCGCCGACGATGCTGTGGTCCTCGACCGTGACGACCGGCAGGCCCGCGCCGTAGCAGGCGCGCACGAGTTCGGCATCGACCGGCTTGGCGAAGCGCGCGTCGTACACCGCGACGCGGTACTCGCCCGAGAGGTCGTCGGCCGCGCGGAGCGCGTCGATCGCGGGCGTGCCGAAGGCCAGCACGGCGACGTCGGGACGGGCGCCCGACCGCACGTCGAGGTCCGGCGTCAGGCAGCGGGCCCTGCCGAGTTCGAACGGCGGGCACGCGCCCAGGCGCTCGCTCACCAGCGGCGAGACGTTGTCGCGCGGGTAGCGCACCGCCGACAGGCCGTCCTCGTAGGTCCGCATGAACTCCAGCGCGGCCAGCAGGCTCGGCTCGTCGATCGCGGCGGTGATCGCCGTGTTCGGCAGCGTGCGCAGCAGCGCAATGTCGCAGAAGCCGTGGTGCACCGCGCCGTCGCCGCCGACCAGACCGGCGCGGTCCATGCACAGCCGCACGGGCAGGCCCTGCAGGCTCGCCTCCTGGAAGCACTGGTCGAAGGCGCGCTGCATGAACGTCGAGTAGACCGCGAAGAAGGGCTTGAACCCGGTCTTGGCCAGGCCCGCCATCATGTCCATCGCGTGCGACTCGCAGATGCCCGTGTCGAACGCGCGGTCCGGGAACAGCGGCAGGACCTTGGAGATGCCGGTGCCGTCGGGCATCGCCGCGGTCGCCGCGACCACCTTCTCGTCGCGCCGCATCAGGTCGACCATCGCGTCGCCGAACGCGCTGGTGAACGAGCGGCCCTCCTTCCTGAGTTCGACGCGGCAGCCCTCGCGCACGAACGGCGAGGGCGAGTGGAAGGTGCTCGAGTCGGTCTCGGCGAAGTCGAACCCCTTGCCCTTGACGGTCTTGACGTGCAGGACCATCGGCCGGTCAAAGTCGCGCGCCTCGGCGAGGAACTCGATGAGCGTGGGCAGGTCGTGCCCGTCGATCGGGCCGACGGTCACCAGGCCGAAGTGCTCGAACCATCCGCCGGTCGGGCCGGGCGCGCCGTGCGCGTGGGCGCCGTCGACGATCATCGCCTTGGTCGCCTCGCCCACGCGGTGGTAGGCGTCGCGCACGAACTCGCCGCCGGGAAGTTTGCGGAGGAGCTCCTTGGCCTGCTTCTTGAACTCGCCGTAGGTGTGCGACAGGCGCACGCGGTCGAAGTACTGCGCCAGCGCGCCCTGCGGCTTGGAGATCGACATCCCGTTGTCGTTGAGGATGACGAGGAACTGCCGCCCCAGCGTGCCCGCACCGTTGAGCCCCTCCATCGCCACGCCGTTGACGATCGACGCGTCGCCGATGAGCGTGACGACGCGCCGTCCCTTGGGGTTGGTCTCGGGGTCAAACGCCTCGCCGTTGAGCGTGTCGCCGCGCGCCATGCCCACCGCCGTCGAGATGCCCGTGCCCGCGTGCCCGACGCGGAACAGGTCGTAGGGCGACTCGGCCGGCTCGGGGAACCCGCTCATGCCCTTGCTGGTGCGCAGGTTCGCCAGCATCGGCAGGCGGCCGGTCAGCAACTTGTGCGGGTAGCACTGGTGGCCGACGTCGAACAGCAGGCGGTCGTACGCAAAGTCGAAGACGTAGTGCATGGCGATGGTCAGCTCGACCACGCCGAGATTGGGCGCAAGGTGCCCGCCCGAGCGGGAGATCTGGTCGCAGATGGCCTTGCGGATGTCCGCCGCGACCTCGGGAAGCCGGTCCACCGGCAGTTTGCGGAGGTCGGCGGGGGACTTGATCGACTCGAGCAGCGTCATGCACAGGTCCTGTAACAAGTAGTGGGAAACGAAGACTCGGGAGAAAGACCGGCCCGATCCGTGGGCGGGCAGCGCACGCGGCCCCGCTTCCGCCCCCCGCTCCGGCCCGCCGCGCCGCGAATGGTACACCGTCCCCGCGCGGGATGTTCTCCGAGGGCGGGTCGCCGTGCCCTGTTGCTATTTCGTTCGGACGGCCATGAACGATGCGAGTTGGCGGAGCGGCTCCGCGGCGGGCCCGAGCGGCGCGAGCGCGGCGATCGACGCCTCGTGCAGTCGCGCCACCTCGGCTCGCGAGTCCTCGACGCCCATGACGCCGGGGTACGTCAGTTTGCCCGCGTCCTGGTCCTTGCCGGTGCGCTTGCCGAGGTGCTCGGTCGTCTGCGTGACGTCGAGCAGGTCGTCGACGATCTGGAACATCAGGCCCGCGGCCTCGGCGTAGCGCGTGATCGCCGCGAGCCGGGGGTCGGCGTCGTCGGCCCGCGCGCCGATCCGGTGCAGCGCGCACATCGCGCCGACGCGGCACGAGACGCGGATCAGCGCGCCGGTCTTGTGGCGGTGGATGACCTCCAGACGCTGGCGCGGCGAGAGCGCGGGGTCGAGCCCGCCCAGCGTGTCGTACACCTGGCCGGTGATCATCGCGTTGGTCGCGACGGCCAGTTCGGCGCACAACGGCCCGGCCAGCGCGGCGGGCGTGCGCTGGGCGATGGCCTGGAACGCGAGCGTCAGCATCGAGTCGCCCGCGAGCACCGCCATCGCGACGCTCGTGTGCCTGTGCAGCGTGGCCCGGCCGCGGCGAAGGTCGTCGTTGTCAAGCCCCGGCAGGTCGTCGTGCACGAGGCTGAAGGCGTGCACCAGTTCGACGGCCGCGGCGGCGGGCAGGCAGGACGCGGAGTCCGCGCTTTGACCGGCGACGGCGGCGAAACTGTGCCAGGCCAGCAACGGCCGGGCGCGCTTGCCCGGTCCGAGCAGGGAGTACAGGATGGCCGCTGTCAGCGAGGGCGCGAGGCCGGCCTCCTCGACCACGCGCCGGAGGTACTCGTCGATCGCGCCGACGGGACTGGTGACGGAAACTGGCAGCGAGTCGGCGTGCATGGGCGTCGTCGAGGGATCGTCCTGCCGTTCGGGCACGCTCACGACCACGGGCCGGTGAGCCGGGGGCGGTGCTGTGGGGTGCGAGGTCATGCGGTGTGGGATGCCGGGCGCGGGCTCAGGAATCCTGCGAACGCAGCAGGTCGAAGATCTGCTGTGCGCTCTTGGCCGCGTACACCTGCTCGCGGAACTGGTCCATCGTCATCAGTCGCGCGATGTGGGCCAGCGCCTGGATGTGGTCGCTGGTCTTGTCGGGCGGGCTGGCCAATAGGACGATCAGCCGGACGGGCTTGCTGTCGATGGCCTGGAAGTCCATGGGCGCGGCGGGCCTGCCGATGGCCACGGCGATCTGCTCGACTCCCGCGCACTTGCCGTGCGGGATGGCCAGCCCGTTGCCGATGCCGGTGGTCCGCGTCTGCTCGCGCGTCCACACCGCTTCCTTCAGGCTCTTGGGGTCGCGCACGCGCCCGGCCTGCGCCAGCAGGTCCACCAACTCGCCGATGACGCCCTGCTTGTCGCCCGCGGACAGCGGGGACTTGATGCACTCCGGCGAGATGATGTCGAGCAGTTTCATGGGCGGCGTTTCACTCTCTCGATGGGCAGAGAGTGTACCCCGGACCGACCGCCCCCGGCGGCTTTCCACAGGCGCGGCCGGAGTTGTTTCCGGACGCTGGGCCGATTGTCGGCGATCCGTCCGGGAATGGCCGCCCCCGCGCGTCCGGAGCCTCTGAAGTCGCGCGCCCGGCGTGTCGATAAGCCGAGCATCCCGGAGAGTCGATCCATGCCCGGAGACCACATCCGCATCATGTGCCCCAGCCTGACCTGCCGCCGCGTGCTCGCGGTGCCGGCCAGTTCGCGCGGCAAGAACGTCCGTTGCAAGGGGTGCGGGGCGACGATCCGCGTTCCGGAGAAGCCGCCCGCGGCGGCGGCCGCTGCGCCGGCGCAGGCCGCGCCCGGCGCCGCACCGTCCGCCCCGTCCTCCAAGCCGGGCGCGAAGGCGGCCTGAGGTTGGCCGGCCTGCGCGGCCCGTAGCATTGGCCCATGAACACGCAACGACTGACGTTCGCGCTGCTGGGCGCGCTGGTGCTGCTGCTCGCGCCCCACGCCGCGCTGGGTGACGACCACGACCGCTGGTACGTCGTGAAGATGCAGGGCCAGCGCGCGGGATGGATGCACACGTCGCGCGCAACCGCCGACGGGCGTGTCACCACCGCCGCGGAAACGCGGCTGAAGATCAAGCGAGGGGCCGCGGCCATCGAGATCCGCATGACCAGCGAGTTTGTCGAGACGGCCGACGGCCGGCCGGTGTCGGCGCTGACCGAGATGACCATGGCATCGCAGCCGACGGTGGCGCGGTACACGTTCGAGAACGGCCGCGCCAGGGTGAGCCGCAGCGCCGCGGGCCGCGCCGAGCCCGTGGTCACCGAGGAGGACCTCCCGGAGGGCCCGTGGCTGACGCCCGCCGCGGCGGAGACGTTCGGCCGCAAGCGGCTGGAGGCGGGCGCGCCGGAGTTCACGGTGCGAGCGCTCGACGTGAGCCAGGGGCTGCGCGTCGTGACAACCACGACCAGGGTTGTCGAACGCCTGAACGTCGAAGGGCTGGGCAGGAAGGTGCCGGGGGTGAAACTGCTCAGCACCAGCGACGCGGCGCCGGGTATCGACACCGTGACCTTCGCCGACGAGCGCGGGGCGATGGTGCGCTCGGAAACCAACCTCGGCGGGATCGTGATGGAGATGATCCTTGCCGACCGCGATCTGGCGCAGGCCGAGGTCGACGCGCCGGAGTTGATGGAGTCGACGCTGGTTGTGCCCAGGGGACGGATCGACTCGCCGCGGACGGTGCGCAAGGCGACGTATCTTCTGCGGCTCAGGGACAAGGACCTTGCCGACATCCCCTCCGGCGGCGCGCAGCGCGTCGAGCGGGTGGACGCGAACACGCTGCGCGTCCGGATCGACGCCGACGATGTCGCGCCCGCGCCCGAGGGCGACGACGCCAGGGCCGAGTACCGCCGGCCGTCGCAGATGATCGAGAGCGAGGACGAGGTGGTCGCGCGGCTGACGCGCGACGCGCTCAAGGGCGTGAAGGAGGGCGACCACGAGGCGCGGGTCGAGGCGCTGCGGCTGGCCGTGTTCCGGCACATCCGCAACAAGGGGTTCGGCGTCGGGTTCGCGTCGGCGGCGGAGGTGGCCCGGACGTGCGAGGGCGACTGCTCGGAGCACGCCGCGCTGCTGACCGCGATGCTCCGCAACGCTGGGTACGCGGCGCGGACGGCCTCGGGGCTGGTGCTCGTCGAGGAGTTCGCGGGCAAGTCCGGCGTCTTCGGCTACCACATGTGGACGCAGGTGCTGCTGGAGCGCGACGGCGCGAAGCGCTGGATCGACCTTGACGCCACGCTGCCGGGCGGGCGCGGCTACGGGCGCAACGGGTTCGACGCCACGCACATCGTGCTCGCGACCGCGAGCCTGAAGGACGGCGACACGGTGAACGAACTGGTCGCGCTCGCGCCGCTGATCGGCGCACTCGAGATCGTCGTCGAATGAGCGCGGGCAACCCAACCCACCCACCCACCGGCGCGCCGCCGCCGAACGACCTGCCGCGCCTGCCGCGGCGTGCGCCCGATGCGCACAAGGGCACGGCGGGAACGGTCGCGGTCGTGGGCGGGTCGTGCGCTCGCGGCGTGCGGATGGTCGGCGCGCCCGCGCTGTCGGCGCTGGGCGCGCTGCGGGCCGGCGCGGGGCTGGTCAGGCTCGTGATGCCCGCCCCGATCCTGAACGCGGGACTGACGCTCTGCGCGGGCGCGACGGGCCTGGAACTGCCCTGCGGCCACGACGGCGAGTACGCGCCGCACGTCGCGGCGGAGGTGATCGACCGCGCCGTCGCGGCGTGCACGTGCTTGGCCGTCGGGCCGGGTCTGGGCGTGACGGACGGCTCGCGTGCGGCGGTGTTACGGGCCGCGCAGCAGGAGGACCGCCCGCTGGTGCTCGACGCCGACGGGCTGAACGCGCTGGCGAGCGTGCCCGAGTTTGCACGCGACCTGCGTGCCGCGGCGGTGCTGACGCCGCACCCCGGCGAGTTCCGCACGCTGGTCGCGGCGATGGGGATGAAGGGCGACCTGGGCCTGAACGGCTCGCGCGATCGCGCCTGCGAGCAGTTGGCCCAGCGGCTGGGGCGCATCGTCGTGCTCAAGGGGCGCGGCACGGTCGTGAGCGACGGGCTGCGCACCTGGACCTGCCCCGCCGGGCACCCCTGCCTGGCAACCGCGGGCACCGGGGACGTGCTGACGGGCGTGCTCGCGGCGGTGATCTCGCAGTTTGTCCCGCCGCTGGAGCGGTTGATGCTGCGGTCGAGGTTCGCGCAGATGCCGGCCGACCCGGCGCGCCCGCTCGACCTGTTCGACGCGGCGCGGGTGGCGGTGTGGGCGCACGCGCGGGCGGGCGAGATGTGGGCGGCGCAGTCGGGCGCGCAGGCCGGGCTGCTGGCGACGGACCTTGCGGGGCTGATCCCGCGGGCGATCGAGGAACTGCGCGCGTAGCCGGGTTCGGGGACGGAGCGCGGGGCCGCCGGGTCACTCGAGTTGGCGCGGCACGGCGGAGGCGACCAGGCGGATCGCGGGCGTCTCGGCGCCGACCGCGCCGGTGCGGAGGTCCTCGACGTCGTTGGGGACGATGGTCAGGTCGAGCGTGGCGCGACGGAGGCGCGGGCCGACGTCGTATTCGAGGATGAACATCGCCTCGCGCACGCCGACGATGAGCGGACGCTCCTCGATCACCGAGGGCGGCTCGGTCGCCGCGTCCAGCAGCACGTACCAGAGTTCGAACTCGTTGGTGCTGCCCTGCACGTTGCGCCGCTCGATCCGCGTGATGCGGTCGAGCCCCGCGGCGCGGTCGGCGTCGGCGACGAACTCCATGAACGACGAGGTGAGCGGGTTCTGCGCGGCGTCGAGCACGTCCTCGGGGTACGGGCCGAACTCGGTGCCGGTGCGGATGAGCGACAGGACGCGGTGGGTGACGATGCGCGAGACGACGTGGGTGGACGCGGCCTCGGTGGTGTGCTTGTAGGCTCGCCACGAGGCGTCGAAGGCGGCGAGCGTCGCCGTCAGCAGCGTGGCGCTGATTGCCAGCGCGATGAGCATCTCGATGATGGTGAACGCGCGGGCGGCGCGCGCGGCGCGGGTCATTGACGGCCCTCCCTGTAGGTCATGTTGAGCGGGACCGCCGACAGCGGCAGGAGCACGCCGTCGGGCATGGGCAGGTCCGGGTTCCAGTTCAGGCGGATGCGGCCGTAGCCGTAGAACGGCACGTCGGTCGCGCCGGGCGGGCGCGGCTGGTCGAAGGGCACGTCGGCGATGCCGTCGCCGTCGGTGTCGTAGCCGACGATGCGCACGCCGTTGACGATCGGCAGGCTCTCGGGGTCGAGCGACTCCTGGTCGCCGTCCTCGGGGCCGAAGTAGCCGATGGTCGAGTTGAAGTCGGCGGGGTTGCCGATGGGCTGGCCCATGTGCTGGAGCGGCCCCTCGCCGAGCGTGGGGGCGAAGGTGAGCAGGAGCGCGCCGTCGATGGTCGTGTTCCCGCGGATGTCGAGCACGCCCGCCACCACGGTGCCCGAGAGTTGCACGTTCTGGGCGGGCGGGCCGCCGGCGAAGGTGTCGGTCGGGCTGTTGAACGAGCCGATGTCCACCGAGTAGTTGGGGACCATCAGCGAGGTCTTGACGATCTCGGACAGGGCCGAGGGGTCGGGGTTGAGCGCGGCGTTGTTGGGCTGCTCGGGGTGTTCCTGCGCGAAGCGCGTGCCGCCGGTGAACTGGAACTTGTTCCGCACGTGCGTGTACTGCTGCGGCGTGTCGCTGATGAGCGAACCGACGAACAGGCAGTTGTGGAAGCGGATGTTGTTGGAGTAGCGCTTGGTGTTGCGCGCGTCGCCGGTCACGGTCGCGCCGTTGATCACCGGCGGGTCGGGGAACTGGTCGTAGTTGGCCGGGCCGTCGGTGATGAGGCCCGTGAAGTAGCGGGCAAAGTCGCTCTTGTCGAGCGGGTCGGTCGCGGGCTCGGGCCGGTTGGCCGAGGCGTTCCACACCATCTTGCCGTAGTTGGACCAGTTGGTGTGGCCGTTGTCGGTGTACGACCGCGCGTAGGTGACGCCGACGAACGTGCAGTTGATGAACAGGCCGTTGTTGCCCTGCGGGATCTGCACGTTGCGGAAGGTCATGTTCTCGTAGCGCGGGCGGTAGTAGTAGTCGGCGTAACTCGGGCTGTTGAAGGGCATCTTCTCCCACAGGTGCCGCCCGGTGCGGGCGAAGACGTAGGCGTCGTCCAGGTCGGCCCGCCAGTAGCGCGGCGCAGAGGTGTCCGTGCTCGCCTCGGTGTACGTGGCCAGGTCGGCGACGCCGATGCCGAGTTGCGCCGCGACCTGCTGCTCGAAACTCTGGCCGTTGGCCGCGTCGCGCAGCGGGCTGGCCGAGTTGGTGAACGAGTCGGCCGAGATGGGCGGGAGCGTGTCGTCGTCGGCGCCGAACTGCGTGGGGCTCTGGCCCGGCCGTCCGGGACGGATCGGCCCGCGCAGGTGCTGGGAGTAGTCGCCGCCGTTGGCCGCGGCCCAGGCCGCCTCGGTCGAGCGGAAGACCATCCGGCCGCGGAGTTTAGCGTACTGGTCCTTGCGGTCGATGAACCCGTCGCGCCAGCCCAGGACGCGGTCGGCCTCGCTGCCGTTGCGCGGGTCGACGTCGAGCAGCGCCTCGCCCGGATCCCAGCGGCCGTTGTTGTTGGTGTCGGCCCAGCCCCAGACGCCGTTACGGTTGCGGTCCGGGTAGGCCGAGTCGATCAGCAGGGCCAGGTCGTCGTCGGCGGTGAACTCGGGCGTGCGGCCCTGCGCGGGCGTGCCCTGAGTCAGCGCGGCCGAGAGCGTGACCCGCCCGTCGCCGTCGGCGTCGTAGAAGCGGATGAACACGTCGAACTCGTCGACGTAGCCGTCGCCGGTCACGTCGGCGAAGGCGTTGTCGGGCAGGCCGTCGCCGTTGAGGTCCTCCATGCCGCCGGGGATCGCCGCGCCCTCGACCGAGTGCCCGACGCGCAGGCGGTTGTCGCCGTCGACGTCGGCGTTGCGGAGCGCCTCGAACAACTGGTCGAGGCGCTGGTCGAGGATGGGGTTCAGGCCGTGGAAGTCCGACCGCATGGTGATCGGGTGGCCATTGTTCTGCGTCACGTCGGTGTAGCGCGCCCCCAGGTCGCCGGTGATCATCACGTTCTTGCCGATCATGATGCGGCTGGGGCTGAGCATCGCCTGCTCGGGGCGCTTGACGATGCGGTAGTCCTGCTGGATGACGCGCGTGACCGGGCGGCTCTGGCCCGCCTCCGCCGTGGCGCGGTAGGCGTACGTCGAACCCATCGCGCCGATCGACGAGTAGCCGGTCACGATGATCCGGACATCGGTGCCGTTGGCCAGGGGGGCGTAGGTGATCTGGTACGCCGCGGGCATCGAGGTTTCGGTCGCCAGGGCGTCGATGCCGACCAGTCCGGTGCGGACCCAGTTGTCCGCGGCGAAGACGGTGGTGTCCACCCCTCCCGAGGGCGTGAAGATGTCGGCCTGGAAGGGGAAGCCGGCGACGGTCACGAGGTTGGCGTCGCGCATGTGCGCGTTGACGAGCGCGTCGGCGATGCCGACGGGCTGGTACAGGTCGGGCCTGCCGTCGAGCGCGGGGCGGACGTTCACGATGCCGTCGCCCGCGCCGTAGTTGCCGGCCCAGAGGCGTGCGCCGAACTGCTCGTCGACCACGCCGCGCTCGACGACGAACCTCGCGACCGCGTCCATGAGCCGCCGCTCGGCGACGGCCATGCCCGTCTCGGCCGCGCCCATGGCGCGCAGGACGTGCAGGTGCGTGTTGGCGGTGCGCAGGTTGCCCTGGCTGGCGACGGCCATGGCGACGGCGAGCGAACTGAACATGACCAGGAACATCATGGCCAGCACGCTGGCCACGCCGCGCGGCGAGAGCGCGGCGGCGCGGAGGGCGCGGCGCGTGCGTCGGGCGTCGGTGGTGCGGAGCGTTCGGGCGTTCATGCGTTGCGAACCTTCCTTGCCCCCTGCCGTCGCGCCGGGGCGCGTCACGGCACGATCCACGTCACGCTGGTCACCAGCGTGTCATCGGTGTCGAACACGCCGCGGAAGAACACGTCCACCGTGACCCGCAGCGGGAAGCGGTCGACGGGGATCCCCGCGCTGCCGCCGCCGGGCGCGACGACGTGGTCGTTGGGCAGGACGACGCCGGGGTTGTCCGGGTCCACCTTGCGGACAGTGACGCGCTGCGTCCAGCCGCGGAGCGGGACGGGTGTTCCCCCCGCGCCGACCTCGACCGCGCCGTCGTTGTTGATCTGCGGGATGACGGCGCCGAAGGCGTCGATGGGGCCGGGCAGGTCGCCGTCGGCCAGTCCGGCCGTGCCGTTGAAGGCGAATCGCACGCCGTCGAAGTCGTCGATGTCGTCGAAGTCCTCGACGCCGAACTCGCCGCCGTCGGGCCCCCAGCCGCGGAGCGTGCTGCCGTTCTCGAAGTACAGGCCCGTCACCGGGTCGTGCTTGGGCAGGCGCCGCATCAGTTCGCGGACCTCGTTTGCCAGGTAGTTGGCGGTCGCGGCGTGGCTGGACCAGTCGTTGGAGCGGATGAAGGCCTGCTGGGCCTCGACCAGCGCGAGCACGCCGACCGCGATGATGATGAGCGCCAGCGAGGTCTCGATGAGCGTGAAGCCGTGGGCGCGCCGGCGCCGGAGCGTCCGGGTGCTCGCGGGCGGGTTCCGTCGGTCGGGGGCGCGGGACAAACGCATGTCACAACCTCGTCAGCGTGTGCGGCCTCCGGCGGGGCGCTGGCGCGCCCGAAGCCTGATTCGACCGGGGAGGCCCGCTACTTGACGATCGACGACATCTTGAAGATCGGGAGGATGATCGCCATCGCGATAAACCCGACCACGGAGCCCATAAGAATGATCATGATGGGCTCGATCATCGAGGTGACGGCCTTGATGCGCTCCTTGAGCAGGCGCGCGTAGTACGACGAGATCTCGTCGAGCACCTCGCCGAGTTTACCGGACTCCTCGCCGGCGGAGATCATCTGCACCACCGCCTGCGGGAGAAGCGCGGTCTTGGCCAGCGGGGCGGCGATCTTGCGGCCCTGCTTGACGCTGGTGTACACCGTACGCCACATGCCCTTGTAGAGCCGGTTGCCCGAGACGTCGCCGGTGATCGCCAGCGTGTCGAGCATCGGCACGCCCGCGTTGATCAACTGGCCCATGGTCTGCAGCGAGCGGCTGATGTACAGCGCGCGGAACATGCCCTTGACGACCGGCACGGCCAGGCGCATGCGGTCGAAGAAGAACCCGCCGACCTCGGTCTTGTTGAGCGCGAAGACCCCGCCCACCGCCGCGACCAGCGCGCCGACGACGAAGTACCAGTTCTGCACCATGAAGTCCGAGAGGGACATCAGGAACTTGGTGGCCCAGGGCAGGACGTCCTCCTTGCCCTTGAAGACCATGGCGAACTTGGGGAGCACGAAGGTGAGCAGGAAGATCGTGACGGCGACGGCCATGGTGCCGATGACGCCGGGGTAGATCGACGCGCCGACGACCATCTTGCGGGTCTCGATCTCCTGGGCGATGTAGCCGGCGATGCGGTCGAGCATCTTGGCGAACGAACCGGACATCTCCGACGCGCGCACCATGTTGATGTAGAGCGGGCCGAAGAGTTTGGGGTGGCGGGCCAGCGCCTCGGAGAACTGCTTGCCCGCCTCCACGTCCGTCTTCAGTCCCATGATGATCTTGCGGAAGCGCGGGTGCTCGGTCTGCTCGGCGATGCCCTCCAGCGCGGCGCGCAGGTTGATGCCCGCGCGCACCATGACGGCCAACTGCGTCGTGAAGTCGAGCACGTGCCGCTGCTTGGGGCGGCCCGCGTTCAACTCCGCCAGTTTCTCCATCAGGCCGCTCTGGGCCGCGGTCGACGCGATGGGGTTCACGCTCAGGACGCGCAGGCCCTGGTTCCGCAGGACCGCCGCGGCGCTGGCCACGCTGTCCGCGGACACCACGCCGACCTGGATCTCTCCCGAGGCGGAACGGACCTGGTAGCGGTAACTGGCCATGGGTGGTGAACCGGGGAGTCAGTGGGCACGGACGGACAGCGGACGCGGGGTCGGCGGGTCTCAGGCCGCGAGTTGACGGTCCAGCTTGTCGGGGTAGGCCGACTGGGCGATGGCGTCCTCGCGGCTGATCATGCCGTTGAAGTAGAGTTCGGCGATGGCGGTGTCGAGGCTGACCATGCCCAGCGCGCGGTTGGTCTCGATGACGTTGGGGATCTCGAAACTGCGGTTCTCGCGGATGAGGTTCCGCACCGCGGGCGTGCACAGCAGCACCTCGACGGCGGGCACCATGCCCGGCTTGTCGATGCGGCTGAACAGGGTCTGCGAGACCACCGCCTGCAGCGTGTTGGCCAGCATCGAGCGGATCTGGTTCTGCTGGGCCGCGGGGTACATGTCGATGATGCGTTCGACCGTCTGCGACGCGTTGACGGTGTGCAGGGTCGAGAGCACGAGGTGGCCGGTCTCGGCGGCGGAGATCGCCAGCGCGGTGGTCTCCAGGTCGCGCATCTCGCCCACCAGGATGATGTCGGGGTCCTGACGCAGCGCGTGCTTGAGGCCCGAGGCGAAACTCGGCATGTCCTGCCCGAGTTCGCGCTGCTCGAGCAGGCAGCGGTTGGACTGGAACATGTACTCGACCGGGTCCTCGAGCGTGATGATGTGCTTGCGGTAGCGGTCGTTCATCGCCTGGATCATCGCCGCGAGCGTCGTCGACTTGCCCGAGCCCGTGTCGCCGGTGACGAGCACGAGGCCGCGCGGCAGATAGGTCAGGCGCGCGATGACCTCGGGCAGGTTGAGCGCGGCCAGCGGCGGCACCTTGGTCTTGATCATGCGCATCGCGATGGCGATGCCGCCCTTCTGCATGTGCGCGTTGACGCGGTAGCGGGCGATGCCCGGCGCCGCGTAGGAGAAGTCCGAGTCCTTGACCTGCTCGAACTTGGCCAGCGCCTCCTTGCTGGCCATCTGCTCGACAAAGCCGCGCGCGATCTCCGGCGTGATCACCGGCATGTCCAGCGGCGTCATGACCTGGTGCACGCGCGTCATCGGCACGTGCCCCTGCACGAGGTGGATATCGGACGCGTCCGCCTCGTACGCCGTCTTGAGAATGTCGAGCAGTTTCATGGGCCTGTCGCTCCCTGGCCGGGCGCGGCCGACCGCACGGGGCCGCGCCGCTGGGCGGTGTGGGATCGGCCCGACGCCGGGGCGCGTTGACGGGCAGACGGCGCAAGCGCGGCAGGATGTGCCGGCACGCCCGCACAGACCGTACAAACCGACCCCCCCACCCCCCCCAACGCCCCCACCGCCCTTCCCAGCGCGGTCAGGCCCGGCCCGCACGCACGCGCTCGATCGCCGCGACCGCCAGCCGGTCGCAGCGCTCGTTCTCCGGGTGGCCGTCGTGCCCGCGCACCCAGTGGAACGTCACGGCGTGGCGTTCGACCAGATCGTCGAGTTCCCGCCACAGGTCGGCGTTCTTGACGGGCTTTTTGGCGGCGGTCTTCCAGCCGCGCGCCTTCCACGCGGGCATCCACTCGCGCAGGCCCTTGAGCACGTACTCGCTGTCGGACCAGAGTTCGACCCTGGAACGGCGCGAGAGCGCTTCGAGGCCGCGGATCGCCGCGGTGAGTTCCATGCGGTTGTTGGTGGTTTCGGCCTCGCCGCCGGATCGTTCGATCTCGCGCCCGGTGGCGGGGTGCTGGAGCACGAACGCCCACCCACCCGGGCCCGGGTTGCCCGAGCACGCGCCGTCGGTGAACAGGCGCACGTGCGGGAGCGGCGAGTCGGCGTCCTTGCTCATGGTCCGGGATGGTCCGCGTGCCGCGGGGTCGTGTCAACGCGGCGACGGGCCGCGGCGGGTCGGTCCGGCGCTCGCGTACGATCGGTCATGAGCGCCCCGACCGTCGCCGTTCATCGACTGGAAGTCTCCCCCGCGCCCGGTCGCGCCGACCCGATCGGCGAGTCGCTGGTGCGCGACGCCGCGGCGGCGGGCGTGCGGTTGGCGTCGGCCCGGGCGACGCACGTGTACCTGATCGAGGGCTCGCTGTCGCCCGATCAGGTCGAGTCGGTGCGCCGGCGACTCCTGACGGACCCGGTGACGGAGGTCTCGCGCACCGGGGCCGCGCCCGCGGCGCCCGGCGCGCAGGTGGTCGAGGTGCACCCGCTGCCGGGCGTGATGGACCCGGTGGCGCAGTCGGTGCGGGAGTGCGTGCGCGACCTGCTGGACCTGCCCGAGGCGCCGTCGGTCTCGACGGGCTGGCGGTTCGATCTCGTGCCCGAACCGGGCGCTCCGCTGGACGCCAAACAGGCGGCCGCGCTCGCCGCGCGGCTGCTGGCCAACCCCGTGATCCAGCGCGTGGTGACCGAGCCGTACCACCCGCGGTCGTTTGCGCGCTCGGCCCCGCACGACAACGCGGTGCGCGAGGTTGACGTGCTCTCGCTCGACGACGCGCACCTGCAGAAACTCTCGCGCGAGGCGCACCTGTTCCTCTCGCTCGACGAGATGCGCGCCGTGCAGGCGCACTACCGCGCCCTGGGCCGCAACCCGCGCGAGATCGAACTGGAAACGCTGGCCCAGACGTGGTCCGAGCACTGCGTGCACAAGACGCTCAAGAGCACGATCCGGTACGCCGGCCTCGCCGACAACGACCCGATCGACTGGTCCGGCCGGCCCGGCCACGAGCGGCTGCCCGATGGGACCGTGCTGATCCGCAACCTGCTCAAGAGCACGGTCGCCGCGGCGACGCACCGGCTCATCGCCGAGGGCGTCGACTGGACGCTCTCGGTGTTCGCCGACAACTCGGGCGTCGTCGCGTTCGACGAGCGGCACGCGGTGTGCGTGAAGGTCGAGACGCACAACCACCCCTCGGCGATCGAGCCCTACGGCGGCGCGGCGACGGGCGTGGGCGGCTGCATCCGCGACGTGATCGGCACCGGGCTGGGGGCACGGCCCATCGCCAACAACGACGTGTTCTGCGTCGCGCACCCGGACACCGCGTCTGTGCCCGAGGGCTGCCTGCACCCGCGTCGGATTCTGACCCAGGTGGTCGCGGGCGTGCGCGACTACGGCAACCGCATGGGGATCCCGACAGTCTCCGGCGGCGTGCACTTTGACGACCGCTACGTCGGCAACCCGCTGGTCTACTGCGGCTGCGTGGGCGTGATGCCGCGCGCGCGCGTCAAGGGCCGCGTGCAGCGCGGCGACCTGATCGTCGCCATCGGGGGGCGCACCGGGCGCGACGGAATCCACGGCGCGACGTTCTCGTCGGCCGAACTCGAGCACTCGGCGGCCGACGAGTTCAGCCACGCGGTGCAGATCGGCAACGCGATCACCGAGAAGCAGACGCTCGACGCGATCATGCGCGCGGCGGGCGACACCGGCGAGTTCGGCGCGCCGCTGTTCAACGCGCTGACCGACTGCGGCGCGGGCGGTTTCTCGTCGGCGATCGGCGAACTGGGCAGGGACACCGGCGCGACGGTGCACCTGGAACGCGCGCCGCTGAAGTACGCCGGGTTGTCGTTCACCGAGATCTGGATCAGCGAGGCGCAGGAGCGCATGGTGCTGGCCGTGCCGCAACGGAACCTCGCCGCGCTGCAGCGCGTCTGCGACGAGGAAGGCGTCGAACTGGCCGTGCTCGGCGAGTTCGCCCCGCCCGAGGGCTCGACCGCCGACAACCCCGACCTGTGCCTGATGTTCAACGGGCAGGAGGTGGGCCGCCTGTCGATGCGTTTCCTGCACGAGGGCATCCCGACGCCGACGCGCGAGGCGACGTGGGCCGCGCCGCACCCGCCCGCTTCCGGCACGCCGCGCAACGCGCCGGCCGCGGGCGCGGCGGGCGAGTCGGTCGAGCGCACGATCCTCGCGCTGCTGGCGCACCCGACGGTCGCGGGCAAGCACTGGATCATCCGGCAGTACGACCACGAGGTGCGTGGCGCGACGGCAATCAAGCCGCTGGTCGGCCCGGCGGGGCGCGGGCCGGGCGACGCCGCGGTGCTCCTGCCCGTGCCCGGCTCGACGCGCGGCCTGGCGGTCTCGCAGGGGCTGCAGACCGGCGTCGGCGACCCACAGGTCGGCGGCGACCCGTACCTGATGGCGCTGGCGGCGATCGACGAGTGCGTGCGGAACCTGGTGTGCGTCGGGGCCGACCCGTCGCGCACCGCGATCCTGGACAACTTCTGCTGGCCGAGCTGCAACAAGCCCGAGAACCTCGGCGCGCTCGTGCGCGCCGCGGAAGGGTGCTACGACGGCGCGCTGGCCTACCGCACGCCGTTCGTCTCGGGCAAGGACTCGCTGAACAACCAGTTCACCACGCGCGACGGGCGGACCATCGAGATCCCCCCCACGCTCCTCATCACCGGCGTCGGCGTCGTGCCCGACGTTCGCGCCTGCGTCACCAGCGACGCCAAGGAGCCGGGCAACGCCGTCGTGCTCGTCGGCGGCACCGGGCCGGAGATGGGCGGATCCCTGTTTCAACAGGTATTCGGCCTCGACGCGGCGAGCATCGACGCGGCACGTCGGGGCGAGGGGCCCAACCGCGGCGTCGCGCCCTCGCTCGCCGTGCCGCGCACGCAACTGAAACTCGGACCGACCGCCGCACGCATGGTGCACCAGTTGATGCAGATGGGACTGGTGCGTTCGGCCCACGACTGCTCGGAGGGCGGCGTGCTGGTCGCGCTGGCCGAGATGCTCATCGGCGGGTCCACGCCCTCGCGACCGATCGGCGCGGCGGTCGACCTCTCCGCCGTGCCCGGCCCCGACGGCGGCCCGCTGCTGGGCCGCACCGTCGCCGCGTTCGCCGAGACGCCCTCGC
The DNA here is from genome assembly GCA_937995595.1 of uncultured Phycisphaerales bacterium. GTDB lineage: Bacteria > Planctomycetota > Phycisphaerae > Phycisphaerales > UBA1924 > JAHBXL01. Next base: position 11,265 of record CALKJW010000023.1, on the reverse strand, counting down.
GCTACCTGCTGGAAGTCCGACGCGACGACGTCCCGGCGGTCAAGGCCGCGCTGGCCGCGGCGGGCCTCCCGCGCGCCGTCATCGCCGTCCTCAACGACACCGGCGAACTCGACGTGAGCGAGAACCTCCTGAAGCCGATCCCCGTCGAGCGGCTCGCCGCGGCGTGGACGGGAACGCTGGACTGGTAATCGCGCGCCCCGCGGCCCACCCCCGACGCTGGCCCGGCGCACCTTCGCCCCTTTGGCATCACAGGTTGCCGGCCTTCACAGGCCCGTACAGCCCGACCATCGCACGCCGATCGCGAGTCGGGGTGGTGGCCGCGCGCCGGCGCGAATTCGACCTTTCACGGGCCGCGAGAGATCGGGCACGCCCGCCGCGTGGGCTGGCAATGCCCCGAATCTCTCCCGGCGCGGCCTGAAGAACCGCGTCGGCCGACCGGCGGCACGAAAGGGACCACCATGAAGACCAGCAACCGCACCGCCATCCTCGCCGCCGTGTTCGCCGGGTTTGCCGCCTCGGCCGCCAGCGCCGACGTGATCACGGCGAAGTTCACGTCCTCGTACGGCAAGACGATGAACATCAACTCTCCGTCGCTCAACGGCGACGTGAACACGGTCCTGTTCAACTGGACCCGTCAGGACTCGCCCGGCCCCGGCATCGACGCGACCATCCCCGGCACGTTCAACACCTACTGCGTCGATCTGGCCCAGCACGTGCACGCGAACACCAACTACACCTTCACGGTGCGCACGCCGCTGGAGCACGGCTTCACGCCGACGCAGGAGGTGATGCTCCGCCGCCTCTTTGCCGACCGCTTCCCGCTGGTGAACAGCGCGAACACCTCCGCGGCGTTCCAGATCGCGGTCTGGGAGATCATCCACGACGACGACTTCAACCTCGCGTCGGGTTCCTTCAAGGTGAACTCCACCGGCGCGCCGGTGACCACGGCGACGGCGTGGCTCGACGCGATCGCCTCGCCGACATACTTCACCGACAACTGGCTGCCGGAACTGGCCGTGCTGCACTCGGCGACGGCGCAGGACCAGATCACCGTCATCCCCGCGCCGGCGACGGCGGCGCTGGCGGGCATCGGCCTGATCGGCCTTGCCGCACGCCGCCGGCGCTGAGTGACGTTCGTTCCCCGCTCGACCGCACACGCGTCCACCTCGGCGACAGCCGGGCCCTCTGGCCCGGCTGTCTGCTTTGCGCGCGGCAGGTGCGCCGCCGCGCCCGCTATACTCCGCCGATCGTCGCGGGCGGGGTCGGGCGGGTCGTGAGCGGAGAACGCACGATGGGCTATGTCTGGATCGCACTGGGGCTGGTCGCGGGACTCTTCCTGCTGATCTTCGTGTTCGTGGTGGGGCAGTTCTTCAACCTGTACATCCAGGCGCTGCTGAGCAACGCGCGGGTGAGCCTGCTGGAACTGATCGGCATGCGTCTGCGCAAGGTGGACCTTCGGACGATCGTGTACAGCCGCATCCGCGCCAAGAAGGCGGGGCTGGACATCCCGACGAACCAACTCGAATCGCACTACCTCGCGGGCGGGCGCGTGCCGCACGTGATCTCGGCGTTGATCGCCGCGCGCGGCGCTCGCATCAACCTCGAGTGGAACACCGCGACCGCCATCGACCTGGCCGGGCGCGACATCCTCGAAGCCGTGCAGACCTCGGTAAACCCCAAGGTCATCGACTGCCCCGGCCCCACCAGCCCGCGCCCGACCATCGACGCGGTGGCCAAGAACGGGATCCAGCTCAAGGCCAAGGCGCGCGTGACGGTGCGCACCAACATCGCCCGGCTCGTCGGCGGCGCGACGGAGGAGACCATCGTCGCCCGCGTCGGGCAGGGCATCGTCTCGACCATCGGCTCGGCCGTCGATCACAAGCACGTGCTGGAGAACCCCGACGAGATCTCCAAGAAGGTGATGGCCTCGGGCCTCGACGCGGGCACGGCGTTCGAGATTCTCTCGATCGACATCGCCGACATCGACGTGGGCGAGAACATCGGCGCCAAACTCGACCTGGACCAGGCCCGCACCAACAAGGAGATGGCGCAGGCCGAGGCCGAGAAGCGCCGCGCGCTGGCCGTCGCCGCCGAGCAGGAGTTCAAGGCCGAGCAGCAGAAGAACCGCGCCATGGTCGTGCTGGCCGAGGCGGAGATCCCCAAGGCCATCAGCGAGTCGTTCCGCAAGGGCAACCTGGGCATCATGGACTACTACCGGATGAGGAACCTGCAGGCGGACACCACGATGCGCGGCGCGATCGCGGGCGTCGACCCGTCCCAGCCCGGCGCCTGAGCGACCATTGCCGGCGCGCGGCGCGTCAGCGCGCCTCGCGCCTGTACACACGCCCGGCCCACTCGATCGGCTCGCCCGCGCGCAGCGACCGCGCGCAGCCGAGCAGGATGCCCGACACGATCCACGCGCCCACCGGGTACGCCGCGGCCGAACGCAGCGGCGTGCGCCCGAGTTTCATGCACAGGACCAGCGTCGCGCCGTAGACCAGCGTTCCCAGAGCGCCCAGTCGCACCGCCCACCACGCCGCGTCGTGACCGTGGCCCGTCGCGAGCGCCGCAACGCCGGCCGCGACCCCCGCCGCGCCGGCCAGCGGCAGCAGCGTCGAGAGCAGCCGCTTCCTCCACGCGACCCGCACCAGCCGCGACACCTTGCGGTTGGCCGACTCGGTGAAGATGCGCGTCCACCCGCGCCGGAACTCGGCCCACGAGGCGTACATGCGGCAGTGCAGCAGGCCGTCGGCCAGCACGACGCCGATGCGCACGCCGGCGCGGTCGGCCGCACGGGCCAGTTCGACGTCCTCGAGCACGTGCTGCCGCACCGCCCCGTGCCCGCCGAAGCCGAGGTACGCGGCGCGGTCGATCATGATGAACTGCCCGTTGGCGAACGGCCGCTGCTGCGACGGCCAGTTGGTGCGGCGGAGCGGGAACATGCGCACCAGTTCCATCGCCGCGGCGGGCTGCACGACGCGCTCGAACCAGCGGTCGTCGGTCAGCGTGCTCAGCACGCTGAGCATGCCCAGCCCGCGCGCCTGCATGAGCGACGCCGCGGCCCGGACGCACGAAGCATCCAGCATCGTGTCGGCGTCGAGGAACAGCAGCACGTCGGCCTCTCGCGCCGCCGGCGCGTCGCTCACGGCGCGCCACAGCGCGTGCACCTTGCCGGCCCAGCCCTCCGGGCATTGACCGACCTCGATGATCGTCGCGCGGCGGCTCGGCGCGCCCGCGAGCACGGCGTCGAGCGCGGCCCGCGTGCCGTCGGTGCAGCGGTCGAGCACGTACACCGCCGACAGTCGGTCCGCCGGGTAATCCTGCGACAGCAGCGACGCCGCGACCGTGCCGATGCACGCCTCCTCGTTGTGCGCCGGAACGACGACGCACACCCGCGGCGGGCGGAAGCCCGTGACGCCCAGCCCGGCGCGCAGCGTCGGGATCGCCCGCCACGTCAGGACCGCGTGCGCGGCCACCGCGCCCCAGTACAGCGCGGTCAGCAGACCCGCCGCGGCGGCCAGATACAGGAGCATGTCGATCAGCGTGTCGATGGAGCGGTGACTCCGGATCGGTTCGGCCCGGCGGGCGCGGCGGAGAGCGGGCGGGTTCCCGCCGCGCGGTACACTGCCGCGATGGGCAAGCGGTCCAAGGGTACACGCGCCGCGGGCGTGCTGCGCGACGCGCTGGCCGCGGCGGTTGTCGCCGAGGACGCCTCGCTTACCGTCCCGCGGGTCGTTCTCTCGCGCGAGCGGTCGCGCCGGGTCGACGACCTGTGCGTGCGCCGCTTCGGCATGCCCTCGATCCTGCTGATGGAGAACGCCGCGGCCGGGCTGGAGCGCGTCGCGCGGCACGCGCTCGCGGCGTGCGAGCGGGCCGGCTCGCGGCCGCGCGTGCTGATCGTGTGCGGGCCCGGCAACAACGGCGGCGACGGTCTCGCGCTCGCCCGGCGGCTGTTCAACGCGGGGCTTGGTTCGCGCCTCGGGGTCGTGCTGGGCGCGGCGGCGCGGCGGTATCGCGGCGACGCCGCCGTGAACTACCGCCTCGCGCGCCGGGTCGGGGTCCGGATCGTCGCCGGCGGACGGAGACCGGGCCTGGCGGTCGGTTCCGAGGCCGCGCGACTCGGCCGCCCGCTTCTGGTCGTCGATGCCATTCTGGGCACAGGCCTGACCCGACCGGCCGAAGGACCGATGCTCGAACTGGTCCGGGCCGTCAACGCGCTGCGGGACAGCCCGGGTGTTGCCGTGCTCGCGGTCGACGTGCCCTCGGGCCTCGACAGCAACACAGGCGCGCCGCCGCCGGGCGGCGAAGCGGTCGTCGCCGATGCAACTCTTACGCTCGCGGCGATGAAGGTCGGCCTCGCCCGCGAGGCGGCACGGGCATGGACGGGCGCGGTCGGCGTCGGGTCGATCGGCGCGCCGGCGGCGGCGTTGACGGCCGCGGCCCGGACCGGCCGCACGCCGATTGCCCGAACGAACCGATCGCAGCCGGGCGACCAGGACACTGGGGCAAGCCCTTGTCGCGCCGGTTGACCGGCGCGGCCCCGGGGCCGATGATTGCCCCGAGGAGACTCTGCCCGATGCCGGTGCGCATGGAACTCTCCCGAATCCTGATCCGCGAACTCAATGACTACCAGATCATCGAGTTGCGCGAGGTGGCCGCCGTGCCCTCGGAGGACGGCGAGGGAGAGTCGTTCTCGCAGGTGGAGAACGGGCGGTCGTTCCCGATCGTGATCGGCCTGCCCGAGGCGCAGGCGATCGAGCGGCGCCTCAAGGGCATCCCGATCAAGCGCCCGCAGACGCACGACCTGCTGATGAACATCATCGAGGCGATGGGCGGGAAACTCGAGCAGATTCTCATCAGCGACCTGGCCGAGCACACGTTCTTCGCCGTGCTGAAGGTGCGCGACAAGAGCGGCAAACTGCTCGACATCGACTCGCGGCCGAGCGACGCGATCGCGCTGGGCATCGCCAACAACGTGCCGATCTACGTGGCCGAGCACGTGTTGGACGCCGCGCAGAACGAAGAGCCGTGATCGACACGCACTGCCACCTCACGTTCCCCGAGTTCGCCGGGCGCGTGCCGGAGGTGATGGCCCACGCCCGCGCCGAGGGCGTGACGGGGGCGGTCACGATCTCGACGACGACGCACGACTGCCTCGACGCGCTGGCCGTCGCCCGTGCGCACGACCGCGTATGGTGCTCCGCGGGCGTGCACCCGCTGTACGCCGACGCCGACGACGATCCAGCCGAACGCCGCAACGCGGGGCGAGCCGGGCACGAGTGGGAGAACCTGCGCCGCGTGGCGAGCGACCCCAGGTGCGTGGCGTGGGGCGAACTGGGGCTCGACAACCACTACCCGCGTCCGGCGCGAAACGTGCAGCGCGCCGTGCTCGACGAGCAACTGGCCTTCATCGCCTCGTGCAACCACGACGGGCCCGGCGGGATCGGCAAGCGCGGCGGCCTGCCGGTGGTGATCCACTGCCGCGAGGCGTTCGACGACCTGATCCCGGTGCTGGGCGCTTCGGGGCTCGACCCCACGCGGTTCGTGTTTCACTGCTTCACGGGCGGGCCGGCGGATATCCGCAAGGTGCTGGACTTCGGCGCGTGGGTGTCGTTCACCGGCGTGTTGACCTACCCCAACGCGCCGGAGGTGCGCGACGCCGCCCGGCTCGTTCCCGCCGACCGGCTCATGGTCGAGACCGATGCGCCGTTTCTCGCGCCGGTTCCTCACCGCGGCAGGCGGCCGTGCATGCCGGGGTGGGCGGCGGTGACGGCCCGGGCGCTGGCGGACCTCCGCGCCGTGCCGTTCGACGAGCTTCACGCGCAGATCAACGACAACACCCGACGGTTCTACGGCATCGACGCGGAGTGAGCACGCATGGCCACAACAGGCGAGGCGCGGCCGGACCGGCGGGCGTTCCTTCGCGGCGCGGCGGCGCTGGCCGCGGGCGCGCTCGCGGGCGTGGGCGGGTGCGCCGCGCGCGGCGGCCAAGCGGGAGCGGCACAGGCCGGCGCAGCGCCCGCGACCGGCCCGCGGCTGTTTCCCGCGCCGGACCTTTCGGACGCGATGGTGGCGGCGATGCGCGCGGGCATACGCCCGTACCGCAGCGGGCGCGTCCGCGTCGAGTGCGAGCGTCGAGACAACTTATTAGTTATACATAACTATGGGCACGGCGGCGCGGGGGTCACGCTCTCGTGGGGGTGCGCGGCCGAGGCGCTCCGGCTGGTGCGCGGTCACGCCCCGGCGGAGGAGCCTGTCGCCGTGCTCGGCGCAGGCGTCGTCGGCCTGACCGCGGCGTGCGAACTGCTCGGCGCGGGCCGGCGCGTGCGCGTCTACGCGCGCGACACGCTCGACGGGACCACGTCCTGGCTCGCCGGCGCACAGTGGGCCCCGTCGCTGGTTTCGCGCGGCAGCCCGCCCGGCGATCCGGGATTCTTCGACCGCGTGCTGCGCGGCTCGCACGCGCGGTTCGCGACGCTGGCCGATCATGGCGACTGGGGCGTGGCCCGCAGGCCCAACTTCGTCTGCGGCGACGGCGGCGGCGGCCTGCGGCACATCCCGTCGGACCTGGGCGGCACGCCGGAGCCGCTCGCGCGGCTGCCCATCGCCGGCCTGCAGGTCCCCGGCGGGGTCGTGCGCACGATGCTCGTCGAGCCGCCGGTCTTTCTGCCGCGGCTGGTGCATGAGGTGCGGACGCTCGGCGGCGAGATCGTGCCGCGCACCTTCGAATCGTTCGACGATCTGCGCGGCCTGCGCGAACGCGTGGTGGTGAACTGCCTGGGCCTTGGTGCCCGCGCGATCGTGGCCGACCCGCGGCTGACGGGCGTGCGCGGGCAGGTCGTCCTGCTGCGACCGCAGAACCTGCCGTACCTGCTCAGCCACGGCGACGGGTACATGTTCCCCAGACGCGACGCGGTCGTGCTCGGCGGCACAGTCGAACGCGGCGTCGAGAACCCGACGCCCGACCCGGCCGCGTGCCGGCGCATCCTCGCCTCGCACCGGCGCTTCTTCGCCGGCGCGGCGACCGCCTGAGCCGGGCCGCGCCCGCGGCCGCGCACCCTACGCTTGGGGCATGGCGACCCTGGCCGCGTGGCTGCACACGATCGACCCCGTGATCGTCCGCATCGCGGACTGGCTGGCGATCCGCTGGTACGGCGTGTCGTACCTGGCCGGCTTCGCGTGCGCGTACCTCGTGCTGCGGCCGCTGGCTCGCCGCGGCTGGCTGGCCATCCCCGCGCACCGCGTGGCCGACGCGATGATGTGGTTCATCGGTCTCACGCTCGTCGGCGGGCGGCTGGGCTACGTGATCTTCTACCAGCCGTCGCTGGCGTGGACGTTCTTCGACACCTTCCCGTGGTGGGGCGGCGTGGCCATCAACCACGGCGGCATGGCCAGCCACGGCGCGATGGCCGGGCTGGTGCTCGCGGCGTGGCGCGTCTCGCGCGGCTGGCGCGACCAGCAGGGACAGGTCGAGGGCCGCTGCTCGGTGCTGCACGTCATGGACGCGCTCACGCTCGCCGCGCCCTTCGGCCTGTTCTTCGGGCGCTGCGCCAACTTCATCAACGGCGAACTGCTCGGGCGGATCGTCTCGCCGCCGGGCACGCCCGGCCCGTGGTGGAGCGTGCAGTACCCGCAGGAACTGCTGCTCCGCAACCCCCCGCCGCTGACGGTCGATCAGGCCGACGCGCTGTTTCATCTGGCCGAACGGGCCGCGCCGGGCCGGCCCTTCGCGCGTCAACTCGAGATCCTCGTCGAGCGGTCGTCCGAGTTCGCCGACCAGTTGCGGCCGCTGCTCTCGAGCAGGCACCCCAGTCAGTTGTACCAGGCCGTCGCCGAGGGCGTCGTGCTGGGCGCGGTGTCGTGGAGCGTGTGGCTGTGGCAGCGAAGGGCTCGCGAGAGCGTGTGGGCACGCGCCGGCGTGCTCGCGGCGGTGTGGCTCGTCGGCTACGGCGTGCTGCGCATCCTCACCGAAACCATCCGCCTGCCCGATGAACAGTTCGGCGACGCCGGGCGGCCGATGGGCCTCTCGCGCGGGCAGTGGCTCAGCGTGGCGATGATCCCCTGCGGAATCGGGCTCGCGGCGTGGGTGCGTCTGCGGGCAAGCGGCCAAGCGGAGCGCGTGGAGTCCTGAGTCCTGCGCCGATGGCCGGGCGTTTCTCGCAGAGGCGCTGGGGGCGCGGAGAGCATCGCCCCTTCACTCCAGCGGCCGCACGTTCATGGGTCGGATGAGCAGCGCGCACAGCGTCCGCGCGGGATCGGCGGGCGTGGCGCGTGTCGGCACGCCCTCTCCCCCCCGCCCCGCGGCGCGCGACACGCCGCGCATCGCCGCGCGGGCCGAGAGCAGCGCGGCATCGGCCGGGAGGCGCACACCGGTGATGCTGACGAACTCGCGCATGGTGCGCTGGTCGTTCTCGTCGTCGCGTGACGCCGCGGCGAACCATCCCTCGAAGGCGTCGGTGTACCGGCGCGCGGCCGCCCCCAGCGCGTCGGCGTCGGGCGCGGACCCGGACTCGAACGCGGCCGCCATCGCCGCGCGGAGCGCGTCGAGCGGCCCGCGCAGCGCGGCCCGCAGGTCCACGATCCGCCCGCCCGCGGCGCGGCTCATGACCGGCACGGCGACCGCGAACACGCGCGTCGTCAGCCTCGCCTCGGCCCGCTGCGCCAGGCTGTCGGTCGGCCCGCGCACCGCGACGCACCCGTGCGCCGCGGCGTACCGGTCCAGCGCGGCGACGACCGCGGTCGAGAGCCGCGGGTCCGGCCCGCCGCGGAGCATGTCCGCGCACAGCGCGTCGAGCCAGCGGTCGGCCTCGCCGCCCGGCGCTGCTCCCTCGCCCGCGGCCGTGCGCGCCGGCGGGTTCACGTGCGCGGCCAGGCGCGCGAAGGCCGCGTCGGTCCAGACGTCGCGCCCCGCCGCGGCGACGCCGTCGAACGGTCGGTCGTGCGGCTCGCCGGACCCGACGACGCCCGCGCGCCACAGCGGGCCCGACCACCGCCACGACTCCAGCAGCCGCAGGAGGCGCGGCGCGCGGTCCACCGCCGCGCGTACGTCGGCGCGGGTCCGACCCTCCGCGGGCTCGGGCAGCGCGGTCACCGCGCGGTCGCACAGCGTCAGGGCGATCGCCGCGACGGGCTCGCGCGTCGAGAGGTGGTACGGCGAGACGACGAGGTTGAGCATCGCGCGCGGCCCGGCCATCGCTCAGCCCGTGTAGCCGCGCGGGTGCTCGCGGAACCAGCGCCAGGCCGTCTGCACGATCGAGTCCAGATCGGTGTAGCGGGCCTTCCAGCCCAGTTCCTCGCGGATCTTCCGCGGATCGGCGAAGAGTTCGGGCGGGTCGCCGGGGCGGCGTGGCCCTTCCCTGATGTTCAACCTCACGCCGGTGACGCGCTGCACGCTGTCGATCACCTGGCGCACCGAGAACCCGTTGCCGATGCCGAGGTTGTACACGCGCTGCTCGCCGGGCCGGATCGCGTTCATCACCGCGACGTGCGCGTCGACGAGATCGACCACGTGCACGTAGTCGCGGATGCACGTGCCGTCGGGCGTGGGGTAGTCGGTCCCGAAGATCGTGAACGCCTCGCGCTGGCCGAGCACCGCCTGCAGCGCGACGGGGATGACGTGCGTCTCGGGCTCGTGGTGCTCGCCGATGAGCCCCGCCGGGTCGCTGCCGGCGACGTTGAAGTACCTCAGCCGCGCCGTGGCGAAGGGCCGGCCAGCGCGGGCGCACGTGTCGGCAAAGTCCGTGAGCATGCGCTCGCCGTGCAGTTTCGACCAGCCGTAGGGGTTGATCGGCGACTGCGGGCAGGTCTCGCGGATGGGGATGTTCTCGCGCGAGGGCTCGCCGTAACTGGCGCACGTGCTGGAGAACACGAACCGCGACACCCCCCCGCCGGGCAGCGCGTGCGAGGCCTCGACCGCCTCGAGCAGGCCGAGCATCGACGCCGCGTTGGCACGGTAGTAACGCAGCGGCGCGTTCACGCTCTCGCCGACGTACGCCAGCGCGGCAAAGTGCATGACGGTCCTGACGCCATGCTCGGCGATCAGCCGGAGCATCAGGTCGCGGTCCCCCACGTCCGCGGGCACGAAGGTCAGCCGGTCGCCCGCGCCGCGCGCCAGGAACTCCACCGCCTCGCGGTGGCCGCGGAAGAGGTTGTCGACGCAGACCACGCGGTGCCCGTCGTCCAGCAGCCGCTGCACCGCGTGCGAGCCGATGTACCCCGCGCCGCCCGTGACCATGATCGCCATGCGAGTCCTCCGTGGCGGATGGTAGGGATCGGCGGCGCGGGAGTGGCAAAGCGGAAGGATCCGCGCAGATCCGCACGCGCCGGCCCGAGACCCGCGCCGCGCGGCGCTCCGCCCCCGCATCGGAACACCCGCTCAGCCCTTGACGACACGCCAGACCACGACGCCGATCACCAGCACCGCGACCAGCGCGAGCGTGAGCAGGTTGAAGTACTTCTCGATGAACTTCTTCACCGGCGGGCCGAAGACGTAGATCAACGCCGCGACGGCGAAGAACCGCCCCCCGCGGCCGACGATCGAACCGATCACCAGCATCCACAGCGAGACGTGGAACACGCCCGCGGCGATGGTGAAGACCTTGTAGGGGATGGGCGTAAACGCGGCCGTGAAAACGGTGAGGAAGGCGTTCTCGTGGAACTTGCGCTCGACCAGCGCGAAGTTGTCCGGCGTCACGCCGGGGACGAAACGGAAGAACCACTCCGACACGACGGCCCAGAGCGCAAAGCCGATGACCCAGCCGAACACGCCGCCCAGCACGCTCGCGACGGTGCTGACCGTCGCGTACCACCACGCCCGCGAGCGACGCTCGAGCGTGAGCGCGATCTGCAGCACGTCGGGCGGAACGGGGAAGAAACTCGACTCGGCGAAACTCACGACGAACAACGCCGCGGTCGCGTGCCTGTGGTGCGCCAGCGACAGCACCCAGTCGTAGAGCCGCCGGTGCACGTGCCAGCGCGGCAGGATCGCCGGCTGCATCGGCTGTGGCGCGGCGGTGTCGTTCGGCTCCGGCATGGGCCCGAGTGTAGGAGAAGCCGCAAGTGGGACGTGGGAAGTGGGAAGTGGGAAGTGGGAAGTGGGAAGTGGGAAGTGGGAAGTGGGAGCGGTGATTCTACGATCACGCGCCTTCCGCCTTCCGCCTTCCGCCTTCCGCCTTCCGCCTTCCGCCTTCCGCCTTCCGCCTTCCGCCTTCCGCCTTCCGCCTTCCGCCGTCTGCCTTCCGCACTCCGCACTCCGCACTCCCGCCC
>CALKJW010000022.1 GCA_937995595.1 uncultured Phycisphaerales bacterium | reverse complement strand
CTCACCGCCCTCGCTCCGCTCGGGCACCTCTCCCCATCTGCGATGGGGAGAGGGGAAAGCGCAGACCAGAACGCAACACGCCTTCCCCTCTCCCCGCGCCAGCGGGGAGAGGTGGCGAGGCCGCACGCCGAGCCGGTGAGGGGTGCTTCTCGATCGACCACGCGCCCCTCACCGCCCTCGCTCCGCTCGGGCACCTCTCCCCATCTGCGATGGGGAGAGGGGAAAGCGCAGACCAGAACGCAACACGCCTTCCCCTCTCCCCGCGCCGAGGGGAGAGGGGAACAAACGGCCGATTCAGTATCCCGCCGCGTACGCATGGCGCGTTCCTTGTCCGCCCTCTCGTTCCGAAGAACAGCCTCTCAGGCCGCCGGCTCGCAACCAAGCGAAACCGCGCCGCTCCTACGGGCAACCCGCGAACCACGCGGAGAGGAACGCGAAGACGTCCGCCACCCCGCGGACGCCGTCGCCGTCAAAGTCCGCGCGCGGGTCGTCGGCGAACCATCTCGCGAGGAACGCGAAGATGTCCGCCACCTCCACCGACCCGTTGCCGTCCGCGTCCGCCGCGCACGGCGCCTCCACCGGCCCCGTCACGCGGTACGACACCAGCGTGTTGCTCGACAGCGGGTCGCCGTCGTCGACAACGCCCACCAGCGCGAGCCCGCCCGCGTCCAGCGCCGGCCCCAGGCACAGGCCCTCGAGGTTGTTCAGGTTCCCCGACCACAGCAGGGCCTTGGCCACCGGCGCGTAGGCCGCACCATCGAGCGAAGGCACGCCCGAAACATCCGTCGCCGCGCCCGCGTCGATCTCGAACATGCGTGATCGGAAGAACCCGCCGAGGTTGAAGGCGAACGACCGCTCCAGCGCGAGCACGCGCCCGCTCGGCAGCACGACCAGCGCGACCAGCCCGCTCCGCGCCCCGGTGACGACCGCCCCGTGCATCGCCTCGCACGCGTACGCGTGCTGCGCCGCGGCGACGTGCCCTACCCCCTCGTCGCGCAGCCGCAGCAGCCGCACCACCGTCCCCGCGCCGGGCGTCGACAGCGGCCCGTCCGCCGCCAGCGCTTCCTCGTTGGCCGTCCATACCTCCCGCCCGTCACGCGACACCGCCAGCGCCTCGAACCCGAAGTTCGCCCGCCGCGTGCCGAACACCTCCGGGATCGACAAGGTCTCCGCCTGCTCCAGACCCGGGAACGCGACCGCGCGCACGCCCGGCCCGCCCTCGTCGCACAGCCACAGCCGCGCACCGTCCGGGCTGATCGCCAGATCCTCAAAGTCCGCCGTCTGCCCGAGGCTGAACCCGCGCACCACCGCGGCCGATGTCAGCATTCCCGTCGGCCCGAAGCCCGCCTCGATCTCCACCAGTTTGTCGGAGTTGTCCATCACCGCCAGGAAGCGGTGCAGCCCCGTCCCTGTCGCCGGGCCGATGTACGTCACCCCGCTCAGCCCCGCGATCGTGAACGCCGCGCCGTGCTGGTCGGTCGCCGTCGATCCCAGCGCCGCCGCCGAGCGGAACTCGACCGCCAGCCCCTGCGCCCACGCCGCGCACGGCGTCAGCGGCGCAAGCGCCGACGCGACAACGAGGGCTCCGCGGATCAGCGCACCCATGCCCCAAGTCTGCCCCACGCCCCGCCGCGTGCCACGTCAATCCGGCACGCCCTGCCACCCGTACGTGACGTACGCGTGCTCGAACGACCCGTCGTCGTACAGGTCCACCACGCAGTACCCCGCGTCGCACTCCTGGTTCGACCCCTTCCACCAAGCCCCCGAGACCGCCCCGTTGCACAGGTACGTCACGCCCAGATAATCCACGCGGTCCACGAGGTGGATGTGCCCCGACAGGCACAGGCGCACGTTCGCGTGCCGCGCGAACAGGTCCTTGATCCGCCGCGCGTCGATGTGCATCCACGCCCCGGGCACCTTCCAGTCGCCGTCCTTCTCGTTGTCGCCGTCGAAGTACGCGCTGGCCGACAGGATCGGGATGTGCGACACCACCACCACCGGCGTCGCCCGCGGGGTGTCCGCCAGCGTGCGCGACAGCCAGTCGAACTGCTCCTCGTCGAGCCTGGCCGTGTACGAATCGCCCACGCGGAACGTCGAGTCCAGCACGATCATCCGCCACCCCGCGCGGTCCACCGCGCGGTAGCGCGACCCCAGCCCCAGCATCTCCATCGCCCACTTGTGCCCGTGCAGCGGCTCGCTCCCGCTCGTGCCCGACTTCTTCTGGTTCCAGCCCCAGATGTCGTGGTTGCCGATGCAGTGCTCCAGCGGCAGCGAGCACTCGGCCCGCAGCACCCGCTTCCACAGGTCCCACTGCGTCCGCGTCCGCGCCTCGTCGGCCGCGAAGCAGTCCATGATCAGGTCCCCGCCCGTCACGATCACCTGCGGCGGGTCCTTGAGCGACTGCGCGTGCCGCAGCGCGGCGGTGAACCCCTCGTCGGCGCGCCGCTCCGGCTGCAGGTGAATGTCCGTCATGTGCGCCAGCCGCAGCACGCGCTCCCGGCCCGCCGCCGCGCGCGCCGGCACCGCCGCGCCCGAGCCCGCCAGCACCGCGCCCGAAAGCCCCATCCCCGCCGCCGCGGCAAGGATCGCCTCCCGACGCGAAACCGCCACGCCCTCACGCTCGCCGTTCATCGTCGCACCTCCGCGGCGCAGCATACCGCCGCGCCGATCGGGCCGACCGTCGCGCCGTGTTACAACTGCGCGAAAACCGCGCGGCCCGTCGCCGTCAGGCGTGGATGACCCGGCCCTCGGCCGCCAGCGCGGCCTCGTGCATCGCCTCGTGCATCGTCGGGTGCGCGTGGATCGTGCAGATCAGTTCCTCGGTGGTCGCCTCCAGCCGGCGCGCCAGCGTCATCTCCGCGATCAGTTCCGTCGCCTGGTCGCCGATGATGTGCGCCCCGAGGATCTCGCCCCGCGGCAGGCCGCGGATGATCTTCACGAACCCGTCGGTGTGCGCCGCCGCGATCGCCTTCCCGTGCGCCGTGAAGTTGTACTTCCCGACCTCGTAGTCCTTGCCCTTCACCAGCCCGTCGGCGATCAGTTTCTGCTCCGTGAAACCCACGCTCGCGACCTGCGGGATGCAGTACGTGCAGCCCGGGATCACCGTGTAGTTGATGGGGATCGGCTCGTGGCTCAGTTTCTTGGCGCGCCACGCGATCCGCTCGACGCAGATGATCGCCTCCTCGCTCGCCACGTGCGCCAGCCACGGCGGGCCGATCACGTCACCCACGGCGAACACGCCGGGCAGGCTCGTCCTGTAGTCGATCGCCTCGTCCTTGGTCACGCCCGGCTTGTAGTCGGTCACGATGTGGCCGCGGTCGGCCTTCAGGCCCAGTTTCTCGTCGCACAGCCCGTCGGTTCGACCGACCACGCCGATCGCCAGCAGCACGCGGTCGGCCTCGATCGTCTGCTTCCTGCCCTCGTCGGCCTTGCCGTTGACGAACGGCGCGACCGTGACCTTCACCCCGCTGGCCGTCTTCTCCACCGCCGTCGTCGTCGTGCTCAGCATGAACTTCATGCCGTGCTTGGTGTAGATCTTCTCCAGCGCCTTGGAGACTTCCTGGTCCTCGACCGGCAGCACGCGGTCCATCATCTCGACGACCGTCACGTCCGTGCCCATCGAGTGGTAGAAGTACGCGAACTCCATCCCGATCGCGCCCGCGCCGACGACGATCAGTCTCTTCGGCTGCGCCTTGTTGTACATCGCCTCGCGCGCGCCCCAGACCCGGTCCCCGTCGAACTTCGCGAACGGCAGGTCCCGCGCCACCGACCCCGTCGCCACGATGCAGTGGTCACAGGTGATCGTCTGCGTCGTCTTGCCCGGCTTGGCCGGCGCGCTGGTCAGTTCTTCCCTGACCTCGCACTCCTGCACCTCGATCGTGACCTTCGCCTTCCCGCCCGCGTTCTCCGCCCTGACGATCTTCGCGTTGCCGACCAGGTGCGTGACCTTGTTCTTCTTGAACAGGAACCCGATGCCCCCGTTGAGTTTGCTCGCCACCTCGCGCGAGCGCCCGATGATCCGGTCCCAGTCCAGCCCGATCTCCCCGCCGATCTTCAACCCCCAGAAGGCCTGGTCCTCCTTCTTCCTCAACTTCTCCACCAGTTCGGCGTTGGCCAACAGACTCTTGCTCGGGATGCAGCCCCAGTTCAGGCACACCCCGCCCAGTTTCGCACGCTCCACGCACGCGACCTTGTACCCCAGTTGCGCAGCGCGGATCGCCCCGACGTAGCCCGCCGGGCCGCCCCCGATGACCACAAAATCGAAGTGGGTGCCTGAAGCAGTGTCGGCCACGGAGCATCTCCTCTGAACGGTCGGTGCGTGCAGTATCCGCCGACACCCCGCCGCGTGCCGCCGCGGCAGGTTCCGGTGGCGGGTTGTAGGGGCGGACTATAGGGCCGCGGCTCACCCAGCCGACTGCCGCGGGTGGGGCCCGCCCGTCGCGCAGTGGCATGGCCGTCTTGGCCATAGCGCACGCCCGCCGCGACGAGCAGCGACGTGCACACCGCCACGAAAAGCACCCGGACCGTCCCCTCTTCCGGCACCGCGGGGAGAGGTGGCGAGGCCGGAGGCCGAGCCGGTGAGGGGATACTGGCTTGACCATCCGCGTTCCACATCATCTGCTCGCTCGAGCACCCGCCAATAGGCAGCCCGACCGTCAGGGAGGGCGTCGCGACCAAGCCGCGTGCGTTTGCCGCTCCGACCTTCCGCCTCCGGCGGAATCACCCTCGCTCACGCTCGGGCTGCTTATCCGCCGCGGCGCACGCGCGCCCCGTCGTCCCTCGTTCTCTCCCGCCCCGCATACCCTCCGACCATGCCCACCCACACGCACTCCGTCGGTTCTCCCAACCCGCGTTTCCGCGGCGTGTTCACCGCCATCATCACGCCCTTCACCAAGGACGCCTCCGCCATCGACTACACCCGTCTGGCCCAGCAGATCGCCGACCAAGCCAAGGGCGGCGTCAAGGGCATCGTCGTCAGCGGCACCACCGGCGAGTCGCCCACGCTCACCGAGGCCGAGTACGAGAAACTCGTCGGCGAGACCGTCGCCCTCTGCCGCAAGCACGCCCTCACGTGCATCGCCGGCACCGGCTCGAACTCGACCGCCCACGCCGTGCACCTGCAGAAGGTCGCCAAGCGTCTCGGCGCCGACGGCGCGCTCTCCGTCAACCCTTACTACAACAAGCCCACGCAGGAGGGCCTGTACCGCCACTTCATGGCCGTCGCCGAGGCCACCGACCTGCCGATCATCCTCTACAACATCCCCGGCCGCACCGGCGTCGCGCTGCAGACCGACACCGTCGTGCGACTCGCCGAGCACCCCAACATCCAGGCCCTGAAGGAAGCCACCGGCTCGCTCGATTCCTGCTCCGACATCGCGATGCACTGCCCGCGGCTGGCGGTGCTCTCGGGCGACGACCCGCTCACGCTGCCGATGGCCGCCGTCGGCGCGGTCGGCGTCGTCAGCGTGCTCAGCAACGTCCTCCCCGCGCGCGTCACCGCGTTGTGCGACGCGTTCCTCTCCGACCGCTGGAGCGACGCGCTCACCATCCACCGCCAACTGGCCGCGCTGGGCCGCGCGCTCTTCCTCGAGACCAACCCCATCCCCGTCAAGGCGGCGATGCACCTGCTCGGGCGCGACTCGGGCGCGCTCCGCCTGCCCATGACCGCCGCGAGCGAGAAGACCGTCGAGCGCCTCAGGCACGTGCTGACCAGCCACGAACTGCTGTAGTTTCGCGGAACTCGGAGCAGCAGAGCGAGCACAGACAAGTGGGGTGATCGGCGGATAGGCCGGGGCGCCGTGCTCGACATCTTCTGTCTTCTCTGTGGTCCTCCGCTTGCTCTGCTTCACGGAGTTCCCGCTCAGGCGAGCGGTCCGATCCCTTGACCAACCCTGAACACTCCCGGCCTACCCTGACTCCGCCATGGGGAAACCCGCCTCGACATCCGCGCGCGCCAAAAAGCCCGTCGCCGTGCCCGCCAAAAAGGGATTGGTCCTCGGCGGCTTCCCCGGCGCGCTCAAGTGGCTCCTGGACCGCACCGACGTCGAGCGCCTCAGGCCCACGCGCGCCGTCGCCGACCTGCTCAAACTCGACCGCATGCACGAACTCATGCGGCTGCTCGGCGACCCCCACGCCGCCGTCCGCCATGTCCACGTCGCCGGCACCAAGGGCAAGGGCAGCACCTGCGAGATGACCGCCAGTTGCCTCGAGGCCTGCGGATACACCGTCGGCGTCTACACCAGCCCGCACCTGGTCGACATCCGCGAGCGCATCAGGATCAACTCGCGCGTCATCTCCCACGCCGACTTCGCCCGCACCGCGCAGCGCGTCGCCGACGCCGCCGCCAACCTCCCCGACAAGGCCGGCGAGCCCACCTTCTTCGAACTCATCACCGCCATGGGCTTCCTCTACTTCGCCGAGGAAGCCGTCGACGTCGCCGTCATCGAGGTCGGCCTCGGCGGACGCCTCGACTCCACCAACGTCATCACCCCCGAGGTCGCCGCGATCACCAGCATCTCGCTCGACCACACCCAGATCCTCGGCGACACCGTCGAGAAGATCGCCGCCGAGAAGGCCGGCATCTTCAAGCCCGGCGTCCCCGCCCTCACCATCCCCCAGAAGCCCGGCGTGCTCGAGGTCTTCCGCGACGCCGCGGCACGCACCGGCTGCCCGCTCCAGGTCGTCGGCCAGGACATCGAATACACCATGCGCTTCGAGTCCTCGCCCGGCCACGGCCCGCAGGCGCGCGTCTGCCTCACCACCCCGCGCAACAACTTCGAACACCTCGTCGTCCCCCTCCGCGGCGAGCACCAGGCCCTCAACTGCGGCCTGGCGCTGGCCGTCCTCGACGCCCTCAGCGAGCGCGGGTTCAACACCCCCGAGGCCGCCGTCACGCGCGGCCTCGCCACCGTCCGCGTCCCCGGGCGCATGGAGATCGCCTGGCAGTCCCCGCGCGTCCTCCTCGACGGCGCGCACAACACCGACAGCGTCCGCGCGCTCATCAAGGCCATCGGCGCCAACATCGCCTACGACTCCATGGTCATGATCTTCGGCTGCGCCGCCGACAAGGACATCGACGGCATGCTCGCCGAGATCGCCCTCGGCGCCGACAAGGTCGTCTTCACCCGCGCCGCGGCCAGCGCCCGCGCCGCCGACCCGCGCGAACTGGCCCGCCGCTTCAGCGACACCCACGGCAAGATGTCCCAGGTCGCCGACGACATCGCCCAGGCCTTCGCCATCGCCACACGCGCCGTCAACCGCGAGGACCTCGTCGTCGTCACCGGCTCGTTCCACCTCGTCGGCGAAGCCAAAAAGCACCTCGCCGCCGTCGCCGCCAAACGCGGCGTGGCGACACCCGATCGATCCTGACCACCCGCCGCCCGCGCGGCCACGCGGCCGCGCCCCGCGCCGCGCGCCGCGCACGCGCGGGGCCGGGCCGTTATCCCCGCCCCGCGACCTACGCTCTGCCCGTGATTCCCAGCGAACCATCGCCGCGCGCCACGCTCGCCGGCCCGGCCCAAGTCCGCGGCGTCGCGCTCTTCACCGGCGCCTCCACCGCCCTCCGCTTCCTCCCCGCGCCCGCCGGCGCGGGCATCGCCTTCCGCCGCGCCGATGTCCCCGACTCGCCGACCATCCCCGCGCTCGCGGCCTTCGTCGCCCCCGAGCCGCGACGGACCGTCCTGAGCCCCCGCCCCGCCGACCGCGCCGACACCGCGCGGCTCGGCGTGCAGACCGTCGAGCACGTGCTCAGCGCGCTCGCCGCGGCAGGGATCACCGACGCGCTGGTCGAGGTCTCCGCCCCCGAGACACCCATCGGCGACGGCTCCGCGCTCCCGTTCATCGACGCCATCCGCCGCGCCGGAGTGCGCGAACTCCCCGGCACGGTCGAACCCATCGTCGTGCGCGACACCGTCACGGTCGAGGACGGCGCGGGCGGTCGCATCGTCGCCTCGCCGCGCGACGGCGACGGACTCGAACTGGTCTACCACCTCGACTACGGCCCCGGCGCGCCCATCGCCCCGCACACCGCTCGATGGCTCTGCCCCTCCCGCGGCAGCGCCGACGCCTACGCGCAAGACGTCGCCCCCGCGCGCACCTTCAGCACGCTCGCCGAGGCCGCCGCGATGCGCGCCGCCGGCCTGTTCGCGCACCTCTCCCCACGCGACATGCTCGTCATCGGGCCCGACGGCCCCGTCGAGAACGCGTACCGATTCCACGACGAGCCCGCGCGACACAAACTGCTCGACCTGCTCGGCGACCTGTCGCTGGCGGGCCGCCCCATCCGTGGGCGCGTCGAAGCGTGGCGATCCGGCCACGCCCTCAACCACGCCATGGCCCGCGCTCTGAACGAACCGCGACCGTAAGGGAGCGGCCCGCGGCCAACGGTCAGAGCGGTGCGGATCCTCCGGAAGCATCCGTGCTCGCCGACTCCAGCTCGCGCCCCGCATGAGTCCCGACCCGCTGCCGTTCTCAACCCCGAAACGCCGATGACCACGCGGGCCGAGAGAAGGGCGATGTTCGGGAACGCCGCGTGCATCTGTAACCCCCGCCCGTCTCGATCCGTACCAAGGGTCCGAAGCCACGCGCAGGCCGCCGCGGCGGGACGGTGTGAGGGTGCGGGGTCGGGATGGTGGGGAGTTGGTGGCGGGCGTTGGTGGGGGGGAACGGGTGGTGGGGGGGTTGGAGCGATCGATGCGTCACCGATGGATCTGGAAACCGGCGGGCTTCACGCTCATCGAGTTGCTGGTGGTCATCTCGATCATCTCGCTCCTGCTGGGCCTGACGCTGCCCGCCTTGGGCAAGGCGCGCGAGACCTCGCGGCGCCTCAAGTGCCTGACCAACCTCAAGGGCTTCGGCGTCGCGTTCCAGTTGTACATGAACCAGAACCGCGACCGCCTGCCCTACGTCATGCCCTTCTACAACGGCGACTTCCCGCCCAACCCCAACGACCCGCAACTCCTCGACGTGCTGACCGACTACATCGACGTGCCCCCGCCCAACCAGCGCGACGACGCGGGCAACTGGATCGTCTACGCGCCCTACGTCTGCCCGTCGGACTTCGACGACGATTCGGCCCGCGCCACCGGCTTCAGTTACGAGTACTGGGCCGGCGGCCTGATGCTCCTGCGCGAACTGTTCGCGGCCGACCGCGACCCCGCGGGCACGGTCACGCGCTTCTACGAGCAGACGCCCAACTTCCCCGTCCTCGCCGACGCCAAACCCTGGCACAAGGGCGGCCGCTACAACCAGAACGCCCTGTTCTTCGGCGACTGGCGCGCCGACTGGCTCACCCTCGACCCCAGCACCCAGACCCAGCCGCCCGGCGGCGGCGGCTTCCCCGGAGGTCCCCCATGAGTGCGCCGCGCTCCAACGGCCCGAAGTTCGAGGGCCTCGCGCCGCTGGTCGACGAGGCGACGCTCGCCGCCGCGGCACGGCCCGCCGCGCGCGCCGCCGCGAACAGGGAGCCCGCCTCGGTCACGCTCGCGCGCCTGTTGAAGCGCGCCCGCCACGACGAGGACATGAAGTGGCTCCGGCGCGTCGCGCTGGCCGCCCTCTGCGCCGCGCTGCTGGTCGGCGGGGCCTTCGGCGTGCTGGCGCTGGTCCCGCGCCCGATCCCCAACTACGCCCAGGACCCCATGGACCAGATCATGGAGTTCACGCTCCTGAGCGACGACTTCAACCGCCTCCCGGTCGAGAAGCGCCTCGAACTCATCAAGGACCTCGTGGCGCGACTCAAGACCATGTCCGGCGACGACTCCTCGGCGCTGGCGATGTTCGCCGCGAGCATCGAGCGCGAGATGCGCCGGCAGATGGAGGAGAACGTCAAGCGCCTCGCCGTCGACGTGGTCGATATGTTCGCGCGCGACTACGAGAGCGTCCCGCCCGAGGACGCCGCCCGGTTCATGAACGACAGGATCGTCGAGTTCACCCGCATGATGGAGGACATCTCCGGCGAGCGCAGCGGCCTGCCCGAGGAGCCCGAGGCCCGCATCGCCGCCCTGCGCCGGCAGGCCCAGCGCGACCGCGACTTCGCCCGCGAGAACGCCCCGACGCAGATGGACGCCCGGCGCGTCGGCGACTTCATCGGCTTCCTCCGCCGCGACGCCGAGCAGGTCGCCGGACCCGAGCAGCGCAGCCGCGTCACCCGCTTCATGCGCGACATGACCCGCCACCTCCGCGATCAGGACGTGGCCACCGGCAAGCCCCTGCCCCCCGGCTCGCGCCCGTCCACTCCGCCCCCACCCTCGGCCCCCGCCGCCCCGCCGACCGACGGACCGGGCTGAGGCACGGGGCGTCTTGATGAACCCGGCCGCGCCTCTTTACGCTCTCCGCATGGCCGCGGCACCGATTCGGTCTTCGCGCAAGCACGCCCCCGCCTCCGGAGCCCGACGCCGCTTCGGTCGCGCCTTGGGCGCGCGGACGCTCCTCAGCGCCGCGCTGGCGCTCGCCCTGTGCGGCACGGCGCAGGCGCAGCACGTCGTCGAGCCCGGCCGCGACTGGTCGCACGCCGCGGGCCGGGCCGGGCCGGGAGACGTGATCGTGCTCGCCCCAGGCGTGCACCGCCCCGCGATGATCGACGGACTCGGAGGGACCCCCGACCGGCCGATCGTGATCCGCGGGGCAGGGCCCGACGCGCCCGCCCGCATCGACGCGGCCCGATCGAACTTCGGACTCATGCTCCGCCGGCCGCGGCACGTCGTGATCCAGGACATCGTCATCACCAACGCCGCGGGCAACGGCGTCAACGCCGACGACGGCGCGGGGCACGACGCGCCGGGCGACCCCTGGCCCGCCGACCTCACGCTCCGCCGCGTCGCCGTCGAGCGCACGGGCCCGCGCGGGAACACCGACGGCATCAAGCTCTCCGGCCTTCGCGCCGTCCGCGTCGAGGCTTGCCGCGTCGAAGGCTGGGGCGGCAGCGCCATCGACATGGTCGGCTGCCACGAGGTCTCGATCACCGGCTGCACCTTCAGGGGCCTGCCCGACCACGACCAGTCCTCCGGCGTGCAGGCCAAGGGCGGCAGCCGCGACGTTCGAGTGGTCGAATGCCGGTTCGAGAACGCCGGGCAGCGCGCGGTCAACATCGGCGGCTCGACCGGCCTGCCCTACTTCCGGCCCGCCGTTCCGGCCGACGCCGCGCCCGGCACCCTCTTCGAAGCCGAGGACGTCATCGTCGAGCGGTGCGTCTTCGTCGGCGGCGACTGCGCCGTCGCGTTCGTCAACTCGCGCCGCGGCGTCGTCCGCCGATGCACGATCTTCGGCACAAACCGCTGGGTCTTCCGACTGCTGCGCGAGAACAACGACCCGCGCTTCGGGCCGTCAGAGGGCGGCGTGGTCGAGGGCTGTCTCGTGATCTGGCCGGGTCCGCCGCCGCGGAGTTTCGTCAACGTCGGGCCCGGCACCTCGCCCGACACCTTCCGCTTCGGCACCAACCTGTGGTGGTGGGCCGGCGCGGAGGGCCGCGACGCGGGCCGACCGCTGGACGCACTGCCCGGCGAACGCGTGCACGATCAGCAGGTGTTCGACCCGCACACCGACGACCAGCTGCTGCCCGCGCACCCCGACGCGAAGAGATTCGGCGCCGGGCCGAAGGACCCGACCTGAGAGGCGGCGATCAGTGCCGTGGTCATCCGCGCAAACCCGAAGCGTCCGGCCGCCTCACACGCCTTCTCGACAAAGCCCGTGCCGCGAAGGCGGTTCGAACGAACTTCACCGCAGAGGCGCACAGAACCCAGCGTCCGAGGGGATTCCACACGCTTGGGGAGTCGGAGCTGACCGTCCATTCCTCCCGCATCCTCGGCGTCCTCAGCGGCTCTGCGGCGAGCCCTGCCTTCGATCCATCACGCCCGAGATCGAGCGCGAGCCCGTCTCACTCCTCGTCCAGCGTCTTCTTCCTTCGCATCACGTGGTGGTAGTGCTGCGCGAATCGGTGCGCCTCGTCGCGGATGGCCTGGCAGAGTTTGAGCCCCAGGTTCTCGCGCCCCAGCCGCACCGGCTCGCCGCGCCCGCCCAGCGCGCTGCGCGGCGCGCCCGGCGGGTCGGGACGGAAGACGAACAGGACCTCCTCCTTCTTCGCCAGCGACAGCACCAGCGGCGGCCGGACGTTCAGTTCGCCGAACGCCTCCATCGCCGCGTGCAACTGCCCCAGCCCCCCGTCGATCAGGATCGCGTCGGGGTACAACTCCTGCCCCGTCCCCGCCTCGCGGTAGCGGCGCGACACCACCTCGCGGATGCTCGCGTAGTCGTCGTTCACGCCCGCGCGCCCGTCCGTCCCCGTCCGCGACACCGACCTGATCCGGTACCGCCGGTACTCGTTCTTCAGCGGCCGCCCGTCCACGAAGCACACCTTGCTCCCCACCGTCTGCCCGCCCTGCAGGTGCGCGATGTCGATCGCCTCGATGCAGCGGATCGGCCGGTCCGCGCCGATCGCCCGCTGCAGCGCCAGCGTCCCCCTGCGCGGGTCGACGTGGAAACTCTCCGCCTCCGGCTGCCACGTGTCCTTCCGCCCCCGCCGCGCCCGCTCGTCCAGCCGCTCGACGGCCCTGATCTGGTCGCGCAGCGCCGCGGCCTTCTCGTACTCCTGCGCCGCCGCGGCGTCGCTCATCTCCTTGTGCATCTGCCGCAGCATCGCCGAGCGCTTCCCCGTCAGGAACCGCACGAACCGGTCCACGTCCGCGCGGTACGGCTCGCGCCCGATCTTCGCCGCGCACGGCGCGGTGCACATCTGAATGTTATATAACAGGCACGGACGGAACGATTTATTACGTTCGTCGCCGTCCACGATGTCCAGCGAGCACGTGCGGAACCTGAACACCCGCTGCAGCAGCGTCACCGCCTCGCGCAGCGCACCCGGCCGCGTGAACGGCCCGAACACCCGCGCCCCCCTGAACTCCGGCGCCTGCAGGTTCCGCGTCACCACCACCCGCGGGAAGTCCTCCCGCGTCGTCACCACCAGGTACGGGTACGTCTTGTCGTCCGTCAGCCGCGCGTTGAACCGCGGCGAGATGTCCTTGATCAGCCGGTTCTCCGTCAGCAGCGCCTCCCACTCGCCCTCGCACTCGATCGTGTCAAAGTCCCGCACGGCGTCCAGCAGCGGCTGCTTCCGCGGGCCCAGGTCCGCCGACGGCACAAAGTAACTCGACACCCGGTCGTTCAACCGCGACGCCTTGCCCACGTACAGCACGACCTCCGCCGCGTCCTTCATCAGGTACACGCCCGGCGTCGCCGGCAGCGCGCGGGCCTTGGCCAGAAGGCGCGCCAGCCGCGCCTCGCGCGGCTCATCGCCGTGCGCCGCCGGTCCCCCGCTCTCCGGCGTCGTCGAACTGTCCCGGCCCGTTGTCACCCCCAACTCTACGAGTCCCGCACCTACCCGCCCCACCACCAGCGGATCACCCACCACCACGCCGGGATCCCCACCGCGATGTTCAGCGGGAACGTCACCCCCAGCGCCATCGTCACGTACAGCCCCGGGTTCGCCTTCGGGATCGCCAGTTTCAGCGCCGCCGGCGCGGCGATGTACGACGCCGAGCCCGCCAGCAGCGTCAGCAGCAGCGCGTCGCCCGCCGACATCCCCAGCGCTCGCGCCGCCACCAGCCCCGCCGCGCCCTGCACCAGCGGCGCCGCCGCGGCAAACACCACGCACGCCACCCCCGCCCGGCCGATCTCCCGCAGCCGACGCGCCGCCAGCAGCCCCAGGTCCAGCAGAAAAAAGCACAGCGCGCCCGTGAACATGTCCTGCGCAAACGGCGCGAGCAGCGCGGCCCCCTTCTCCCCCGACAGCACGCCCACCGCCATCGACCCCAGCAGCAGGAACACCGGCCCGTTCAGGAACGACTCGTGCAGCAGGTGCCCCCAGCGCACCGGCGGCCCGTCGCCCGGCGCCTCCCGCGCCGCGCCCCGACGCGCCAGCAGCACGCCCACCACGATCGCCGGCGATTCCATCACCGCCATCACCGCGACCATGTGCCCCGACTGCGCCACCCCCAGTTCCCGCAGCACCGCGCTGGCCGTGATGAACGTCACCGCCGAGATCGAGCCGTACGTCGCCGCCACCGCCCCCGCGTTCATCGCCCCCACGTACCGGCGCAGCACCGCGTACGCCCACAGCGGCAGCAGCGCCGACAGCGCAACGCCCGCGCCGATCGCCGCGGCCATCTCCACGCTCGGGCCCGTCCGGCTCAGGCTCATCCCCCCCTTGAACCCGATCGCGAACAGCAGGTACAGCGACAGCAGTTTCGGGATCGGGTGCGGGACCTTCAGCCCCGTGCGCAACGCCGCGGCGAGCATCCCCAGCACAAAGAACAGGATCGGCGGCGTCGTGAGCGTGGACACGGGCCACAGCGTACCCGACCCCGACACGCCGCACCGTCGCCCGCTCGGCGAACGAAAAAGCCCGCGGGAATCGCCCCGCGGGCTCGGTGCGCTCATCGGTCTCGCACCACCACGGCAACGGCGTGGTGGTGGTTGGGGGGCGGCGGGGGGGGGGTCAGTCGCACCCGTCCGGCTGGGCCGTGAAGCACGCGACGAAGTCGGTCAGGTCGGCGCTGGTGGTCTCACCGTCACCGTTGAAGTCGGCGTTGCCCGCGAAGTACTGGTTCAGGAACGCGAACATGTCCGCCGAGTCCAGCGCCCCGTCGTGGTTCCAGTCGCACGGGCACGCGCGCGGGCAGACGGTGCCCAGGCACCGCGTGCCGGGGCCGCGGAACTCCCCGCCGCGCGCCTCGCACTCGGCCGGGGTGAGCCGCGCGCAGATCGGCCCGTGCTCGTCCGACGCCGGGATGCAGCACGCCCCGCGCGGGTCCGGGCAGGCGTTGGGGCCGCAGGGCGTGCCCACGCCCTGGAACACCCCGCCCAGTTCCTCGCACTGCGCCGCCGTCACGAACACGCAGCCCACCCCGCCCGCGCTGGACATCGGCACGCAGCACGCGCCCCGCGGCGAGCACGGGTGCGTCTGGCAGTTGGTCCCCGGCCCGCGGAACAGCCCGCCCAACTTCCCGCACTGGTGCTGCGTCAGGATCGTGCACGTCGGCGGGCCCGACGGCGTCGACGCCGGCAGGCAGCACGCGCCCGTCGGCGCGCACGTCGTGTTGGTGCACGGCGTGCCCGCGCCCTGCCACGTCCCGCCCGCCGCGACGCACTGCGCCTCGGTCCGGATCACGCACAGCGCCGGCGAGTTGGTCCCGCCGATGCAGCACGCGCCGCTCGGGGCCGGCGGCGGGCAGGCGACGCCCGTGCACAGCGTGCCGGCGCCCTGCCACGTCCCGCCCTGCTGAGCGCACTGCGCCTGCGTGCGGATCACGCACACCGCCCCGCCCTGCGGCGACGGGACGCAGCACGCGCCCGTCGGCTGGCAGGCCGCCGATGCGCACACCGTGTTCGGGCCCAGCCACTGCCCGCCCTGCTCGGCGCACTGCGCCTGCGTGCGGATCACGCACTGCGCCGGCGAGTTCGTCCCGCCGATGCAGCACGCGCCCGTCGGCGGTGGCGGCGGCTGACACGTGGTGTTCGTGCACACCGTGTTCGGCCCCTGCCACTGCCCGTTCTGCGCAGCGCACTGCGCCTGCGTGCGGATCTGGCACGTGATCGCCCCCGCCGCGGCGATGCAGCACGCACCCGTCGGCGCCGTCGGAGCGCACGTGACGCTCGCGCACACCGTGTTCGGCCCCTGCCACTGCCCGTTTTCAGCCGCGCACTGCGCCTGCGTTCTCGTTGCGCACACCACGCCGCCCTGCGGCGTCATGATGCAGCACGCGCCCGTCGGCGGAGGCGGCGTGCACGTCGTGCTCGTGCACACCGTGTTCGGTCCCTGCCACTGCCCGTTCTGCGCGGCGCACTGCGCCTGCGTGCGGATCTGGCACGTGATCGCCCCCGCCGCGGCGATGCAGCACGCGCCCGTCGGCGTCGTCGGCGCGCACGTCGTGTTCGTGCACAGCGTCCCCGAGCCCTGCCACTGCCCGTTCTGCGCCACGCACAGCGACTCGCTCGTCACCACGCAGAACGTCCCGTTCGGGCTCGTCACACAGCACGCCCCGCCCGCCGTCGTCTGCGCCGCGGCGGACATCCCGAACATCAGGCAACACGCCGCCGCCGCCCGCCCCGCCAGCCCCCTGCCAAGGAACCTGCTCAACATGGTCATGGTCCTTTCGTTGCTATTCGCCCCGCCCGGGTGACTCCGGGCGTGCCGACACCGCGCCCGCCGAACGCGCACAACGTCCCACAATCAGCAATCATGCACGAACTTTGGGCCCGGTGCAAAAAGGACCTGCTGGTTTGTAATGCGTTCGGATTCGTGGATGCGTGCCCGCCCCACAGGCCCACTTTGTCCATGAAGTTCGTTGTCCGCGGGCGGTACGGCGTGTAGATTCTGCCTGAGTTTCCCGCGCCTTCGTTCCTCCGTTCCCCGAATCAGGACCAAGCCCATGCGCCCCGCGTTCACGCTCCTGCCCTTGGCCGTCGCCCTCTCCTCCTCCATCGCCGCGGCCGACAACACCTACCTCTTCACCATCAACGCCCAGCAGAGCCAACTCAACTCCAACGTCAACGTCACCGCGCCCAGCACCGGCTCGCTCATCGGCGACTACGACCCCGCGACCAACCCCACCGGCACGCGCACCAAGCCGGGCTTCTTCGGCACCTTCGGCGAAACCGAGAACGTCGAGGTCCCCCTCACCGTCACCGTCGTCGTCGGCGGCAACAACTCCACCAACCCCACCGGCTCGTTCGCGCTCCGTCTCGACACCCAGGCGGGTCAGGCCGGTCTTTCCGCCCTCGCGCTCGACCTGCTCGGCGGCGACGACATCGTCATCAACGCCACCGCCAACATGCTCTGGCAGACCTTCCGCACGCGCAACCCCACCTGCCTCGTCCCCGGCGGGATCACCATCCCCTTCCCGCTCGGCCAGGGTTCGATCACCACGCTCACCGCCCAGCAGGGCGCGGGCGAGGCCCTCGGCACGCTCGTCCAGACCGAGCCCGGCGTCTACACCGTCGTCATCCCCGTCACGCTCACCATCGAACTCGCGGCGTCCTTCCTCGGCACCGACGTGCCCCCCACCCCGCAGGAGATCCCGCTCGTCTTCGCCGCGACCGTGACGGTCTCGGGTTCCACCGCCTCCATCGCCGTGCAACTCGAGGGCTTCGACGCCCAGCAGACGCAGAACGGCCCCATCGGCGACCCCTTCAGCGTGCCATTCACCGAGCCGCTCTGTGGCGGCAGCCTCATCTTCAATCTGCAGTTGCAGTCGCTCTCGGTCGCCAGCAGCGTCTCGGGCCAGTTGCTCGCCACGGGCGACAAGCAGCCCGCGCCCTCCTGCCCCTGCGACTGGAACAACGACGGGCAGGTCTCCGTGCCCGACATCTTCGCGTTCCTGAACTCGTGGTTCGCCGGGAGCGGCGACTTCGACGGCGTGAACGGCACGCAGGTCGCCGACATCTTCGCCTTCCTCGCCTGCTGGTTCGCGCCCCCCTCGGGCTGCTGACAGAGGTGACCCGGCACTGGTGGCCCGGCACTCCGTGCCGCGCGTTGGTCGTTCTGCCGCAGGTGCCCTTCTCCGCCCGCCCTTGGCATCGAAGTTGCAGGACGCCACGCGCGCCGCACCTACCATCGCCGCATGGCCGCACGCGGCGATCAACCGCAGCCCGCTTCCCCCAAGCCCGCCGCGAGCGGCCCCGCGCGCCCGCCGCGGCAGGCCGCCTACCCCGCCGTCGTCGTCCGGCTCATCGACGCACTGGCCCGCCTGCCCGGCATCGGCCGACGCAGCGCCGAGCGCCTCGCCTTTCACCTGCTCAAGGTCCCGCCCGAGGACGCGCTGGCGCTCTCCTCGACCATCGCCGATGCGCGACAGAAGGTCCGGCCCTGCCGCGTCTGCTCCAACCTCGCCGACGCCGGCCCCGACGGCGCGAACACCCTCTGCGCCGTCTGCGCCGACCCGCGCCGCGACCGCTCCACCGTCATGGTCGTCGAGCAGCCGCGCGACCTGATCGCGCTGGAACAGACCGGCATGTTCCGCGGCGTGTACCACGTCCTCATGGGCCGCGTCAGCCCGCTCGAGGGCGTCGGCCCCGCCGACCTCACCACCGCCGAACTGCTCGCGCGCGTCGACGACCCGAAGGCCAACCTCGGCACGCCCGTGAAGGAAGTCGTCCTCGCCCTCAACCCCACGCTCGAGGGCGACGGCACCGCGCTGTTCCTCGGGGCCGAACTCGCCCGCCGCGGCGTGAAACTCACGCGGCTGGCGCGCGGCCTGCCCGCCGGCTCGCAACTCGAATACGCCAACAAGGCCGTGCTGGCCGACGCGATCGAGGGTCGCCGTCCTATATAAGTGATGATTGCACGGACGATCGAACGGGACCGTTCGGCTCAGAAGTACCATCCGACGCACCAGCCCCCGCAGGAGACGCCCGGAGAGTGAGATTCGACGCCTCACAACACATGCGGATGAGCCAGCAGATGAAACTGGCCCCGCGCATGATCCAGTCCATGGAGATCCTGCAGATGCCCCTCCAGCAACTGGAGGAGCGCATCGCCCAGGAACTCGAGAGCAACGCCACGCTCGAACTGGCCGAGGACGCCCCCGAGCCCGCCGACGGCGGACCCGCCCCCGAGCCCGCCCCCGCGCCCGACGCCGACGACCGCCCCATGCGCGTCGACGAGGCCGACGCACGCGACGACTTCGCTCGCCTCGAATCCTTCGAGGAGGCCGACCCCGACGCCGCGGCCAACGCCTTCAACGACGAGGCCCCGCGCCCCGACCCGCCCCGCGTCGAGGAACTCGGCCCCTTCTCCCGCGCCCGCCTCGACGGCGAGCCCGACGCCAAGAGCGAGGCCATGGCCAACACCGCCTCGCGCTCCGCCTCGCTCGTCGAGCAGTTGCAGGACCAGTGGCGGCTGGCCGACGTCAACGAGGCCCTGCGCCCGCTCGGCGAACAGATCATCAGTTACATCGAGGACGACGGCTACCTCCGCACGCCGCTGGAGACGATCCTCGACCGCTGGCCCGCCGACAGGCCCCGCCCGACCCTCGACGACCTCCGACGCGCCCTCAGCGCGGTGCAACTCCTGCTCGACCCGCCCGGCGTCGCCGCGCGCGACGTCCGCGAGTGCCTGCTCCTGCAGGTCGACGCGCTGGCCGAGCGCCCCGGCGAGCCCGCCGGGCAGTGGGCCGTCGTCCGCCGGCTCGTCAACGACCACCTCGACGACCTGGCCCAGAACCGCCTGCCCCGCATCGTCGAGAAGACCGGCCTGTCGATGGACGAACTCAAGCGCGCCATGGAGCGCATGCACCTGCTCAGCCTCGCCCCCGCCCGCCAACTGGTGCAGGAGCCCCCCAGCGCGATCGTCCCCGACGCCATCGTCGAGTACGACCCCGACGCCGACCGCTACGTCGCCTACCTCAACGACTCGCGCATGCCCGGCCTGCGCATCAACCGCGAGTACGCCATGCTCGCCAAGGACCGCGCCGCCCCCAAGGCCACACGCGAGTTCCTCAAGAAATCCCTCTCCAACGCCGCGTGGCTCATCGACGCCGTCGAGCAGCGCCGGCGGACCCTCCTCCGCGTCATCCAGGTCGTCGTGCAGGCCCAGCGCGACTACTTCGACTACGGACCCCAGGCCCTCAAGCCCCTGCCCATGACCCAGGTCGCCGAGCAACTCGGCGTCCACGTCGCCACCGTCTCCCGCGCCGTCGCCGAGAAGTACCTCCTCACGCCCCGCGGCGTCGTCCCCCTGCGATCCTTCTTCTCCGGCGGAACCCAGACCCAGTCCGGCGAGGAGATGAGCTGGGACGCCATCAAGGCCGCGCTCAAGGAGATCATCGACGCCGAGGACAAGGCCAACCCCCTCTCCGACGATGCACTCGCCGACGCCCTCAAAGATCGCGGCATCGAAATCGCCCGCCGCACCGTCGCCAAATACCGCGACCAACTCGGCGTCCCCGCCGCGCGCCTCCGCAAGGCCTACTGACCGCGCTGTGCCACTGACCTTCAGGTCAGTGCCCCTGCCTCATCCGAACCCCCGCGGTCACGCGAGGTGTGGGGGGCGGCGCGCCCAGAGCCTGGACTCTGCATTTCCCTTCTCCCCGGTCGCCGGGCAGAAGTGGCGAGGCCCCCGCGGGGGGGCCGAGCCGATGAGGAGTCTTTTCCTCGTGGCATGGCCGTCCCGGCCATGTGCCTTTGCGGAACCCCCGCGGTCACGCGAGGTGGGGGGCGGCGGTGCGCAAAGCGAATGGAGCACGCTCCCCCGCCCCCGGTGGGGGAACTGTCGGTGGGGGGGGCGGAGCGAGACTGAGGGGGAATTCCCTCCGCCATCTTCTGTGCGGCCTCCGGTCGGGTGGTGTATAGTGCCCGCCGTGAGCAAGAAGACACGCAAGAACTCCCCCAACGCAACAACCAAGAAGGCCCCGCGGCAAAGAGCCGCCACCCCGCCCGCCGCGGCGGCCCCCGCCGCCCCGGCACCCGCCGCGGGCAGGCCCTCCGCGCTCGTCGATACCCGCGTCATCTACTGCGGCGACAACCTCGAGCAGTTGGCCAAACTCCCCGATGCCTGCATCGACCTGGTCTACATCGACCCGCCCTTCAACTCCAACCGCAACTACGAGGTCTTCTGGGGCGAGACCAAGGAGAAGCGATCGTTCGAGGACCGGCACGCCAGCACGCAGGCGTACATCGACTACATGCGCCCGCGCTGCGTGGAGTTGGCCCGCGTGCTCAAGAAGACCGGCAGTTTCTACTACCACTGCGATTGGCACGCAAGCCACTATGTCAAGGTGATGCTGGATCAGATCTTCGGGGAGAATGACTTCCGCAATGAGATCATTTGGCACTACGGCGGCCGCGGTGCAAAGGCCGTAGCGACGCAGTTCGCCCGCAACCACGACGTGATCTTCTTCTACGGCACGAAGAAGGACGGCCGAGTATTCAACAAACAGTACCTCAAGCGCCGGTACTCACCTGACGAGGCGAAAAAGAAGGGCTTCCGCAAGGACTCGGAGGGTCGGTGGTTCAAGACGTCGCCGAGAGGCGACTACACGGACGAATCCGTCGCGCGTCTACGCACCGAAGGGCGCATCCACGACACAGAGAGCGGCGGGGTACGCATCAAGTACTTCCTCGAAGAGATCAACGGCGAGGTGATCGAGGAAGTGCTCGTCGGTGACACGTGGACCGACATCCCCGACGCCATGCACATGGGACACGAGAAGCTCGGCTATCCGACGCAGAAACCCCTCGCCCTTCTCGACCGCATCATCAACGCCTCCAGCAACCCCAACGACATCGTCCTCGATGCCTTCTGCGGTTGCGGCACCGCGCTCGTCGCGGCACAAAACCTCGGCCGCCAATGGATCGGCATCGATATCTCCCCAACCGCCTGCCGCGTTATGGCTAAGCGCCTGCGCGATGTCTGCAAGATGCGCGAGAGCGAACCCCTGTGGAACGCCCGCAGGACCGATGCCTTCGTCGTGCGCGACCTGCCCTGGACGATCGAGAAGCTCAAGGCCATCCCGCCGTTCGAGTTTGAGAACTGGGCGGTCATCGCCCTCGGCGGCATCCCCAACAAGGTGCAGGTCGGCGATATGGGCATCGATGGCCGCATCTTCCCCGTCGGCACCAAACCCAGCGACTCCAACAGCATGTTTGCCGGCGACTGGTTCCCGATTCAGGTCAAGCAGACCGACCGCGTCGGCCGACCGGATATCGACGGGTTCGAGGCCGTGATGGAACGCGAGGACCGCCAACGCGGTTTCTACGTAGCGTTTGGGTATTCTGCCGATGCGCATGCAGAGTGTGCAGCATTCTACAAGCGCACAGGCCGATTCATCAAACTCCTCACCGTGCAGGAGATTCTGGATGAGGAGCATGTGCAGAAGATGTGAGACAGATGAATCGGAGATCGGCATGAAGCTGACACAACACCGTCTCAATCTAGCATCGTCAATACTTGAGCAATTTCGTACAGCACTAGAACGCAACGGACGCGTTGACACCTGGCAGTTCGAGAAGCAACTGCGAGATGTTTGGAAAGTTGGGCATCAGTCTTTTAAAGATCTAGCTATCGATCTCGTGGGCATACCACGTTACTCCTGGCTCGCTGCTTACTATATGCAGTTCTCGGGGGATGTCGGCCCGCCAGTCGAGTTTAAGAGGGTTCTGGCAGGTCTTTACGGGCTCGAAATATATGACTGCGAAGAGTGCGAGAGCTTAAGGGCAAGATACTGGTCAAGGTATTCGCAGCCGTGTGTCCGAGAATGACGTTGCGCCGCACCACATACCGGGAGTCTAATCATTGCAACTAGACACGTTTGTTACAGAAACGCTCCTGCAAATAATGAAAGGCGTTCAGAGTGCGCAGGAACAATGCGAGCGTTCGTCCGGGGCAATTGCTCCACACTCGAACTCACTCTACGGAGCCACTAGCGCTAACATATACTCAGACGATGGACTGTTAAGCAGGATCGCATTCGACGTGGCAATCGTTGCCAGCACCAGTAGCCAGTTACAGGGCAAGGTGGGCATTCTGGTTGCTAGCATTGGCGCCGCAGGCACCACTGGATCAAGCAAACAACTCGAAACTACTAGCAGGTCGTTGAACAAGTGTACGTGACGGGACGGGGGCGTTGCTCGGCGCGGGTGCCGGGGGCGGGTGGCTGGTGTCGATCGGGTCGCCGGGGTCACGCGGGGGGTTGGGCCGCGTGCTTCATGCCAGGAGCCTGCTCA
>CALKJW010000021.1 GCA_937995595.1 uncultured Phycisphaerales bacterium | reverse complement strand
GGCCGCGGCACAACACGCCGCGGCTTGTCATTGTGCGGGTGTGCTCGGCCCATGGATCCGTGGCGCCGGGTGGACGCGCTGGTGGCGACGGCGTTCATCGGCCCGCGCCTGCGCGGCCGGGTCAGACCTCGACGACCTGCATGTCGGGCTGGCGCTCCACGCGCGTCTCGGGCTCGGCCACCGCCGCGAACGGCTCCAGCCCGGAGACCCTCGCCATCTCGGCCCGCACCGCCGCGGCGTCGAAGGGCGCGGCGAGCGGCGCGGCGACCTCGACCGCGTCGGGCACCTGCCCGGCCATGTCGGCGTCGATCGCGACGGTCCGCGTGCCGACCGGCGCGACGTGCCCGGCGAACACCGCGGCGAGGTCGAGCGCGATCTGCCCCTCGCACTTGGAGAGCCCCACCGGCGGGATCGCCTGCGCGAAGGCCTGCGTCATCTCGCGCGCCGAGACGAACGACCCGGACTTCTCCACCCACGTGCACGACGGCAGCACGACGTCCGCCGCTTCGGCGAGCCGGCTGTTGAGCGTGTCGATCAGAACGGTGAAGGGCTTCTTCGCGCCCCCGCTCATCGCCGCGAGCAGGCCGTCGGTGGTCCAGTCGCTGGGGTAGTTGCCGGTGATGACCGCCGCGCCGACGCCGCCGTTGCGGAGCTGCGACACGAACTCGTCGAACTTCACGAGCGACGCGCCGGCGCCCCTGGTCAGGGCCTCCAGCACGCGCCGCACGCCCCGCGCGTTGGGCGCCTTCTCGGCGAAGACCTTGAACCCGTCGGGCCTGTCGGGCGGGAAGGTCTTGTCCTGCCCGTGCACGGGCACCGGCCCGACCGCCAGCGTGGCGCGCGGGTCGATGGTCAGCGCCAGCCGCGCCAGCGCGAACGCGTCCTCGCACGAGAGCATCGGGCTGACCACCACGCCCAGCCGCCCGCCGCCCGTGAGGGCGGCCCGGACGCCCGCCGCGGCGTCGTTGTACGCGCGGTTCCAGTCGCTCTCGACCTGCACGCCGAACTGCTTCCGCCGCGGCGTCAGGATCCGTTCGTCCGAGTGCACGAACTTCCAGCCGTAGCGCACCTCGTCGCTGATCCACCACTTGTTCGCGGCCATGTTGGTCCGCGGCTTGACGCGGTACACCCTCCCGTCGTTGTGGTCGATGCGGATGTTGTCGCCGCTGGCGGTGATGCCGTCGATGCTCGGCGTCTGCTTCAGGAACCACACGCGCTGCGCGAAGAGGAAGTCCTTGTCGAGCAGCGCGCCGACGGGGCAGAGGTCGACGACGTTGCCCGACAGTTCGTTGGCCAGCGCCCTGCCGGGGAAGACGTCGATCTGCTCCTGGTTGCCGCGCCCCTCGACGAGCAGTTCGCCCGTGCCCGTCACCTCGCGCGTGAAGCGCACGCAGCGCGTGCACATGATGCAGCGGTCGGCGTAGAGCAGCACGTGCGGGCCGAGGTCCTTCTTGGGCTGCTTGACCTTCGCTTCTTCAAATCGCGACACGCCGCGCCCGTACTCGTAGGAGTAGTCCTGCAGGAAGCACTCGCCCGACTGGTCGCACACCGGGCAGTCCAGCGGGTGGTTGATCAGGAGGTACTCCATCACCGCCTTCTGGTTGGCGATGGCCTTGGGCGAATCGGTGTAGACGACCATGCCCTCGGCGCACGCCGTCTGGCACGTGGGGACGAGTTTGGGGATCGGCTCCAGCGCGTTGTTGTTGCGCGGGTTGGGCTGCCAGACCTCGGCCAGGCAGATGCGGCACGAGGCCACGATCGACAGGCCGTCGTGGTAGCAGTACTGCGGGATCTCGATCCCGTTGGCGTTCGCCACCTGGATGATCATCTGTCCGGGCGTGAACTCGCACTCGCGGCCGTTGATCGTCACCTTGGGCATAGGGCCGGATGGTAGGGGGCACAGAAACCAACCGCAGGGCGGTCGGCGCGAACGGCGGCGCGCCCGCTCACCCAGCCGCGCCCGAGGCGTGCTCGGCCACCAGCGCGTTCCAGGCGTCGACAAGCCTCGACGCCACCGGGCCCGGCGAGCCGGCGCCGATGGCGTTGGCCTCGACGCGCGTCACCGGCAGCACGCCCCACGACGAGTTGGTCAGCAACGCCTCGTCGGCGTCGAGCAGGTCGGCCACGCCGAGCATCTGCCGGCGCAGCGGGATCCCGGCGTCGCGCGCCCAGTCGATGACCCACCGCCGCACGATGCCCGGCAGCACCGGGCTGGGCAGGGCCGCGCCGCGCCCCCCACCGGCCTTCGCTGCGCCGGGGGGCGGGCCGGGAGGCGCGTCGTCGATCGACGCGAGCGTCTCGGCGCGGTCGCGGGCCAGCAGTTCGTCCTCGCTGGCGCCCTCCTCGCCGCGGGCGATGGGCGTCAGCAGCGCGCCGTCCTTGACGACAAACAGGTTGCTCACGCAACCGCCGGCGAGGTGGTTGGTGGCCGAGAGCACGACGGCCTCCGCCGCGCCCCTGGCCGCCGCGGCCTGCAGTTCACGCAACCGCCACCAGTAGTTGAGCGTCTTGTGGCTCTCGCAGGGGTTGAAGGGGTTGGCGCGGGCGTCGGCGATGGTGGCCAGCACGCCGCGCGCGTACATCGGCTCGGGGTACTCGGTCGCGCGCTGCGCGACGATGAGCACCGTCGGCTGCGGCGCCTTGCCCGCGCCGGGCCGCAGCATGTTCAGGTCGCCCGCGGTGATCGTGAGGCGCACGCGGGCGCGGTGCAGGCCCGAGCGGCGGACCGTCTCGGCGACGGCCTCGGCCAGCGCGACGGTGCGCAGCGCGTCGGAGAGGCCCAGTTCGCGCGCCGACGCCGCCAGCCGGGCCATGTGCTCGTCGATGCGCACGCACCAGACGTTGCCCGCGTCGCCCACGCCGCCGAGCATCGTCTCGAACAGGCCGACGCCGTGCTGCAGGCCCGCGTCCAGCGCGGACAGCACGGGCGCGCCGTCGGCGCCGTCGCCGAGTTCGAAGAACCTGCCGTTGAGAAACGCGGTGGCGGGCATGGTCGTTCCCGTGAAGGGACACGCGGGAGAGGCGGACAACCGGCAGCAACGGTATGGGCCGTGCGTTCTCGGACGCGGACTGCGCAAACTGCAAGGTTCGCGCGGGCGGCCCGGCCGCGACGGACGCCCGCACGCCCCGCCGCGGTTCACCCCGCCGCGCCGGGGGTCGATGCGCCGGGTGCGACCCCGAGGCGCGCCCCCGCGCGCCCGCGGCCGCGCGAGGACCGACCCATGGCCACGACCCGACTCCGCCTGCACCGCGACGTGGAGACCGACTCGGCCCGCGCCGCCGAGGAGATCCCGGCGACGTTCCGTTTCCCCGTGATTCCCGCGGGCCGCGGCGGTCGGGAACAGGCGCGGCGCACGACGCTGGTCGCCGGCCGCGTGGACCCGGAGTCCGCCGGCGCGCCGGACGCGCACGCTGAGGCGCTGCGCCCGCGCTCGCTCCGCCTGCTGCGCGAGGACGGCACCGTGACCACGCCCGACCTGGTCCGGCAGGTCGAGCAGACGCTCGACGCGATGCAGGCACGGCTGGATCGGCTGCGCAGGCAGGCCGAGTCGCCCATGCGCTTCCCGCGCTCGACCGACGACGACCCCGGCCGGCCGACCGCGGCGTGAGATATCCCCTGCTCCAAGACCCGGCTAGACTCTCCGCCGGACTGCCTGCAAGCGGAGATCGGAGCATGACGCGGATTTCGACGCGCGACGGTGTGCTGTTCGCCCTGCTGGTCGGCCTCGCGGCCGCCACGCGCCTCATCCCCCACCCCCCCAACTTCACCGCGCTCGTCGCCGTGTCGCTGCTGGCCGGGTGGGTGTTCCCGAGCCGGCTGCTCGCGGCGTGCGTGCCGATGGCCGCGATGCTGCTGAGCGACGCCGTGATCGGCGGCTACTCCCTGGGCATCATGATCGCCGTGTACGCGGGCCTGCTCGTGCCGCTGGCGATGCGCCCGCTGCTGGGCGACGGGCGCAACGCGTGGCGCATCGGCTCGGCCGCGGCCCTCTCGTCGCTGGCGTTCTTTGTCATCTCCAACGGCGCGGTGTGGGCGTTGGGCTCGATGTACCCGCGCGACACGGGCGGTCTGCTGGCCTGCTATCTCGCCGCGGTCCCGTTCTTCAAGTGGCAACTCGCCGGTGACCTGCTCTATTCGGGCGCGTTGTTCGGCCTCGCGGCGGTCCTGCCGCGGGAGATCGTGGCCGCGCGCCGCGACGCGCAAGCGGCCTGAGAGCGCCGAAGGTCTGAGAACCAACAACCAACCGATGTAAGACCGCGTTGACCTTGCACTCCGCGGCGTGTGTGGCATGGTCAGCCACACGTTTCGCTGCCCGGAGGGCGGCGTACCGGTCAGCGCCGCTCGCGGGGGACGGAGTTCCCCATCGGCACACATCCGCAGCGAGGAGAGAGACCCCATGCTGCTCCGTTCCTGTGTTCCCGCCGCGTGCGCGGCGGGTGTTGTGGCCCTGTGCGCCCCGGGCGCCGCGTCGGGCGCGGTGCTGGCGACGGGCAGTTACTACCTGGCCAACCACCCCGACGGCAACGCGCGCCCGCCGCTCTACGGCCTGCGCCTCGACGAGTTGTACAACGCCACCGGCGGGCACGACATCTTCACGTTCGACTTCGAGCACCCTTCGTCGGTGATGATCATGGACTTCACGGCGACCACCATCCGCATCCACGGCGTGACGTGGGGCGGCCGCGACACCGGCACCGGCTACGCCGCCGACGCCTACCAGGGCCTCTACACCGTGGACATGCTCTACAACGTCGGCGTCATGGACGTGCCCGGCGACGACGACGTGTGGGTCAACGGTCCGAACAACGCCAACACCGGCTTCATCCTCACGCCGCTGGGCGACACGATCCCGCTGTGGGACGAGCGCGGCAGTTTCGGCTACTCGCTGCGCATCGGCGACGAAAACGACGACGCCGGGCACCGCGGGTTCGAGGGCGTCTCCGGCTGGGGCTGGCTCAACCACGGTTCGCCCGACCACCACGTCGCCGCCAGCGACTTTCTGTTCACGGTCGGCGCGCCCGTTCCCGCGCCGGGCGCGGCGGGCCTGCTGGCCGCCGGTGCGTTCATCCTGACCGGCCGTCGCCGTCGCTGAGTCAAGGCGCGTTGCACCCGGCCAGGTCCGGATTCCACCCGGGCGGCCGCGCGGCGGCGTCGAAGCGGGATTGACCGTCGCGCGCAGGCCAGCGCGTCGGCACGCCCCCTCCAATCGCCGTGAGTCGCCCGTACAGGTTCACGAGTTGTGCCACATCTTCTGGTGTGCCCCGCCCCTCGGCGGCGGGGCACACCGGACGCACAGGGCCGCGCGGGGGTTCCGGATCACCCCCGCGCGTGCCGCACCGATCCCCCGATCACCACCGCCGCGCCGAACAGCATCAGGTCCTTCACCAGGTACTGACCCTCCGGCGTCGGCACCAGCACCGACCCCGCGAAGCACACGTCGTTGCGGATGGCCAGCGCCGCGGCGGTGCCGAGCAGCCGAAGCCCCAGCAGCGGCAGCGCGACGCGCACCAGCGCCGGGAACAGCAGGCACAGGCCGATCAGCGCCTCCCACGCCCCGAGGATGCGCACCGTGACCTCCGGCGGTCCGACGAACACCGTGTGCGCGAGGATGGTCGTCGCCGTCGGGTGCCCGTACCACTTGAGCGACCCGAACCACAGAAAGACCAGCGCGAGCGTGACGCGGTGCAGCGGATGACCGACCCGGTCCATCCACGCCGCGAGGCGCGCATCGACGCGGTCCCAGCGCGCCCGCACACCCTGCCACAGGCCTTGCGTCGGGCCGGTCCCGGGTGATTGAGTCGGCATCGGTGACCCTCCGGCACTTCAAGCGCGAATCAAGACCAACCATCAACCAAACGACCGAGGCCTGGCCCGCACCCGGCGCAAGACGTGCAAAGGCTTGTACTTGCGCAGTTTGTGCCGGAATTTCGGCGTTTCCCGCTGGCAAGCCCCGCCATTATCGGGCATAATACCAACTCTCTCTCATAGGCTCTCTTACACAAGGAACCTCGCGGCGTTTGTAGTGTTGCTTTGAACCACACCCTTCCCTCTCTCGGGGTGTCCCATGAACAAACCAAGCATCTGTGTCGCCGCGCCAGCGGCGGCCGTGGCGTTGTTGGGCGCGACCGGTCCCGCGCTCGGAGCAGTCATCCACCCGGGCTTCTACGCCCTCGGCAACCACCCGGCCTTCCAGGCCGGCCCGGCGGGCCTGCAACTCGACGAGTTGTACAACGTGACAACCGGTCACGACCGCTTCCTCTTCGACTTCGACCACCCGCAGTCGCAGGTGATCCTCGAGGTCTCGCCGGGCATCCTGCGCGTCTACGGCGACGTGTGGGGCGGTCGGTGGAACTTCAACATCTTCTGGAACGACCAGTACCGCGGCGTGTACTCGTTCAACATGTCGTACACCATCGGCGTGCAGCAGGTCCCCGGCGACGACGACCTGTGGGTCAACGGGCCCAACAACGTCAACACCGGCTGGATCACCACGCCGCTGGGCGACACGATCCCGCTCTACGACGAGCGCGGCAACTTCGGCTTCTCGTTCCGGCTCGGCGACGAGGACCACGACGACGGGCACCTGGGCTTCTCCGGCATGTCCGGCTGGGGCTGGCTCAACCACGGCGCCAACCCCGCGCTGCACCGGCCCATCGGCGACTTCCTGTTCATCTCGCGCGGGCTGATCCCCGCGCCGGGCGCGGGGGCGCTCGCGCTGCTGGGCGTCGCCCTCGCCGCGGCCCGCAGGCGGCGATAACCGCCGGCGGACCCTCGGCGCGGGCCTTGCGCGGCGTGCGGGCGCGCGGTCCCGCCCGGCCGCCGCGGGCCGCGCGCGCCGATGAACCTGCCGGGCGCACGCACGCCACGCGCCCGGAGGCACCATGAACACCTGCACGCAGCACGCCCCGACGTCCGCCACGCGCCCGCCCCACGAAGAGCGCCGCCGCAACAAGCGCTTCCGCATCGCGCGCGACGGCAAGGTCTTCCTGCCCGGCCGGCGCCAGTACCTCGCCGCGCAGACGCGCGACCTCTCCGTCGGCGGCGCGCTGCTGGAGGTCGAGAGCGACCGGCCGCTGGCCCCCGGCGACGCCGTGCAGGTGGCGGTCGCCTCGACCGATTCGCCGCTGGTCCGCGACGACGCGCTGGTCCACGCCGTCGTCGTCCGCGCCGAGTCGCTCGGGGCCCGGCGTCAGGCCGTCGCGGTGCGCTACACCGGCGCGCGGGCCGCGGCCCGCGCCGCCTGAGCCCGCGCTCTACGATCGCTCATGCTCTGGCAGCCCCCACTCCCGGAGAAGTACACCGGCGCCTCGCACGAGCAACTCGCCGCGTCCATCGCCGCGCGCCGCGCCGAACTCGGGCCGAAACTGGTCATCCTCGGCCACCACTACCAGACCGACGAGGTCATCCGGCACGCCGACTTCACCGGCGACTCGCTCAAACTCAGCCAACTCGCCGCGGGCCGCGTGAAGGAGCAGGGCGCGCGCTACGTCGTCTTCTGCGGCGTGCACTTCATGGCCGAGACCGCCGACCTGGTCACTCCCGACGACGTCGCCGTCATCCTGCCCGACCTCTCGGCCGGGTGCTCGATGGCCGACATGGCCGACTACGACGACGCGCTGGCCGCGTGGGACCTGCTGCACGACGCGCTCCGCGCGCCGGGCACGCGCGGCCGCCGGGGCGCGCCGTGGAACGGCCGCATCATCCCCATCACCTACATCAACTCCTCCGCGGCGATCAAGGCCTTTGTCGGCAGGAACGGCGGCGCCGTCTGCACGTCGTCCAACGCCGCGCGCGTCTTCGAGTGGGCCATGCGGGGCGGCACGCGACCGGCGCGCAAGGGCGAGCAGATCAAGATCCTCTTCCTCCCCGACCAGCACCTGGGCCGCAACACCGCCGCGGCGTACGGCCTCGATGTGAAAACGCAGACCTGCGTCTACGACCCGCGCCGGCTGGCCCGCGGCGAGGAACTCGGCGGCGCAACGCCCGAGCAGGTCCGCCGGGCCAGGGTCATCCTCTGGGCCGGGCACTGCTCGGTGCACAAACTCTTCCGCCCCGAGCACTGCGACCAGATCCGCGAGGCCGACAAGGGCAAGCCCCGCGCCGAACGCACGACCATCCTCGTGCACCCCGAGTGCTGCAAGGAGGTGGTCGACAGGTCCGACCTCTCCGGATCGACCGAGTACATCATCAAGACCCTGCGCGCCGCGCCCGCCGGCTCGTCGTGGGCCGTCGGCACCGAGGTGCACCTGGTCAACCGCCTGGCGCGCGAGTCCGCGCTCCGCGGCGTGCACGTGCGCATCCTCTCCGACTGCCAGTGCCTGTGCACCACGATGTTCCGCATCGACCAGGAACACCTGGCGTGGGCGCTGGACAACCTCGCCGCGGGCAAGGTCGTCAACCGCGTGAGCGTGCACCCCGAGGCGCGCAAGTGGGCGCTGGTCGCGATCGACCGGATGCTGAACCTCGCCGCGCCGATGGGCGCGCCGCCCGCGCCCGTGAAGGCCGCGCCCAAGGGGCGGGCCCGCGCCGCGCGCGCCGCGCACGGCGACCCCGCGCTGACCGACTGACCTACCTGCCGCCGGTGTAGGGCGCAAAGACCCAGCGCACCACGTCGCCGGGTTCGAGTTTCGTCGCGCCCGCGCCCGCGGTCGCGTACCGGTCGTTCACGTAGAACTGCCAGTTGCGCGCTCCCCCCCCGCCGGCCGGGCCGCCCTGGTTCTTCAGGTCGTCGATGCGACGCACCAGCGCGGTCGCGCCGCTTCCGGAATGCTCGACCTGCACGCCCCGGGGGTGCGCCTTCGCCGCCTGCAGCGCGTCCAGCACCGTCATGCCCGCCGTGTGCTCGATGGCGACAAAGTGCTTCTGCACGCCGTCGCCGTAGTCGATCACCAGTTTCACGTGCGCGGCCGCGCCGGGCTTCTCGGCCCGGGCGTCGGGCGCGGGCGGCTCGCTGGTCGCGGCGAGCGCCACGCCCTCGATTGACCCCGAGCCGTCCAGCGCCGAGGTCCCGAACGCCACCGCCACCAACCCGAGCGCCACAACGGCCACCAGCGTGGCCAGCGTGGCGAGCGTGTGGCGGACGGCTTGGCTCATGCGGTCGTCTCCTGTGCGGGCAAGGACCCGGGGCCGAGTGTACCCGGCGCGGGCGGGCCGGTCACCTCAGCGGCCGACCCACGCCAGCCGCGCCAGCGAGTCCACCAGCCCGCGCGCCTCGGCCTCGCCCTCGCCGCCCTCGTGGATCACCAGCGTCTGCCGCCTGCCCGCGCCGGAGAACTCGATCACCCACGTCGTGCGTCCGCCGCTGGCCTGCGCCGCTTCGTCGATGGTCGGCGCGCGGCCCGCGCGGGCCGGGTGGTCCGCGTCGGCGAGCGGGGTCGCCGTCAGTTCGCGCCAGAGTTGCTCGCGCTGGGCGCGCGTCAACTGCCGCGTGCGGGGCGGGAAGGTCTCGTCGCTCGCCCCCGGCCCGAGCGCGGCGCGCAGCACCGAGTCGGCCTCGACCATGTACCGCGCCGGCCGCTCCGACACCTTCGCCGGGCCGCCCGCGACGCGGACGCCCGCGGCCCACGCCAGCGGCACCGGGCGCAGCACCGTCGCCGACAGCGCAAAGTCGGCCGGCGGCTCGCCCGACGCCGCGGCTTGCTCGAACCGCGCATCGCGCCCGCCCGCGCAGCCCCAATGGCCGCACGCCGCCGCCAGCACGATGGACGCGAGCACCCGCCGCATGCGCCGGAGTGTACCGGCGCTGGGCGGCGCGGTGCGTCGGCGCGGCGGGCCCCCTCCCTACCCTTGCCGACCATGAAGATCTCCGTCCGCTGGCTCAACGAGTACCTCGAACCGGCCAACCTCACCGCCGACAGCGTCGAGGAGATCCTCACGTTCGTGGGCTTCCCCATCGAGACCGCCGAGGAACTGCCCAACGGCGACGTGCGGCTCGACGTGGAGGTGACCAGCAACCGCGGCGACTGCCTGAGCCACATCGGCCTGGCGCGCGAGATCGCCGCGGCCACGGGCCGGCGCCTGCGCATCCCCGCGCCCGGGCGCACGCCCGAGCAGGCCCCGGGCAACGCCGCGGCCCCCAGCACCGGCGGGCCCGACGCCGCCTCCGCCGTCGCCATCGACAACCGCGTGTCGGACCTGTGCCGGCTGTTCACGGCGCAGGTGATCCGCGGGGTGCGCGTGGGCCCGAGCCCGCGCTGGCTCGTCGAGGCGCTCGAGGCCGCGGGGCAGCGGTCGATCAACAACGTCGTCGACGTGACCAACTACGTCGCGCTCGAGTACGGCCAGCCGTCGCACGTCTTCGACCTGGCGACGCTGCACGGCGACGGCGCGCCCGACGGGCAGCGGCGCGTCCGCGTCGTCGTGCGCACCGCCGTCAGGGGCGAGAAACTCACGCTGCTCGACGGCCGCACGGTCACGCTCGCGGGCGACGAGGTGGTCGTCGCCGACCTGCGCAACGGCGGGCGCGCGGTGAGCCTGGCGGGCGTCATGGGCGGGCGCGAGACCGAGGTCACGACCTCGACCACCGACGTGCTGCTCGAGGCGGCGACGTGGGAGCCGGTCGCCGTCCGGCGCGCCTCG
This sequence comes from uncultured Phycisphaerales bacterium, assembly GCA_937995595.1. Lineage (GTDB taxonomy): Bacteria > Planctomycetota > Phycisphaerae > Phycisphaerales > UBA1924 > JAHBXL01. The sequence continues at coordinate 47,714 of CALKJW010000021.1, read as the reverse complement.
CGCCGGCACGGCGTGCGGACCGAGGCCTCGCACCGCTTCGAGCGCACCGTCGACCCGCGGACCATCGAGCGGGCCGCGCAGCGCGCCGCCGCGCTGATCGTCAAACTCGCCGGGGGCACGCTGGCGCCGGGCATCGTCCGCGCGGGCGTCGAGCCGCGGCCGCCGACGGTCGTGCGGCTGCGCCCGGCGCGCTGCGCCGCGGTGCTGGGCGTCGACGTGCCCGCCCCGGAGATCGCGCGCGTGCTGGGCGCGCTGGAGATCGCCGCCGCGCCCGCCGACGAGGGCGCGCTGTCGTGCACGATCCCCGCGCACCGGCCGGACCTGGAGCGCGAGATCGACCTGATCGAGGAGGTGGCGCGCATCCGCGGGCTGGACAAACTCCCGGTGCACGAGAAGGTCGCGGTGCGCGTCAGCGCCCCGCAGCAGTCGGAGCGCGCCGTCCGCGACCTGTGCGCCGCGCTCACCGGCATGGGCTTCTACGAGACGGTCACGTTCACGTTCGTCACGCCCGACCACGCCGCGCCCTTCCTGCCCGAGGGCCTCCGCGCCGTGAGCGTCAGCCGCGAACGCCGCCCGGCCGACCCGGTGCTGCGCCCCAGCGCGCTGCCGAGCCTGCTGGCCTGCCGCCGCAAGAACCAGGACGGCGGCGCGCACGCCGACGACGCGGGCGACGGCGACGGCGGCGTCCGCCTGTTCGAGGTCTCGTCGGTCTTCGCGCAGGACGCCGCGGGCCGCAGCGCCGAGCGCACCAACGTCGCGCTGCTCTGCGACGCCTCGTTCCCCGCGGGCGCGAGGGGCGCGGAGCAGCGGCAGAACGCGGTCCGCCTCCTCCGCGCCGCGGTCGAGAACGCCGCGCGCACCCTCGGCGGCGCGGAGACGCGCGTCGAGTTCGCGCCCGCGCAGCGGCCGCCCGTCGCCGCCTACGAGCCCGGCGCGTGCGCCGAGGTCCGCGTCAACGGGCAGCGCGCCGGCGTCGCGGGCCTGCTCGCCGCCGGGGTGCAGCGCCAGTACGGGCTCGAGCGGCCCGTCGCCATCGCCGAGATCGGTCTGGCCGAACTGGTCGCGCTCTACCCGCCTCGGTCGCTGGTGCACGCCCTGCCCGAGTTCCCCGCCATCGAGCGCGACCTGTCGCTGATCGTCCCCGAGCAGACGCCGTGGGCCAGAGTCGACGCGCTCGTGCATGGGCTCAAACTCCCGCTGCTGGAGCACAGCGCGTTCGTCGGCGCCTTCCGCGGCCAGCCCATCCCCGCCGGGCGCAAGTCCGTCACGCTGCGCCTGCGCTTCCGCGACCCCGCGCGCACGCTGCGGCGCGAGGAGGTCGACCCGCAGATGAACACGCTGATGGACAGGGCCCGCGCCGAACTCGGGGCCGAGATCCGGGCGTGAACCGGTCGCCGGGCGGCAGGCGTCCAATGCCGCGCGCCTGCGGCGTTCTCGCTCGAGCACCGCACCCGGCATACCCGGCTCCGCGTTCCCTATCATCGTGCATGATCTCCGCGCCCCCGTCCAACGCCGCCCGGTTCGCGCTGCTCGCGGCGGCCGTCGCCGCGCTGGGCGCGTGGGCCTACTGGAGCAAGGGCGGCGTCCGCGACCATCTCGTGCCGCGGAACTTCGGCGTGGTCGAGGCCGGGCACGTCTACCGCGCCGCCGCGCTGACGCCGCGGGCGCTGCGCAAGGTGCACGAAGAGCGCGGCATCCGCACGATCATCGACCTGGGCGGGTTCGACGCCGACCCGCGCGGCGAGGACCTGGCCCGGCGCACCGCCGATTCGCTGGGCCTCACGCGCTACGTCTTCCACCTCTCGGGCGACGGCACCGGCAACCCCAACGCCTACGTCGCCGCGCTGCGCGTGCTGGCCGACGAGCGCAACCACCCCGTGCTCGTGCACTGCTCCGCCGGCGCGCAGCGCACCAGCGGGTGCGTCGTGCTGTACCGCGACATCGTCCAGGGGCGCGACAACGCCGAGGCGCGGCGCGAAGCGCTGAACTTCCGACACGACCCGCGCGACAACCCGCGCCTGTTCGAGTACCTCGACGACTGGCAGGAGCAGATCCGGCGCGCCTTCCGCGCCGGCTCGCAGGTGCCCGACCAGCCGCCGGTCGACGTGTCGCCCCACGCCCCGGCATCGCCCGCTTCGCCGGAGAATCGCTGACGTGCCCGGGGGCGCGGCCAGCGGCGCGCGGCGCGACCTGCTGCGTCACGCGGCGGTCGTCCTGCTCGCCTGCCTGTGCGTGCACTGGCTGCTGCTCGGGCGAGCGCCCTTCCGCCAGAGCGAGGGCCACCGCGTCGCGCCCGCGTGGGCGATGCTCGACTCGGGAGACTGGCTCCGCACAGAGATGTTCGAACTCACCTACGTCCGCAAGCCGCCGGGCATGCCGTGGGCCATCGCCGCCAGCAGCGCGGTCTTCGGGCGCACCGAGTTCGCGGCACGTTTCCCCAGCGCGCTGGCCTGCACGCTCATGGCGCTGACCGCGCTGGCGCTGGGGCGCGCGTGGCTGGGGCCGATGGGCGGCCTGGCCGCGGGCCTGTCGCAGGCGGTGATCCCGCTCCTGTGGGGCCCGGCCCGCAGCGCGGAGATCGAGGCGCTCAACACCCTCGCCACGCAACTGGCCGCGCTGCCGCTGGTCGCGCTGCTGCTGGGCGGCCCGCCCCGACCCCGCGCGGCCGACGCCGTGCTCGCGCTGCTGGCCGCGCTGGGCGTCGTCGCCTTCGCGCTCACCAAGTCCGCCGCGAGCGCGCCGTGCGTGCTCGGCGCGTTCGTCGGCGCGTGCGCCGCGCGCCGGAGCCTCCGCCCGCTGGCCAACCCGGCGGCGCTGGCCGCGGTCGTGCTGGGCGGCGCGGCGGCGGCGGCGCTGCTCTGGCTGATCGCCCGGCACAACAGCGACCCCGACGCCGTGCGCGAGACCGGCTCGTTCCTCTGGCAGCGGCCCGGGCGCACCGCGCTGCTGCTGCCGCTGGCCCTCGCCGCGGCCCTGCCCTCGTCGCTCGCGCTGGCGTGGGCCTTCGGGCGCGACGCGCACCGCGAGAGCGAGAGCGCCGACGAGCAGTGGAACCGTGCCGCGCTCTTCGGGCGCGCGTGCGCCTTCGCGTGGCTCGCCTCGTGCCTGCTCTACGTCGCGCTGGGCGTCGACAACCCGCGCTACGTCATGCCCGCGTGCGTGTTCCTCGCGCCGGTCGTCGGTTACGCGGTGCGCGGCGCGTGGGGCGGGGGCGGGCAGGGCCCCTTCGCCCGCGGCGGCTTTGCGCCGCGCCGGCGCGACCTCTTGCGCGCCGTCGTCTTCCGCGGGCCGGGCGCGTGGTGCGGCGTGCTCGTCGCCGCGGGCATGATCATCAACACCCGCGCCGTCGAACCGGCGCCGAAGGCCACCGGCCGCACCGCCGGCGCCGCGCTGGCCGCCGCAATCGCCGACGGCGCGACCGTCTGGGCCGACGACCTGATCGAGGCCCGGCCCGACGTCCTGCTCTACGCGCGTGCCGCGGCGGCCGCGCAGGGGCGGACGCTGCGCCCGGTCTGGGCCAAGCCGCGCATGCTCAACGCCGACCTGCCCGCGCCCGGCGACTACCTGCTGCTGCGCACCGACGACCAGAGCGGCGAGGCCGAGCGCTACGCCCCGCGCCGCGAAGCGGGGCAACTGGCCCCGGTCGCCGACGGCGAACTCGGCCGCTACCGGTGGGTGCTGCTGCTGGTCGTGGGCCCGGGCCGGACCGACTGATCGCTCACGCCGCGCCCTCGGCCCGACGCCGCCGCAGCGCGGCCGCGAGCGCTTCGAGGATCTCCTCCGGCTCGCTCATGCGCCCGACGCCCGACGTGCGGCAGGCCTGCCAGCCCTCGACCGGCCCGACGAACCCGAACCCGTCGGCCGCGAGCGTCGCGACGTTCCGCTGCGTCGACGCCTGCGACCACATCGCCGCGTTCATCGCCGGCGCGAGCAGCACCGGCGTCCGCGCGCGGTCGACCGCCGCGAGGATCAGCGTCACGGCGTCGTCGCACCGGCCCGTCGCCAGCCGCGCAAGGCAGTCCATGCTGCACGGCGCGACCACCGCCACGTCCAACTCGCGCGCCAGACTCACGTGCTGCGGGTCGTGCGATTCGACGTGCTCCCACGGGCTGGTGTAGACCGGGCGCGCCGAGAGCGCCTGGAAAGTCAGCGGCGTGACGAACCGCGTCGCGCCGTCCGTCATCGCGACCGTCACCCGCGCCCCCGCCTGCGCCAGGCGGCTCACCAGCGTGCAGGTCTTGTACGCGGCGATCCCGCCCGTGACGCCCACCAGCACCCGCGCGCCATGGAAGACCTCGGTCATGGGCAATGCTATCGCGCCGGCGCACCCGCGCCGGGGGCCGATTCCGATCACGATGGCGTCACGCGCGGCCGCGAAACCGCCTAGGCCCGCCAGCCCGGCATGATCTTCTCGAGGTCGCCGGCCTGCGTGGTGTCGAAGTCCAGCGCGATCTTGCCCTGCACGATCTCCTCGATCGCGACCTCCAGGTCCGACCGCCCGCGCCGGTCAATCATCGGCCGCGCCCCCTCCATGAGTTGCACCAGCCGCCGCTGGATCAGCGCGCACAGTTTGAACCGGCCGCCGAACTTGTTGACAATCTCGTCGCTCTTGAGCGCTTCGATCATGGGGCGTTTCGCTCCTGTGCGAGCCCGCAGAGGCCCCGGCCGACGGCCGCGAGCCACCCGGGCGCAGACCTGATGCTAGCCCCCCCGGCCGGCTTGGCCCACCCCCGAATCCCCGCCTTTTCCCGCGTCGGTTTTGTGATTCAACCGGCCATCCGCGGCCGACGTATCATTCCAATGAGTACCCTCCCGCCGCGGCACGTCGCGCGCGGGTTGGCGATCCGGGGGCAGGGATCGGGGCTTGGGGGGAGTCTGGCCGGAAGCGGTGTTCGCGGCACGGTCAAGCCCGACCGTGCGGGCGCGGCACGTGATCCGCAAGGAACCCAGAAGGTGGCGACCATCTCTCGTCAGTGGAGTTTCGGCGACCGTGTCCTGCACGCGCAGCGCCCGGAGTGGGGCACCGGCGTGGTGACCAACGCGGCCAACGCGCAGCACGAGGGCCAGCCCTGCCAGATGCTGACCGTGCGCTTCGACCGGGCCGGCCTCAAGACGCTCTCCACCGCCTTCGCCATGCTCCTGCCGGCGACCGAGTCGGCCATCGCGCAGGCCGCGGCCAGCGCGGCAGGCTCGGCCGACGCGCCGGACCGGGGCCCCGACCCCTTCGCCGCGCCACAACCCGCGGGCGGGGTGGAGCAGGCCAAGGAAGCGCTGCAGCGCGTGCCCGAGGCGGCGCGCGACCCGTTTGTCTCGCTGCCCGGGCGCATCAAGGCGACGTTCAACCTGTACCGTTTCGGCAAGCAGGGCGGGACGCTGCTGGACTGGGCCGCGGCCCAGACCGGTCTGGCCGACCCGCTCTCGCTGTTCAGCCGGCACGAACTGGAGCAGTTGTTCGACCGCTTCGCGGTCAACCGCGACCAGCACCTCAAGAAACTGGTGCTGGACATGAAGAAGCAGGACGCCGCGGAACTCGCGCGCCTGCTCGCCTCCGCCCCTGCCCCGGCGCAACAGGCGTTGCGTCGCATGGACGTGTTCCGTTGAGCCGCGGCAACAGCCCGCACGCCCGGCACACCCGGTAGAGCCCGAAACCAGTCGGAACGTCTCATAGACCCGCCCCTGCAACGCGGGGAAGGGCGTTGTCGCCGCGCCGCGGGCCCGGAAACCCGGCCGGCGCGGCGTGGCACGGCTCGACGGCGGGCCGCGGTCCCGGTGTTGTTCTGCGTGTCTCCCGGTCGCTCGCCCCTCGGCCTTGCCCGGGCGACCGCACAACACCAGACCCGGAGCATCGCCCATGAACGAGCAGGACTTCACCGCCAAACTCACCGACCTCATGCAGCAACTCGACGGCCTGCCGTCGCCGGCGCGCGAGCAACTCCAGGCGCTGGCGCACGACACCCGCGACCGCCACGCCCGCATGAAGAAGACGGTCAACGAACTGCAGGAGGCGCTGGACTACCTCCGCCTGAGCGTGAAGTACCTTGTCTTCGACCTCGAAGCGACGCGGCGCGAGAACCAGTACCTCCGCAAGATGCTCGAGAACAAGCACGGGGGCAACGACCGCTCGCGCGACGACGAGCAGGCCTGAACCCCCGCCGACCACCCGCCCCTGCACACGCACCCACACACCCGCGCAGACGCACACACCTGCGCGTCGAGCCTCCGACACACACGGACCCTTTCCGGGCAGGCGCCGGTCGACCGATCGGCGCCTGTCCGTTTTTGCGCCGCGTCGATCACGCCGCGCGCATCATCAGGAACCGCTCGGCGTGCGGGCGCAGCCGCGCCGGGGCCAGCGCCAGCGCGTCGCGCACCGCGCCGGGCGCCAGCACCCGCAGGCCCACGAGGTACAGCTTCGCGAAGGCCACGCCCAGCAGCAGCAGGGTGACGCACGCCGCGCCCGTCGTCCCCGCGCGCGCGGCGGCCCGCGGCCCGGCGCCCGCCCACGCCGCGAGGCGCACGCACAGCCGGCCGACGGTCTGCTCCAGCCCGGACAGGAGATCGGCGGCCAGGTGCGCCGCGCCCAGCACGCACGCCGCGGCCGCGACGCCCACCAGCCACGGGGGCAGCACCGCCCCGACCGACCGCCGCGCCGGGACTCCCAGCCTGCCCATGCCGAAGACGTACAGGCCGCCGAGGACCAGCACCATGCTCGCGGCCATGGCCACGCCCGCGGCGTCGGCCGTCGGGCGCACCAGAACGCCGACCAAGATCGCCAGCATCGTGCCCGCGCCGCCGGCGAGCGTCGTCACCGCGTGGAAGCGCCAGCGCCCCCGCGCCTGCGCCGCCGACGACGGCACCGCGAACACGATCCGCCACGTGCAGAACAGCGCGATCACCGCCGCGGCGAATCCCGCCTCGGCCCACTTGCCCCCCCACACGGCCCGCTCCAGCGGCGCAAAGCACACCGCCAGCCCGATCGTCGCCGGGGCGGCGACGATCGCCAGCGCGCGGGCCGACCGCACCGCGGCGGCCTGGGCGCGCTCGTGCTCGTGCGCGATGCGCGAGAACGCCCCGAAGAGCACGAACCCCACGCCGTAGTGCAGCAGGTTGTCGGCCTGCAGCACCAACTGATAGGCGAAGAAGAACACGCCGACCTCGTCGCTGGGCGCGACCAAGCCCATCGCCAGATACCCGCCCTGGTTGAAGCCCGCGTAGGCCAGCACCGTCACGATCAGCCACTTGCTCGCGTGGAAGAGTTCGGGCCAGCGCGCCAGACCGGGGCCGCGCGTCCACGGCTTCTCGCGCGTCGCGGCGTACCCCGCCGCGCTCTCGAACACCGCGCCCACGATCATCGGCACCACGAACGACATCGGCCCAAGCCCGCCGACCGCACCCGCCACCAGCGTGACGTTGCGCAGCACCGACGAGGCCATGCTGATCCGCGAGATCGCCGGGAACCGCAGGCGCATCTGCAGCGTCGCCGTGTACACCGAGGCGGGCGTCCCCAGCGGCACGGCCAGCGCGATGCCCAGCAGGATGGGCACGAACTCGGCCCGCCCGAAGTGCGCCGCGGCGGGGTACGCCAGCGCCGCCAGCAGCGCCGCGACGCCGACGTTGAACGCCAGCGCCATCCAGAACACCGGGCCCACGATCGCCGCGAACTCGCGCTCGCCGCGCTGCGGCAGCAGGTAGACCACGCCGCCGTCCTTGAAGATCTGCGCGAACACCGAGAGCGCGAACGCCGTCGCCCAGACGCCGAACACCTCCTTGTCGAGGATCAGGCCCAGCACCACGAAGGCGACGAACGACAGCCCGCGCCCCAGCAGCAGGTTGGCCATGAACCACGCCACGCCGCGCTTCACGCGCGACGCCATCCCCGCCTCGGCGCCGGAGATGAACGCCTCGGTCGGCTCGTCGGCCGCGGCGGCCGCGCTCACGCCCGGCGCGGGCTCTTCGGGCGCGTCCGCGCCCGCTTCGGCGTGACCGGACGGCGGGCGGTCGTTGCTGGGGTCGGGCATGGCTGGGTCGTTTATCGGCCTGATCGGGCGTGCACAACCGCGCACCGCCGCTCGTACGGCCGTCGAGCGCCCCGGGGTCGCACCGGGAGCCAAGCCGCGCGGCAGGCAGGTGTTTGGGCGGCGCGGTAAGCGCGGACCGTCCCGCGCGCCGATGTGTTCGACCGCCCGACCGGCCCGGCACCAGGCCCCCGCCGCGCCGGACCCGCCCCACCCGACCCTCGCCATGCCGATCCGCAGACTGATCCGAGTGCTGGGAGAGCGCCTGAGCGAGCGCCGCCGCTACGGCGACGTCCGATCGTGGCTGCTCGACCTGTACAACCGGGTCCTGCTCCGGTTCCCCGGCGCGCCGCTGCCCGGTCGCGGCCGGGTCTGCCGCGTGCGGATGGCCGCGTCGCGCGAACCGTTTCTTGCTCGGTTGTACTCCAGCGATTTCTCGGTGCTCAACGAGATCTACGCGTGCGACGAATACGCGGCGTGCACGCGGCTGGACCTCGGGCCCGCGCCGCTGATCGTCGACCTGGGCGCCAACGCCGGGTACAGCGTCCGCTGCTGGCAGGAGACCTGGCCCGGCGCGACCGTCGTCGCCGTCGAGCCCGACGCCGCCAACGCCGCGCTGTGCCGGCGCAACGCCGCGGCGATGCCCGACGCACCCGCGCCGGTCGTGATCGAGGCGTGCGTGGCCGGGCGGGCCCGTCGAGTCACGCTCGACAAGGCCGAGTGGGAGTGGGCCTACTCGATGCGCGACGACGCGGGCGCCGGCGCGCCGGCCGGCCCGGCCGTGGACGCGCTCACGCTGCCCGACGTGCTAGGGCGGGCCGGCGTCGACCCCGCCCGCGCCATCGACCTGCTCAAGTGCGACATCGAGGGCGCGGAGCGCGAGGTGTTCGAGCACTGCGCCGACTGGCTCGGGCGTGTGCGCCGGGCCGTCGTCGAACTGCACGCCCCGTACGACCTCGAACGCCTGCGCGCCGACGTCGAGCGCGCCGGGCAGCGCTTCGACTTCACGGTGTGCAAACAGAGCGCGGGTCTGCAGGTCGTGTTCCTGAGCCGCCCCGACGCGCACTAAACTGTTCTCCCACGGCACCCACACCAACCGCCGCGACACGGAGCAAAGGCCCATGAAGAACCACGTCCGACTGTTCCTGCTGTGCGCGGCGTCGCTGACCGCCTCCGGGTGCATCACGCCGCACGGCGTGCAGGTGATGAACCAGACCGGGCGCGTGCTGAGGGTCGAGTACCTGCAGGTGCACAAGGACGGCTCGACGTCGGCCTACTCGACCGCCGTGCTGGCACCCGACGGCCAACTCAAGCACCACCCGCCCTCGCCGGAGGGCTTTCAGGCCGAGCGCGTGCGGCTGGCCGTGGCCGACTCGCCTGACGAACTGGGGCACTCGGTCGTGCTGCACATCCCCGAGGGCCGGACGCGCGACTTCGACGTGCGGTACGTCGCGGGCCGGCTGGTGGTGCGCGAGCACAAGAAGGGCCGCGACTGGCAGCGCACCGGCGAGCCCGACTGGGGCAACTGAGGCCTGTTATCATGCCCGTGGCCGCGCAGGGAAGCGCACAGCACGAGGCGCTCCCGCATGCACGTTGCGCTGCTTCTCCTGGTCTGCATGATCGGCTCGCCGCGCGTCGCGCGCGGCGACGACCCGCCGCCCGAACAGGCCATCAAGCCCGTTGATGCGCCGGCGCCGACCGATAGCGCGGAGTTATCGCGGCGCGGTGCGCCCGAGGTCGCCGTGCCCTACCCCCACCCGATGATCGTCGAGGTGCTCTACGCCGTGCCGACCGGCGCCGAGGGCGACGCCAACGGCGACGGGCGGCGGCACGTCTCGGGCGACGAGTTCGTCGAGATCTACAACCCGCACGACAGGGCGATCCAGTTGCGCGGCTACCGGCTCACCGACTCGAACCCGGCCGACAAGGGGCAGGTGCGGTTCGTGTTCCCGGCGTTCGAGTTGCCGCCGGGCGGCGTGGCGGTGGTGTTCAACGGGTTCCAGTGCTCGTGGTTCGGGCCGGTGGGCGACGAGAAGGCCGCGCCGGCCGCGCCCAACGACCGCTTCGGCGGGGCGTGGGTGTTCACGATGAAGGCGGCGTCGCAGTACGTCGCCTTCAGCAACACGGCCGACCACGTGCTGCTGACCGCGCCCGACGGCACGGCGGTGCAGCGCGTGAGTTGGGGCGAGCCCAAGGACCGCGCCGCGTTCGACCGGGTCGAGCCCCTGCTCGAGGACGTCGCGCCGCAGACCGGCAAGGGCAGCGTGCAGCGCGACGGGTCGGCGCGGGTCGCGTCGTTCCGCGCGCACCTGGACCTGCCCTTTGACCTGTCGGGCGACAGGCCCTTCAGCCCCGGCGTGTGGAAGCCGCTGCCGGAGCCGAAGAAGAAGCCCGAGGCGGTCGCTCCGGGCCGCGAGCATGAGAACGAACAGAAGTCCGACAGGGAGCGGCCGTAGCCCCCCGGCCGCGTTTGCCGTATCCATGGGTGTGCTGTACCAGATTCCCATATGAAGACCACGGTCGAGATCCCGGACGCGCTGCTCAGGCAGTTGCGGGTGCGCGCCGCGAGCGAGGGCACCTCGATGAAGAGCTTGATCGCGGCGGCGCTGCGGCAGTTCCCGGGAGGGCGCCGCGGGCCGGGCAACCGTCGCTTCAGGCTCAAGGACGGATCCGTTCGCGGCATGGGCCTGACCGACGAGTTCAGGAACGCCGACTGGGCGAAGATCCGCGACGAGATCTACCGCGGGCACGGCGGCAAACCGTGATCGGCGTCAATTCGAACATCTTCGTCTACGCGCACCGCCGGGACCTGCCCCAGTTCGGCGCGGCGTCGAGGAGGCTGCGCGCCCTCACCGAGGGCGACGAGCCCTGGCTCATCCCGAGGCCGTGCGTGCACGAGTTTCTCGCGGTGGTGACCGACACGCGGCTGTTCAAGTCGGCGTCCACGATCGACCGGGCCCTCCGACAGGTCGAGTACTGGCTCGAGTCGCCCTCGTTGCGCGTGACCGGGGAGGGCGGCGGCCACTGGCCGCTGCTGCGCGAGGCCGTGCGCGGAGGAGGATCCGCGGGCGGGGCGGTCCACGACGCCCGCATCGCGGCCATCTGCCGCGAACACGGCGTGGGCGTGCTGTGGTCGGCGGACCGCGACCTCTCGCGGTTCCCGGGCCTGCGGGTCGAGAACCCGCTGGACGGGGGCTGGTCCACTCTGGCGCGGATCCGGCAGGGGTTCCGGTCGTTCGCCCACGCGCCATCTCGCGCGGGCGGTACGCCCGGGGCGTGACGCGGGCTCAGGGTCCGCGCAGGGGCCGTGCGCCCTACCATGCCGCCCCATGGCCTGGATCACCAAAGACAGTGCGAACGCGAAGGTCGAACGCCGCGCCGAGCCCTACCTGACCGACGCGATGCGCAGGGACCTCACCGAGCGCGTGCTGCCGCGCTACGCCAGCAAGCAGGCCGCGACGCTGCCCTGCCTGCACATGATCCAGCACGAGTACGGGTGGATCCCCGCGCAGGCGCTGGAGGAGGTCGCGGCGTTCCTGGGGCTCAATCCGGCGGAGGTGCTGGACACGGCGAGTTTCTACGAGGAATACTGGCTCAGGCCCAAGGGCAGGCACCTGATCCAGGTCTGCCGGTCGATCGCGTGCGAGTTCTGCGGCCAGAAGGAGATCACGCAGGCCTGCAGGGACAAACTCGGGATCGAGGTGGGCGAGACGACCGACGACGGGAACTTCACGCTGGTGGAACTGGAGTGCCTCGGCTCGTGCGGCACCGCGCCCGCCGCGCTGATCGACGAGACGCTGCACGAGAACCTGACGCCGGAGAAGATGGCGCAGGCGATCGACGCCGCGGCGAGGTCCGGCGGGGATCACGGGCACCACTGAGTCGAGCAGTTGTGCGCGCCGACGCGACGGTCCGCGCGCCGAGGGACACCGGATGTCGACGCCGCCCAACACCGTGCAAGGCCAGCCCGGGGACGACGCCCCGCCGCCGCACCGCTACACGGCGCGTCTGGCCGACCAGATCGAGACCCGGTGGCAGCGTTTCTGGGACGAGCACGGGACGTTCGTGCAGCCCAACCCCGGCCAGCCGGGCTTTGACGCCTCGCGCCCGAAGTTCTACTGCCTGGACATGTTCCCGTACCCGTCGGGCGCGGGCCTGCACGTCGGGCACCCGCTGAGTTACACGGCGACCGACATCGTCTCGCGCTTCATGCGGATGAAGGGGTACAACGTCCTGCACCCGATGGGCTGGGACGCGTTCGGCCTGCCCGCCGAGCAGTACGCGATCCAGACGGGCGTGCACCCGGCCGTGACGACGCGGCGGGCGACGGACAACTTCCGGCGGCAACTCAAGCGATTCGGGTTCAGTTACGACTGGTCGCGCGAGGTTTCGACGATCGACCCGGACTACTACAAGTGGACGCAGTGGATCTTCCTCCGCGCGTACGACTCGTGGTACGACCCGAACCAGCCGGGCGGCGGGCGTGCGCGGCCGATCGGCGAACTGATCGCCGAACTGGAATCGGGCGACCTGCGCGTGGGGCTGGACGGCGAACTGGTGCACGTGGGCGCCGCGGCGGCGACGGGCCTGCTCGGGGGCGAGCCGGTCGGGACGCGGCGCTGGCACGAGTTGAACGCGGCGGAACAGCGCGCGGTGATCGACAACCAGCGGCTGGCGTACATCGACGAGGCGACGGTGAACTGGTGCCCGAAACTCGGCACGGTGCTGGCCAACGACGAGGTGATCGACGGCCGGAGCGAGCGCGGCGGGCACCCGGTGCTGCGAAAGCCGCTGCGGCAGTGGATGTTCCGCATCACGGCGTACGCCGAGCGGCTGCTGCGCGACCTGGACACGGTGGACTGGCCGGCCTCGACCAAGGCGATGCAGGCCGAGTGGATCGGGCGGAGCGAAGGGGCGGAGGTGGACTTTGCCCTGGCCGATCAAGGTTCGGACCTGGCCATACGCGTGTTCACGACCCGCCCCGACACGATCTTCGGCGCGACGTTCATGGTGGTGGCGCCCGAGCACCCGGTCGTCGAGGCCGCGCTCCGCGGGCCGGCGGGCGCGGGCGGGGCCGACCTCGGCGCGCTGCGGGACTACGTCGCCGCGGCGCGGAACCGCTCGGACGTCGACCGCATGGCCGACACCCGGGACAAGACCGGCGTGTTCACGGGGCTGTACTGCGAGAACCCGGCGACGGGCGAGCGGATCCCGGTGTGGACGGCCGACTACGTGCTGATGGGGTACGGGCACGGGGCGATCATGGCGGTGCCGGCGCACGACGATCGCGACTTCGCGTTCGCCCGCAGGTTCAACCTGCCGATCCGCGACGTGGTCTACCCGCGCACGCACCTGCTGATCGCCTTCTACGCGCGGCACGCGACCCGCGAGGAGATCGACAGCGGCGCGTGGAAGACGGTGCTGGCCGACTTCCTCGGCTTTGCGGCGACGGGGGACATGAAGCCCGAGATGTTCGGCGCGGTGCTCGACGCGGTGCGCTCGCGGCGCGAGGAGCCGCCGCGCACGGGCGAGGGCGCCGAGCGGCTCACGCCGCGCGGCGTGATCGCCGGCGAGTACGCGCAGGCGGTCGAGGCCTTCGGCACCTTCGAGCAGTTGCGGGAGCAGTTCCACGACGCGGCGGTGTTCGCGTCGGCGGGCGCGGCTTTTTCGGGCAACGGGTACGCGGTCAACTCGTCCAACGATTCGGTCACGCTGGACCTGCTGCCGACCGAGGAGGCCAAGCGGCGCATCATCGACTGGCTGGAGAAGACCGGGCGCGGCAACCGCAAGGTGAACTACAAACTGCGCGACTGGGCCTTCTCGCGCCAGCGCTACTGGGGCGAGCCGTTCCCGATCGTGTTCGACGAGCAGGGCCGGCACTACCCCGTGTCGGAGCGCGCCCTGCCCGTGACGCTGCCGGAACTGGCCGACTACTCGCCGGTGGAATCCGACGACCCGATGCCGCTGCTGGCCAAGGCGCGGGAGTGGGTGCACACGACGGCGGGCGCGGCGGGCGTGAGCCCGGACGTGCTGCCGCCCGGGACGCCCGTTCGGCGCGAGACCAACACCATGCCCGGCTCGGCGGGCTCGTCGTGGTACTTCCTGCGGTACTGCGACGCGCACAACGGCTCGCGGTTTGTCGGCGCGCAGGCCGAGCGCTACTGGATGGGCGGTCGGGGCGTCGACCTGTACATCGGCGGGGCCGAGCACGCCGTCGGGCACCTGCTGTACTCGCGCTTCTGGCAGAAACTGCTGTACGACCTGGGCGAGACGGCCTCGCCCGAGCCGTTTGCGCGCCTGTTCCACCAGGGGCTGATCACCAGTTACGCCTACCAGCGGGCCGACAAGACGATCGTGCCGACCGACGAGGTGCGCGACAACGGCGACGGGACGTACTCGGTCGTGGCCACCGGCGAGCGCGTGACGCCGGTGGTGACGAAGATGTCCAAGCGGTACAAGAACGTGGTCAACCCCGACGACGTGATCGCCGAGTTCGGGGCGGACACGTTCCGGCTCTACGAGATGTACATGGGCCCGCTGGACCAGAGCAAGCCGTGGAACACGCGCGACGCGGTGGGCATCTTCCGCTTCCTGCAGCGGCTGTGGCGGCTGGCGGTGGACGAGCAGACGGGCGCGCTGCGCCTGCGCGACGGGCCGCTGGCGCAGGTCGAGAAGCAGTTGCACCGCGCGGTGCACAAGGTCGCGCAGGACGTGCCGAAACTGGCGTTCAACACGGCGATCGCGGCGATGATCGAGTTTGTCAACGTCGCGACCTCCGCCGCGGGCGGCGGAGACGCCGCGCTCACGCGGGAGCAGTTGTCGCGTGTCGCGCTGATGCTCGCGCCCTTTGCGCCGCACATGGCCGAGGATTTGTGGTCGCGGCTGGGGCACGCGTCGTCGCTGGCCTACGAGCCGTTCCCCGAGGCCGACCCCGCGCTGCTGACCGACGACAGCGTGGAGGTGCCGGTGCAGGTGGGCGGGAAGATCCGCGCCAAGGTGCGCGTCGCGACGGGGGCGGACCACGCGGCGCACGAGGCCGCGGCGATGGCCGAGGATAAGGTGCGGGCCGCGCTGTCGGGCAAGAGCGTGAAGAAGGTCGTGGTCGTGCCGGGCAAGATGATCAACATCGTGGCGGGGTAGGCCGACGGTGCGTGGCGGCGCGCCGGGTCCTCGGCGCCGCGTGGCGGCGGGGGAGCGCGCCACGGGGTGGCGCGGTACCCTCCTGCGCGTTGGAACACGGCCGCGCGAACAACCCCTTCGGCGATGCGCGCCGCGCGCCGGACTGGCCGCAGCGCGAGGCCGCGCTGGTGGCGCGCATCCGCGAGAACGGCCTGGCCGACCGCGCCGCGTGGAACGAACTGCTCGCGGCGCACCAGGACCGGCTGTACGCGGTCTGCCTGCGCATGGTCGGGCCCTCCGCCGCGGCGGACCTGACGCAGGACGCGATGGTCAAGATCCTGCAGGGGTTGGACGGCTACGACGGCCGCTCGCAGGTCGGGACGTGGATGGTGCGGGTTGCGATGAACGCCTGCCTGTCATGGCTCCGCGGCCAGAAACTTAGGCGGCACAAGAGGTTGGGAGATGATGAGGGATCTGTCAGGGGGTTGGGCACGTCGGGGGGCGGCGGGGGGCGGGCGGGGGAACTTTCGCCGGTTGGCCGCGTCCAAGGGGACGAGCGGAACGCCGCGCTCGCGGCGGCTCTGGCCGATCTGCCCGATGACCAGCGGGCGGTCGTGGTGTTGCGGGACGTGCAAGGGCTCGACTACGAGCAGATCGCGGCGTGCCTGGAGGTGGCGGTGGGGACGGTCAAGAGCCGCTTGTTCCGGGCGCGGCTGGCACTGCGGGAACTGGTCGAGGCGAGGTTGAACCAGTCGCGGTCGAAGGGGACGGGACGGGACGGATCATGACGAGCGCGGGCGACAACTTCACACTCCCGGCGGGCCTGACCGAGGCGGACCTGCTCGACGCGCTGGAGGGCGCGCCGATGCTGGCCGATCGGCGCGCGATGGTGGAGGCCGCGCTGCGGAGCGACGCGCGGCTGGCCGCGACGATGGACTCGATGCGGGCCGATCGCGCCGCGCTGGCGGCGCTGGACGCGGGTGTTCGCGCGCCCGACGGGCTGCTGGTACAGGTCGAGGCGCAACTGGAGCGCGAGGCGCTGGCCGCGCTGGCCGCGCCCGCGGGTGTGGGGAGCCTGCGCGTCTCGTCGGTGACGATCGAACGGCCGAACCCGATCCGCGCGCTGCTGGAGCGGGCGCTGGTGCGGCGTCTGGCGCTGGCCGCGATTTTGCTGCTGGCGATCGGCCTTGGGGTGTGGGGGATCGTGTCGGGCGTGCGCAACTGGCCGCACGCCGGACCGGGCGGGGGCGGCATGGCGAGCAACGCGCCGAGGGACCGCGCCACGCCGGTCGGGCCCGCGCCGGCGGACAGCGGCACGGACCTTGCCGCGGCGGGCGTGTCGCCGGCGTTTGACGCGGGCACGGTCGCGATGCTGGCGCCGACGTCGCCTCTGGAGGGGCCGGGCGTCGCGGCCGATGGACGCGTGTACGACGAAGCGGCGCTGGCGGGCCTGGCGCAGGAGGGCCGGCTGGCGATCGTGCTCAACGCGCGCGACGGTGCGTCGTGGGCGAGCCTGACGGGGCGCGGCCTGCGGGCACGCGAGGTGGGCGGCGCCGAACTGGCCGGTTCGTTCGCGGGCGTCGGCGCCGCGCTGGCACGCGAGGACGCGCTGCCGCGGGAACGGTGGGCGGTCGGCGCGCGCGGCGCGTGGGAGTCGAACATGGTCCGGGCCGCGCCGAGGCGCCGGGTGGTCGGGGTGTGGGTGCCGTCGGGCGCGGCGGGGGTTCGCGAACTGCTGTCGGCGACGGGCGTGCTCGGGGGCGAGCCGGGCGCGGCGCGGGTACTGGTGCTCGACAAGCCGGTGCGGCCCGAGTGGCCGGTGGATGCGCGCAGCGTGCTGTGGTGGGCTTCGTCGCCGGGCCGGTGGGACCGGGGCACGGTCGTGCCGGTCGTCATCGAAGAGTGACGGTGTGTCGCCGCGGAGTGGCGACCCACCCAGCGACCCGTTCGAGTCACACGATCATCGTCGGCAGGGCGACGATGTCGGGCGCTGCGCTCGCCGCGGCGGCGCAGATCTCGGCCGCGTGCGCGGCGCTGTGCGCGGGCGCGAACATGGCCGAACCGCTGCCGGTGACGTGCACGCGCGCGCCGAGCGCGGCGGCGGCGGGGCGCAGGCGCGCCAGCGCGTCGGCCAGTCGCGGCTCGGCGGCGCAGGCGGCGGGTTCGAGGTCGTTGAAGAGTTCGGGCGCGTCGGCTCGCCCCGTCGCGGCGAGGGCGCGCACGTCGCGCTCGCGCAGCGGGCCGGGCCCGGCGCGGTCGAACGCCGCGTACACCGCGCCGGTGGGGCAACCGAAGGGCGGGAAGAGCAGCGCGGCGTGCGCGCCGGCGGTGCGCGGCAGGCGCTCGACGCGCTCGCCGAAGCCCGTGACCAGCGCGGGGCGTGCGGGGCGATCGGGCCCGCGCTCGTCGTCGATGAAGAACGCGACGTCGCTGCCCAGCGGCGCGCTCAGTTCGCGCAGGCGCGCGGCGCCGAGGCCCAGCCCGAACAGCGCGTCGACCGCCATCATCGCCGCGGCACAGTCGGCCGAGCCGCCGCCCATGCCCGCGCCGACGGGCACGCGCTTGCGCACGACCGCGCGCACGGGCAGTTCGCGCCCCGCCGCGGCTTCGAGCGCGCGGTGGGCGCGGGCCGCGAGGTCCTTCTCCACGGGCCAGTCGATGGGTGTCGGGCGCGGCGCGTCGGCGGCCCATTCGACGCGCCACGACGACGGCGCGCCGTCGCGGGCCCGCTCGATTGTCACCTCGTCGTGCAGCGTCACGCACGCGAACCACGACGCGATGGGGTGGTAGTTCCGCGGCGGGGCGGGCGGGCCGACGGCCAGGGCGAGGTTGATTTTGGCGTGGGCGCGCCACGTGAGCATGGGGCAAGCGTAACCGCACTACCATCCGGGCATGCCTTCCCCGCCGCGGCCGTCCATCCCGCCCGACGACTGGGAGCACCCGCCGGGGTCCGAGGGGGGGCGGCGGCCGTCGCGTGCGATCCGTCGCGCCCCGGCCGCGGGCGACGTCGTCCCCGCGCGAAAGCGGCCGCAGCGCGAGGAGATCGACGAGGGACCGTCGGAAGAGGACCTGGCGCGACTGGACAGCCCGACGCGGACCTGCCCGGAGTGCGGGCGCGAGGTCTTCGACGACTCCGAGGTCTGCTACCACTGCGGTCACCACTTCTCGGCGGGCGAGCGGAGCGTCCCGTGGCTGCAACTGGGCGTGGCGCTGGTGATCGTGCTGGTGTTCGTGGGGATCTACATCCTCCGGCTGTTCTGACCCCCCTTCCCCGGGCCGGTCTCGGAGCCACGCTGCGCCCCGGTCGGCCGCGGGCTCCGCGGCGGTCCGGCTGGTGCGGCGCGCCGGGAAGTGCCGATGAACTGGCCGGTATGACCGCGCGCCCGCTGCAACCCCTGATCCGCCTGGACCCCGGCTGGCTGTTCCTCATCGCCGGGGTGCTGGTGGTGGCGTGCACGGTGCTGATCCCCGCGCAACGGAGCCTCGAGAACGCGCGTTGGGAGCGCGACCGTGCCGCGGCGATCGAGCGGCACCGCGTCGTGCGGCTGGAGCACTACGCGGCGTACCTCGACGCGCTGAACCGCGGCGACGAGAGCGTGCTGCTGTCGCTGGCGGCGACGCAGTTGAACAAACTGCCCGAGGACCGCATCCCGCTGGACCTGCCGCCCGAGGTCTCGCTGACCAGCGCGAGCGTGTTCGCGACGATGGAGCCCAAGCCGCTGGAACTCCCGCCCCGGCCGGAGCGGGCGCGGACGCCGTCGCTTCTGGAGCGTCTCACGATCGGCGACACCTCGCGCCTGTGGCTGATGGCGGCGGGGATGCTGTGCATCGTGTGGGGCCTGCTGCCGGCGACGACGGGCGGGCGGGGCGCCCCGCCGGGGGCCTGAGCGGTGCCGTCGCGCGGGAGACGGTCCGTGCCGGCGCGGCGCGCGAACTTCTCGGAGCGCTGACGACCGCGGCGGCGATGGTTGGGGATGCGCGATCGACTCATGCGCCTTGCCGATCCAACGCGTGCCGCGATGTAAGGTTCGAAAGACATTCGCCGCAGAAGCGCGGAGAGCGCCGAGCCATCAGGGATTGCGAACGCTTCGCGCTTCGCGGTCGATCTTCTCCTCCCGCTTGCTCTGCGTCCTCGGCGGCTCTGCGGTGGGTCGCGCCTTCGACCCGTCACGCCCGAGGTCGAGCGAGGGTCCGCGTCGCGTACGCCGTGCGCACGGGCGCGTCGGTGTTTCTGGCCGCGGATGGTCGGCGGGCTATCCTTCGGCCCCGGCGTCGTGATGGAGCCGGTCCAACACACAGGTTGCGAAAGGAGTTCTGCGTGCACGGGTTGATTGCTCCCCACGGCGGTACGCTGGTCGATCGGGTCGCCACCGGTTCGCGCCTGGCCGAACTGAAGAAGGAGGCGGCGGGCCTGAAGCGGATCACGCTCTCGGCCAAGCAGTCGTGCGACCTGGAGATGATCGGTATCGGCGCGTTCAGCCCGCTGACCGGCTTCATGGGCTCGGAGGACTGCGAGCGCGTCTGCGGGGAGATGAAACTCGCCGGCGGCGACATCTGGCCGATCCCCGTGCTGCTGAGCGTCAAGAGCCGCGCCGAGGTGCCGGCGATCAACGAGCGCGTCGCGCTGCACGCGCCCAACGGCGTGCTGCAGGCGGTGATGACCGTCAAGGAGGAGTTCGTCCACGACAAGGCGACGGAGATCCCGGCGGTCTTCCGCACCACCGACCCGGCGCACCCCGGCGTGAAGCAGGTGATGGACGAGGGCGACATCTGCCTGGCCGGGCCGGTCGACGTGGTGCAGGTGTGCGTCGAGCCCGACGGGCCGGAGGCGTTTCTGGAGCACCGGCTGACGCCGGCGCAGACGCGCGCCGAGTTCCAGAAGCGCGGGTGGAAGACGGTCTGCGCCTTCCAGACGCGCAACCCCATCCACCGCGCCCACGAGTACCTGTGCAAGGTCGCGCAGGAGATCTGCGACGGCCTGCTCGTGCACCCGCTGGTGGGCGAGACCAAGGAGGGCGACATCCCCGCGGCGGTGCGCATGGAGTGCTACCGCGTGCTGATCGACAAGTACTTCGTGCACTCGCGCACGATGCTGAGCGTGATGCCCGCGGCGATGCGCTACGCCGGCCCGCGCGAGGCCGTGCTGCACGCGCTGGTCCGCAAGAACTACGGGTGCACGCACTTCATCGTCGGGCGCGACCACGCCGGCGTCGGCAACTACTACGGCACGTACGACGCGCAGACGATCTTCGACGATCTGGACGCGGCGAACCTCGCGATCGAGCCGCTGAAGTTCGAGCACGCGGCGTACAGCAGACTGGCCCAGGGCATGGTGACCAGCAAGACGTTCCCGAAGATCGAGGGCGACCAGGTCGCGCTCAGCGGGACCAAGGTCCGCGAGATGCTCAACGCCGGGCAGCGCCCGCCGATGGAGTTCACGCGGCCGGAGGTCGCGGACGTGCTGATCCGGTGGGCGCAGGGCGCTCGTGCGTAAGCAGCTCGACCGTGAGGGAGGGCGTCGCGGCGTAGCCGCGGCCGCCTGAACTGCTCTGGATTGTGCGTCCGCCTTCGGCGGACACGCCCTCGCTGGCGCTCGGGCTGCTTGTCCGCTCGGGCTGACTGGTCACTCCTTTGCGCCCAGCACCCTCCCCAAAAACTCCGCATCCTCGAATCTCCGCCCCGCGGCGGTGTTCTCGGCGAAGCGCACGATCACCAGGTCGTGATCGGGCAGCACGTAGAGGCGCTGCTTGCCGAGCCCCGCGGCCATCCACAC
This sequence comes from uncultured Phycisphaerales bacterium, assembly GCA_937995595.1. Classification (GTDB taxonomy): domain Bacteria; phylum Planctomycetota; class Phycisphaerae; order Phycisphaerales; family UBA1924; genus JAHBXL01. The sequence continues at coordinate 26,807 of CALKJW010000021.1, read as the reverse complement.
GCGGACGTCCCTGCCGCCGGCGTCCTTGATCTTCGCCGACGCCTCGGCGCGCGGGGCGCGCTGCCGCAGGCGGTCGCGCGGGGGCATGTCGGCCTCGTCGGTCGCGCCCGCGTCGGCCCTGCCGGGCAGCCACCACGTCAGGCCGTAGGCCGGGTTGGCTCTGCTGGGTTCGAAGCACCGGGCGAGCAGGTCGGGGTTCAGCAGTTGGCGCACGGCGTGCGGGTCGGTGTCGGTCGGCGCGGGCACGGCCCCGCGCATGCGCACGAACTCGCCGAACTTGGCCCACTCGCGCGCGGTGAGGAAACACCCGCCGGGGAGGTTCGGGTTGCCTTTGGCGTCCTGCCCGAGGTACGCGACGCTGATCTTCAGCGGGTTGAAGATGCGCGCGTCGAGGTACGCGCGCACGGTCGCGGGGAAGGCGGGGTCGTCGCGCCTGCGCGCTTCGAGTTTGCGCTGCAGCAACGCGCCGAAGGCGTAGAAGTGGCTCGGGCCGTAGACGAAGCGCCGGCCCGGCTCGCTGGTCGCCTCCAGCGCGACCGCCGCGGCGAACCTGTCGTCCACTCCGGGCCCGTCGCCGCGCGACAGCCTCCCGCCGCGCAGGCGCAACGAGCCCGCGCTGCCGATGGAGTCCTCCGCCGGGTCGAGGCCGCTGGAGAGGTCGAGGAGCATGCGCACCGTGATGCGGCTCCTGCGCGGGTCGTCGCACCACTCGGCGAGCGTGTCGAAGGCGGGTTCGTCGAGCGTCAGCAGGCCGTCCTGCACGGCGAACATGGCCAGCACGCCGGTGAACGACTTGGTGCCGCTGGCGAGCATGTGCGGGCGCGTCGCGGCCCAGCCGTGGTCGTAGCGCTCGTACACGACGCGGCCCCTGTGCAGGATGAGCACGGCGCGGCCGTCGAACCGCGCCGAGTAGTCGGCCGCGGCCTCGCCGCGACGCTGCCACGTCGCTTGGTCGGTCGGCGCGGTCGCGGCGTCGCGGGTTGGCGGGGCGGGTTGGGTTTCGCCGGACGCCGACGCGCACGTCGCGCCCAGCGCGGCCGCGAGACATGCGAGCGCCGCAAGCGGGGAATGAACTGGATGCATGGTCGGTCCCTCCGCCGTGTCCAGCGGGCCGAACGTCTCTTGGAGCGGGGCATTGCGTGCCCGGGCGCGCGTGGGCGGCGGTGTGGTCAGCGGACCGCGAGCAGGAAGAGAACGGGGAAGGTGACGCCGGTCAGCCACGCCGCGCCGGCCCAGCCCCACTTGGCGGCCTCGCGCAGGCGGCCGAGGCGCCTGCGCAAGCGCACCCACGCGAGCACGCCGATGCCGCCGACGACCGCGCCCGCGACGAGCAGGGCCAACTCCAGCAGCGACGGGAAGAACCCGCGCCGGCCGAAGAGCGCCTCGGTCACGACCCACGCGAGCAGGATCGCCGAGAACCCCAGCCCGCACGACAGGCCGACGAGGCCGGCGATGAACGCCGCGAGCCGCGGCTCGGTCGTGCCGACGGCGAGCACCAGCGGCCGCCCGCACTCGGGGCAGCGGTTGCCGAGCAGGGCGCGGAGGTTGTAGCCGCAGACAGGGCACGGCGCGTCGTGCGCGTCGAGGAACGCGGTGAGCATCGCGCCGGAGTCGGCGGGTGGGTCGGCGTGCGCGGGAGGGTGGTCGGTCATGCGCGGGCCCTGGGGTTTCAGCCGGCGCGCTCGGCGACGGCGCGCGCGACGACGAAGACCACGAACCACGTCGCCGCGCCCAGGCCGATCATCCCGAGGATGATCTGCAGGGTCATCACGCACACGTGCCACCAGTAGCGCTCGATGGTGGGCAGGCGCACGGCCTTGTAGATCATGGCGACGAAGAACGCCATCGGGATCAGCAGCAGGAACCACCACTGGTGGAGTTCGATGGGGTCGATGAAGGGTCGCAGCGGCGGCTTGGGGTGCGTCGCGCCCATCGCGCACGGCGCGGTCGCGGCGATCGCGGCGGCGGCGAGCGCGAGGGTGTGCGTCGGTGTGCTCACGCGGGGTCTCCCGCGCGTCGCCGTCGGCTGAAGGAGGCGTCGATGATGCAGATCAGGTTCATCATCCCGGCGATTGTTCCGAAGAGCATGCCCAGTTCGTTCATGCGGGAGAGGCTCTTGACGTTGGGCGGCCATGCGGGCTTGACGACCACGGCCGTGAGCGGGTCGCCGGCGGGCGACGGCAGCCGCGCCACCGGCAGGCCGTCGGCCGGGTCGATGGTGGTGACGACGGGCTCGCCGGTGCGCGGGTTGCGGTACTCGTTGGGGTAGGCGCTGCGGAGCCCCTGCGCGTCGCGGACCTTGAAGCGGTTCTGGTGGACCCAGTCGACGCCGACGGCGACCGGCCCCACCAGCGCCTGGCCGAGGAACCACGGGAAATCCTCCTCGCGGTCGACCACGTCGATGCCGCCGACCAGCAGACCGGTGGCGAACATGCTCAGCACGCCCGCGGCGATGTACGCGCCGCGCAGGCGGTACCCGAGGAACCAATGCCCCAGACCGGGCAGGAGCAGCGCGAGAACGCCTGCGACCGGCTGGAAGTGCGTGGCGTGGCGCTGGCCGAAGTCCGCGGCGGGCGCGGACTGGTCGGGGGCGTCCGGCCGCGGGGTGGTGGTTGGCGGGGGTGGGGGCATGAGGGCGTGCGGGATCGTCGTGCCGGGCGGGGTTGAATGGCGAGAGAGAATCCGGACAGACGGTGGGGATTCCTGAAAGGGGTGGAAGGCGGCCCGGGGGTGTTGACACGCCCGGAGAGTTGAGTAGTGTACCGCCTTTCAAGGGCGGGCCGGGAGGGCTGCGGGCACGAACCGGGCGCGTGGCGCCGGTGGTGCGCCGGTCGGCGGGAGCGAGCGTCGGGCGGCGGAACGAAGCAGCGAACCAGGGAACTAGCGAGGACGACCCATGTCGAGCGCGATGCTGGAAGAGTTGAAGAGCCGGGCGGGCGGGGACCGGGCGGTCCTCGGCGCCCAACCGCGGATGGACGACGGCAAGAAGTTTGACGACGACGACGACGAGGACGCCTTTGACGATGATGAGGGCGATCTCGGCGACGAGGAGTTTGACGACGAGGACGAGTTTGAGGACGACGAGGACGTCTTCGACGACGAAGACGAGGGCGACGAGGACTTCGGAGAGGACCTCGACGACGATGAGGACGATGACTTCTGAGGCCGCCGCGTGAAGGCGCGTGCCTCAGGCGCGATCGGTGATCGCCCCGCGGGCGGCCGTTGGCCGCCCGCGTTGCTTTTTGCCGCGGCCGGTCGGAGGCCGTCGCATGAACGCGCACAAGGGTCGCAAGTCCAGAACCGTCGAGTCCGAGAACGGCGCGCACGCGGAGCCGGTGAGCCACCGCATCGAGGGCGCGCTGTCCGGCGCGCCCGCGCCGGGCGCGCCGCCGTTTGACCGCCGGCTCGGGCTGGACCGGCGCGAGATCCGGGCGCGCATCACGCCCGGGGGCACGGTCCAGACCGGCGAGCAGGGCACGGGCCTGGAGCGCCGGCGCGGCCCCGGCCGCCGGCGCACCGACTTCACCCGCGCGGCGGAAGAGGGCGAGATGAACCGGGAGCAGTTCCTGTTCCTGATGGCGATCGACGCGTTCAAGAAGGCCAACGACGTGCTGTACCCGACGTGGACCGACGTGCTCGAAGTGGTGCGCCTGCTGGGCTACCGCAAGACGATGCCCAGCGAGTTGAACATCCGCGGCGCGGAGGACTTCCGGGAAGCGCCCGACGCGCTCAGCGGCGTGCGGTCCAAGCCCGGCCACCCCGAGTTGCGGCGCGAAGCGGCCTGACGAGGCCATTGAGAGTTGTTCGGTGCGTAGGCGCAATATCCGCGCGTCGATACCGCTCGCGTCTGAGGACTGCCCATATGAGGGGGCCAACTGAATGGTGCGATCGGTCGATCCGCTCGCGCTGGTCGGTTTGCGCGGGGCCCCTGAACAACCGCGAACGGCGCTTGGTGTTTGCGGATTGACGGCCGCGCCGAGTGCGGCTACTTTCGGGCCTGTGTCCGTGGGCCAACCCATCCAGAAAGACCAACGGGGCGGGGCGTTCTGAGTCGGAACTTCCTGAACCGTCCGAGTGCGGCCGGCGATCGGCACGGCGTGGACCGACCGGCGCACCGGGCATCACCATCTTCGGCGGGCGTGCGGGCCGACCGTGGACCGCGCACGGCGCCACTTCTCATCAAAGGAGACAGAGCATGTTGAAACAAGGACTGATCGGCGCGGCGTGTCTTGGCGCGCTGCTGGCCGCGGGCGCGATGAGCGCCGGGTGCGAGGGCACCAACAAGCCGACGATGGACCGCACCGGCGAGGACCGGTGGTACGGCTACCCGGCGGACGACCACGCGCGGAAGTCGACGCCCGCGCCGGCGCCCGCGCCCAAGGCGGAGGCCCCGGCGCCGCAGCCGCGTCCGGCCCCCGCGCCCGCGCCGCGGATGGGTTCGAGCGTGATGTACCTGCCGACGGGCGAGCGCGCGACCAGCGCGGTGATGATCGAGCGGACCAGCCCCGGCGAGGTGTCGGTCGGCCAGAACTTCACGTACGACATCATCGTGAGCAACCTGACGGACATGTCGCTCAACAGCGTGCTGCTGACCGACCAGCCGTCGAGCAACTTCCGGTTCGTTTCGGCGGACCCGCAGGCCAAGCAGGCGGCCAACGGCGTGCTGAGTTGGGAACTGGGCAACCTGCCGGGGCGGCAGAGCCGGACGGTTCGCGTGACGGGCAACGCGGCCAGCGCGGGGACGATCTCGCACTGCTGCGAGCTGGCGTACAACAACGCGCTGTGCCAGACGATCACCGTCGTGCAGCCCGCGCTGCGGATCGCCAAGACCATCACGCCGGCGGACATCACCGTGTGCGAGACGGCGACGGTGAAGATCGACGTGACCAACACCGGCTCGGGCGCGGCCCGCAACGTCCGCGTGCGCGACCCGCTGCCCGATGGCATGACCACGGCCGACGGTCGCAGCGTCGCGGAGTTTGACGCGGGCACGCTGGCCGGCGGTCAGACGCGCTCGTTCACCTTCCCGGTGAAGGTCGGCAGGACGGGCAACTTCTCCAACAAGGCGACGGCGACGGCCGAGGGCAACCTGAGCGCCGAGAGCCAGGCCGTGGCGCTCAAGGCCACCAAGCCCGTGCTGGAGGCCAAGGCCGAGTGCCCGCCCGCCCTGCTCATGGGGCGCAACGGCACGGTGAAGTTCACCATCACCAACAAGGGCGACGCGGCGTGCAGGAACACGACCTTCCGCGCCACGGTGCCGTCGGGCGTGACGTTCGTCTCGGCGGACAACAACGGCGCGATGGCGCAGGGGGCGGTGACGTGGAACCTCGGCGAGGTCGCGCCGGGCGCGTCGCGCACGGTCTCGATGACGCTGCGCACCTCGGGCGCGGGGCAGGTGTCGGTCTCGGGCACGGCCTCGTGCGTGTGCGCCGAGGCGGTCACGGCGGCGTGCACGTTCGGCGTGCAGGGCACCCCGGACATCGGCGCGCAGTTGATCGATGCCGACGGCGTGGTGATCGTGGGCGACAACCACGTCTACACCTACGAGGTTGTCAACCAGGGCCAGGTGAACCTGACCAACGTCCGCACGGTGGTGACGCTGCCGGCGGAACTGGACTACGTCTCCTCGACGGCCCAGCCCCAGCCGCGGATCGACGGCCGGAAACTCGAGTTCGCCGTCGGCACGCTGACGCCGGGCCAGAAGAAGGTCTTCACGTTCACCGTCCGGGCCAACAAGGCCGGCGAGGTGAGCGTGCAGAGCGAGACCTACTGCGACCAGTTGCGCAACGCGACGCGCGACGACGAGATCACCGTGTTCGTCGACCGCTGATGTCGCCGCGGCGACGCCGCGGATCGTGAGCAACCCGACGCCGCGGGCCGGAAGGCTCGCGGCGTTTTTCATCGGACGGCGCGCCGGTCAGAGCAGGTGGTCGACCTCCTGCGCGACGCGCCGGGCTTCGAGCAGGCAGGTCTCGACCGCGGGCAGGACGTAGTTGTCCTGGTTGACAAAGTGCACGTTGCCGTTGAACGGCGCGCGGACGCGGTCGGCGTGCCCGTCGGCGATGAACCCCGGGTGGGCGACGGGCATGGCGTGGCCCCAGCGTGTCAGCCGGACCTGCCGCACCGCCTCGAAGGGCACGTCGAGCAGTCGCAGCACGTGCCGGGCCTGCGGGGCCAGCCGCAGCGCGTAGTTCTTGAACGCGTCGGGCTCGATGATCGAGAACCGCGCGGTGTTGGGCCACGCGAGCGGCCAGTAGAGGGTCAGCACGCTGCGCGGCGCGCCGGGCTGGAACTGCGCAAAGTCGCCGCGGAGAACGTCCGTCACCGGGCGCAGGGCGCGGGCCTGTTCGTCGGTCATGGGGAAGGTCTCGCCGTCGCCGAGCAGGAAGCAGTCGTAGAAGTCGCGCCGCACCGGGGACTCGAGGAGCACGTTGGCGACCAGGTACGCCTGCGTGTGGATGTTGAGGAACGAATCCCACCGCGCCGGGTCGGCGGCCTCCAGGCCGCGCACCACCCACTTGACCACGTGCTTGGGCAGCGCGACGACGCACTGCCGCGCTTCGATCGACCGTGCCGCGCCCGCGGCGTCGAGGTACGACACCAGCACGTTCGACCCGCGCGGGCGCACGTCCACGACGCGGCAGCCGCAGCGCAGGTAGCGCGGGCGGCAGGCCGGCGGCGCCAGTCGCTCGAGTTCGGCCAGTTCGTTCCACATCGCCCACGCGAGATAGGCGTTGCCACCGGGCAGCACCCACCGGCCGTATTCCTCGGCCGCGACGAAGTTCCAGCCCGCCGCGGCGGAGATGGACTCCATGCCGATCCCGAACGACGAGTAGAAGTACGCCTGCACGCCGGCGGCGAGGAGTGGCGTGAGCGGGCCGCCCATGCGCTGCTCCAGATCCTCGCGGAAGGTGCGGCGGTCCAGTTCGATGACCATCGCCGCCGCGGCGGGGTCGTCCGACAGCGGGATGTCGGGGTACGCCTCCCGGGCGAAGTACCGGACGACCTCGGCGTAGCGCTCCAGCGCGTCGCGCTCGGCCTGGGGCAGGCCCGCCCCGGACCAGAAGTCCACGCGGATCGTGTCGTGCAGTTCCATCGGGTCGGGCGGCAGCGACTCGCGTCGAACGCGGTGCAGCCCGAGGCGCCGGTAGAAGCGGTGCAGGAACGAGCCCGGGTCGGGCGTGATGAAGTACGCGCTGCCGATCGGGAACGCCAGTTCGTGCCACTGCTCGCCCATGGCCTGACCGCCGAAGCGGTCGCGCATCTCGAAGAGCACCGGGCGGTGGCGTCGCAGCAGCACCGCCGCGGCCAGACCCGACAGCCCGCCGCCGACGACGGCGACATCGACGACCTCCTGCGGCGGCGGCGGCGGTCCGCCGTGGAAGTAGTCGTCGATGAAGTGGAAGGGGATCGCGTCGTTGGGCCAGTCGTCGCCGGTGAACCACGGCTCGAAGGGCAGGCCGTCGATGACCACCGACGCGGGCGCATCGGGCAACTGGCGGACCGGCGACGTCTGGCCGACGGGCAGCGCGCCCGACGGCGCGCACGCGGGCGGCGGGAACGCGCCGGCACGGGCGCGTCCCGACAGCCCCCACGCCAGCGCGCTCAGGCCGCTGCCAAGGAACGTCCGTCGGGAGAGCACGCTTTCTGCTTCCTCTGAGAGGGGCGCGTCGGCACCCTCCTGTGCACAAGTATGAGGGACGAACGGGGCATGGGCAACAGACCGGGGGTCAACCCTTGGAGAGTTTGCGTTCCAGCCGCTCGCGGACGGCCTTGGCGTCGGCCTTGCCCGCGGCGAGTTTCATCGCCGCGCCGACGATGCGGCCCAGCGCGGCGACATTGCCCTCCCTGAACGCCGCGACGCTGGCGGGCTCGGCGGCGATGGCGGCGTCGCACCAGGCGTCGAGCGCGGCCTCGTCGACGACGATGATCAGGCCGCGCCGCGTCGCGACCTGTTCGGGATCGGCGTTCGGGGCTTCGGACCCGCCGCGGCCGGGCGTTTGGTAGGCAAAGCCCTGCGCGACCGGTTCGGCCGAGCACAGCAGGCCGAAGAGTTCGTCGGCACCCGCGGCGGAGAGTTTGCCCGACTCGCGCAGCGCGATGATGCCCGCGACCTGCGCGGGGGTGATGCCCAGCGCGCTGACGAGCACGGGCTCGCCGGTCGCGCCGAGCGCGCGGGTGCGCTCGTTGGCGCGCTTCTGCCCGTTGTGCAGGACGAAGTTCGCCGCGACGCGCCCGGCGCGCGAGCGCTCGACGCCGCGCAGCACCGCGGCGTCGATCACGGCCTCGTAGAACAGGCAGTCGTCGCGTTCGTCGGTGATCGCCGCGGCCTCCTTGGGCGAGAGCGCGAAGTCGGCGATGTAGCGGCGCGCGCGGTCCAGCGGCAGTTCGGGCACGCGCTCGGCGACGCGCCGGCGCCACTCGTCGCGGACGACCACGGGCGGCAGGTCGGGGTCGGGGAAGTAGCGGTAGTCGTGCGCCTCTTCCTTTTCGCGCTGGACGAAGGTCTCGAGTTTCACGTCGTCCCAGCCGCGGGTGGTCTTGGTGCCGGGGGCGAACTCGACCCGGTCCTGCTCCCATCGGCGCGGCTGCTCGCGCAGTTCGAACTCGATGGCGGCCCTGAGGGACTTGAAGGAGTTGAGGTTCTTGACCTCGACGACGGGGGTGCGGACGGTGCGTCCGTCGTCGAGCGTGAGCACGCAGTTGATGTTGGGCTCGAAGCGCATGTGGCCGCGCTGCATGACGCCCTCGCTCGCGCCCAGAAACCGGCAGATGTTGCGGAGCATCTGGCTGAAGACGACGCACTCGTCGGCCGAGCGGAAGTCGGGCTGGGTGACGATCTCGAGCAGCGGCGTTCCGGCGCGGTTGTAGTCGGCGTAGGAGAGACCGTCGCCGGGTCCTCCCCCCGGCGGTTCGTGCAGGAGTTTGCCGGCGTCCTCTTCGAGGTGGGCGCGGATGATGCCGACGGCCCGCCCGCCGCGCCCGGTCCCGGACTGCGGCCCGCGCGGGCCGGTCGACAGATCGGCCCCGCGCGCCAGCGCTTCGAAGTCGATGCGCCCGTCGGGGCCGATGGGCGGGAGCATGACCGAGCCGTCGAAGCACAGCGGCAGGTCGTACTGGGAGATCTGGTAGTTCTTGGGCAGGTCGGCGTAGAAGTAACTCTTGCGGTCCCACTTGCTGAAGGGCGCGATGGTGCAGCCCAGCGCCAGGCCGACCATCATCGAGAGTTCGACCGCCGCGAGGTTCATCACCGGCAGCGCGCCGGGCAGGGCGAGCACGACGGGGTCGATGAGCGTGTTGGGCTCGAGGCCTGGGTGGCCCGGCACGCCGTGCCGGGCATAGACCTCCGGGTGGGCCGGGCTGGGCGCGCGGCTGAACATCTTGCTGCGCGTCGCCAGTTCGACGTGCACCTCCATGCCGACGATCAGTTCGACGGAGCGGATCATGGGGGAGGGTAGGTTGGGCTTCAGCGGTTCACATCAGTCCGCGGAGCGCGCGCTTCTCGGCGCGCAGCACCAGCATTGTTGAGACGCCCAGTTCCGCCGCGGCCTGCAGGACCGTCCGCGGCGGTCTGGCGTCCCACCCCATGCGCACGAGCAGGACGTCGCGCTCGACGCCGCGGAGTGTGTCGATCCTTGCGCGCGCGGCGGTCGGGACTTCCAGCCACGCGTTCCACGGCGTGAGCGTCGGCCACGGGTCGTCGATGCGCACGTGCGCGGGGTCGGGGCGCGGCAGGGCGCGCCCGGGCGCGGCGTGGCCCGCGTGGGCTTCGAGCCACCGTGTGACGGCGCGGTTGAGCGACAGGCCCGCGGGGGCGGCGAAGCGCCCGCCCTTGGACGGGTCGAACACGTCCGCCGCGTCGGCCAATGCCGCCAGCAGCGCGCCGGCGAGTTCCGCGGCGTGGGCGGGCGGGATGGCCGCGATCGAGCGGTGGGCGCGGCTCTCGACCGTCCGCAGCGCAAGGCCGAGGCCCGCGCGCACCAGTTCGGCCTTGAGTCGCGCGGCCCAGCGCAGGCGCGTCTCGATCCAGTCGATGCCGCCTTCGCCGTCGGGCTTGTCGCCCAGCACGCGCGGCGACCTGCGCGGCAGGTCGGCGATGGCCGCGGCGGCGTGCGCGCGCAGCAGGGCGTAGGCGCCGGCGACGGCGCGCTCCCACTGTGCCGGCGGTTCGGTCGGCGCGGCCTGCTCGAGGAGTTCGGCGATGGTCGTCGGCAGGGGGCGCGACAGACCGGTGGCAACGGCCTGCGCGGCGAGCAGTCTTGATTGCGCCGCGGGCGTCGCGGCGGGCCCTTCGGCGCGTACGGGCAGGCGCAGCGCGCGGAGGCGCGCTGCGCGCTGGCCCGCGGCCAGACGGTAGAAGGTCGCGCGGCTCGGGCGCGATCGTCGCGTCGCGAACAGCGGGCGCGGGAGCGTCGCGTCGTGCGCGAGGACAGCGCGCCGGACCGCGCCGGGCGAACGGGCGAAGCTCTTGGCGAGCCGCGCGACGCAGCGCGCCAGCGACCAGCCGAGGCGCGCGCGGTATCGCGCGGCGCGTCGGTGCAGGTGCGCGGCGAGCCGCGCGTCGATGCGCGAGAAGGCCGCGGCCTCGGCCAGTTTGGGCGCGCGGGCGAGCTCGAAGGCCTCGACCGCGCGCAGCGGGTAGAGCGACCTGGCCGGCGCGCGCCGGCCGGCGGCGCGGGCCTCGGGCAGCACGCGCCGCGCGATCAGGCCCAGCGGGCGGTAGCGCTCGAGCGTGCGTCGGCTGACGCGCCAGCGGGCGCAGAGTTGCCCGGTGGTGAGCCACGCGCCCGGCTCGGCTTCGAGCAGGTGCGCATCGGTGGTGCGCGAGGCGCGCGAGAGCGCGTGGATCAGGCCGCCCAAGTCGTGCAGCAGGTCGTCGCGCCCGATGGTCGCGTCGGTGGCGCGGTCGGGGCGGTAGCCGGTGACGCGGAAGATGACCCACTCGACCGGCCAGACGCGCCCGGCGTCGCCGGGTTCCTGCAGGAGCTGGAGCACCAGGTCCTCGGCACGCTGCAACTGCCGGCGCGCGGCCTCGGGCGGCTGGAAGCGCGCCTGGGCCGCGAGGTCGGCCAGCGCGGGCGTGCGGATCTGCGGCGCGCGTGGCATGGCGGCGTCCGTCAGATGCCCGCGCCGTCGCCGAGCCAACTCAGGCTCGGGGCGTGCGCGGCGTCGGCCGGCGGGTGCGGCGGCGGCGCGGGAGCGGGCGAGGGCCGCGCCGAGGGCGGAGCGCCCCGCGCGGCGGACGGCCGGGCCGCGGCGTTGGGCCGGAGCGTGAGGTCGGCGCGCGGCTGCTGCACCACGTGCCCCGGCGGGACCGAGGAGGTGACGAACACGCCGCCGGCGATGACGCAGTCGTCGCCGATGACGGTGTCGCCGCCGAGGATGACCGCGCCGGCGTAGATGTTCACGCGGTCACCGATGGTTGGGTGCCGCTTGATGCCCCGGATGGCGCGGCCGCGTTCGTCCTTGGGGAAGGAGCGCGCGCCGAGCGTGACGCCCTGGTAGATCTTGACGAGGCGTCCGATGACGCTGGTCTCGCCGATGACCGTTCCCGAGCCGTGGTCGATGAAGAACGACTCGCCGATCTGCGCGCCGGGGTGGATGTCGATGCCGGTGCGCGAGTGGGCCAGTTCGGCGATCAGCCGCGGCAGCACGGGCACGCCGAGCGTGTACAACTCGTGCGCCACGCGGTGGGAGAAGATCGCCTCCAGTCCGGGGTAGCAGAGGATGATCTCGTCGGTGTGCTCGGCGGCGGGGTCGCCGTCGTAGGCGGCCTGCACGTCCAGCGCGAGCATCTCGCGCACGTGCACGAGGCGGTTGAGGAACGTGCGCACGACGCGGTCGGCGAACTCGGCGGGCGGCTCGGCGGAAGCGTCTGCGCCGCCGCGGCGGGGGTAGCGGAGCAGCGCGAGCACCTCCCGGCGGAGGATCGCCGCGGCCTGATCGACGAGTCGGTGCACGTGGGCGTCGAGCTGGCTCTCGCGGATCGGCTCGGGGTCGAAGAAGCCGGGGAACATCAGGCGGCGGAGCAGGTCGACCAGGTCGCGGACGCGTGCCAAGTCGGCCGCGCGGAGGCCGCCGGCGGGGTCGGCGGGCCCAGCGCCGCCGGGGCGGGCGCGCAGGCGGGTCAGTTCGACGGCTTGGATTGAGCGCGCCAGGCGGGTGGAAGCCGAAGAAAGGTCCGCATCCATGCTGGTGTCCGGGCCGTATGGGGTCGGCGAAGGAACGGGTGCTCGCGGCGGAGAAGGAGTATCGACCGGCCACGACAAGGGGGCAAGGGATGGAGACGGCGGAACCGGACCGCCCGAAGTGGTGGCATGATTCCGCGGACGGGACGGCGTGCGGGGGGAAGGGGGGAGAAACCAAGTGCAGCGGGTTGACGGTCCGGGTCGGACACGGTACAACCTTTACCCTTCAGGAGCCATTCATGCCGACGAGCAAGCAGATCGCGGGAGTGCTGGGAGCCTTGGCGGGCGCGAGTGTTTTGGCGGGCCTGTCGGGCTGCTCGTCGACGCCCTCGCGGTACGAGCAGGTGAAGGCGGACCCGACGCCGAACATCGACACGCTGCACGAGCGTCCCGAGGACGTGGACAACGCGATGGTCGTGACCGTTGACGAGAACGGTCGGATGTTCTGGCAGGACCTGGGGCGGGTGTTCCTGTTCGACCGGCCGACGCGGCTGGCGCGGGAGCCGATCCCCCGTCCGTGAGCGGCGCGACCGGTGGGTCGGAAACGTTCAATATGAAACAAGCCCCGGCCGAGCCGGGGCTTTGTTTCTTTGCAGATCCGGACGCGCCGGGCGATTACTTGGAGGTGTACTGCCCGCGGCCGACGCGCTTGAACATGGAGTTGTGATTGATGAGCGTCTGGTTGACCATGGTGCGGAAGTTCTTGGGTGAGGTCGTCTTGTAGCCGGCCTCCTGCACCTTGACCGCGGCCTCGGTGACGGACATGGTCTTGCCCTTGAGCAGCGCGTGCAGCGCCTCGGCGAGGCTCATCTTGTTCTTGGCGCGGCGACGGCCGGAGACCGAGGCGATGCGCCCGCCCGCGACGGTGCCGCCCGCGCTGCGGATCGCCGCGTCGATGCGGCCGAGTTTCTTGAGCAGTTGGTTGCGTTCGCGCATCAGTTTTCCGACGTTGCGCTGCCGGCGTTCGATCTCAGCCTGGAGCGCGGCGACGGACATGTTTCCGAGCGAAGCGGTGCGAGCCATGATCTGTCCTTTCGACTTCTCGTGATGTGCCGGACTGTATCAGGCACAAATTTGTGCGACGTGGCACAAATTTGTGCGACTGATTGCGGGCCGCATGTTAGAGAAGGCGATTGCAACATGCAAGTGCGCAGCAGTCCGACAATCGTTAGGCATTCGTAAGTGTTCGCTGATTCGCCGCGCTTGCGCTGCTCCGCATCCAGACGTCCATCTGTGGGAACGGGATGGTGAGGCCGGCCTCTTCGAGGTGCCTTTTCACCGATTCGGTGATGGCCTGACGCACGGGCCAGAAGTCAGCGGTGTTGCACCAGCCGCTGACGCGCCAGTTGACGCTCGATGCGCCGAGTTCCAGCAGCACCACGGCGGGCGCGGGGTCGGTCAGCACGCCGGGCGTCGAGGCGACGGCGCGCTCGAGCACCTGTCGCGTGCGGGCGGTGTCGGCGGCGTACTCGACGCCGACCATGACGTCGGCGCGGCGGCGCGGGTTGTGCGTGATGTTCTCGATGATTGCGCCGAAGACCTGGCTGTTGGGGTAGATGATCCGGCGGTTGTCGGGCGTGTCGATCTTGACGTTGAACAACTCGATCTCGTCGACGGTGCCCAGGTGCCCGCCGACCTGGATGACGTCGCCGACCTTGAAGGGCCGGAGGACCAGCAGCATGATGCCCGCGGCGAGGTTCGAGAGGCTGCCCTGCACGGCCAGGCCGATGGCCAGGCCCGCGGCGCCGACCATCGCCGCCAGGCTCGTCGTGTTGATGCCGAACACGCCCAGGCACGCGACCAGGCCCAGGACCAGCACGATCCAGCGCGCCAGGTTGCTGAGGAACCGGACGAAGGTCTGGTCGAATCGCGGGCGGTTGATGGCGCGGTAGACCAGGCGTCGGGCCCAGGCGGCGAAGATCCACGTGATCAGCAGCACCAGCAGCGCGCCGATCACCTTCAGGCCCCAGTCCAGCGCGACCTGCCGGCTCACGTGGGCGAGCCACACCGCGTCGAGGATCGGCGCCTGGTCGGTGGTCGGCGACTGATCGGCGCTCGGGCCGGTCCCGTCCTGAAGCGCCAGCAACAGGGGCAGCGGTGCGTTCATGCGTCCTCCGTCCTGCCGCGTGCGCCCGGGGAGCGTCGCGGGCGCGCGGCGGTTCTTCGCGCCCGATACTACGATCGGTCATGCCGTTTTCCACCGTGTCCGAGGTTCTCGACGACATCCGCGCGGGGAAGATGGTCATCCTCACCGACGACGAGAAGCGCGAGAACGAGGGCGACCTGGTGCTGGCCGCCGAGCACGTGACGCCCGAGGCGATCACGTTCATGCTGACGGTGGCGCGCGGGTACCTGTGCCTGTCGCTCACCGAGGCCGACTGCGACCGGCTCGACCTGCCGCCGCAGGCCGCGGTGAACAGCAGCGTGCGCGGCACGGCGTTCACGGTCTCGATCGACGGGCACCCGCGGCACGGGTTCACGACCGGCGTCTCGGCGAGGGAGCGGGCCCGCTGCATCCGCATGGCGATCGACCCCTCGTCGCGCCCGGACGACTTCGTGCGTCCGGGGCACGTCAACCCGCTGCGGTCGCGCGACGGGGGCGTGCTGGTGCGCACCGGGCAGACCGAGGGCTCGATCGACCTGTGCCGCCTGGCGGGCCTTTACCCCGCGGCGGTCATCATCGAGGTGATGCGCGACGACGGCGAGATGGCCCGCCTGCCGGACCTTGAGGCGCTGGCCGCGCGGCACGGGCTGAAGATGTGCTCGGTGGCGCAGATCATCGAGCACCGGCTGGCGCGCGAGAGTCTGGTTCGGCGGCTGGCGCCGGAGTCGGGCACGCCGCTGCGGACGCGCCACGGCGAGTTCACCCTGTTTGCCTACGAGTCGGTCGTCGACCCGATGCCGCACGTGGCGTTGTGCGCCGGGGGCCTGGGCGCGCCCGGCACGAGCACCGACGAACCGACGCTGGTGCGCGTGCACCGGCGCGACCTGCTCGGCGACGTCTTCCTCGATCTGGACTCGTCGCCCGAGGGGGCGACGGGCGACGCGCTGCACGCGTCGATGCGCGCGATCCGGCGCGCGGGGCGCGGCGTGGTGCTCTACCTGCGGCCCAGCGCGGGCGACGGAGAGCGCGAGCGACTGACGCACCGCCTGAGCGTGGTCCGCGGCGGGCACGCGGCCGGCGACCCCGACGACCCCGCGCTCACCGGCGAGAACGCCGTGCCGCGGGCGGTGCGCGAGATCGGTGTGGGGAGCCAGATTCTGCGCGACCTGGGCCTGCGACGGCTGCGCCTGCTCACCAACCACCGGACCGACTGGCCCGGGCTCGAGGCCTACGGGCTCGAAGTCACCGAACGAGTGCCGATCGATCTGCACGCGCACTCGTGATCGCCACGGTCGCGGCGTGCGCAAGGGCGGTAGGCGTCATGCCCGATAACCGGTGTGGGTCTTGCATTACCGCGGACCTTCCGGTAAAAGTGTCGCGGGCGTTCGCCGCGGCGGCACTCTATCGCCCCTTGGGCGCAGCGTTTCCACGCGTTCCGAGTCGCAGTCGGAGGTCGGGTGGGGGGAGTTCAACCGGCCCCAGGAAGAGCCGGGTGGTGTCCACGGGCGCAGGAGCGGCGCCGTTCCCGGGTGTGTCCGTCTCATGTGCCCCCTCTCGCAACGCATTGACCGCTCCGGAGGGCGTCGTCCCGCCCGTGCCGCGTGGTGTTGGGTGGTTCGTCTGCTGCTGGCCGCGGCGTTTTTCAGCGTGTCTCCTGCGCGGTCGCTGGCCATTGTCAACGGTGAAGAGGCGCCGCACGACGATCACCGGTTCGACGCGGTGGGCGTGCTGGTCGCGTCGCTCCCCGGCCAGCCGGGGTGCGCGGGCTACGTGGTCGGGACGTGCACGCTGGTGGCCGACAACCTCGTGATCACGGCTTCGCATTGCCTGCTGCGACCCGACGGGACCGAGTGGCCGCCGGGTGAGCGGGACTTCTGGGTGCGGTTCAGGCGCGGGGCCAACGGGGCGGTGACCAACTCGTTCCCCGGCGGCGGGTGCTCGCAGAACTACCAGGAGATCCGGGTGACGTCGTGGGCGCGCGCGGGCAACGCCGACCTGGCCGTGTGCACGCTTGCCGCGGAGCCGTTCCACGTCGAGCCCATCAGCGTCGAGTACCGGCGCGCGGCGAGCCCGAGCGACCCGATCGTCGTCGCGGGGTGGGGCTTTGCGGGCGAGTGCCTGGGCGGCGGCGACCCGTGGCGTTTGCGGTGGGCGGCGGGCACGCTGTCGAGCGGCCCGCAGGGGGCCATGCTGGCGATCAACGAGTGCGTGTTCTCGCCGTGCGTGCAGTGCGTGCGCTCGGGCGGCGGGCCCGAGGGCGATTCGTTTCAGGGGTGGGCGGTGCCGAACCTGCACGACTCGGGCGCGCCGGTGCTGGCCGAGACGCGATGCCCCGACGGCAGCGGCCAGTTGCGGGTCATCGGCGTGGTCATGACGCCGAACTTCGCGCCCCGCGCGCTGTCGTGGCACGAATCGGGCCTGTCGCCGCGGCTGTACTCGACGACGCCCTGCGACCGCTGCCCGGCGGACCAGAACGATGACGGGGTGGTCAACATTCAAGACGTGTTTGCGTACATCGCGGACTTCATGTCCGGACATGCCCGGGCTGATGCCGACGGCGTTCCCGGGCTGACCGTGCAGGACGTGTTCGCGTTCCTGATGCGGTTCTTTGCGGGCTGCTGAGAACTCTGTAACGTATTGCGAACGAGTATCTTGCGCGCTGCGATGCGGCACGCGACGCGGTTATTCGCTGCTTGTTCCTTGACAAACGGGCTTGGTGCACGCTACTAATTGTTCGGTCTTTGTTGAGTAACGCCGACACGGCGTGTGCCGCGCCGACCTGCCGAACCATCGAAGAGCAAGGAGCAACCCGATGTGCCGTTTCGCACCCACGATCGTTGTCTCGCTCACTCTCGCCGCGGGCGCGGCGGTGTTGATCGCCGCGCAGCCCGACCGCAAGCCCGCCGCGGCGACCGGCGCCAAGGCCGCGACGCCTCCGGAGCAGATGGGGATGGAGGAGATGATGTCGGCGTGGAAGGAGGCCAACCGCACCGGCCCGCAGCACGAGCAACTCAAGATGCTCGAGGGCACGTGGTCGGCGACGGTCAAGCACTGGATGCCGGGCTCGGACACGCCGCAGGAGTCCAAGGGCACGATGGTGAACACGCTGGTCCACGACGGCCGGTTCCTGCAGCACGACTTCAAGGGCGAGTTCAACGGCGAGAAGTTCACGGGGTCGGGCCACTTCGGCTTTGACAACGGGAGCGGCAAGTTCCAGTGCACGTGGGTCGACAACATGTCCACGGGGATCATGTTCTCGACGGGGACGTGGGACGAGCAGAACCGCGAGTGGACGCTGACCAGCGAGATGTTCTGCCCGATGATGAAGTGCACGGTCAAGCAGCGCGAGGTGATCAAGGTGCTGTCCAGGGACAAGCACGTGATGACCATGTACATGGCGATGCCCGACCACCCGGAGACCAAGGGCATGGAGATCACCTACACCCGCAAGTGATCGAGACCCGCGCCGAAGCGCCCGCCCGGGCGCGACAAGTTTGATTTGCCGTCTGCCGCCCCGCCGGTTGTCCCGTGCGGGGCGGCGGCGTTTGTGGCCGGAGCGCTCTTGGCCCGCTCGGCGCGCCGACGATCACAGCCGCGCGGTGGGGGGCAGGTTGCCCACCAGCGGTCGGCACCACTTGACGAACGCGTCGCTCACGTCGCAGTGGCCGGCGATGAACTCGGGCGGGAGGTGGCGCGTCTTGCCCGCGACGTCGGCGAGTTCGACCGGGCGGAACGCGGCCCTGTAGGCGCGGCCCTTCTCGCGCACGATGGCGACCGAGCCGGAGGTGTCGCCCTTGGCGAACATGCGCACGGCGAATCGCGCCGCGGCCCGGGCCTCGCGCGCGTCGACCGGCGAGGGGTCGGGCCAGGCGCGCTGGATGTATCCGAAGGTGTCGGCCCGCACGCGGAGGGACCTGCCGCCGGCGAGTTTGATGTTGGTGCGGACGAGGTCGGCCAGCGTGTCGCCCAGCGCGCCCACGCCGGAGAGTTGCACGTTGCCGTGGGCGTCGCGGTCGAGGCCCTGCATGAGCGTCGTGATGATCGGGCGCCCGTCGGCTGTCTGGATGCCCTCGGACACCGCGATCTGGCAACGGCCCAGCCGCGCGTAGACGCGTTCGACGTCGGCCAGGAACCGCGCGGGCTCGAAGGGCACCTCGGGCAGGTAGAGCAGGTGCGGGCCGTTGCGGTCGCGGTCGCGTCCCTCGCCGCGGGCCAGCGCGGCCGCGGCGGTGAGGAAGCCGGCGTTCCGGCCCATGACGATGTTGATCTTCACGCCGGGGAGGGAGGCGTTGTCGAGCGAGTCGGCCGCGAAGGCCATGGCCTGGAACCGCGCGGCGGACGGGAAGCCGGGGGTGTGGTCGCTGAGCACCAGGTCGTTGTCGATGGTCTTGGGGATGTGGAAGCAGCGGAGTTCGTAGTTCTCGCGCGTGTTGGCGATCTCGTTGACGATGCGGCAGGTGTCGCTGGAGTCGTTCCCGCCGATGTAGAAGAACGAGCGCACGTCGTGCTTGCGGCAGGCCTCGACGATGCGGGCGCAGTACTCGGGGTCGGGCTTGTCGCGGCTGGAGCCCAGCGCGGCCGAGGGCGTGCGCGCGACGGCTTCGAGGTGCCTGGCGGGCGTGCGAGTCAGGTCGACGAGTTGGTCTGCGACCAGGCCGTTCACGCCGTGGCGCATGCCGATGATCTTCTTCACGGCGCGGAGTTCGCGCAGGGCGAGGACCGTGCCGACCAGCGACTGGTTGATGACCGCGGTCGGCCCGCCGGATTGTCCGATGATCGCGTTGCCCTTGGGGAGGGACGGGGGCATGAGCGGGGCTCCTGTGCGTGCGGCCCCGATCGTATCACCGCCCGCCGCGCTGCTGGCGGTACTTCTCGCGGTACTTTCGCTCCAGCGCCTTGTGCTTGTCGTCCATGTCGACGGCGCGCCCGTCGATGAACACCGACTCGACGTTGGTCGCGACCTCGAGGATATCGCCGTCGGCGATGAACAGCGTCGCGCTCTTGCCGGCCTCCAGCGAGCCGTAGCGGTCGCCGACGCCGAGGATCCGGGCCGCGCTGAGCGTGATGCCGCGGAGCGCGGCGTCGGGCGCAAGGCCGTGCGCGACGGCGAGCGCGGCGGCGTAGGGGAGGTTGCGCTCGTGCGCGGTGTCGTCGCCGTTGGCCAGGGCCCAGCGCACGCCGGCGGCCTCGAGGCGCGCGGGGAGCGTGTAGGGCTCGTCGTAGGGCATGTCGTCGCGTCTTGGGAACCGCGCTGTGCCGCCGCTGATGATCACGGGCACGTCGTGCCGCCGGAGCAGGTCGGCGCAGGCCTCGGCGTCGCGCCCGCCGACGATGACGCAGCGCACGCCGTGTTTCTGGCAGAACGAGACCGCCGCGCGGATCTGCTCGGCGTCGTTGGCGACCATGAACACCGGGCGCTGCGCCGGGCCGGCGGCGAAGAGCGCCTGCATCGCGGCGAAGCGCAGGTCGGCGGGGAGCGACGGGTCGGCCGCGCGTGCCGCGGCGTAGGACTTCGCCCCCGCGAACAGCGCTTCGAGGGTGCGGAGCGCGCGGTCGGCGTCGCCGGTCTGCTCTTCGTCGCTCCGGTCCATCCACGGGGCCGAGATGGGGCGCGACTGCGGCCAGTTCACGACCAGCCCGGCGTCCTCGACGACCGCCATGTCCTCGTACGTCCAGCCTTCGAGACGGATGACGCCGGCGCGGCCGGGGATCAGCCCGCCCGGTCCCTCGAAGAAACTCGAGAGCCCGCCGAGGCTGACCTGCGGGAATACGCCCGCGAGCAGCACGCCGTTGCTGCGCGTGACGGGGATGAGGGTCGAATCGGGGTTGACGGCCACGACGGCGCGGACCTCCGGCGTCGCCTGGCCCGACTCGCTCATGTCGAGCGTGGCGCGGACGGCCTGGATCTCGGTCAGGCCCAGTTGCGAGTACGGCGTGACCAGGCCGGGGTACACGTGCTTGCCTGCGCCGTCGATCATCCGCGGGGGGCGCGCGAATCGCGGCATCGGCCCGTCGCCGAGGCCGACGATCGCGCCCCGGTCGAAGTAGACCCACGCGTCGCGGAGCACGGGGCCGGAGACGGTGTGCACCGTCGCGCCGTGGATCACGACCGGCTCGGCCTGCGCCGGGGCCTTGAGGCCCAGGTCCTGCGCGCCAGCCGCGCCGGCGAGCAGCGCGCCCGCGCACGCGGCGACAACACGCGCGGCGCGGCCGATGCGACGCCGGGCCGCGACGCCCGATGACGATGTGTTCTTGATCAGACTTGGCATGCGTTCTTCCAGGGTTACCGGTCACACTCCGAGCAGGGTTTGCGGTCTTGATCCGGCGGCGCTCACCAGCCTTCCAGCATGAGTTCCTCGCAGCCGCAGTCGCCGGCCCGCATGAAGCGCGGGTCCTTGCCGCGGCGCATCAACTCCAGGTACCACTCGCGCCGGATGGCGCGCGACTGGTTGATCGCGTGGGCCAGCAGAGAGCGCCGACCCGAGCGCTCGTCCGCGGCGGTCTCGATGGCCTCGTGCCACTCGTCGGTTTCGGTGGGCTGGGTCTCGCCGCCGGCGGCGCGTCCGCCGCGCCCGCCCTCGGGCGCGCCGCCGCCGCCGCCCGCCCCGCCGCGGGCCTCCTGGGCGAGGATCTTCTGGATGAGCCGGGCCCGCTCCTCGGCGATGCGCCTGCGCCGGTCCTTGTCCTGTTCGAGCGAGAAGAGGCATCGGCCGTCGACCCAGGTCGCCTCGCAGCGCGACAGGCTCGACAGCGGCGAGCCGGACCAGATGACAAAGTCCGCGTCCTTGCCGACCTCGAGCGAGCCGGTGAAGCGGTCGATGCCGAGTTGCCGGGCGGGGTTCATGGTCAGGAACTTGAGCGCGTCCTCGCCGGCGATGGCGCCGCGCGAGTACTTGACGACCTTGCCCGCCTCGACGTGCATGCGCCGTGCCAGTTCGTCGGAGTCGGAGTTGTACGACACGAGCACGCCGACGTCGTGCATGATCGGCCCGGCGTACGGGATGGCGTCCTGCACCTCGACCTTGTACGCCCACCAGTCGCTGAAGAGCGAGGCGCCGATGGACTGCTCGCGCACCTCGTCGGCGACCTTGTAGCCCTCGAGGTTGTGCTGGAAGGTTCCGATCCTGAATCCGAAGTCGCGCGCCACGCGGCAGAGCATGAGGATCTCGTCCTGGCGGTAACTGTGGCAGTGCACCAGCCGCCTGCCCTCGAGCACCTCGGCGAGGGCTTCGAGTTCCAGGTCGCGCCGGACCAGGTCGCCCAGTTCGCGGCGAGCCCGGGCGTACTCGCGGGCCGCGGTGAAGCGGTCCACGATCAGCGCCTCGACGCCCATGCGCGTCTGCGGGTAGCGCCCGCGCGCCTGCGGCGAGTTGCTCTGCTTGACGTTCTCGCCGAGCGCGAACTTGATGCCCGGCGCCGCGCCCGCGACGTGCATGTCGTCGGGGTGGGCGCAGCCCCAGCGGATCTTGTTCGTCTGGCTCTGCCCGCCGATGGTGTTCGCCGAACCGTGCAGGCTGTTGACGGCCGTGAGGCCGCCCGCCAGCGCGCGGTACCAGTTGATCGAGTCCGGGTCGGTCACGTCCTGGATGCGCACCTCGGCGGTCACGGCCTGCCCGGCCTCGTTCACGCCGCGGCTGATGCCCGTGTGCGAGTGGCAGTCGATCAGGCCCGGCGTGACGTGCTTGCCGCTGGCGTCGATGACGGTGACGCCCGCGCCGGTGGCGCCGCGCGGCGAGGGCGGGCCGACGTAGGCGATCTTGCCGTCGCGCGCGACCAGTTCGCCGTTCTCGATGATCCCGGCCGGGCCGCACGTCCAGATCGTCGCGTTGCGGACGATCACCGTGCCCTGCGCGGGCATCGACACCGTGCCGTAGGCGTTGAAGGGCAGCGGCAGGCTCTCGGGGATCGACGCGATGTCGTCGGCCTCGGGCGTCTCGGGCACGCGCATCATCTCGAACGGCGTCGGCTCCTGCCCGGCTTCCCTGCTCTCGCCCACGAGACGCTCGGCCTTGCGGCCGGCGGGCGCATCGGCCGGGGCGGGCTGGGTCCTGGCGGTGATGGTCAGGTCGCCCTCGGAGCCGAACGGCCGGCCGTCGATGACCAGCGAGACGCTGCCGCCCTCGACCTTCACCTGGCGCGCCGGAACGGTCAGGCCGCCGATGCGCACGTACGCCCCGTCGCGCCGGATGAACATGACGGGCGTGGACCGGTCGGCCGGGTCGATCGGGCCGTCCGAATCGCGGATGAGCACCCACTTCCCCACGGCCCCCCCGCCGCTTCCACCCGCGCCGCCCGGCCCGCCGCGCCGGCTCGGACGCCCCTCGCCCCCCGCTCCTCCCGCGCCCGCCGCGGCTGCGGCGTCGGCCTCGGGCCTGTCGGCGGTGCGCGTGGCCGTCCACGGCAGAACCGCGCCGGAGGCGCGGAGCGTCTGGCCGACCATCGTCAGCGCGCCGTCGGCGCCCCTGTCGATGACCGCGCTGCTCAGGTAGACGCCCGGCTCGCCGAAGGGCGTGTGCTCGAAGGAGAAACTCAGCCGGTTGCCCGAGAGGCGCACGCCGGTTGCGCGCGCGGTCGCGGTGTGCTCGCCGCCGTCGGCCAGCGGCGTGCGCTTGCGGACCGTGATCGTCACCGTCGCCGAGCCCTCTTCCTGCCGCACCGAGAAGGCGATCTGGCCGCCGTCTGGGAGAGGCTGGGGAAACTCGACCTTCCACTCGCCGGCGATGTTGACCTCCGGCGTCGACACGATCTCGTGCCGGCGGCCGTCGATCCACACGTCCACGATGCGCGGCGTCCTTCGGCGCGAGGGCGAGCCGTCGCCCGCGCCCGCCGCGCCGTCGTCCTTCTTCTCTTCGGTCTGCTCGTCCGCGCCGGCGTCGGGCTTGTCCATGAACAGCGCGCCGTCGGCGACGACGAGGTTGGCGACCTTGCCCGCCTCGACGGTGCCGAGTTGGTGCGCCACGTCGAGCAGTTGCGCCGGGTTGATCGTGAGCATGGCCAGCGCGCGGTCGGGCCCGAGGCCGTGCTTGATCGCGCTGGAGAGGCGCGACGCGAACGCGCGCCGACCGCCGCCGCGGGTCGAGATGTTGGAACTCGTCAGACTGACCTTCATCCCGGCCTGGTCGAGGCGGCGCGGGTTGGTCGGGCCCTGTTCCCACGCCATCATCTCGGACAGGTCCACGTCCTCGGCGCGCTCCAGCGAGCCCAGGCGCGGCCGCTCGGGGAAGTTCAGCGGCAGGATGATCGGCAGGCCGTCCGCGGCGATCGCACCCAGGCGCTTGAACTCCAGGCCCGAGCCGATGAGCACCGCGGGCCGGCCGAACTCGCGTGCGATCCTCGCGGCGCGGAGGGCTTCGAGTTCGTTGCTCACGTCGAAGGCCAGCCGCGCGCCCGGCTCGCCGCGGACGAGTTTCTCGAGGCAGTTGGGGGGCACTTCGTCGAGCGCGGCGGCGACGCGCGCGGCGCGGTCGGCCGCGCCGCGGTCCGCGGCGGTGCGGACCGTCTGCAGCCAGTCCGCGTCGCTCAGGCACTGGCGGATCAGGGCGATCGCGCCCATCTGCGAGTTGGGGTAGCCCGGCCAGCGCGATTCGTCGCGCGCGGGGGCGTCGCCCCCGAAGCCCCCGGCGCGCCCGCCGCGGCCGCCCGCCGACAGGCCGACGACCTGGAAGGTCTGCTCGGCGTAGACGCGCGGCTGGACCTGCGACGCGCTGGGCGCCCTGGCCAGCGACACGACGGCTCCCTGGCCGCGGAAGATCCCGCCGCGGGGCGCGATGCCTGCGGCGCAGAAGCCCAGCGAGCGGAGCGTCTCGGCCTCGCGGTCGTCGATGCCGCGGGCGCCGCGGTCCAGCGCGCTGCGCTGGGGCGTGACGTGCTGGTTCCAGTGCGTGCCGGGGGCGAGTGGGTCGGGCTGGGGCGCGTCGACCTCGACGAACGCGTCGATGAAGCCGGCGTAGACGTGCATGCCGGTGCAGTCGCGCACGTTCGCGCCCGCGGGCGGCGCGCCGGGGCCGACGCTGACGATCCGTCCGTCGCGGATGACGACGGTGGCCTTCTCGATCGTCTCGCCGGGGCGCACGTGAACGGTGGCGTTGGTCAGCGCCCACCAGCCGTCGCCCGGCTCGGTGTGCCGCACGCTGTTGGGCGGCGGGCGGAGCGGGCTGCCCGAGGTGGGCTGGGCGGTTGCGCCCGCCGCGGCGACCCACGCGCCCGAGACCGCCGCGACCACGACCGATGCCGCGAGCGCGGCCCGACGAAGACAAGCCTTGATCATGGCCACAGCGTATCGGAAAACGCCCGGCGTGTGCGGGGGTTGTCGGGCGGGCGCGGCGTGCGGGCTCGCGGGTTTTCGCCTAGGCCGGTGGCCGGCGGATGGTCCGGACCGCCTCGACCACGAAGACCGCCGCGAGGCCGAGCAGCGCGATCGAGACCGCGCCGTTAGGGATGGTGGGGTTGAGGTCGCCGGCGGGGGTGCGCCACGCGCCGGCCGCGGCGTCGCGCGCGCCCATGTAGAACTGGATGCACAGGGCCCACACGGTGATCGAGCCGACGAACACGGTGGGCCCGAGCGTGTACCAGTAGCGTCGGCCGGTGCGGCGCAGCCAGAGCGTGACGCTGAGCAGGGTGAGCGCGGCGAGGAGTTGGTTGGAGGTGCCGAAGAGCGTCCAGAACGTGCGATAGGCGTTCGGGTCGGCCAGCAGGAGCATGAGCAGCGGGACGCCGACGGTCGCCCCCGCCGCGAGCAGGCCCGCCACGCGCCCCGGCGCGGCGAAGAGTTCCTGCAGCAGGTAGCGGCCGAGACGGGCGGAGACGTCGAGCGTGTCGAACACGAAGGTGCTGAAGGCCATCGCGCCGAAGGTGGCGCAGAAGAGGAACGCCTCGGGCCCGAGGAACCTGGTGAGGAACAGCGCCAGACCGTCGCCGTAGATGCGCGCCGGCGGCGCGCCCCTGGACTGCTCGGGCGCGACGATCATCACGGTCGCCAGCGCGATGACGGCGACGAAGCCTTCGAGCAGCATCGCGCCGAAGCCGATCGACTTGCAGTGGCTTTCCCTGGCGATCTGCTTGCTGGTCGTGCCGCCGCAGATCAGGCCGTGGAAGCCGGAGCACGCGCCGCAGGCGATGGTCACGAACAGGAACGGAACCAGCATGTTGGTGATGGGCCACTGCTGCTGCGCGCCGGTCTGGGGCGGGCGCAGGAAGGCGATCGGGTCGAGCATCGCCGGGTCGGTCGGCCAGGCGGGCTGCCTGATCGCGAACCCACCGAACAGCACGCCCAGCGTGCCGACGGCGATCGCGAAGTAGAGCACGAACCCGCCGAGGTAGCCGCGCGGCTGCTGCAGGAGCCACATCGGCAGCATGGAGGCGACCAGGCAGTAGATCAGGATCGCGGTGTACCAGAACTTCGGCCCCAGCACGAGCGCCTCGTCCAGCCGGGTGCCGAGCCAGATGCAGCCCAGTGTCGCCGGCACGAAGACCAGCGTGGTGAGCCACATCGGCGGCTTGAGGAACCGCTGCACGACGCCCATGACCAGCGCGAGCGCGAGGTACAGCGTGCTCGCCGCGGCGACCGCGCCGCCCTTGTTGAACGTCGTGTTCAGCCCCTCGAGTTCCTCGGACACGCCGATGAACGTCTGCGCCGTGATCTGCGTGAACGCGGTGATGACGTAGAGCAGCGCGAGCCAGATGAAGCAGACCAGGGCGAGCCACGCGCGCCGGCCGAGCGTCTGCCGGGCGATCTCGGCGATCGAGTGCGCCCCGTGGCGCACGGAGGCGACCAGCGCCGAGAAGTCGTGCACCGCGCCGATCAGGATCACGCCCAGCACGATCCACAGGAGGCACGGCCCCCAGCCGAAGGCCATGCACGCGAAGATCGGCCCCGCGATGGGCCCCGCCGCGGCGATGGCCGAGAAGTGCTGCCCGAGCAGGTAGAACGGCCGCGTGGGGATGAAGTCGACGCCGTCGTTCTTCAGGACCGCGGGCGTGGCGCGGGAATCGTCGAGGCGGTACTGGCGCGCGACGAATGAGCCGTAGAGCAGATAGCCCGCGGCGAGCACGACCAGCACGCCGACGGCGATGAGGGGGAGTTCGAGGGTCGGGGGGATCAAGGGGCGTGGAGAGTGACCGATCGTCGCCGCGGCGTCAAGAACGGATCGTGCAACCCCAGGGGATAATACGGGATATACTTGTCCGTTGAGTCCGTGCTTGTCGAACCGGACATGCCGCCATGGCCCGCGCGCTCGTCTGGGACCTGCCCGTCCGGCTCTTCCACTGGCTGTTCGCCGCGGGGTTTGTCGGCGCGGCGGCGATCTCGCTTGTGCTCGGCGAGGACAGCCCGCTCTTTCCCTATCACGCGATCATCGGCCTCACGCTCGCGCTCATGGTCGTGCTGCGGGCGGTGTGGGGCGTCGTCGGGCCGCGGTGGGCGCGCTTCGGTTCGTTCGTGTTCGGGCCGCGCGAGACCGCCGCCTACATGCTGGGCACGCTCGTCGGCGGCGGGAGGCGCTACGTCGGCCACAACC
>CALKJW010000020.1 GCA_937995595.1 uncultured Phycisphaerales bacterium | reverse complement strand
GGCCGCGTTTCTGCGGGCACTCGCACCGCCAGCGCCGCCCGCCTCGCCATGCGTGGCGGTGTCAGAGGCCGCGTTTCTGCGGGCACTCGCACCGGGCGCACTGCAGGAGGCGCGCGCTGGTGGGTGTCAGAGACCGCGTTTCTGCGGGCACTCGCACCAGCATGGCCGTCCACGTCTCAACCTTCACCGGTGTCAGAGGCCGCGTTTCTGCGGGCACTCGCACCAAAGGCCCTCTCCGCCATCGCATCGGTTTCGGTGTCAGAGGCCGCGTTTCTGCGGGCACTCGCACCAGACCTCTCGCAAGTCGTTTGAATGCAGCGACTTGGGGCCGATTCGTTCGGCAAAAAGCGAGTGCAGACATGGCAAAGAGCCCGCAAAAACACGGCTTTGCCTTCAACGGCTTGGGGTCCGGTCCTTTGGCCAAAGCGACCGTGGGACGTGTTCCAAGCAGAAGGCCATGAGGCCCCCTTCGACTCGGAAGGCACTTGAGTATCCCCCAACGAGCCCCGGTTGTCAAGCCCTCGTGGCGTCTTCCGGCAGCGGTTTGGGCAAGCGGATCCGGCCCCAGAAGACCATCGCCAGTACACGCGCCGCGTTGGCGTCGCTGTTGATTTCGTTTCTGCACGGGCAACCGCCGAGCGCGGCCGGCGCTGCGCCTCTGGCCTGGCCGCGGCCGCGCGCGGCCGGCGCCGAACTCTGCTCGCCGCACTCGCAGATGAACTTCCGGCGCTCCTTGTTCTTTCTGAGGCGACCGGCGTTGTGCTGCTCGTGCCCGCACTTCGAGCAGAACCGTGACGACTTGTGGTACGGAACGGTCACCGTCCGCATCCCGCGCTCGACAGCCTTCTCCGTGACCTTTCGTCGGAGTTGGCCGTAGGCGAAGATCGCCCCTTCCTGTTTCTTGCGCTCGCTCTCGTCGCCGAGTTTGTCGTAGGTCGGCTGGCGCTTGCCGCGCAGGCTCTCGAACACGATGACGTCGCATTCGTGTTTTTCCGCGGCGCGCACGATGGCGGCGGCGTTGAGCCGCACCCAGTCGCGGATCATCCACGCGACATGGCGCTTGAGGCCTCGAAAGTCGCTGTCGCGGATGGTGCTCTGGGCCTCACTGTGGGCTTGTCGGCGTTCGGCGACGGCCGCGGCGCCGCGGGCCACGGCGGCCAGGTGTCGGCCGACGTGCTCCCTTCGCAGGCCGCGCGTGTCGCCGTCGCCGACGACCAGCAGGCCGGGCGGGGTCGGTGGCACCTTGCCCCCGGGCCCGGGTGCGGGGGGCCTGGTCGTTCCGACGTAGAGACGGTCGGCCTTGATGATGGGAAGAACTTCATCGGTGACGTGCCGCGAGCCCTCGTAGACGGCGCAGGCCGCACCCGTCATGCCGACGTCGACGCTGAGCACGCGGAGTGATTGCCTCGCGGCGGCGGCCCCGGCGCGGAACGAATCGAGGAGCAGCGTGCGCGCCGCATCGAGGAACTCCTGGTCCTGCGCCTGACGCGGGAAGCGCTGACTCCGGAGTTCGTCGATCTGGTCCTGAGAGCAGGTGAAGCGACCCTGCCGGTGGGGAACCGCGAATCGGAACCCGGCCCGTGCGCGCGTGCCGATGAAGTTCATGTGGATGCTCGTGACGTGCACGTCGTCTCGCGAGGGGGTGTAGCCGCGCGGCCAGGGGACAAAGCCGAACTCGACCCACTCGCCTTTGGCCATGTCGTCCAGCCGCAGACGCAGCACGGAGTTCGACATGTCCACCTCGAAGAACTCGTCCCCGAAGATCTTGGGCATGGGGAGGTCGCGGGACGAGGGATATCGGAACTCGGGCTTGCGCGGCCCGGCGAGATACAGCGCCCTCCAATCTCTGTACACGCCCTCCAGCGCGCGCACTTCCTCGGGCAGTGAAGCGAGCGCTCTCTTGTACTCAAGGCAGAGTTCGGTGTGCGGGTTGCACTCGCACCGCGACTTCTCCCAGAGGTCGCCGAGTGTCGTGCAGTGCGGGAGCCGCTGGCGGAGCAGGATGGTGTCCTCGGTGAGGTTCATGTGGTCGAGGTAGGCGGACCAGTTGTCCTTCAACCTCTGGAAGAGCCTTGGTCGCTTGCCCGGTTCGTTGTCCTTGAAGATCGTGTCGGGCGCGCGCGGGCTGAGAAAGAACTTGCTCGGACGCGTCCTGTTCGCGACGCACAACGCGATGAGTCGTTTGATATCTTCGGAGAACCGCTTCTTGTTGAACGAGCGGTTGCGCTTCTCGTTCTCCTTCAGGAACTCGGAGTACTTCCAGCACAGCGGGGCGTGGCCCTTCTGGCCCGCGTAGACGCAGTTGTCGATGTTCTCGGCGAGCCGGTACGCCGGGCAGATGCGCGGCCGTTTGCGTCGCAGCCCGGGTCGGCCGTCTCGCTCCGGGTCGCGGAGCGATCGAAACACGGCCGTGAACCGCTCACGCACCTCGGGTGTGAGCGCCGGGTGCGCGGCTTCCCACTCCTGCTTCTCCTTGACCCATTCGGCGTGCTGCCGGACCCAGTTCTGCAGGCCGCGCAGGTAGCGGGCGACGACCCACTCGGCCGCCGCCTTGTAGAGCACGAGGCGGTGGGCAGGCTGCAGCCGGCCGAGCCGCGCCGTGAGGCGCCGGGCGTTCGAGTTCCCCTCGTCCGTGTGCGGGGCGTGCCGCGCGGCCTGACGCAACGCACTGAGGAGATGCTCGGGCAGCGTCTGGCCGCGGACGGTTGGCTCGTTGCGAAAGCCGAACGCGGCATCCCAGACCGCCAGCCTCCAGCGGTCGGCCGTCGCCTCGTCCAACACACCATGGTCCCACCCCGGATCGAGAATGAAGTCCCCAAGAAGCCCGAACGATTCCGGGCGATTCCGGTCGCCGGCGATTCGCCGCAGGCCCATCAACCACTGGCACAGATCCGACACGTCGGTGTTGAAGCGCTCGAAGTGCTCACGCAGTCGGGCGACCTTCGCCTTGAACTCGGCCCGGCTCTCACCCGGCAAACGGCACAATCGGCGGACCAGCGTCCGTGATTCGCGGTACTTGGATCGGCTCATGTTGCAAAGTATAACCGCAGGAACTCCCCTGCACAATCGGCGACGCACGCGCGGCCTACCTGAGCCCATGGCGCACGCTGCGCCTACGTGATACGCCTTCCCGTCAAACCCGTGCCGCGAGGAAGGTTCGAAAGAACTTCACGGCGGAGGCGCAGAGAGCGCCGAGCCATCAGGGATTGCGAACGCTTCGGGATTCGCGGTCGATCCTCTGTTCCTCCCGCTTTCTCGGCGTCCTCGGCGGCTCTGCGGTGTGTCCCGCCTACGGTCCGTCACGCCCGAGATCGGCCGAGAGTGCGTATGAGAGACCCCCGCCGACACCTCTTGTTTCACGCAGAGGCGCAGGGGGCGCAGCGACAGGCGCGTAGACGCGAAACATCTCTCCGCGCATGGCGCGTACCGGCGAAGACGCTCATCCAGATTCGGCGACCGCAGGCGGCAGTTCCAACCTAATACCCCGCCGCGTGCCCGTCCTTGCGGGAATCCGATGCCCCGACGTACACGCCGGTCTTCGGGTCGCGCATGATCGCCTGGTACCCGCCGAAGTACGGCGTCGCCAGCGGCCTGATGACGTGCCCGCGGCGTTCGAGTTCGCGGATCGTGCCATCGGGGAATCCGGGCTCGAGGCTCAGCACGCCGCCATCGGCCATGACCTTGAGCGCGACGCCGACAGGCTCGGTCGAGCCGTCGTGGTGGATGCGCGGCGCATCGCCAGCCTGCTGCAGCGTCATGCCGAAGTCGATGAGGTTGATGACGATCTGCGCGTGGCCCTGGGGCTGCATCGCCCCGCCCATGACGCCGAAACTGATCCACGGCGCGCCGTCCCGGGTGATGAACGCCGGGATGATGGTGTGGAACGGCCGCTTGCCGGGTCTGAGCGCGTTGGGGTGCGCCGGGTCGAGCGCGAACTGCTCGCCGCGGTTCTGGAGCATGAAGCCCAGACCCGGCGGGACCATCCCGCTGCCCATGCCGCGGAAGTTGCTCTGGATGAGCGAGACCATCATGCCCGAGGAGTCAGCGGTCGTGAGATAGATCGTGTCGGCGCCCGCGGGGATCGCGCCCGGCTCGACGGTCTTCGCCGCGAGCGACAGGTCGATGAGCGAGCGCCGCTGCGCGGCGTACTCGGCGCTGATGAGGTGCGCGACCGGCGCGGGGTTGAAGGCCGGGTCGGCGTAGAACCGCGCGCGGTCTTCGAACGCGAGTTTCTTTGCCTCGGTGAATGCGTGCACGTGGTCCGCGCTGCCGAAGCCCATCGACCGCAGGTCGAAGCCTTCCAGAATCTTCAGGATCTGCAGCGCGGCGATGCCCTGGCCGTTGGGCGGCAGTTCCCACACGTCGTAGCCGCGGTAGTTGGCGCTGACCGGATCGGTCCATTCGCCGCGGTGGGCCGCGAAATCCGCCGCGGCGAGCACGCCGCCCTGCTCGGAGATGAACCGCTCGACCGTTTCGGGCACGTGACCCGTGTAGAACCCGTCGCGGCCGTGGTCGGCGATGCGTTGCAATGTGCCGGCGAGGTTGGGGTTCTTCCAGATCTCGCCCGCGCGCGGGGCTCGCCCGTCGATCGTGAACTGCTCGCGGAAGTTCGGCATGCGCGCAAACGCGCGGACATTCGACGACCAGCCGTCGGCGATCACCGGCGAGACGGGGAACCCGTCCCGCGCGTAGGCGATGGCCGGCGCGAGGTTGTCGCGCATCGGCCGTCGGCCGAACCGCTCGTGCAGCGCGAACCAGCCGTCGACGCAGCCGGGGACGGTGACGGGCAGCGGGCCGCTGCGGGGGATCTCCGTCAACCCGCGCGACGTGACCAACTCGATGGTCAGTTCCGCCGGCGCGCGGCCCGAGCCGTTGTACCCGTGCAGCCGTTTGGTCGACGGGTCCCACACGATGGCGAACAGGTCGCCGCCGATGCCGCATCCGGTCGGCTCCATCAGCCCCAGCGCGGCGTTGGCCGCGATCGCGGCATCGACGGCGGACCCGCCCGCCTTGAGCACGTCGAGCGCGACCTGCGTCGCAAGCGGGTGGCTGGTCGCGGCCATGCCGTTCGCGGCGTACACCTCCGGGCGCGTCGCGCGCGGCAACGCGCCGGGCGGCGCAGGGTTGGTCGAGTCGGCGGGCTGTGGGGTGGTGGTGGACATGACCGATGCACACAGTGCGGCGCTGATCAACATGGGCGGGCTCGCGTCGCGACGCCGCCGCGAACAAGCCGCGGAGCGCGCAACCGGAGTGTACCGGATGCGGCGTTGTTCAGGCCGCCTTGGCGGTCGCGTGTTGTTGACCGTGCTCCAACCAGCGCGCGCAAAGTCGGATGAGCGCTTGGCGGTCGATGGGCTTGGTCGCGTAGTCGTCGCAGCCCGACACCAGACACCGCCGACGGTCGTCCTGCAGCGCGTGCGCCGTGAACGCGATGATCGGCGTGCGCACGCCCCGCTCGCGCAGGGCCTGGGTGGCCTGGTAGCCGTCGAGAACGGGCATCTGCATGTCCATGAGGATCAGGTCGAACGGCTCGCCCGACGCGGCGGCGTGGAGCGCGGCGTCCACGGCGGCCTGTCCGTCCCCGACCGCGACGACCGTCGCCCCGCGGCGTTCGAGGATCGCGGCGTGCAGGCGCCGGTTGTCCGGGCCGTCGTCGGCGAGCAGGATTCGGCCGCGGAGTCGCACCGCGGCGGGTGCCGGCGCCGGGGTCTCACTGCTGATGATCGACGATGCCGGTATCGTCTCGATCAGCGGCACGCCGTCGAGATCGCCGGTCGCGAGCGTGACGGTGAACGTGCTGCCGCGCCCGAACTCGCTGCGGACGGTGATGTCGCCGCCCAGCGCCCGCGCCAGCCGCCGCGAGATGACAAGTCCCAGACCGGTCCCGCCGTACTTCCGCGTGGTCGAACCGTCGGCCTGTGCGAACGGCTGGAAGAGGCGCTCCATGTGCTCGGGGCGGATGCCGATGCCGGTGTCGCGGACTTCGATCGTCAGTCGCGGCTCGGGTGAAGCGGGGCCGCTGTACCGCGCGACCATCTCGATGGACCCGCGATCGGTGAACTTCAGCGCGTTGCCGAGCAGGTTGATGAGGATCTGGCGCACGCGGAGATCGTCGGAGAAGATGCGCTCCGGGATCGGGTCCGCGAGCACGACCCGAAGGTCGAGTCCCTTCTGCTCGGCGCGCAGCCGCACGGTCGTTGCGGCCTCGCCGAGCAGGGCGACGATCCGGCATTCGCGGCGCTCGACGGACATCATCCCGGCCTCGATCTTCGACAGGTCAAGGATGTCGTTGATGATGGAAAGCAGGTGCTCGCCGTTGATCCGGATGATCTCCACGTGCTCGGCGATCTCGGCCGCGCTCAGATCGTGGGACCGCAGCAGATCGGCGTAGCCGAGGATCGACGTCATCGGCGTACGGATCTCGTGGCTCATGTTCGCGAGAAACTCGCTCTTGGCGCGGTTGGCGGACTCGGCCGCGGCGGTGGCGGCGGCCAGTTCCCTGCCGCGCCGTTCGAGCAGGGCGTTCTGCCGGTCGAGCGCTTCGGTCTGGGCGCGGAGCAGTTTCCCCACGCGTGCACTCTCGTCGATCCGGCGCAACGAGGCGATCTGCAGCAGGCCGCCCGCGGTGATCGTGACGACGATCACCGCGAGGTACGTGATCGTGCCCAGTCGCGCCTCGGCGATTGTGCTGTTCCACGAATCGGCGGGGAAGTCCACGCCCAGGACGGCTTCGATCTCCCCCTGCGGGTTCCGCATCGGAACAAAGGCCGACACCCAACTGCCCCACCGGTCCGATTCCGGGACGTCCAAGAACACGTGCTCGCCGGCCAGCGCGCGGTCGAGTTCCTCGGTGGTGTGCTCGTAGATCTCGCCGATGGCCGTCCGCTGCTCGCGCTCGCCCTCGTAGACCCCGTTCCGGTCGTAGTCGGTCTCCGAGTCCACGATCAGCCGCCAGCGTCCGTCCGCGTCCTTGCGGAAGGTGTAGATGTCCGCCACGGCCGGGTTGACGCGGAGCCAGCGCTTCTGGGCTTCGATCAGGTCGAGGTACAAGGGGTCGTCAGGGGGCGCGTCGCTGGGGAGTTGCCAGTGCCGGCGTGCCTCGAGACTCACCGCGTACGTCGGCGCGATGCCCACCAGCGCGTTGCGCATCGACTCCGTGGCGTTCTTGCCGCGACGATCGACCCACGCCGACCCCGACGACATCACCACGCACACCAGCCCGACCACCACCAGGGCGGTGCGCCGGCCCGACCGCCCGCGGTGGGCCGCGGACAGGATCACCGTCATGCATCCGATCGCGGCCAGCCACGCGGCGACGAGGTCGGCGTGATCACTCGCGACCGTGCCCCATCGCTCGCGGGCTGTCTCGCCGGTCGCGATCGTCCACAGCACATACGCGCCTGTCAGTGCGGCGGCGGCCAGCACGACCATGCACTTCCAGCAGATCCAACTGGTTCGACTGGAGGTCGTACCGAGCGAGTCGGTCTGCGGCCGATCGCACACCGGAGTCGAATCGGAGTTGGGTGGTTGATGGTTCATCGCTGCACGGACGAGTCGAGGCGGGAATGGGACTCAGATTCAGAACTCGACAGAGACTCCGACCCGGGCGATGAGGACCGACCGATCGCCCTCGTTGAACGACGCGGCCGCGCCGCCGAGCAGCAGCGCCTGCACGCCCAGATCGAGGCTCCAGTTCGCAGCGCCGGTGCTGCCCAGCGGGATCGACGCCGTCGCGCCCAGGCTCAGATAGCCGAACGCGTCGTTCGCGCCCTCCTCGGTTTCGTAGTAGTTGCTCAGGCTCAGCCCGATCGCGAGCGGGAAGCGGATCTCGACCCCTCGCGCCGGCCCGTCGTCGATCTCGAAGGCGGGCTCGACGCCGAACTCGACGAAGGCCCCGTTCCGCAGGCCGTCGTTCGCGGCCGGGCCGATCTCGAACGCGAGCAGCACGTGCGGGTTCAGCGACCAGCCTTCCGGCAGCCAGTCGTCGGCGTACGACAGTTCGAGCGTGATCTCCTGCATGGTCGGCCACGCGTCGGAGGGACTGGTGTACCGGTTGTACCTGGTGGCCAGCGTCCACCGGTCGATGTCCACGGCCACGCCCGCGTTGATGTCGGCCTCGAACCAGTGCTCGCGGAACGAGTCATCGGTCTGGGCGTCCGTAGCCCGACCGTGAAACGAGTGCCACGTGCCGAAGAGCAGCCGCACCGCGGCGTCGCCGAACCGCGCCGCGAGCAGTTCGAGATCGAGCCACGGCTGCACGATCGGCCCGGAATCTTCGTACACGAATCCGCGGAACTGGTACGCCGTCACCGCGTCGACGCCGAAGGACAGCGCAACCTGCTGCTCGTGCGCGGCGATGCTCGGTCCGTCGTCGCCGGGTTCCTGCCCAGCACACGGCGGGCTCAACGCGGCGACCGCCGGAGCGATACAGGCCGCGCGCACGGCGCGGGGCAGGCACGAAGTCTGGTTGGTGCCGGCGACGGGCATGGTCGTCGTGCCCCGAGGTTTGCCGTGAGTACGAGCCGGAACGCTGTGCAGACCAATCTGTGTTCTCGGCCGATCGGCGACGGAGGATCAGCGCCGGCCGCAGGTTCGGTTGTGGTGAACGACCTGATCGAACGTCCCAGCGCCCGATAACCCGAACACCTCACACCCGCTTGCGCAGCCACCCGCCCTGCAGGTAGCGCCACCCGAACAGCACCGCCCGGAAGACGATCTCCGAGCACAGCCCCACCCACAGCATCCACAGGCTCGGCGAGTCGTGGAACGGGTTCTCGATGACCCCGCCCCCCAGCCACCGCGGCACCGGGATGTCCACGCCCGAGCACGCGTACGCCAGCGGCAGACGGATCGCGTAGGTCGTGATCCACGTGATCCACATCACCACCTTCGCGTCGCCCGCGCCGCGCAGCGCGGAGCGCAGCACGATGCTGATGCCGAACGGCACCTGCACCAGACCGGAGATGAAGATCAGCCGCGGCACGACTTCCAGGTGCGTCGGCTGGCCGGTGATCAGCGCCGACACCTCGCGCGGCGCGAACAGAAACAGGAACCCCGCCGCGCCCATCACGCACACCGTCACGATCACGCAGCGCTTGACCGCTCGCCGCGCGCTGGTGGGGCTTCCCGCGCCGATGTACTGCCCCGCGAGCGTCGCCGCGGCCGCGCCCATCGCAAAGCCCGGCATGAAACTGAACGCCTCGATGCGGATGGCGACGATGTGCGCGCCCATCAGCCCGCCCGCCGCGGCGGTGCCGTCGGCCGCGAGGCCCGCGCCGGCGGTGACCGTCAGCCATCCGACCATCAGGATGATCAGGAAGTTGCCCGCCCACATGCCGAGCGTCTCGAGGAAGTTGGGAAACCCGACGGCGACGAGTCGGCGCATCGTGTGCCAGTGCGGCCGCAGGCGGTGGCGCTTGAGTTTCACCACCGACGAACCGCGCACGAGCAGGCCCAGCACGATCGCCGCGCCGACAAACTCGCCGATCACCGTGCCCCACGCGATCCCCGCGATGCCGAGGTTCGCCCCGAACGGGTTGGCGTAGACCAGTTCCGACACGGCCTGTCCGCCGACGATCCGCGTCCGCACCAGGTCCACCCCCGACAGCGCCCAGGAGGCGAACACGTTCACCACGTTCACGACCGCCATCGCCACCAGCGGCCGCACCGAGTCGCCCGCGCCCCGCGCGCACGCGATGCCCGCGGCGAGGATCGACAGCGGCGGGACGCCGATCGCGCAGATCCGCAGGTAGGTGCGGAACGCCTGCGCCGCTTCGCCGGTCAGGTTCATCACCTGCGACATCGGGCCCGCCGCCAGCGCGATCAGCGCCGCGGTCGCGATGCCCGTCCAGAGCGCCAGCAGCATCGTCTGCCCGGTCGCGGCGTGCGCCACCGCCAGGCGCGACCCGCCGACGGCGCGGCTCACAAGCGCGGTCGTGCCCACGCTCACCGCCATCGCCACCAGCCCCACGAACCACAGGATGTACGACGCGCCGCCGATCGCGTCGGTCGCGGCCTCCGAGAGCTGCGCGCTCAGGAACGTGTCCGTCAGGCCGACGAACGACTGCAGCGAACTCTCCGCGAGGATCGGCCACGACAGGACCCAGATCGCGCGGTTCATGGTCAGCCCAGCGAGTTTGCCGCTGCGCAGCGAGCCGTCCGCGTTGAGCCCGATGACCGCGCGCACGATCGGCCTGCGAGGGGAACCGACGTCCGGCGCGGCAAGGCCCGAGCCCGACAGCGCGGGGCCGGCCAAGGGGTCGGTCGCGTCGGGGTTCGGTCGTTCGCGGGCGGTGTCGAGCGGGGGCGTCACAGGGCGGGCATCCTTGCCTGCGACTGTGCCGCCGCGGCAGGGGCGATTGTTGGCGTGGCACGGCCGTCCCGGCCATGAACCGTGATCCGCCGCGTCGAGCGTGGCGCGAGAGGTTCCCCGCAAGCCGCCCACACCTACACTCACGCCCCATGTCGAACCTCCAGACCCAACGAGCCGAGCGCCCCGGCCGAGGCGTGATCCACCGCTGGCGCTCGACGCTGATCCCCACGACCCGCGAGGCCCCGTCCGACGCCGAGAGCCCGTCGCACGTCCTGCTCTCGCGCGCCGGGTTTATCCGCAAACTCGGCTCGGGCATCTACGACTACCTGCCGCTGGCCTGGCGCACGCTCCGCAAGGTCTCGCAGATCGTCCGCGAGGAGATGGACGCCGCGGGCGCCAGCGAGCTGCTCCTGCCGGCGATGCTGCCGATCGAGTTGTACCGGGACACGAAGCGCGACGTCGACTACGGCGACCTGCTCTTCAAGGTGACCGACCGGAAGGGCGCGGTGGCCGCGCTGGGCCCGACGCACGAGGAGCCGATCACCGAACTGGTGAAGGGATCGATCCAGTCGTACAAGCAGTTGCCGCTGAACCTGTACCAGATCCAGACCAAGTTCCGCGACGAGGCGCGACCGCGCTCCGGCCTGCTCCGCTGCCGCGAGTTCATCATGAAGGACGCGTACTCCTTCCACATGCACGTGGAAGGAGCGGGGGGGCTGAACGAGGCGTACGACGCGATGTACCGCGCCTACACCAACGTGTTCCGTCGCTGCGGTCTGGACTTCACCGTCGTCGAGGCCGAGAGCGGGCCGATCGGCGGCTCGGCCAGTCACGAGTTCATGGTCAACGCACCCAGCGGCGAGGACACCATCCTCAAGTGCCCGGCCTCCGGCTACGCCGCGAACGTCGAGAAGTGCGAGATCGGCGAGCGTCCCGTCGAGGGCGGCGCGTTCAACGGCGCTCCGACCGGCGACCTGACCGAGGTCCACACGCCCAACATGCCCGGCATCGACGAGGTCGGCGGGTTCATGAAGGTCAAGCCCGACCGCATGCTCAAGACGATCGTCTTCCGCGCGGTCGAGCCCGCCGGCGGGGGCGGTGGCAGCGGGGGGCCCAGGTGGGTCCTCGCCGTCGTCCGCGGCGACCATGACGTCAACGAGGGCAAGGTCAAGGCCGCCAGCGGATGGAAGGTCGAACTGGCGCCCGAGAAGGACGCCCGCGCGGCGGGCTTCGCCATCGGATACGTCAGCCCGAAGGTCATCGTCGGCCGCACCGACATCCTGCTGCTGGTCGATCCCGACGCGGCGGGCGGGGGCTTCTGGGCATCGGGCGCGGACAAGGCCGACCACCACGTCAAGCACTTCAACTGGCGGCGGGAGGTGGGGGCCATCCTGGACGACTCGCGTTATGTAAAACTCGCCGACGTCCGCAACGCCCTCGAAGGCGACCCCTCGCCCCGCGCGCCGGGGTCCAGACTCGTCACCGGTCGCGGCATCGAGGTCGGCCACATCTTCAAACTCGGCACCAAGTACTCCGACGCGATGGGCCTTGCGATCCTCGACGACAAGCAGCAGAAGCGCAGCGTCATCATGGGGTGCTACGGCATCGGCGTCTCGCGCACCATGGCCGCGAGCGTCGAGCAGAACCACGACGAGAACGGCATCATCTGGCCCGCGGCGATCGCGCCCTACCACGTGCTCGTCACGCTGCTGAAGCCCGAGGAAACCGCGCACATGCAGGCCGCGGAGAAACTCGCGGCCGACCTCGCCGCGGGTGGGCTGGACGTGCTGATCGACGACCGCGACGAACGGCCGGGCGTGAAGTTCAAGGACGCCGACCTCATCGGCATCCCCGTGCGACTGACCATCGGCGACAAGGCGCTGGCCGAAGGCGGCGTCGAGTTCAAGGCCCGCCGCGACACCGGCAAGGGCGAAGTCGTGAAACTCGCCGATGCGCCGGCGAAGTGCGCCGCGGCGGTCGCGGCGTAACGGCCGGGAGTCCACGCGGCTCCGTCGAGGACGCGCGATGGCGGTCATCGATGCCGCGCGGGCCTTGAACTACCGCGCCGTGCGGCTCGACACCGGCGCGACGATGACCGCGGCGGCGGGTCTGTACCAGAGCCTCGGGTTCCGTGACATCCCCGTGTACAACCGCGACCCGACGCCGGGCACGCGCTGGATGGAACTGACCCTGTGAGCGGGCCGGGCTCGGCAGAGCATCGAGTTTAACATAACTGCCCTTATAGGACCTCGGATCCGGGGCGGGGGGCAGACGCTCGTCAGGTCGCGCCGGCCGTCGGCGGCGTCGCAAGCCCGGCGCGTCCCGCCGCGGTCCGAGCCTCGTTCGCCGCAATGTAGGCCAGCCGCTTCGGGCTGCCATTGCGGCCGAGCACGAGTTCGAACATCGGGGTGGCCGACAGCGTGGTCACGATCGCCATGAACACCATGATGCTGAACAGCCCCGGCGTGATGATCCCGCGCTCAAGGCCGATGTTCAGCAGGATCAACTCCATCAGGCCGCGCGCGTTCATGAGAGAGCCGATGGCGACCGCGTCACGGTTCGGCTCGCCGCTGATTCGGGCCGCGGCCCAGCACGCCACGCCCTTGCCCAGGCACGCCGCGAGCAGCACGACGGCGGTCACTCCCCAGAGGAACGGCGAATCCACCAGGCCCATCTTGGTGTTGAGGCCGGAGTACACGAAGAACATGGGCAGAAGCAGCGTGGTTGTCACCGGCTCGATGAGGCGCCGGAGTTCCTTGTTGAAGAAGCCGCGCGGCATCGCCGCGCCGAGGACGAACGCGCCGAACACCGCGTAGATGCCGACGCCGTCGGTGATCCACGCGCACGCCATCAGGAGGATCATCACGATCGACATCGACGTCGGGGAGATCGAACGCGTCTTCTCCGCGGCGGCGCCGAGCCGGGCCAGCAACGGGCGCAGCCCGAGCAGCACGGTCAGCGCGTACGCCACGCCCCCGCCGACGGCCAGCAGCGCCAGATTCGGATCTCCGCTGAACCACGCCACCACGATCGCCAGAGCGCACCACGCGCACGCGTCGTCGCACGATCCCGCGGCCAGCGCGAGGGTGCCGAGGTGCGTGTTGCTCAGGCCCCCCTCGTAGATGATCCGCGCCAGCATCGGGAACGCCGTGATGGACATCGCCGCGCCCATGAAGAGCACGCCCTGCGTCGTCGTCATTTGTTCGGCGAACAGCCTCGTGTCGTCGGCAAGCCAGACCGCGATCGCCGCGCCCAGCGCGAACGGCACGACCATCCCGGAAACCGACACGAAGACCGCGCTGCGTGCCTTCTGCCGCAGCAGGTCCCCGCGGAACTCAAGACCGACGCAGAACATGTACAGCACCAGGCCGAGTTGGGCGCCGATGTAGATGATGGTCATCGACGTGCTGTGCGGCGGGAACAACGCCCGGCTGAGGTCCGGCGCCACGGCCCCGAGCAGCGACGGCCCGAGCAGCACGCCGCAGATCATCTCGCCCACGACCTGCGGCTGACCGATGCGTCGCGCCAGACATCCGACGACCCGGCACGAAAGCAGGATCACCGCCAACTGGAGAAAGAAGTGGATCGAGAGTTGGAAGTTGCTCGGGTTGTCCGGCAGTGCGAACATGCACTCTCAACTCGGTTGCCTCGGCCTGTCCGTCGCGGCACGCACGCTCCCGGCGCAGCGGACAGCATACCGCAAAGCCCGACAGTTCCGTGAGTCAACCGGTTGAAGGGGGTCTCAGGAGTCCTTCGCGCCAACGGCCATCCCTTGGTCGGGTTGGGAGGCTGAGGTCGGAACCGGCTCCGAGGCGTGGTTCGCGGCGGGCGTCGCGTGCCGGTCCAGCCAGTCGGCGATGCGCCCCGCCTGGTTGCCGAGGGTGAAGAACAGCAGCCGGTGCCCGACGTACCACGTCATCCGGTCGGGCCGGCCCAGCCGCAGGTACAACTCGTGGCACGATTCGGCGGGCACGGTCGAGTCGTACTCGGCGTGCACGAACAGCACCGGCTTGTCACGCAGGAAGCGGGCCGTGTGGTACGGGTCGAGCACCGAGTGCGCAAGGTAGCGGTCAAAGAGCCGTGCCCGCAGCGTCCCGACGGGAAGGTCCGCGCCCCATCGCAGTTTCACGCCGCCGTCGGTCAGGTCGCTGGTCTGGCTGATGCGGAGCAGGTTTGAGCCGGTCCCGACCAGCACCGCCGCGTCGAACCGGTCGGGCATCCGGGCGACCACCGCCGGCGCGACCAGACCGCCGGCGCTGCAACCGAGCAGGGCCAGCGGGCGCTGCGGAAGGTCGGGGCGTTCGGCCGCGAGCCAGTCGAGCGCGGCCTCTGCCGCGTAGGCCGATTCGGCCAGCAGGTCGTCAAACGCCGCGGCGATGCGCTTGGCCGTCGTTTCGACGTCGCCGGGGGCGTCCATGCGGAACTCGCTGTCCTCGTACCACCACACGCGCGGCGTGGCGATCCGCAGCACAGCCCAACCCCGCGCGAGCAGCTCGTTCAGCACCGGCTCCTCATACTGGATCGACCCCAGCCCGGCGATGTGCACGACAACGCCCCGGCAGGCCACGCCGCGGGCCGGCTCGATCAGCCGGATGCGCGTGCCCTCGGCGAGCATCATCAGCACTTCGGGGTCGTTGACCTTGATCCCGGCCTTGCGCTCGGCGAAGTACTTGTTCTGCACGGCCGAGGTCATCTTCAGGAACCGCTCGTAGCGTCGGTCGCCCGGCGTGTCGTCGCGCGGGGAGTAGGACACGAAGCGGACGGAACTGAAGAAGTCGCGCAGCAGAAAGTCCGTAGATCCCGGTCGGGCCGGGTCGTCGGCGTGCGTCGGCGGCGTGGCGGGCTGGTTCGCGTCGTGCGTGCCGGCGGCCGTCGGCGCGTCCTCGGCACGGAGCGCCCGCGCCGGTCCCGGCCCGCCGCGAACGACCCGGATGATGCCCTGCCCGAACGCCTTGGAGTACGGGATGCGCGCGTCGGCGCGGCGGAGCGCCTCGCGGAACTGCGGCTCCAGTTCGTCCTCGGCCTTGCTGCCGTCCAGCACGTAGCGGTAGATGCGCGACGGCGTGTCGCGGGCGATGCGCTCCAAGTCGTCCGTCTTGCGGGCCGGCCATGCCTCGGGCGGGATCGGCTCGACCTGTTCCAGCGACCCGCGGTCAAAGTCGCCTGCTTGGTACGACACGCACGCGGGCAGGAGCGCGGCCCACGCGACGAGCAGCAGCAGCACGGCGGTCATGTGCGGATGGCGACGCATGCGTATCAATTTCGGAAGGATTCGCGATCAGGATGATCGCGACAACCGATCCGCCCGCCGTTGGTTGCAGGTTCGTGCGTGCTCGCGGCGGTGTTCGGGCCGCATTTGCCCTCGGCGCCCCGGCACGCGACCATGTAGGCGATGCTCCCTGCCCAACCCCTCCACTCTCCGCGCCCCCCCCACCAATCTTCGCACGCATCGGGCGAGGGAAGTGCCGCGCCCGTGGTTGTGCTGGACTCCGGCCCGCTCTCGCTCGAACAGGTCGAGTCGGTCTGCCGACGCGGGGCGCGGGTCGAGTTCGGGCCCGAGGCGCGGCGCAGGGTCGAGGCCGGCCGGCGCTCGCTGCTCGCGGCGATGAGCGACGGCGATCCGCACTACGGCGTGAACACCGGCTTCGGCTCGTTCTCGCGCCAGCGCATCAGCGACGCCGACCTGCGCGACCTGCAGCGGAACCTGGTCCGCAGCCACGCCGCGGGCGTCGGTGACCCACTGCCCCCGGACGTGGTGCGCGGCACGATGCTGCTGCTGGCCGCGTCGCTGTCGCGCGGGCTTTCGGGCGTCCGGGTGCAGGTGGTCGAGCAGATCGTCGCGCTGCTCAACGCGGACGTGACGCCGGTTGTGCCGGGAGTCGGCTCGTGCGGCGCATCGGGCGACCTTGCGCCGCTTGCGCACGTCGCGCTGGTGCTGATCGGCGAAGGCGAAGCGCACGTCAACGGCCGCACCGTCTCCGGTGCCGAAGCGCTGGCGGCCGCGGGCGTGGCGCCGCTGGCGCTGGAGGCCAAGGAGGGCCTGGCGCTCATCAACGGCACGCACCTCATGGCCGCGCAGGGTGTGTTGCTCGTGCAGGACTTCCAGCGGCTGTTCGCCGCGGCGCTCGCCGCCGCGGCGATGTCCATCGACGCCTGCCGCGCGACCGACGCGTTTCTCGACCCGCGCGTCCACGAGGCGCGCTGCCAGCCGGGGCAGAAGCGCGTCGCCGCGGCGGTCCGTTCCATGCTCGAAGACAGCCAGATCATTCCCTCGCACGCGCTCAACGACCCGCGCGTGCAGGACCCCTACTCGCTCCGCTGCGTGCCGCAGGTGCTCGGCGCGGCGTGGGACGCCTTCGAGCACGTCCGCGGCGCGGTCGAGCGCGAACTGGGCGCGGTGACCGACAACCCGCTGGTCTTTGCCGGCGCAACGGCCGACCGCGCGCCGCAGATCGTCTCGGCGGGCAACTTTCACGGCATGCCGCTGGCCATCGCGCTGGACCTGCTGGCCATCAGCATCTGCCACGTCGCGGGCATCGCCGAACGCCGCGTCTACCACATGCTCTCGGCCTTCGACCCGGAGGCGAAACTGCCCCCCTACCTCTCGCCCGGCCCCGGCCTGCACTCGGGTCTGATGATCGCCCAGTACACCGCCGCGGCGTGCTGCAACGAGTTGATCGGCCTTGCCGCCCCGGCCAGCGTGGCCAACCTGAGCACCAGCGCGGGGATGGAGGACTACAACTCGTTCGGACCGCGCGGCGCGGCCAAGGCGCGCCGTGCTCTGCAACTGGCCGGCTCGGTCGTCGCCATCGAACTCATCTGCGGGGCCGAGGCGCTCGACCATCACCGGCCGCTCCGCAGCGGCCCCGCGGTCGAGCGCGTGCACGACGCGGTGCGCGCCGTCGTGCCGCGTCTCACCGCCGACCGCCCGCCGGCGCCCGACATCGCGCGGGTCGAACGCCTGATCACGTGCGGCGAGTTCCGGTTGCAATTCTAGGGAGGCGGACGGGCGGTCGCTTGTTCGCGCGCCGCACTTGACGCGGGAGAAACGGGTCCGGACACTTGCGCAGGTCGCGCCGCCGCAACCGCACGACGCTCGTGTGCGTGCGACCGTGAGAGGTTTCCGCCATGTCCCCATCCACTCGGACGACCTTCGCCGGATCAAGGGTCAAACCGTCGCTCCCGCGCGCCCGCGAGGTCCGCGCGCCGCGCGGCGGCCAACGCACCTGCAAGACGTGGCAGGCCGAGGCCGCGATGCGGATGCTCATGAACAACCTCGACCCGGACGTGGCCGAGCGGCCCGCCGAACTGGTCGTCTACGGCGGACG
This sequence comes from uncultured Phycisphaerales bacterium, assembly GCA_937995595.1. GTDB lineage: Bacteria > Planctomycetota > Phycisphaerae > Phycisphaerales > UBA1924 > JAHBXL01. Next base: position 93,455 of record CALKJW010000020.1, on the reverse strand, counting down.
CGGGCAGGCCGCGCGCTCGTGGGAGGCTTTCGACGCGATCGTGGCGACGCTCCAGCGGCTGGAACCCGACGAAACCCTGCTGGTCCAGAGCGGCAAGCCCGTGGGCGTGGTGAAGACGACCACCGATGCGCCGCGCGTGCTGATCGCCAACTCCAACCTCGTCCCGCACTGGGCGACGCAGGAGCACTTCGACGAACTGGCCCGAAAGGGGCTGATCATGTACGGCCAGATGACGGCCGGGTCGTGGATCTACATCGGCACGCAGGGCATCCTGCAGGGCACGTACGAGACGTTCGCCGAGTGCGCCCGCCAGCACTTCGGCGGGACCCTCAAGGGCCGGCTGTGCGTCACCGCGGGCTGCGGCGGCATGGGCGGCGCTCAGCCCCTGGCCGTCACGATGAACGAGGGCGTCTGCCTGATCGCCGACGTCGACCACGCCCGCCTGGCGCGGCGGATCCGCGAACGCTACCTCGACGAGATCGTCGAAGGGCTCGACGAGGCCATCGACGCGGCCGTCCGCGCCGCCGAACAGGGCGTCGCGCGGTCCATCGGCGTGAACTGCAACGCCGTCGAACTGCTGGAGCGCCTGCTGGCCCGCGGCGTCACCCCCGACGCCCTCACCGACCAGACCAGCGCGCACGACCCGCTGACCGGCTACGTGCCCGTCGAGATGACCCAGCAGGAGGCCGACGTGATGCGCGTCGCCCTGCCGCGCCAGTACGTCAAACTCAGCCTGGCGAGCATGGAGCGGCACGTCCGCGCGATGGTCGAGTTGCAGCGGCGCGGCGCGGTCACGTTCGACTACGGCAACAACATCCGCCAGCGCGCCTTCGAGCACGGGTACAAGGACGCGTTCGCGTTCCCCGGCTTCGTCCCCGCGTTCATCCGCCCCCAGTTCTGCCTCGGGCGCGGCCCGTTCCGCTGGTGCGCGCTCTCGGGCGACGAGCGCGACATCCGCACGACCGACGACGCGCTGATGGAGGCCTTTCCCAACGACGCCTCGCTGCACCGCTGGCTCCGCATGGCGCGCCAGCGCGTCGCCTTCCAAGGGCTGCCCGCGCGCATCTGCTGGTTCGGCCTCGGCGAGCGCGCCAAGGCCGGGCTGATCTTCAACGACCTGGTCGCGCAGGGCAGGGTCGGCGCGCCCATCGTCATCGGGCGCGACCACCTCGACTGCGGCTCCGTCGCCAGCCCCAACCGAGAGACCGAGAAGATGCTCGACGGTTCCGACGCCATCAGCGACTGGGCCATCCTCAACGCGATGGTCAACGTCGCCAGCGGCGCATCGTGGGTGAGCTTCCACCACGGGGGCGGTGTCGGCATCGGCTACAGCCAGCACGCCGGGCAGGTCATCGTCGCCGACGGCACGCCCGAGGCCGGCAGGCGCATCGAGCGCGTCCTGACCAACGACCCGGCCATGGGCGTCTTCCGCCACGCCGACGCGGGCTACGCCGACGCCCGCGCCTGCGCCGACCGCCTGCAAGTCGACATCCCCATGTGCGACTGGTGAGCCGCGCCGGCCTCAACGCCCGCCCCTACGCTTTGTCCGCATGGCCAAAGCGATCACCACCGCCACCACCGAGTTCGAGAAACTCGACCGCTGCGCCGACCTCGACCACCGCCCGCGCGTCCTGCTGGGCAAGATGGGCCTCGACGGCCACGACCGCGGCGTCAAGGTCATCGCCCGCGCGCTCCGCGATTCGGGCGTGCACGTCATCTACTCCGGACTGTGGCAGACGCCGCGCTCGCTGGCCATCTCGGCTCGCGACGAGGACGTCGACGTCATCGCGGCGTCGATGATGTCCAACTCGCACCTGGTCCTGGGGCCGAAGTTGATCGAGTCGCTCCGCGAACTCGGCCGCCCGGACATCCCCGTCTACATGGGCGGGATCCTGCCGCAGGAAGACCTGCCGCAACTGGCCGCGCAGGGCGTGGCCCGGTGCTTCACGACCGGCACCGGCCTGCTCGAGATCGTCGGGGCCGTTCGCGGCGCGGTGCGGCCGTATCAGCCGCGGGTGGGCGGGCACTCGGCTCCGGCCGCGCAACTCGCCCGCGACATCTCGTTGATTCACTCCGGCCGCGCCGCCGCCCGGGCCGACGCCAAACGTCGCCGGCCCAGGCGCGTGGTCGGCATCACCGGCTCGCCCGGCGCGGGCAAGAGCACGCTGGTGGCCCAACTCGTCGGCGAGTACACCCGTCGCGCCAAGGAAAAACCGTCGATGGGCCGCTGCGCCGTGCTGGCGTTCGACCCCATGAGCCCGATCACCAGCGGCGCGCTGCTCGGCGACCGTCTCCGCGTGGACTTCAACAACCTCGACGAGTCGGTGTACTACCGCTCGCTGGCCATCAGCGGCGAGGATTACCGCGCCGTGAACGAGATCGTCGAACTCATCGGCGGGGCCGAGGCCGACCCCGCGCGGGTCTACGACACGCTGTTCATCGAGACCGTCGGCGCGGGCCAGAACGAGACCAAGATCCGCCAGCACGTCGACCGCACCGTCGTCGTCCTCACGCCCGGCATGGGCGACGCCGTGCAGATGGACAAGGCCGGCATCCTCGAGATCGCCGACGTCTTCGTCTGCAACAAGGCCGACCACCCCGGAGAGAACGAACTGGTCCGCGATCTGCGGGACGTCGCCGGCAAGCGACCCGTATTCGAAACGGTCGCAACCCGCGGCCAGGGTGTGCCGCAGTTGCTCGATCAGATTCTCTCCTTCTGACCCCCCCACCGGACATGCTCCGATGCGGCCGTGCACGCGGCGGGCCGGAAGCCGCGCGCAGTTTTCGGACCGGCACGTATTGCCCCTCTTGCCGAGCCCGCCCGACCGCCGTGTGTCCGTTGGGCCAAGGCGGTAGGCAATGGCCTTCTGCGCTGCGTGGGGTAGTGTGTCCAAGCCCGGCGTTCAACCCCGCTGTTTGCAAGCGGCGCCCCTTCGATTCGCAATCCAAGATATGACGAGGCACCTGCCCAGCCCGTTCTTCTCCGCCGCACTCTGCGGCGTATCCATGGTGGCGGCGCTGTGCAGCGCCTGCGTCCCGAGTTCCGCTCCCGGCACCGCGGCGCTGCTGAGCCTCGGCTCGCTCCTGCTTGCGCGCGGCCCGCTTGTGCAGTCGCACTGAGTTCGCGGGCAGCACGAATCAGAATCCATCCGCCATGACCCCGGCTCCCACAACGTGGCGCCGGGGTGATGGTTTTGCAGACCGTTGGCCCCCTACTCTGTTCCCCGGATGCCCGAGCACACGCTGCAGTGCATGGAGGTCTGGGGCGGGAACCGCGCGGCCGACAGCGGTGTCGTCATGCCCGGTCTCGACGCGTGGGTCTACAGCCGGCCGTATGTCGGCACGGCGCATCGGGCCGCGGCGGATGACCTCTCTCGCGGCGGCGACATCCACTACGTGACCTGTTGCGCGACCGGACGCCTTACACGCATCGTCGTGGCCGACGTTTCCGGCCACGGTGAGAAGGTCGCCGACACCGCCGCCGAACTGCGTTGCCTCCTCGGCCGTTTCTCGAACTACCTCGACCAGGAGCGCGTGGTGCGCGAGATCGACCTTCGATTCGGCGAACTGGCCGAGGCCGACGCGCGCCACGCCGGCCGCTTCGCCACCGCCGTCATCGCGACGTACTGGTCCCCCACCGCCGAGTTGACCGTCTGCAACGCGGGCCACCCTCGACCGCTGAAGTTCGCCGCGGCGGGCGGGCGATGGGAGATCCTGCTGCCCGCAGAGGCGGCGAGGCCGTCGGGCGCGAGCAACCTCCCGCTGGGCATCGGCGTCGAGGCGGCGCACCCGCAGACGGTGGCCCGCCTCCGTGCGGGAGACCTTGTGCTCTTCTATACCGATTCACTGCTCGAGGCACGCCGCGCGGGCGGGGAACAACTCGGCGAGCACGGGCTGCTGCGCCTCGTCGAGTCGCTCGACCCCTCGCGACCGGAGCGACTCATCCGCGATCTTCTCTCCGCCGTCGCGGCCTGGCGCGGCGACCAGCGATCGCCCGATACGCTCCCCGAGTTTGACGACGACGTGACGGCCGTGCTGATCCGTCCCAACGCGCTCGCCCCGCGGCGATCCCTCGCGCTCGACCTGTTCGCGCTCTGGCGGATCCTGTCGCAGTTCGCTCGCTCGCTGGTCGACCGCGGCACGGTCGCATCGTGGCCGCAGGTTCGGCGCGAGGTCATCGCGGGGACATTCTTCGGTGGCCCCAGAGCGTCCAAACCCGAGCGTGACGGCTGAACACGGCGGCAGCGGAGGACCGCTGCCTACGCCGTCGCTGTGACGGCACCGTTGCGCGACGGCACGACCGTCTGCCCGAGGTTGAACGCCGCGTGCACCGCGCGAAGCCCCGCCTTGCCGTCGGCCTCGTCCACCAGGCACGAGATCTTGATCTCGCTGGTCGTGATGTTGGCGATGCGGATGCCCGCGTCCGCCAGCGCCTGGAACATCCTGGCCGCGACGCCCGGCTGGCTCTGCATCCCCACGCCGACGGCCGAGACCTTCGAGAGCCCGAGGTCCTCGTGGACCGTCCCCTGCCCGATCGCCGCGACCGCGGCGTTGACGATCTGACGAACCTCCGCGAGATCCGTCTTGTCGACGGTGAAGACGATCGTGCACGTCCCCGCGCCGTCCTCCGCGTCGTTCTGGATGATGTCGTCGACGCTGATCCCCGCCGCGCCGATGCGCTCGAAGATGTCGCGCTGCACGCCGGGCCGGTTGGGCAGCCCGGCGATGGTGACGCGCCCGATGTCGGTCTTGAGGGCGACGGTCGTGACGGCCTGCTGAGTTTCCATGACGTTTCTCGCTTCACAGATGAGCGTGCCCGGCCCGTGCCGCATCGCGTGCAGCACGCGGATCGGAACGCCCGACTTTCTCCCCAGTTCGACCGCGCGCAAGTGCATCACCCGGGCCCCCTGCGACGCCGCTTCCATCATCTCTTCGTACGAGATGCGGTCCAGCAGCCGCGCGTCCTCGACGACGCGCGGGTCCGCCGTGTACACCCCGTCCACGTCCGTGTAGATCTCGCACTCGTCGGCCCCCAGCGCGGCCGCCAGCGCCACGGCGGTCGTGTCCGACCCGCCGCGACCGAGCGTCGTGGTCTCGGCAAATCCTGTATCCGCCGAGAGATGCACGCCCTGAAAGCCCGCGACCACCGGCACGCGGAGCCGCTCGAACTCGTGCACCACGCGCCGGCTGTCGATCCCGGCGATCCGAGCGCGCGAGTGAACACCGTCCGTCCGGATGCCGCACTGCGCGCCCGTCAGGCTCACCGCCGGAACGCCCATCGACTGCAGCGCCATCGCCACCAGCGCGATGCTGACCTGCTCGCCCGTCGCGAGCAACTGGTCCATCTCGCGACGGTCGGGCGTCTGCGTCAACTGTGCGGCCAGTTCGATCAGGTCGTCGGTCGTGTCCCCCATCGCCGAGACCACCACCGCCACGCGTTTGCCCGCGCGCACCGCATCCGCCACGCGCGTCGCGCAGTGCTTGATCTTCGCGGCGTCGGCGACGCTCGAACCCCCGAACTTCTGGACAACCGTGGTCACGCTGTTGCACTCCGATTGCGGGCCGATCCTATTCCCGCACGCGCCGTCACGTCGCGCCGACACGCATCAATCCCGCCGGATCCGTCGCCGCCCACGCTCGCCCCCACCGCCGGCACGCCGTGCACGAGCCGCACATCGTTCCCTCCGTCCCCGGCCGCGGCGTTCGGTCGCACCACCAGCACGCGCCCCCCGCGGTGTGAAAGCCCTGCGCGCCACCAAGCGGCCGCGGCAGCGGCGCGTCGAGGTCCAGCGCGAGTTCCAGCACCTGCGCATCGGATAGTTCCAGCACCGGCGTCTCAATCTCCAACGTCCGCGGCCCGCCCGCACGCGGCAGGTCAAGCAGGGCAAGTTGGGCAACCTGCGCGGCCCGGTCTGCCGCCGTCGTCATAGGCTCGCTCGATGATCCACCCCCAAGGTGGACAGGCCAGACAATGCGAGACAGCCCGCGCGCCACAGCCACGTCCGCAGCCCTCAGCAGTGCAACGCTGGAGAGGGACTCAACCTGACCGCACTCGTCCGACTGAACCACCAGCAGGCCCGACAGGTCCGCCTGCCGCGCGGCCGCCGCGGCCCCCGGGGTGCCCGTGGGCGCGATGCACAGCACCGCGCTCCCGCGCGGCGGTTCGCCGCGGATCACTGCGCGAAGATCGGACCGTATGTCCGGCACGCCGCGTTCACGCGGCCACGTCGCACGCTCGCGCCACAGCGCAGCAAGCGAGCCGAGACCGCCATCCGAGACAAACAACGCTTCCGTTTGGGCGCGGACCGACATCGCTCTTGCATCGACCGACCGCGATGCGCTCCTGCAATGTTCGGATCGGGTCAGGGCTCCGTGCATACGCGCTGAACCGAGCGGAGAGGAAGGCGAAGATGTCGGCGACCTGGTTGCCGTTCTGGCCGTCGAAGTCCCCGTTGCCGTTGAACCAGTCGGTCAGGAAGGCGAAGATGTCGGGCACGTTGACCACCGGGTCGTTGTTCCAGTCGGCCACGTGGGTGACGACGTGGCGGACGCCGAGGGCATCGACCAGCACCGGGCTCTTGAGGTTGCTCCCCGGCGGCGGTGGCGCGGCAATCGTGGAGAACGCCCCGGTCGGGCCTGCCGCGGGAAGCAGCCGTGCCCGGATTCTCATAGACGCTGGTTCGCAAACCGGGGAAAGGTCACGTTGATCCGTGCGTATCGGCGCGGCGTCGATCAGCCATGCCGGGTCGCCCAGCGCGGGCCGAAGCGCATCATTGACCTGCCATGCAGTCTGCCGCAAAGCGACCACGGCCCGCGTTACTGCGTTTGGAATCGCCGCGTCTCTGGGATCTACCGGCGCGCCGCGAGAGATCGCCCGTGCCATAGCCACGCGCCCGGCGTGCACACTCGCCGCGCCTTAGGTCCGCGGTCTCCGCCGCACCGCACGCCACGCCGTGTACGCCGCGCTGGGCGGGTGCGCCAGCACCGCGCGCCCGTCCAGCAGACGCCGCACGTCCTCGGCCAGCGCGTCCACCGTCTGGTACCGCCGCGCCGCGTCCGGGTCCATCGCCCTGCGCACGATCCAGTCGGCATCGCGCCCCACCGACGGCCGCGCCTGCAAGGGCCGCCGCTGCGGCCCGCGCCGGACCGCGTCCAAGAGGTCCGCCAGCCCCTGACGGTTGCCGAAGGCCTCATCGCCGCTCAGCAGCCGGTACAGGATCACTCCCAGCGCGTACACGTCGGCGCGCGTGTCCACCGAGCGGCCGCCCTCGCGCAACTGCTCCGGCGGGGCGTACGCCGGCGTGCCCGCAATGCCCGTCGCCGTCCACACCGTCGCCCGCGCGCCCGAGGGGTCGCGCTCGCGCCACTCCTCGAGCACCTTGGCCACCCCGAAGTCCAGCACCCGAGGCACGTCGTCCGGCCCGATCATGATGTTCGACGGCTTCAGGTCCCGGTGGATCACCCCGCGCAGGTGCGCGTGCGCCACCCCGTCGCACGCCGCGGCAAAGGCCCGCAGCACCCGCGAGCGCTTCTCCCGGTCGCCGGACGCAGGGTCGGCCCAGCACGCGTCGGCCCAGCGGTCGATGGTCGTGCCGTCCACGTACTCCATCACCAGCACCGCGTGCCCGTCGATCACCTCCGACGCGAACACCGTCACAACGTTGGGGTGCGACAGACGCGTCGCCGCGTCCACCTCGCGCGAGAACCGCTCCGCGGCCCGCGAGCCGATCCGCAGCCCGCCCGCGGCCGGACGCTTGAGCGCGACGGTCCGCCCCGTCCCCGGCTGCACCGCCTTGTACACCTCCCCCTGCCCGCCGCGGCCGATCTCCTCCAGCAGCGTGTACGGCCCGAGGTTGCCCAAGGGCTCGGCGGGCCTGCTGGCACGCCGGGCGATCTCCAGCCACGCCTCGTCGCCCTCGCCGAGTTTGAAGGCCTCGTCGAGCAGACGCTCGGCCTCGTCGTCCGGTGGCGGCGGGGGTGGAGTTGGAGGGTCTTCTCCCGGGGGCTCTGGTGGGGGAGAGTCTCGTAGGGGTGGGTCAGGCATCGGTCGATTCTTCTTCCTCACGGATCTGGGCCGCGACCTGCTCGCGGAGGCGTGCCCGCATCCGCTGCAGGGCCTTGTACACCGCGTCGGCGGACATGCCCAAGTCCGCGGCGATCCGCGGCACGCTCCGCCCCGACATCGAGGCCTCCAGCGCCGCCATGCTCTGGGCGTCCACGCGCTTGGCCACCACCGACAACGCCGCACGTACGTGGTGGTCCACCCACTCACGCTCGAACGCCGCGGCCAGGTCCGCGTCGGCTCCCGAGGGGTCGGCGGACTCGCCGTTGTGGACTACCGCTCCCGCGGCGTTCCTTGGACACCCCAACAGATCGCTGATCGCCGACCGCACGCAGCGGAACAGGTAATCGCGGAAGCGGCCCCGCGCGGGGCGGTACTCGAAGGTGCGGATGCCGGTGGTGAGTTTGGAGAAGACCAGTTGCACCGCGTCCTCGGCGTCGGCGTGCTGCAGGCCGCGCGAGCGGCAGAACCGCACCAGCATCTGGCGGTACAGCGCGTCGAACTGCGCGCACGCCTGCGCATCGGCCCCGTCGCGCACACGCGAAAGCAGCGTCGCACGGGTTGACGTTGAACTCGGTGAAGGCATTCGAGCAACCCCTGAATGGGAAAGCCCGGAGCCAGTCAACCAAGCCGGGGCGAGCAGACAAGGCGCTTCGATCGTCGGTGTGCGGTCGTCCAGAAAGACAAAGAGGACGTCTTGAGACGTCCTCTGCGGCACTTCGAAACTTGAGAAAGTGGGCGATACTGGATTTGAACCAGTGACCTCATGCGTGTCATGCATGCGCGCTAGCCAACTGCGCCAATCGCCCGGGTTGTGAATCAAAGGGCCGGTCTTTCGACCGGCCCCTCGCGTGAGTCAGAGTATAGCCGCGACAACCACGCGGTCAGCCGCGGGCCGGACACCGGGGCAATCAGTACGAATCGACGATGACGACCTCGACACGGCGCGACGCGGCCTTGGTGCCCTTGGGCTGGCTGGCGCCCATGCCGACCGTCGTGATCGCGCCGCGCGACACGCCCTTGCTCACGAGGTAGTCGCGCACCGCGTCGGCACGCGCCTTGGAGAGCGCCTCGTTGCTCGGCCAGTTGGACTTGCGGATCGGGTCCGTGTCGGTGTGGCCCTCGATGCGCACCGTCGCGCCCTGGTGCTGGCGGATCTGCGCGACCACGCGGTCGAGTTCCTTCTTGGCGGTCGCCTTCAGCGTCGCCTGGCCGCTGTCGAACAAAATGTCGCCCGAGATGGGGATCACCGTTTCGCGCGGCGCGGCGCGGGGCCGGTCGCCGCCGCGGGGCGACGGGCTCTGCGTCCACCCGCCGTCGTCGATGTTGCCGGGCTGGCGGGCCGCGAGTTGCTGCTGCATCGCCGCCTGATTGGTCTCCATCTGCGTCAGGCGCTCGCGGAGCGCGGCGTTCTCCTGCATGAGCGCTGCGTTCTCGTCCTTCATCGCGTTGTTGCAGCCGCCCGCGAACAGGCCGAGGCCCAGCAGCGCGAGGCCGGCGATCTTCGCGCCGATCCACGAACGACGAGGGGTGTGGGTGGTGCTGACGGTGGTGGTCATCGCAAAGGTCTCCGTTCTGAGCGAGTCCGGGTGTGTCCGGGGCTGTGTTCACCGCCCCCCCGGCTCCGCCGGGTGTCAGGGCGCGCAAACAGTATTGGGATCGGTCAAAGTGTCAACGTCGGTTCACTGCACGCGACAGGTGCCGCGAGGGCCGCAGTATAACGCCGCTCTCGACGCACGTACCGCGATTTTTGAACGGCCCTCTGCGAGTTCATCGCGTGCGCTTCTGGGCCTGCCTCCACGCATCAACAGCCCGGACCAGCGCGACGGCGCGCCTTGGATCCACGGGGTGTTCCCATCGCCCGCGTTGCTTGATGCACGATCCCACGATCAAGGCGTCTGCGAAGGGAAGTAAATCACCCACCGAATCAGGTGTCACGCCGGATCCAACCAGCACGGGCAGGCGAGTCGCTTGCGAGGCCTGATCCACATCCTGGGGGCTGGTCGGCCGGCCCGTTGCCGTCCCGGTGACGATGACCCCATCTGCCCCAAAGAACTCTGCCGCGGCGGCCGCGTCGGCCAGCGGCACGTCCGCCGTGATCGCGTGGGAGGCGTGCTTCTTCTTGATATCGCACAGGACGGCGACGTGCTCGGCGCCGATCAGTCGGCGGTACCGCAGCAGCGGTCCCGCCTCGGCTCGGGCCAACAGGCCCTCATCGGCCACGTGCGAGAACACGAAGTTCTCGCAGCGGATGAACTGCAGGCCCGCCGCGAGCGCGACCGCCAGCGCCTCGCGATTGCCCCCGGAAAGCACCTGGACGCCCAGCGGCAATCGCTCCCCCACTGCGGCGCGAACGGCCAGCGCCACCCGCGTCATCGCCGCGACGACTTCGGGCCCGTGCTCCTGATGCACGTACGGCCGGTCTTGCATGTTCTCGATCATGACCGCGTCGAAGCCGGCCTTGGCGAGGATCGCCGCTTCACGAGCGGCCCGATCGGCCAGTCGGTCGATCGGCAGCCGGGCCGCCGGCGTGCCGGGCAGTGCGCCGACGTGGACCATGCCGATCAGGGCTTTGCGGCCGCGGAGGAACGCGGGAGGGTTGTTCATGGTTCCGGGTCTCGCGCAGGAGGGCCGTACTGTACTCGTATTGTGAATGAGATCAGTGGGCAGAATCCCAAGTCCGTGGAGTCGCACCAGACCGCTGCCGGGTTTCAGACCACGAGTTGGACGCTCGTCGATGGCGCGCGCGCCGACCGAGCGGGGCTCGAACGCCTGCTGCGCCAGTATTGGAGCCCGATCTACGCCTCCATCCGCCGTCAGGGCTTCGGCACCCACGACGCCAGCGACCTGACGCAGGAGTTCATGACCCAGGTCGTCATCGGGCGCGACCTTGCCTCCAAGGCCGACCCTGCCCGCGGCCGGTTTCGCTCGTACCTCAAGCAGGCGCTGCGGAACTTCCTGATCGACCGCAGCCGCGGGAAGAAGCGCGCCGAGGGCGACCACCCCGCGCACCTGGCCGCGGGCGGCGAGGACGAAGGCGCCCCGCACCCCGCCGCACCGCCGGACGGGCCGGACCCCTTCGACCGCGAGTGGGCCGCGGCGGTGATCGAACTCACGTTGCAGCGGCTCGAGGAATCGTGCGGCGAGGACAACCTCGGCCCGCACTGGACGGCCTTCCGCATCAACGTCATCGGCCCGACTCTGCGCAAGACCCGGCCTTTGAGCATGGACGAACTCGCCGCGCGGATCGGCGCCGCCGACGCGACGCAGGCCAGCAACATGCTGCAGACCGTCAAGCGGCGATTCAAGCGCATGCTGCGCGAGGTCGTCGCCGAGACCGTCGCCGATCAGTCCGAGGTCGAGCAGGAACTCGCGCTGCTGCGGGCGAGTCTGGGGACGTAGCGAACCGCGAGGACGCCGCGCACCGCTCTTCACGCGGGCGCGCCGAATCAGGGTGACAGGATTTGAACCTGCGGCCTCCTGGACCCAAACCAGGCGCTCTACCAAACTGAGCTACACCCTGCTCGCACGGATGGTAGGGCCGCCCGCGAGATCATCGTGCCGTCCTCAACGACGCGAATCCGTGCGCGTCGTGGTCGATTGCTCGGTGCGCCCCGCCGGGGCTCGCTCTACCTCAGCGGCACTTCCTGCAGCATCACGATCCGCGGTTTCTCGCCGCGGCGGACGACGTTCGACCGATCGACCACCATCACGTACCGACGTGCCACGCTCGGGATCATCGGGTCGTTGGGCCCGAGGTTCTCGACGTCGCTGGGCAGGTAGCCGTGGATGACGAACCACACGCAGAACACGTCGCTCCGCACGCTGACGTTGTTCAGCACCGCGTTGGCGATCGCGAGCTGCTCGACGTAGTCGTTGCCGACTTCGTCGGTCGTGAACCCGGTGCCCCCCGCGGCGGGGATGAACGAGGACGCCAGCCCGCGGTGCCGCAGCGAGGCCGCCGCGCCGCTTCCCGCGGCGTGCGCCAGCCGCGTGATGCTGTGCTCGGGCACGAGGTTGCCGCCCGAGTCGTGCAGCCGGGCCGCCAGGATCTCGCCGCGCGAGCGGAAGCCCGGCGTCTCGCGGAGGCCGTCGATCCGCGTGACGACCTGCCGGCCGTTCTCGTCGGTGTTGCCGTCCACGTCGTCGCGGAAACTGATCACGTCGGAGTTGCCGCCTGCGGGGAACGGGTACCGGCGCGAACGAACGATCGACTTGTCGCGGTACGCAGTCAGCGTCGCGGCGACGTCCCAGTTGTCGGACGACGGGTTGAACAACACGGTGCCGCCCGCCCCCGCCGCGGAAGGATCGAGCAGCCAGTTCAGCGGCGTCGGATCGGTGTCGAGCGACGGCGTGAGCATGGGAAGGGCCTGCATCGCGGCCCGCGGCGAGGTGTTCAGGTTCATCACGCCGTGGACCATCTTCCTCGCGCCGCCCCACGTGTAGATCGTGGGCGGGTTGTTGACGGACGTGATGTCGCGCCGCTCCGCGGTCTCGAAGATGTCGAGCACATTGAGCGCCAGCGGCACGCCCGGCCCCAGCGGTTCGTCGGTGTTCAGGTCGAAGCGACCGTTGTTGTTGGCGTCGTAGAACGGGACGTAGTCGTGCAGGGCCAGGTTGCCGCGGTCGAGTTTGGGCCGGATCGGCGGGTTGGGCGCGTTGTCCCGGTGACCGAACCGGTAGAACAGGTCCCCCGTCGGCGGGCTGTAGTAGTCGCACGCCAGCGCGAGCGCCTCGGCGAGCGTGGTCCACTGGTTCTCGAGCCGCTGGACGTTGTTGGCGCCCGTCGCGGCGGGGTTCTGCGACGGCCCGATGCCCAGGGGCAGCAGGAAGTCGCCCACGCGCGAGAACAACTGCGGGTTGGTGTCGTTGCCCGACAGGTGGATGCGCACGGCCGTGTCGCGCATGGCGACGCCCGACGCGTTGTTGAGCACCTGGTTGCCCGTCTTGTCCTTGGCCTCGCGCGAGATCTGGAGATTGAGGATCGTGCTCGTCCGCTGGTCGGTCACCAGTTCGAGCAGGCGGCGTCGGCGCTCGGCGATCGAGCCGTCGTAGTCCGCCGCGTCGCCCACGCCTCCCGAGGGCGAGACCGGGTCGCGGTCGTTGCGGAGTTCCGTGCCGGTGTAGATGCTGTTGTTCTTGCGCTCCATCGCCCACGCGGGCATCGCGCCGCGCTGGTGGTTCGCATCGGTCGGGCGGCGGAAGGCGGCCCACTTGGTGAACGAGAAGCCGATGTTGTCCTCTTCGTCGCCGTTGGTGTTGTTGGTGTCGTTGCCGGCCTGCGTGCCCGGCACGTTCTGGTTGCCGCCGCCCTGACGCGCCGTGACGAGCGTGCCCGAGCCGGTGTCCGGGTCGCGCATGCGGTCGAGCAGGATGTCCTTGGTGAAGTCCTGCGCGTTCGCGGCGGGGCGCGCCACGCGCCACAGGTACACGACCTTGCGCTGCTCGGTGGTCGAGCCCGGCGCGACGCCGATGGGCTCCTGCTGCGCCCCGCCCGGGCCCGCGGCCACGGTGCGCTCGCCGAACAGGTCGACGCGTTGCATGACGGTGGAGCCGAAGGCCAGGTCCTCGCCGGGCGCGACGCCCATGGTCTCGCGGTGCACCAGCGGGATGCGGACCGGCTCCATCCCGGGGCGGTTGCCGAACTGCTGCGCCGCCCACTGCTGGATGTAGTCCAGCGGGATCGAACCGGAGATCGCCGGCCCGCCGCCGGGAGGCGGCGGCGGCGGGGCCGCGGTGTGTGCGTTGTTGATCCGCGTCGCGATGTCGCGCTGCCGGCGGATGTTCGTCGCGTAGAACACGCGCGTGCCGTAGGCCGGGATCGTCAGCGTGTCCGTCTCGATGCCGTCGCCCGCGGCGGTCTGCTGGCCCAGCGCAAAGAAGCGGTTGGCGAACTCCACGTAGTACCGCACGCGCCCGGCGTTGCACAGCACCAGGTCGCGGTCGAACGGGTTGTGCAACTGGAACGCCACCACCTCGAACAGGAAGTCCGGGTTGCCGAAGTCGAGGCTGGTGTTGATCGTGATGTTGCCCAGAATGTCCGGCCCGCCGGGGGTCGGGTTGGTGGTCAGGTTGTCGGCGTAGTCGTCGTCGCCCTGCACGGCGGCACGGCGCGGCGTGTCGGTGAACATGCCGTACCACGCGGCCTCGACGATCACCGGCTGGGCCTCGATGCCGTAGATGTTCACGTGGCGCGGGCCGAGCAGTTCGCTGTTGGGGTTCTGCGACTGCCGCTCGGTCGGCAGGCTCAGCACGCGGTTGGTCTCCCACGCGTCGGCGGGGACCGTCGCCGGCAGCGTGCCGTCGGCCACGTCGAGCCGGGCCCGCGTCGGGACCGAGTCGTCGTACGCGACCGAGTTGGCGCCCTGCAGACGCTCGGTGTCGATGGCGTCGAGCCAGTTGACCGTCAGGTGCGCCGCGATGCGCGTGGCCAGTTCGGCGCTGCCGCCGTACGACAGCGCGCGGGCGTCGCCGCGGGTGGAGTCCCACGCGTTGGGGAACTGGTCGCGGTGCGTGTAGGGCAGCAGCGCGGCCGCGTAGGCGCGGAAGACCGACAGCACCTCGGCCTGTGTCAGTTTGGTCGACGAGCCGTTCACCGTGCTGTTGAGTTTCGAGATGATCTCCATCGCGTCGAAGCGCAGTTCGCCCGTGCCCAGCGCGTCGGGGTTCACCGCGGCGAAGGGGTTGTCGATCAGCGGCCGCGCGCCCGAGTAGGTCGTCAGCAGCCGGCGCACGTCGAGGAACGACTGCAGCAGCGCCTCGTCCGTCGGGCTGTTGCTCGACTCGATCCGCCCGGTCATCTCCAGCGTGCGGGGGCGGTTTTCGCGCAGCGGCGAGAAGTTGGCGAACTCGCGCCCGCCGACGGCGCGCTCCAGACGCGAGCGGTTCTCCGAGTCGTTGATCCCGTGGAACGCGCGGAGTTCGAGTTCGTCCGCCATGCCGAACGGCGCGCGGGCCGCGCGGGTCGTGCCCGCCATCAGGCGCGCCGCGAACGGGTCGCTGCCGAACGAGTCGTACCGCGCTGCCCGCGCCCCCGGCGAGAGCGGGTTGGGGTTCACTGACCCGGTGGCCTGCGGGAACTGCAGTTCCGGCGTGCTGGTCGGCGGGCCGCGGCGGGCGTCCGACGGCAGCGTCTGCCCGGAATCGATCGCGTGCAGCAGGGCGGCGTAGGCCGTCTTGCCGATGTCGCCCGAGACCGCGGCGTTGTAGTTGAGATAGTCCGACGGCAGGCCGCTCTGCGCGGGGCGCGGCAGGTCGTTGTACCCGCGCACCACGCCGGTGTTGTACAGCCAGTGGTGATCGACCAGCGACAGCACACGCCGCAGGTCGACATCCGACGGCGACAGGCCCGCCGGGTAGAACTGCCGGATCGCGCCCGAGGGGTTCACCACGAACGTGCCGGGGTCGAGCGTGAAGTCGCTCGCGGTGTTGACGTTCACCAGGCCCGACAGGTCGATGCACCGGGCCGCGAGGAACATGCGCATCCGCCCCTGCTGCGGCAGCGCCCAGCGCGGGTTGTTCTGGTCGAGGAACGCGTCGACCAGTTCGCACCAGCGCGCATCGACGAACCCGTCGCCGTCGGTGTCGAACCACTGGTTCAGCACGTGGTTCGGGTCGCTCGGGAGCAGGTTGTCGAACGCGGGGCGGAACGCGAACTTCTGGTTCGTGCTCCAGTCGGCCGGCACGTCGGGGTCGGTTCCCGCCGTCGTCGGGTTGCCCGCGTTGTTCAGGATCGTCAGGCGGTCGCTCATCCGCCAGTCGGGCGCCGAGCCGCCGACGCCGGACTGGGCGGCGAAGTTCCGCCGCAGGTTCGCCAGGTTCACGAACCGGCCGTCGGGCGCGAAGTTGCTGATGTGCCGCCACGTGCGCGAATCGCGCAGCACGTTGTCGCTGAACGGCGGCAGGTTGTTGTTGTCGGGGATGAGTTCCGGCTCGGGAGACGCGAGGAACGGCGTGCCCGGCCAGCGCGGGTCGGTGCCGTTGCCGGTCCACGGGCCCGCGTACGAGCCGGTCGGATCGAAGCGGTACGCCCCGCCGTTGGCCGAGGCCGCGCTGGAGACCATGAACACGTCGGTGCCGGGGTAGGTCCGGTGGGCGCGCCGGGTGGCCCATTCGTTGGCGCCCGTCCCGAAGGTGCGCTGCGAGTAGGTCGCCAGCGTGTTGTCGCCGATGACGCCCGCGAGATAGTCGGCAAACTGCGCGGCCTGATCGTCCAGCCGACTCTCCCGCACCAGCGTCGCGCTGGCCGCGCGGTCGGCGCGACCGAGCGTCGCGTACGACACCGCGATGATCGCCAGCAGCGCCAGCGTCGCCACCACCATCAGCAGCACCGAGCCGCGGCGGTCGCGCGGGCGGCGGCGGGCAGGGTTGGCTTCAGACTTGGGTCGCATGGGTCGCTCCCGGTGGTGGGCGGTGCGCGGGCTGGCGCGGGCACATCAGAACCGTTCGCCCTGCGCGTCGGGCACTTCGATGACAAACTGGAACGTCTGCTCGTTGAGCGGGTCGGTCGGGTCGACGAGGCTGATGGTGATCCGCAGCAGTTTCGGCCACGCCCACGGGATCGTGGCCGGGTTCGGATAGCCCGTCAGCGTGTACGTCGGATCGAGGTATCCGAAGCACGAGTACAGCGCCTGGCCGGGGTTGAGCCCCGCCGGCTCGGGCGGGAAATGGATCAGCCGCGGGTCCACCTCGCGCAGCAGCTCCGTGCCGTCGCGACGCTCGATGCGCTGGAAGTACCGCTCGACGTTGGGGTCGATCTGCCGGTACGGCGCGGCGATCACGGTGTTGGTCTGGCCGTTGCCGTTGATGTCGCCGCGGCGGAGCAGGCCGTGCCAGATCAACTGCCCGCGCCGCGGGTCGTTGTCGGTGTAGACCTTGCCGAAGGACCACTCGACGATGAACTCGGTGCAGTGGGGCACGAAGTTCGACGCCGAGAGCATCATCTGGTCGACGCGCCGCCACGGCTCGTTCTCGGGCCACGGGTCGCCGTTGCCGCTGACCACGCCCAGCAGGTCGGGCGGGCGGAACTCGAACCGCATGCGCGAGTCGGCGTTGGACGCCAGCGGGTTGGTGTTGTTCCACACCAGCCCCGGGAGCGCGCCGCCGATCATCCACCGCTTCATGTTCGACGTCACGCCGTTGAGGTCCGACGGGTTGGTGTCGGCCTGGAAGGCGAACCGGTCGCCCCCGTCGATGCCCGAGTCGGCGTCGGGGTTGAAGATCGACGTGCCGTAGGGCTGCGCGTCGAGGATGGTCTGGCGGATCTCCTGCAGGTCGGTCGTGGCGATGTCGACCAGCCCGCTGGAAGCCGCGGGGTAGACGTTGGGCTCGCCGTCGCGCGCCAGCCGGCCGTCGCCGGGGTGCGTCGGCGGGTTGAGCCGCGCCTGGTTGGCGAAGATGCTCGACATCGCCGGCTGCAGCGCGACCTGGAGGTCGTTGTCCGGCATCTCCTGGATCGTCAGGCCCGCGATGGTCGGCGGGAAGGGGTCCAGCGCGGTGGCGAGCTGGTTGTTCAGCACGGTCACGTGGCGCAGCAGGCACCAGTCCGAGGCGTACTGGTTCACGCCCACGCCCAGCGGCGAGGGGAGCGACCCGGCCGCCTGCCCGTCGTCCAGTTGCGGAACGTCGAACGCCGAGGGCGTCGAGGTGAGGCTCTGCGGGTAGCGCACGCCGTGGCCGAAGTAGATCCGCGCGGCGGTGCCGGAGGCGATGCGAGAGGGGTGCACCGCCTCGCGCTGCGTGTTGAAGCGGCCCGTGGCGAAGAACGTCAACTCGTCGACACGCCGGTTGCGGGCGCTGGCCACCGGCTGGTCGGGCGCGAGTTGCACCAGCAGCGGGAAGCCCGCGCTGTCGACCGCGACGCGGTGCTTGATGACCAGGAACCCCTCGCGCGACATCGACGCCACGTCGCTGCGCAACTGCCGCTCCAGCATCGACGCGTACTCGTTGAGATTGCTGACGCGCCGCCCTACGCGGACCGTCTCGCCCGTCGCCGTGAACACGCGCGACAGGCCCAGCGCGATCAGCGTCACCGCGCCCACGGCGATGAGCATCTCCAGCAGTGTGAAGCCACGATGGCCTGTCCGACGATCGACGCTCATCGCAGCACCTCCACGACGGCCACGCCCGCGGGGACCTGCGGCGTGAACACGAACTGCACGACGCGCGGCCGGTCGGCCGCGTTGGTCCGGAGCGATTCGGGGATCGGCGGGTTGATGCGCACGCGCCAGCGGTTGCTCGCCGCGCCCACGTCGCGCTCCACCGCCTCGACGGTGTAGATGTTGCCGAGGTTGTCCACCAGGCGCTGGTTGGGCTGGGCCATCAGGCGGCCGCGCCCGCTCGGGTTGTTGATGTCGATATTGCTGATGTACCGCCCCGGCCCCTGCGCCGCTGGGATCGTCATGTCGAACTGCCAGTCCACGCCGCGGTCGGCGACGATCGGCTCGGAGTACGCCACCCCCCCGCTGCCATTGGTCCCGTCGAGTGTCGGCAGGTCGCTGTTGCCGGCCTGACGGCCGACGGGCAGGCGCCACTCCGAGGCGGGCAGGCCGCGGTCGACGAACGTCCGCAGCAGCGAGCGGTCCGGGCCCGGCGTGAATCGGATGCGCGGGTCCACCCGGCGGACGAAGATCGCCACGCGCAGCGGGTCGTTCCGCGACGAGTTGCCGGCGATGAAGTCCGGCGCGCGGTGCACGGCGATGTCCCACACGTACTGCGGGCGGCGCGCCTCCGGCCCGGCGGAGGGGTACAGGCGGCTGCGCAGCGGCACGAGCACCTGCAGGTTGGCGGTGTTGGGGTCGCCCCAGAGCGAGTCGCCGTTGTCGTCCACCTCGGGGACCCACCACTGGCCGAGTTCGTAGTCGTCGCCGTCCAGTTCCGCCGAGCCGTCCGAGGTGTGCCAGCGCCAGTCGCGCCAGACGTCGCGCGGGTCGGTCGGGTTCCAGCCCTGCAGCAGCGCGTTGAGTTCCATGTGCGGCAGCGCGGCCTTGACGTTGTTCGTCACCACCACGCCCAGGATGTTGTCCGTGCCGATGCGCTGCTCGCGCAGCACCACCGGGAACAGCGCGCCGAGGCCCAGCAGACCCAGGCCCAGGATCAGCACCGAGATCAGGATCTCGATGAGCGTGAACGCCGCGGCGACGCGCCGGGTTGCTCCGCGTGGTCGGCTCATGGCTCCACCTCCACCTGCTGCAGCGCGCCGGTCGCGCGGTCGAGCGCGAACACGCGGGTGTCGGGCTCGTCCTCGCGGTTGGCGCCGTTGTACGAGCGGTGCCGGCCGTCCAGGTTCGTGTCGCCCGTGACCCAGCGGTTGATGTTCCGCGCCGTCACGCTCGCGCCCGCCACGAGTTCGGGCGCCGACGACGTGCCGATGACAAACGGCCGGTACAGGCTGCCCGTCTCTCGGTCCGGACGCACGCCCAGCCCGCCCGCCAGCGCCCGCTCCTGGTACAGCACCAGTTGCGACACGGCGCGGCACAGCACGCTGTCGCTGGCGCGCAGGCCGATCAACTGCCGGCGCTGCGCGTCGGTGAGCGACGTCGGGGCCGTCAGCACGCGCTGCACGAACTTCGTCAGGTCTTCGGCCTGGTCGGCCCGGTGCAGAGAGAACACGCCCGACCCGCGCCACGACGCGTACGGACCGGGCGCGACCACCAGCACCGTCGAGGTGTCGGCGATCTTCACCATCCCCGAGCCCGCCTGGAACCGCACCATGAACGACTGGCGGTTGAACCCGTCGTCGGGACTGTTCGTGTTGTAGAACCCCGTCTCCGGGAAGACCCAGTTGCCCTCCTGCGAGTTGAGCGGCCGTCCCGCGTTGCTCTCGTACCACTGGTGGTTGGGGTCCTGCGTCACGTCGTTGGACACGCCGATCGAGTACGCCGGCGCGTACCCGCGCACCGACCAGCCCCGCGGCAACTGGATCGGCTGGTTCACCGGGGAGGGCGCGAACACGTCGCGAGCCACCACGTTGCCCGCGCCGTCCTCGTCCAGCAGCGTGCCGGCCTTCACGCAGACCACCATGCTGCACTGGCCGCCGGGCTCGAAGAAGAACACCACCGCGCTGTCGCGGTCGCCGCTCGAACGCAGCGCGGCGTCGCGACCCGCGCGCATCCCCGCCTTCAGCATCGACTCGGCCAGCGCCGACTCGGAACTGTTCAGGATCGCCTGGAAACTCGGCACCGCGACCCCCAGCAGGATCACGATGATGATCATCACCACGAGCATCTCGATCAGCGTGAACGCCGATCGCAGCCCGCCGCGGGATGGGCGTGTCGAGTTCATCGGCCGGTCTCCACCAGGTCGTCGCGCACCGACTCGTCCAGCGCGGCGGGGTCGGTCGCGGCGGTCACCGTCCCCGCCGTCGGCAGCGGCCGGCGCTCGTCGGTCCGCTGGTCCGGGCCGAGGCTCACGATCGCGTACTCGGCCGAGCGCACCTCGGCGTTGGTGCGGTGGTCGCCCACGGCCCGCGGCACGAGGTACTGCGACACCTGACCGTCCGCGCCGTACTGCGGCTTCCAGCGGTAGTAGCGGATGTTGCTCCCCCAGCGGTCCGAGATGCTGATGCGGGCCTCGTCGGCCTGCACGATGTTGACCTTGTTCCGCGAGCCCAGGCGGCCGACGTCGAACTTGGCCTGGTACACCTTGCCGCGACCGGCGAACGTGCCGTCGCGCTGCGGCTCGGTGTAGCCGGGGCCGGTCGCGCCGTCGAGCGGCCGACCGGCGACGGGAACGTCCAGCATGCCCATGATGTACCACTGCAGCGCGTAGACGCTGTAGCGCGGGTCGTTGGGGTCCGACGTTCCGGCGTACATGAGGAAGTCCGCGTCGCGCACGCGCGGGCGGTTCTGCGAATCCAGCACGGAGCCCACCGGGTTGCCCGCGCTGTCGAGCCGGTCGTCGATCAGCGGCGGCAGGAAGCCGTGGTCGTTGCGGAACGCCTGCACGCCCGTGCTCATCGCCGACAGCAGCTGCCGCTCCGCCGCGATGCGCGCGCCCACCACGCCCTTGCGCACCGCCAGCAGCAGGATGCCGGCGAGCATGGCGATGATGATGACGGTGACCGACGCCTCGATGAGCGTGAACGCCCGGCGCCGGCGGATGGCGTAGAAGGGTCGGCTCACACCGCACCGCCTTGCTGGAGGGACTCGATCATGGCGACCAGCGGCAGGAACATCGAGACGACGATGGTGCCGACGATCACGCCCAGCACCACCATGAGCATGGGCTCGATGAGCGCGACCATCGCCGCGACTGCGACGTCCACCTCTTCGTCGTAGTTGTCCGCGATCTTCATGAGCATCGCGTCCAGGTCGCCGGTCTCCTCGCCGACGTCGATCATGTTGACCACGATGGCGTCGCAGACCTTGCTCTCGCGCAGCGGGTCGGCGAACGACTCGCCCTCGCGGATCGAGTCGTGCACCTTCGTCAGCGCCTTCTCGAAGACGTAGTTGCCCGAGGTGTCGCGCGTGATGAGCATCGCCTCGAGGATGGGCACGCCCGCCGAGATCAGCGTGCCCAGCGTGCGGGTGAACCGGGCCGTGACGCTCTTCTTCACCAGGTTTCCGAACACCGGCGTCCACAGCAGCAGCGTGTCCAGCGCGGCCCGCCCGGGCGTCGCCTTGCGCGCCAGTTTCACGAACACGAAGATGAACACCGGGGTCAGGAAGACCCACACCGCGCCGGGCACCGTCTGCCCGGTCTTCTTGCCCGCGACCCACGACGAGGTGTCGATGAGCCAGCGCGTCAGCGCGGGCAGAGCGACGCCGAAGTCGCGGAAGATCTCCTCGAACTTCGGGATGATGAACCACATGATGAACGTCACGATCGCCACCGCGACGCACACCACCACCGACGGGTACACCATCGCGCCCTTGATCTTCCGCTTCAGGCGCTGGGCCTTCTCCATGAACTCGGCCAGACGCTGCAGGATGATGTCCAGCACGCCGCCGACCTCGCCCGCGGCGACCATCTTGGTGTACAACTTGTCGAACGCCGCGGGGTGCTTGGCCATCGCCTCCGACAGGCTCGAGCCGCCCTCGACGTCCTCGCACACGTCGGTCAGGATGTTCTTGAGTTTGCCGGGGCGCTGCTGGCCCTCGAGGATCTGCAGCGAGCGCAGCAGCGGCAGGCCCGCGTCCTGAAGCGTCGACAACTGGCGCGTGAAGAGCGTGAGTTTCTTCGCGCTGACCTTGCCGAAACTGAAGGACAACTCCTTCTGCTTCTTCCTGGCCTTGGCCGGCGCCTCGGCCCCGTCGCCCGCCGCGCCCTTCTTGGCCTTCTGCTCGCGCACGGACGTGGGGAAGAAGCCCTGGGCCTTGATCCGCTGCACCGCCTCCTCGCTCGAGGAGGCGTCGACGGTGCCCTTCTGCGGTTTGCCCGCGGCGTTCAGCGCTTCGTATTGAAACGTCGGCATGCGATGTCTCCGACCCCCTCTCCGTTCCGGTCACACCTCGTCGGCCAGCGTCTCGCGGACCACCTCGTCGATGGTCGTCTGGCCCTCGTAGATCGCCAGGAGGCCCGACTCGCGCAGCGTCCGCATGCCCGACTTGCGGGCGTGGTCGCGCAGCACGTTGGTCGAGGACTTCTTCATGATCAGTTCGCGCAGCGTGTCGGTCATGGCCATGATCTCGAAGATGGCCATGCGCCCCTTGTACCCCGAGTTGTGGCACGCCTCGCACCCGCGCCCGCGGAACAACTGCCGGCCGCCGATGTCCTCGGGCAGCAGGCCCAGCTCCATCAGTTCCTCCTCCTTGGGCTCGTACCGCTCCTTGCAGTTGGGGCAGATGGTGCGCACCAGGCGCTGGGCCACGATGCCCTCGATCGTCGCCGTCAGGAGGAAGGTCTCGATGCCCAGGTCCACCAGACGCAGGATCGAACTGGGCGCGTCGTTGGTGTGCAGCGTGCTCAGCACCAGGTGGCCCGTGAGCGACGCCTGCACCGCGATGATGCCCGTCTCCAGGTCGCGGATCTCGCCCACCAGGATCACGTCCGGGTCCTGACGCAGGAACGAGCGGAGCAGACGCGCGAACGTCGTCTCCGTCTCCACGTTCACCTGGCACTGGCACAGCCCGTCGATGTCGTACTCCACCGGGTCCTCGGCCGTGAGGATCTTCGTCGAGACGTCGTTGAGTTCCTGCAGCGCGGCGTACAGCGTCGTGGTCTTGCCCGAGCCGGTCGGCCCGGTCACGATCACGATCCCGTTGGGCTTGTTGATCAGTTTGCGGAAGTTGGCCAGGTCGTCGGGCCGCAGGCCGATGCGGTCCAGTTGCAGCTTCACGTTGCTGCGGTCCAGCACGCGCATCACCACGCTCTCACCCCACATCGTCGGCAGCACGCTCACGCGAAGATCGACCGGCGCGCCCCCCACCACCAGTTCGATGCGCCCGTCCTGCGGCAGGCGGCGCTCCGCGATGTCGAGGTTCGACATGACCTTGATGCGGCTGGTGATCGCCGGCCCCAGGTGCTTGGGCGGCGGCACCATCTCGTACAGCACGCCGTCGATGCGGTACCGCATCTTGAACTCGTGCTCGAAGGGCTCGAAGTGGATGTCGCTGGCCCGGTCCTTGATCGCCTGCAGCAGCACCAGGTTCAGCAGTTTGATGACCTTGTTGTCCTCCGACGCCTCCACCACCGCGTCGAGGTCGATCGACTGCCCGCCCTTGCCCGCAAGGCCCTTGAGTTTGTCGTCCGCCGCGAGCGCAGAAACCACGTCCGTCACCGACTCGCCCTTGGCGTAGTGCTTCTTGATGACCGCGTCGATGCTCGCCGGGTCGGCCACGACCGCCTCGACGTTGAAGCCCATCAGCAGCCGCAGGTCGTCGACCGCGCGGAAGTTGTCCGCGCTCTTCATCGCGATCTTCAGCCGCTTGCTCCGAGGGTTGTACTCGATGGGCACGACCTGATAGGTCTGCACCGTTTCGGCCGCGAGCGAGTCACGCACCTCGTCCGGGAGTTCGGTCTTTGAAAGGTCAACGTAGGCCATGCCCGCCTGCCCGGCGAGGGCCTCGAGCACGTCGCGCTGCGTGCAGTATCCCAACTCGACCAGCAACTGGCCTATCGGCGCCTTGCGCGTCTTCTGGATGGCCAGCGCCTCGTGGACCTGCTCGCGAGACACCTTGCCGAGCTTGGTCAGCACGCGGCCGAGTTTCCGGCCCTTCAGTTCTGCGGGGTCAATCGCGGGCATCGTCTTCCAACCCTCCGACCGCTCGGCGCGCCACCGCCGCCCATTCGGGCTGCACACTCCAGCCTATCGGGCCGGACACACCGAACGGTTCCAAACTAGGCCAATTTTGCAACGCTTTTTTGAATGCGACACTGGACGAGCGAAACATTCGCCTCATCCGGTTATCGCATGAACTCGCCCTTTGTCATCCCTGAATATGGGTGTTCAGGCCGTCGGCATCACTTCTTCGCTTCCTTCTCCTCCTCGGCTTCGTCCAGTTCGATGCGCCCGACCGTACGCCCCAGTTTGTGGACCTTGTCGGTCAGGTCCGCCGGGTTCTTGGCCTTGTCGATCATCTCTTCCGCCGCGATCATGCCGCGGGTGTAAAGCGACCACAGGTGGTCATCCAGCAACTGCATGCCGAACTTGCGGCCGGTCTGGATCATCGAGTCGATGCGGAAGGTCTTGTTGTCGCGGATCAGGTTCGCGATCGCGGGGGTGACCACCAGGAACTCGTACGCGGCGACCAGGCCCTGCGTGTCGACCCGGGGCAGCAGCGCCTGGCTCAGGATGGCGATCAGCGAGGTGGACAACTGCACGCGGATCTGGTTCTGTTGGGTGACGGGGAAGGCGTCCACCACGCGGTCGATCGTCTTGGCCGCGCCGGTGGTGTGCAGCGTGGCGAACACCAGGTGGCCCGTTTCCGCGGCACGGATCGCGGCTTCGATCGTCTCGAGGTCGCGCATTTCGCCGACGAGGATGCAGTCCGGGTCCGAACGCAGCACGCGCCGCAGCGCCTCGGCGAAACTCGGCACGTCGTTGCCGACTTCGCGCTGGTTCACGATCGACTTCTTGTGGTAGTGGTAGTACTCGATCGGGTCTTCCATCGTCACAATGTGCCGGTCGAAGTTCTGGTTCACGTAGTCGAGCATCGTCGCCAGCGACGTGGTCTTGCCCGAGCCGGTGGGCCCGGTCACGAGGAACAGGCCGCGGGGACGGCGCACCAGGTCGCGGATCACTTCCGGCAGGCCGATCTGCTCGAACGTGAGGAGGCGGTTGGGGATCTGGCGGAGCACGATGGCCAGGTCGCCGCGCTGGCGGAAGATCGACACGCGGAAGCGGGCCGCGTCGCCGTAGGCAAAGCCGAAGTCGCACCCGCCCTCTTCCTGCAGTTCCTGCTGGGACCGCTCGCTGGTGATCGCCTTCATGAGCGACACCATGTCCTCGGAGTCGAGGATCTTGGTCTGAAGGTTCTTGAGGTGGCCGTGCAGGCGCAGCGTCGGCGGGCGGCCGACGGTCAGGTGGAGGTCGCTTGCGCCGAACTTCACGACGGTGTCGAGGAGGCGGTCGATCTGGATGCCGGACATGGTTCAGATTCCAGTGGTGCGTTGGGGGTGAACAGACAAAGCGAGCGGGCGGCGCGTCAGGCCTCGATGTCGGCCATGCCCTCCATCTGCGCCATCTTGGCGATTTCCGCGGGCGTCGTGACGCCCTTGAGGACCTTGATCTTGCCGTCGGCGACCAGCGGCCGCATGCCGTTGGCCAGCGCGGCGTGACGGATCTGCGAGATCGACGCCATGTTGAACGCCAGTTCGCGGATCTCCGAGTTCATCTGCATGAGTTCGAAGATCGCCTGGCGCCCCTTGAACCCCGTGCCGTTGCACACCGGGCAGCCGATCGGCTGGTACACCCGCCCCACGGCCTCGTCGGGCCGAAGGCCGATCAGGTTCAGGTACTTGGGGTCCGGGTTCGGGTCGATCTTCTTGCACTCCTTGCACAGCACGCGGATGAGCCGCTGGGCCATGATCGCCTGGATCGAACTGGCGACGAGGAACGGCTTGAGGCCCATGTCGATCAGACGCGTGATCGCGCTGGGCGCGTCGTTGGTGTGCAGCGTCGAGAACACCAGGTGGCCCGTCAGCGCGGCCTGGATCGCGATCTCGGCCACCTCGCGGTCGCGGATCTCGCCCACCAGGATGATGTTGGGCGCCTGGCGGAGCATCGTGCGGAGGATCTTGTCGAACCCCAGCCCGATCTTCTCGTTCACCTGGCACTGGTTGATCCCCTCGAAGTTGTACTCGATGGGGTCCTCGGCGGTGATGATCTTGCGGTCGGGACGGTTCAGCACGTCCAGCGCGCTGTACAGCGTCGTCGTCTTGCCCGAGCCGGTCGGGCCGGTCACCAGGAAGATGCCGTTGGGCCGGCGGATGATCCGGTTGAAGATCGCGAGGTTGTCCTCCTCGAAGCCGAGGTTCACAAGGCCGATCTTCACCGAGTCGGGACGCAGAATACGCAGCACCACGCTCTCGCCGTGGTACGCCGGGCACGCCGACACGCGGAAGTCGATGAACACGTCGTCGACCGGGATCTTGATGCGCCCGTCCTGAGGCACGCGCTTCTCGGCGATGTTCATGCCCGCCATCAGTTTCACGCGGCTGAGCACCGAGTTCTGCATGCGCTGGGGCAGGTTGTCGCGCTCCATGCACTCGCCGTCGATGCGGTAGCGCAGGCGGACCCGGTCGGCCATCGGCTCGATGTGGATGTCCGACGCGCGCATCTTCACCGCCTCGACGAGAATGCGCGTCACCAGTTTGACGATCGGCGCTTCCTCGCCCGCCACGTCGATCGACTTGTCCATCGACCGGTCCACCGAGCGGTCGATCGTCCGGTCGATCGATTCGGTGACCAGCGACTCGTTGGCCGCGACCATCCGCGGCAGGGCCTGCCCCGGCCCGCCCCCCGGCTGCCCCATGCGCTCGATGAACGACTTGATCTGCCCCTTGGCCGCGATCCGCGGCTCGATCTCCACGTTGAGCCGGAACCGGAGCATGTCCATCAGTTCCAGGTCCATCGGGTCGTGGACGATCAACTGCAGCCGCCCGCCCGCCTTGGACATCGGGAGGATCAGGTGCTTCTTGATGAGGTCCTCGGGGATGAGTTTGGCGTCGATCTGCGAGGCCACGCCCTGCGCCGACAGGTCCACGTACTCCATGCCGTACTGGTTGGCCAGCGCCTTGGCGACCTGTTCTTCCTTCACCAGCCCGGCCTCGACCAGCGCCTCGCCGATGCGCTTGCCGCTGGCCTTGGTCTTGATGAGCACGTCCTCAACCTGGCGCTGCGTGACAACGCCCATGCCGATGAGGATCTCGCCGATCTTCTTGCGTGATCGTGCCATGGAGTCTCGACAACTTCCTGTGCCTGTCGCCCGTGCCGCGGCCCACGCGGGCCGCGCCGGGCGGGGATACTAGCGGATGCGACGGCCCCGCGCGCTCCAATGGGTCGGGCCGCGACGCCCCCGCGCTATCATCGGGCATCTCATTCCTACGGGACGCGCCGCCGGCCGCCCGCCACGGAGCAACCCCTTGTCCCCGCCGCACTCCCTGTCCGTTCCGATACCTCCTTCAACCCGCGCCGGCGATACGCCCCGCAGGCTGCTCATCACCGCCGGGCCCACGCACGAGCCGATCGACGCCGTCCGGTTCATCGGGAACCGGTCCTCCGGCCGACTGGGCATCGCGCTGGCCGACCACGCCGCGAAACACGGCTGGGCGGTCACTCTGCTGCTCGGGCCCACCTCGCAGATGCCCTCCGATTCGCGGGTGATCGTCCGGCGGTTCCGCACAACCGCCGAACTCGACGCCCTGCTCCGCGCGGCCATGCCGGCCTGCGACGTGCTCGTCATGGCCGCGGCGGTTGCCGACTACCGGCCCAGAACCACCCCAGAGATCCTCGGCGGCAAGTTCAAGCGCATGAACCAGACCTTCACGCTCGAACTGGAACCGACGCCCGATCTGCTCGCCGGCGTCGCGGCGACGAAGCGCGACGACCAACTGGTCGTCGGCTTTGCGCTCGAGCCCGCCGACCGCCTGCTCGAATCGGCCGCCTCCAAACTGCACCGCAAGGGCCTTGACCTGATCGTCGCCAACCCGCTGGCGACGATCGACGCCGAGACCATCGAGGCCGTGGTCCTCGGTCGCGACGGTTCGCAGCACCGCACGCCGGGCGCAATGACCAAGGCCGACTTCGCGCCGTTTCTCCTCCGCGAGATCGAGTCACGCGCCGCGTGCTGTGCGCCCCGGGGACCTGCCGGAGCGAGCCGGACATGACCCGCAACGCGCCCAAGCGCCCCCTCCCCGGCGCCAGCCCCCTGCCCAAGGGCGTGCGCATCGTTCACGAGGACGACGACCTCATCGTCATCGACAAGCCCACGGGGCTGGTCACGGCCGACCCGCGCCCCGTTCGCGGCTACCGGGTGCCGGGCAAACCGCGAACCCTGTTCGACGCGCTCAAGCAGTACGTCCGCGGGCCCGGACGTCGCGGGCCGGGCAAGCCGCGCGACGACGACGCGCGCGGTGCGCCGCCGCCGCCGGTGTGGGTCATTCACCGGCTCGACAAGGAGGCCTCGGGCCTTGTGGTCTTTGCCAGAAGCCAGCGCGCCTTCAACTGGCTCAAGGAGGACT
The DNA here is from genome assembly GCA_937995595.1 of uncultured Phycisphaerales bacterium. Lineage (GTDB taxonomy): Bacteria > Planctomycetota > Phycisphaerae > Phycisphaerales > UBA1924 > JAHBXL01. The sequence continues at coordinate 64,771 of CALKJW010000020.1, read as the reverse complement.
TCCGCGCCAAGCGCGTGCGCCGAAAGTACCTCGCGCTGGCCGAGGGCGTGATCGGGCCGCCCGGCTTCGAGGGCTCGCGCCAGTCCATGATGCGCGACGAGGAGGCGGACGAATCGCCGCGCCGCGGCCGCGCGGCGGACCTGCGCCCCGGACGGCCCGGCCCCGGCAAACTCGCCGTGACGCACTTCCGCGTGCTCGCCGCGGGCAACGGCCGGACACTTGTCGAAGCGCGGCTCGAAACCGGCCGCAAGAACCAGATCCGCATCCACTTTGCCGACATGGGCCACCCCCTCGTGGGCGACCGGCGATTCGGCGCACACACGAACCCGATCGGCCGCCTCGGCCTGCACGCGGCCGAACTCGGCTTTGCCCACCCCGCGACCGGTCAGGAGATCGTCTTCACTTCGCCGCCGCCGGACTCGTTCTACAGGGCCGCCGGCACGGCCGCGCCCGCGCCGCCGCGCCCGCCCGCGCCCCAGCCGGGACACGCCACCTCGTGGCAGAACGTCGCGGACTGGTACGACGACCTGCTCGACGACCGCGGCAACGACCACTACGAGCGCGTCATCCTCCCCGGCGCGCTCCGCCTTCTCAACGCGCAGCCGGGCTCGCGCGTGCTCGACGTCGCCTGCGGGCAGGGCGTGCTGGCGCGCCGGCTCGCCGCGATGGGCTGCAGCGTCACCGGCGTCGACGCCGCGCCTGGGCTGATCGAAGCGGCCGCGCGCCGCGCCGGCGACGACCCGAACCAGCGCTACCTCGTGGGCGATGCGCGCGACCTCTGGGCCGCGCTGCCCGCCGATCTCCGCGGCGCCTTTGACCGTGCCGCGTGCGTCATGGCGCTGGGCAACATCGACACGCTCGAGCCGGTGATGCGCGGCGTCGCCGCGGCGTTGCGGCCCGGTGGCGCGTTCGTGTTTGTCGTCTCGCACCCCGCGTTCCGCGCCGTCGGCCAGAGCGCGTGGGGGTGGGACGACCGACAGTCGCGCCAGTACCGGCGCATCGACGGTTACCTGTCGTCCGACGTGCGCGAGATCGAGATGCAGCCGGGCAAGGCCGCGCACGGCAAGGGCAGCGTCCGCACGCTCACCTTCCACCGGCCGCTTCAGGCGTACGTCGGCGCGCTCGCCAGGGCGGGCCTGCTCGTCGACGCTCTGGAGGAGTGGCCGAGTCTGCGCGAGAGCACCTCCGGCCCGCGCGCGGCCGAGGAGAACCGCGCCCGCCGCGAGATCCCGATGTTCCTCGGCGTCCGCGCCCGCCGCGCGAGCACGGACTCGCAACGCTGATGGCGCCGGCGCCCCGCGCTCAGTCAGTGCTGCGGCCCGGCGTGCCGCCGCAGCAACTCCGCGACGCGGTTGTCGCTCACCTCGCTGAAGTCGTGGTAGAACTGTCCGACCGCGAAGAAGTCGTCGGTCGCGACAGGGCACACAAGGTCGTCGCACAGCGCACGGATCTCCCCCTGCCGCGAGTACGGCATGGCCGGCAGGGCAACAACGACTCGGGCCGGGCCCGCCGCGCGGACCGCGTGCAGCGCGGCGATCAATGTCGAACCGGTCGCCATGCCGTCGTCAACGACCACCACGTCGCGCCCGGCGATCTCCGCCGCGGGCCGGACCGCCCGGAACATCTCTCGCCGCCTCGCGATCTCGGCCAGTTCGCGAGCCTTGGCGCGTTCGATGATCTCCGGCGCTCCCGCGTACACCTCGCGGCCGTACTCGTTCAGGTGCGCCCGGCCGTCCTCGCCCACAGCGCCAAGCGCCAGTTCAGGCTGCGAGGGCGCGCGGAGTTTCCGAGCCAGCACCACGTCGAGTTCGCCGCCCAGCGTGTCGGCGATCGGCGCGCCGACCTCGACCCCGCCGCGCGGGACCGCCAGCACCAGCGGGCGCCTCAGGCCCAGCCCGGCGAGCCTCGCGGCCAGCCGGGCCCCGGCGTCGGCGCGGTCGGCGTACGGTGCTGGCGTGCGCATGCTCAAACCCCCGGCGGGCTACTCCGTCACCCTCGCCCGCGTGTCCACCGTCCGGACCTCGGGCAGTTCCTTGGCGCTCTTCACGCCCGCGTCCTCGAACTTCTTGAGCGTCGGCTCCAGGCGGGATTCATAAGAACCAACGAACTTATTATAACTGTCGACGGTCGAGTTGATCGCCCGGCCCAGTTGCAGCACGTGCGCGAACGCGGTGGCGGCACGCTCGTGGAGCTCCCTGCCCAGCTCGCGCAGTTCCTCCGCCGCCTGCGCGAGCCGCTGCTCCCTGTACCCCACGGCCACCGCGCGCAGAAGCCCGATCAGCGTCGAGGGCCCCGCCAGCAGCACCCCCTGCTCGGCCGCGCGCTCCAGCAGCGTCGCCTCGCGCCGCAGCGCGGCGTCGATGAACTGATCGCCGGGGATGAACATCACCACGAACTCCGGCGATCCCCGGTACTGCGTCCAGTACTTCTTCCGCGCCAGCGCCGTGGCCTGCTCCGACACGTGGCGCGCGAAGCGTTCGAGGCACGCCTCCGCCTCGTCCGGCGTCGCCGCCTCCATCGCCTCCAGATAGGCGCGGATGTTGGTCTTGGCGTCGACGACCACCACGCGGTCGCTGGGCATCCGGATCACCATGTCCGGCCGCAGCGGGTTGCCGTCCGCGTCGCGCGTCTGGTCCTGCTCGTAGAAGTCGCAGTTGTCGCTCATGCCCGCCAGTTCCGCCACGCGGCGCAACTGGATCTCGCCGTACCGCCCGCGCACGTGCGGGTCGCGCAGCGCCCGCACCAGCCGCGTCGTTTCCTCCTTGAGCGACGATCCGGCCGACTCGATCACCGCGAGTTTCTCGTCGGTCCTCTTCAGCGTCTCGGCGATCGGCTTGACCAGTTCGTCGACGGCCGACCGCTTGGACTCGAGTTTCTGCTCCGCCAGCGCCAGAAACTGCGTCGAGTTCTTCTCCATCGCCTCGCGCGAGATCGCGGCGAAGGCTTCCCGCATCTTCGCCTCCATCTGGTCGAGTTGGGTCTTCACGGCGTCGCGTTCGCGCTGCGCGCTGGCGAGTTTCTCGCTCGCGACCTGCTCGATCCGGCGCGCCTTCTCCTCCCACAGCGCGTCGCGCTTCGCAATCGCATCGGCCAGTTCCGTCTCGCCGCGCTGCGCGGCCTCGGCCAGTTGCCGCTCCAAGCCGGTCGCACGCTCCCCCGCCGCCGCCGCCGCGCTCGACGCCTCGCGCAACTGCGCTCCCAGCCGCTCGCGCTCTTCGCGTGCGTTGTTGGCGTCGCGCGCGGCCGCATCGGCCGCCGCGACAAGCCGCCCGCGCTCCATCGCCAGCCAGACGGTCACGACGGCAAGCCCCACCGCGAGCACACCCACAATGACCAGTGCGATCTCCATGCGGTCAGTGTACCCGCTCGCCCCGCCGCGGCAGGTTTCTGTTCGCCAGCGATCGGTCCCGTGCACCACGCGCGGAGACCGATGGCCACTACTTGCCACCTGCCGAAATGGCACCGACACACGACCGCCGCGGCGGGCTGGCAGGCCATCGCAGCCACATGCACCCGCCCCCGCCGTCCAAAGGCCCGGTTTTGGCGGCCATCCGAGTGACCAGGGCACCCAAACCGCCTGCGACCTTCGGCACAGGACTTGCCATCGTCTGGCCGCAATGGTGATGCTGCGCACGCAATCCCCGACTCCGAACCAGCCCGTCGCGGCGGGCGTGTTGCTGCCGTTCGGCGGTCGGCTGGCTCAGCGGCTGAGTGCGGGCCGCGGCGTTCAACCGTTGTTCCGCTTCAACATTCGCCGGATTTCACCCCTTGCCCACGGCGCGGAGTCGGACGGCCATCCGGACGGCGAGGCACCCGATGCGCTCCCGCCCGCAGGCCAGACGAGCGATCGGTGGGCCGAACTCCGCCTCGACCGCTTCCCGCCGCGTGACACGGGCGGCCATCTGCCCCCGACCGACCGCGGCCGGCGGCTGAACCTGCTTCTGTCGTGGGGCGGTTGGCAGAACGAGTCGTGGGTCGATCGCCTGCCCGCGCTGCTGGAGCCGATGGGCGTGCACTCGCTGCGCGTTCGCACGGCACGCGAGGCGGAGCGTGCGATCCGCACCAACCCCGTGCACATCGCGGTTGTTGACCTGGGTCTGCCGCTCGATGCCGGTTCGACCACGCCCGCGCCCGTCGAAGAGGCCGGCCCGCGCGTGCTCGAACTGCTCCGCCGGCTCGACTCCCCCCCGCCGACGGTCGTCGTGCAGCAGGCCCGCAGCGCGCGCGACGCCACCCGCCACATGTCCGCCGCGCTGCGGTGCGACGCGTTCGCGGTGGTCGACCGGGCCGCGGCGGACGTCGAACTCATGCTCAAGGTCCTGCAGCGCTGCATGCAGCGCTTCTACCACGGCCGCTGGCCGGGGAGCCCGTGACCGTCGATCGTTCAACCCACGGCCCGAACGCCGCGTCCGGCGTTTGGCATGCCGACAACCGCTCATCCGGAACCGTTTACCGCATTCGAGGAGACGCTGACCATGTCGAAGACCGCAACCGCCCCCGCCGCCGCGAAGATCCGTCCGCTGCACGACAAGATCCTCGTCCGCCGCGACGAGGCCGAGGACCGCACCGAGAGCGGCCTGTACCTGCCCGAGAAGGCCAAGGACACGCCCAAGACCGGCGTGGTCGTCGCGGTCGGCACGGGCACGATCAACAGCGAGACGGGCGAACTGATCCCGCTGACCGTCAAGAAGGGCGACCGCGTGATCTTCTCGTCCTACGCCGGGACCGAGATCAAACTCGGGGCGGCGGGCGACGAGCAGAAACTGCTGGTCATGAGCGAGGAGGAAGTGCTCGCGATCGTCGAGTGACCCACGCGCCATGACGACCGAGCAACTCCGACAGGCCTGCAAGGAACTCAACGGCAAGCGCGACGCCGTCGTGTTCTTCGCGCACGCCGAGAAGTGCATCGTGACCAACGCGATGCTGCTGCCCGAGGAGCCCGATCACCTGATCAAACTCACCGACGGCAAGCACGTGTACATCATCGATTCCGCCGACGTGGCGTGGATCAAGATCGGTTGACCTGAACACGCATCCACCGCCGCCGACGCGCGGCGAGCACAGACTGAGAAAGGGAACCACGCAATGGCCGCAAAGCAGATCGCCTTTGACAACGACGCACGCGAGCGGATCCTCCGCGGCGTGCAGAAACTCGCGCACGCCGTGAAGGTCACGCTCGGCCCGTCCGGGCGCGTCGTCGTGCTCGAGAAGTCCTTCGGCTCGCCCACCGTCACCAAGGACGGCGTGACCGTGGCCAAGGAGATCGAACTCGAGGACCCGTACGAGAACATGGGCGCCCAGATGATCAAGGAGGTCGCCACCAAGGCCTCCAAGGACGCCGGCGACGGCACCACCACCGCGACCATCTACGCCGAGGCCATCTTCACCGAGGGCCTGAAGAACATCACCGCCGGCGCCAACGCCAACCAGGTCAAGCGCGGCATCGACATGGCCGTCGCGGCCATCGCCGACGAACTCAAGAGCATGTCGAAGAAGGTCTCCTCGTCCAAGGAGATCGCGCAGGTCGGCACCTGCTCGGCCAACCAGGACGAGCAGATCGGCAAGATCATCGCCGACGCGATGGACAAGGTCGGCAAGGACGGCGTGATCACCGTCGAAGAGGGCAAGAGCCTGGAGACCGAGGTCGAACTCGTCGAGGGCATGCAGTTCGACAAGGGCTACCTGTCGCCGCACTTTGTGACCAACCCCGCCACGATGGAGTGCGTGCTCGACAAGCCCTACATCCTGATCTATGAGAAGAAGATCAGTTCCGCCAAGGACCTGCTGCCCCTCCTCGGCAAGATCGCCGAGCAGGGCGCGTCGCTGCTCATCATCGCCGAGGACATCGAGGGCGAGGCGCTGGCGACGCTGGTGGTGAACAAGTTGCGCGGCGTGCTGAAGATCGCGGCGGTCAAGGCGCCGGGCTTCGGCGACCGGCGCAAGGCGATGCTCGAGGACATCGCCGTGCTCACCGGCGGCAGGGCGATCATGGAGGAACTGGGCATCGAACTCGACAAGGTGACCATCGCCGACCTCGGCCGCGCCAAGAAGGTCACGATCGACAAGGACAACACCACGATCGTCGAGGGCGCGGGCTCGCCGGCCGACATCAAGGCACGGATCGAGCAGATCCGCCACCAGATCGAGACCACGACCAGCGACTACGACCGCGAGAAGTTGGAGGAGCGGCTGGCCAAACTCGCCGGCGGCGTGGCGCAGATCAACGTCGGCGCGGCGACCGAGGTCGAGATGAAGGAGAAGAAGGCCCGCGTCGAGGACGCCCTGCACGCCTGCCGTGCGGCGGTCGAGGAGGGCATCCTGCCCGGCGGCGGCGTCGCGGTGCTCCGTGCCCGTCGCACGCTGGACAAGGTCCGCAAGAAGGCTACCGGCGACGAGAAGATCGGCATCGACATCGTCGACCGCGCCGTGTCGTACCCGATCAAGCAGATCGCGGCCAACACCGGGCTGGACGGGTCGATCATCGCGATGAAGGTCGAGGAGTCCAAGGACGACAACTTCGGCTTCAACGCGCTGACCCACGAGTACGGCAACCTGATGGAGATGGGCGTGATCGTGCCGACCAAGGTCGAACGCGTCGCCCTGCAGAACGCCGCGAGCATCGCCGGCCTGCTGCTCACGACCGACGCCGCGGTCGTCGAGATCAAGGAGAAGAAGAAGGCCCCCGTCCCGGCCGGCGGCGGCATGGACGACATGGATTACTGATCGAGTCCGTTACGCGGCGGTCGAACACACTCCAAGGCCCCGGGCGCACGCCCGGGGCCTTCTTCGTTGCCAGTTGTCCGGCGAGCGGCGCCCTCAGGGCGCGGCGTCCTCTCCCTCCATCCTCACGCCCGCCGTCCGTGCCGCGGCGGCCAGCGCGTGCGAGAGCACCGGGCCAGCGAGGATGAGGTAGCCGATCAGCACCATCGCCTTGCCGATGCCCGCGATGTCGAGCGCGATCGCCGCGAGCAGCAGGATCGTCACGCCGAAGACGCTGACCTTGCCCGTGGCGTGCAGGCGGCTGTAGACATCGGGGAACCGCACCAGCCCCAGCACGCCGATGATGGAGAACAGCGTGCCGAGGATGACCGCCGCGGCGGCGAGTGTGGCGGTGGCGTGGGTCATGGGCTGCTCTCCGTGTGGGCGCGCGAACGCGGCCGGTCCGGGTCGGCCGCGGCGTCGCCCGAGCCTGTGATCACCGCGTCGTCGGCCACGTATTTGGCCAGCAGGATGCTGCCCGTGAAGCCGACGGCGGCCAGGCCGAGGGCCACGTCCAGGACGAGGCTCTGACCCTCGCGGATGGCGAAGAGCACCGCGATGGCGAGCAGCAGCGTGCCGATGAGATCGACGGCCAGCAGGCGGTCGAAGGCGTTCTCGCCGCGGCACAGGCGCACGATGCACGCCGCGAGCAGCGCGAGGTGCGCGAGAATCGCGGCGTCGAGCGTGTAGTGGAGGAACGCGGGCATGATCAGTCGGCCTCCTTTCCGGCCGCGTCGCGGCTCCCGGCGAAGCGTTCGATTCGGGCGCGGCGTGTCGCGCCGGCGTCGGGGCCCTCGGCGCGAACCTCGGGCGCGAGCAGGCAGTGCGTGGTGTAGTGGTCGGGCTCGATCTTCAGGACCAGTTGGCCGGGCGAGAGCGAAACGGCGTGCGCGTCGAGCGCGGCGGCCATGTCGGTGCTGTGGCCGTTGCGGATGCGCACCAGTCCGGGCCGCACTCGCGACCGCCGCCACAGCACCAGCGAGGCGACCAGCAGGCCGTTGACCAGCACGTCCCACGCGACGGTCAGGCTGTGCACGACGAACGCGGTGACGATGCGGGGCCAGTCGCGCGCGCTGCGGCGCGTCTCGGGCGGAGGGAGCAGCAGCGAAAGCCCGACGCCCAGCACCGCCGCGACGGCGAAGTTGCTCGGCTCGGCGTTGCCGGTGATGAGCAGGTAGAGCGCGGTCAGGCCCGCGGCGAGCGGGACACGCGCGAACACGGCGTTCTTCACGGCCTGGATCATGGCGTCCCCTTCAGCGAGGCGTCGATGTACACGGCGGGGTCGGCGAGCCACGCGGCGGTGTCGGACGCGAACGACAGCAGCGGCTGGGGCGCGACGCCCAGCGCGAGGCTCGCCGTGATCAGCAGCAGCGGCGCGGCCAGCGAGTCGCCGTACGGCTTGGCGTGCACGGCCGCTTCGGGCGACTCCCACCACACGCGCTGGAACGACCTCGCGACGTAGACGAACGTGCACAGGCTGCCGACGGCCAGCGCGCCCAGCGCGAGCCACGCGGCCTGATCGACGCCCGCGCGGAACACGCCGAGTTTGGAGACAAACCCGTTCATCGGCGGCAGGCCCGCCAGCGCCATCCCGCCGAGCAGGAACAGCACGCCCGCGCCGGGCAGCGCGCGGCCGACGCCGGCGACGACCTCGAACGAGGCCGACTTGACGGGCGCGCGGCTCGCCACCGCGCCGGCCAGCATCAGCATCGCCGCCTTGACCAGCGCGTGGTTGATCGCGAAGACCAGCGCCGCGGCGATCGCCGGGCCGGACTTCCAGCCCACGGCCACGAGCATGAAGCCGATCTGCGCCAGCGTGGAATAGGCGAGCATGCGCTTGAGGTCGTGCGTCCCCACCGCGCCCAGCCCGCCGACGGCCACGCCCGCGACGCCCGCGCCGACCAGCAGCGGCGACACCGAGTCGGCGTGCGGGAACAGCAGCATCGACACGCGGATCAGCCCGTACACGCCGAGCTTGACGACGACCGACGAGAGCATCGCGCTCACGGCGGTCGGCGAGGTGGTGTGGAAGTCGGGCTGCCAGAAGTGGAACGGCACCGCGGCGCACTTGATGCCCAGGCTCACCAGCAGCAGGCCCAGCGCGACGCCGGCGAGCGGGGCGTCGGGGCGATCGGCGATGCGCGCGGCCAGGTCGGCCATGTTCAGCGTGCCGTACTCGGCGTACAGGCAGCCGTTGGCCAGGAGCAGCGCCATCGCCGCCACCAGCGCGATGTAGAAGTACTTGTACGCGGCCTCGACGCCGCCGCGATGGTCCGAGCACGCCGTGAGCACCGTGCCAGAGATGACGACCAACTCCGCGAACACGAAGAAGTTGAACAGGTCGCCGGTCAGCATCGCGCCCGTCAGGCCCGCGGCGAGCGTGAGCAGCAGCGGGTAGAACACCGGGAACCGGACGCACGTGTCGCGGCAGCCGCGCGCGTACAGCACGCCCGCCAGCAGCACCGACTGGCACATCAGCGCCATCATCGCGCCCAGGTGATCGGCCACGAGGTTGATGCCGAACGGCGCGCGCCAGCCGCCCACGTGCAGAACCACCGGCGCGCCCTCGGCGTTCACCGCCGACACCAGCGACCAACTCGCCCACACGCCCCCGGCCATCGCCGCCAGCGCCAGCAGCGCCATGGCGCGCGGCCGGTGACGCAGCAGCAGCAGCCCGACCGCCGCCGCGGCCAGCGGCAGGACGATCGGCAGGAGCGCCAGGTGCGGGTTGACGGACGTTTCGGGCATGGGTCAGTGCTTGAGTTGCGAGACGTTGGCCATGTCGCCGGTGCGGTCGCGCAGGGCGAAGACGTAGAGCACGGCCAGCACGAACGAGAACCCGCCCATGCCGATGACGATGGCCGTCAGCACCAGCGCCTGCGGGAGCGGGTCGCTGGACTGGCCCTCGATCGTCGTGTAGGGCGGGACGATCCCGCGGTACGCGCCGCAGTGGATGAGGAACAGGTTGACGGCGTTGCCGACCAGCACCAGGCCGATGGCCGAGCGGATCACGTTCCGGCGCAGCATCTGGTGCACGCCGACGCCGAACAGCAGCCCGAGCGTGAGCGCGATCAGGAGTTCCACGTGGTCGGCCTCCCTTCGGCCGCGATCGAATCGCGCGGCCTGCTGAGCGTGTCGATGACCAGCGTGCCGCCGCCCAGGACGGCCAGCGCGATGGAGAGTTCGAAGATGAAACTCGAACTCAGCGCGGCGTCCATCGGCAGCGGCAGGCCGATCAGGTCGCCGTAGTTCACGTGCCCGAAGAACGAGCCGGTGCGGATGTACGACGCCGCGGCCGAGCCGATCGCTAGCGAAAGGCCGATGGCGACCAGCGGCATCGGGCGCATCCACGCCTTGCTGCGGCGCGACCGCTCGTACCCGAGCGCCACGTGCCGGAACGCCACCGCGAGCGTGAGGATCACGCCCGCGGTGAACCCGTCGCCGGGCTGGGCGTGCCCGTAGATCACGTGCGTCGCCGCGACCGTGATCGACAGCGGCAGGATGCCCTTGGCCAGCAGCCGCACCAGTTCGGTGTGCAGCAGGTCGGCCGTCGCCTCGCCGGGCGAGGGCGTGTCGGCGTCGCCCGCCGCGGGCGAGGCGTAGCGCATCAGCGTGTAGACCCCCACGCCCGCCAGCGCGAACACGGCGATCTCGATGAGCGTGTCCAGCGCGCGGAAGTCGATGAGGATCGCCCCGACGACGTCCGTCGCGCCCGCGCCGACCTTGGCGTACCTGGCGAACCACTCCGCCGTGACGCTCTCGCGCGGGCGGCCGGCCAGCACGACCAGCGCGACCAGGCCGAACAGCAGGCCCGCGGCCACGGCGATCATCCCGTCGCGCCGGTACGCGCTCCGCGACTCGACGTAGTCCAGCCGGTCGGCCTCGCGCCGGCAGACCGCGGGGATGCGCTGCAGCGCGAGGATGAGAATCACGATCGTCAGGACGTCGGCCACGATCATGACCAGCGCCACGTCGGGCGCCGGCTGCACGAGGAACAGCAGCGAGACTCCCAGCCCCGTCGCGCCCAGCGCGAGGATGGCGTGGATGTCCTTTTTCATGAAGACCATCGCCAGCGCGGCCGCCGCGGCGAGCACGCAGCCGGAGATCCGCAGCGCGGGCCACGGCTCGTCCCATCGCAGCGAGGCGAGCGCCGGCGGCGACGGCAACCCCTGCCACGCGACGACCGCCGCGCCGGAGAGCAGGATCACGACAAGGTACGTGTGCAGGAACCCGCTCTGCACGCGCACCATTCGGCGTGCCGCTCCGTCCATCGCGCCCAGCACGCCGGGGAGCAGCACCTCGGGCCCGCTCGGGATCACGCGGGAGACCACGCGCCGACCGACAAACACCCCCAGCCCGGCGATCATCGCCAGCAGGCCCAGCGCCTTGTTCACGTCCAGGCCCTTCCAGAACGTGAGCGAGACGCCGACCGGCGCACCGTACGCCGCCGACGCCGCGGCCGAGGCGAACTGCGACGCCGCCGGCAGGGCCAGCACCGCGACGGCGACGCTCAGCACGGCGGGGATTCCCGGCCCGAGCAGCATCCCCCACGACGGGTCGTGCCCGTGCGGCGCAGGCCCGCGCGGACGCGCGATGAACGTGTCCCACACGAGGATGCCCGCCTGCGCGGCGATGCACGCGCCGCTCACGACCACCGCCGCCGCGAGCACCCACGCCACCGGCGTCGGCAGCGACGGGTGCGTGGTCGATGCGATCAGCGCGTCCTTGGCGAGGTACCCGAACAGCGGCGGCAGGCCCGCCATCGACAGGCCCGCGACCGTGCCGACCGCCAGCGTCGACGGCATGGCCCGGGCCAGCCCGCCGAGCCGGCGCAGGTCGCGCGTGCCCGTCTCGTGATCGACAATCCCCGCGACCATGAACAGCGCGCTCTTGTACAGCCCGTGCGCCAGCAGGCCGACCGCCAGCGCCTTGTACGCCCCCGGCGTGTCCTGCCCGGCGAGCATGGTGAACACGCCGAGTTGGCTGATGGTCGACGCGGCGAGCAGAGCCTTGAGGTCCGTCGCGCGAAGGCCGATCACCGCCCCCAGCAGCATCGTCGCCATGCCGACGCCGGTGAGCAGGTAGAACCACGGCTCGGTCGAGCCCATCGCCGGGTTCAGACGCGCCAGCAGGTACACGCCCGCCTTCACCATCGTGGCCGAGTGCAGATAGGCCGAGGCCGGCGTCGGCGCGGTCATGCCGTCGGGGAGCCAACTGTAGAACGGAACCTGCGCGCTCTTGGTGAACGCGCCCACCGCGACCAGCGCGAGCGCAGCGCCGTACAGGCCGTGCCCGCGCACCGCGTCGCCCGCGCCAAGGACGGTCGCAAGGTCGCTCGAGCCAGCGATCGTCGAGAGCACGATGAACCCCAGCAGCAGCGCCACGCCGCCGCCCGCGGTCACGACCATCGCCTTGAACGCGCCCCGCCGCGCCGCGGCGTCGCGCGTGTCGTAGGCGATCAACAGATACGACGTGACCGTCGTCAGTTCCCAGAACACAAAGAGCATGAGCAGGTCGCCCGCCAGCACCAGCCCCAGCATCGACACCTGGAACAGCGCGAGGTACAGCATGAACCGCCACGCGCCGTCCTTGCCGGCCATGTAGTGGCCCGCGTAGCCGAACACCAGCGCGCCGATCCCCGTGACCAGCAGGCCCATCAGCAGGCTCAGCCCGTCGAGGTGGATCGTGAAGGCCATGCCCAGACCCGGCGCCCACGGCCACGACGCGCGCAGCACCGACCCGTCGCCCTGCATCAGGCCCGCCGGCCCCCACCCGAGATACGCCAGCACGCCCGCGGCGCACGCCGACCACACCGCCAGCGTCCACCCCCACGCCTGCACGCTCGCGAACCGCCGCACGGGGCCCCACGCGTACAGGCCGGCCCACGCGGCGCCGATCACGCAGAAGAGAAGTGATGACACGAGACTGACGTTCTGCATCGTGCGGGATCCGATCCGGACCGAATCGGACGATGCGAGCGCGCGCGTCGCATCCATGCCGACCCGGCCCGACCTTGGACCGCGGAGTCTATCGGCACCTGTTCGCCCCGGCGGGCCCGGCGGAGTCAATCGCGGGCGATTCCGGCGCGCCGATCGGCCGCCGTGGTACACTCTCGGCGTGTCCACGCCGGCCGCACATGTCGAGAACTGGACGACGCGCCGACTCCTGAACTGGATGACCGAGGCGTTCACGAGGAAGGGCCTCGACTCGCCGCGGCTCTCGGCCGAGCTGCTGCTCACGCACGTGCTGGGGTGCGACCGCCTGCGCCTGTACATGGACGCCGACCGGCCCGCCGCGCCGCTGGAGCGCGACACGCTGCGCGAACTGGTCGGCCGCGCGCTCAAGCACGAGCCGATCGACTACCTCGTCGGCGAGAAGTGGTTCTTCGGCATGGCGTTCCACGTCTCGCCGGCGGTGCTTGTGCCGCGTCCGTCCACCGAAACGATCGTCGAGAACGTTCTGCTGCACGCGCGGGCCGAGCCGGGCTTTGGCGGCAGGTCCGGCGAGGGCGTGCGAATCGCCGACGTCTGCACCGGCTCGGGGTGCATCGCCGTCGCGCTGCTCAAGCACCTGCCCGGCGCGGCCGCCGTCGCGACCGACATCAGCCCCGACGCGCTGGCCGTCGCGCAGCGCAACGCCGACCGGCACGGCGTGCGGTCGCGCGTCGAGTTTCTGCAGGGCGACCTCCTCGCGCCGCTGCGTGACGCCGCCGGCGTCACCACCGCCGCGACAACCGACCTGCACTACCTGCTGGCCAACCCGCCCTACATCCCCGATCACGAGTGGGACGCGGTCCCGCCGAACGTGAAGGACTACGAGCCGCACGCCGCGCTCCGCGGCGGGGCGGACGGCCTGATGTTCGTGCGCCCGCTGATCGAGGGCGCGCCGGAGTTCCTGCGGCCCGGCGGCGTGCTGATGGTCGAGGTCGCGGCGTGCACGGCCGAGCAGGCCGCCGCGCTGGCCTCGGCGCAGCCGCAACTGGAGCGGGTGCGCGTGCTGAACGACCTGGAGGGTCTGCCGCGCGTCGTCGTCGCGACTCGGAAGAAGTGACGCGCCCGCTCGGTGGACCTCGTTGCCGCGAAACGGGTTCGAACGAGTTTCACCGCCGAGGCGCAGCGCACGCAGAGACCCGGGAAACCATGAACGCTTCGTGAGTCGGATTCGAACGTCCGACCCTCCCGTGTCCTCGGCGTTCTCTGCGGCTCCGCGGCAACTCCGGTTTCGACACGTCTCGCACGAGGTCGAGCGGGCGTCAGTGCGGGCAGTGCGGCGGGGCGGGCACAAATGACAAACGCACCGCAAAGCCGTCACGCGCGAGAGGCGGAGCAGGGCGTTTCGCAGGCCCCGGGAGTCCGAATCCCCCCGCCCGTCGGCTCCCGTTCCGCATCGTGCGCGACCTTCGCGGTGCGCTCGTCTTGTCTGTGTTCACCATACCACGCGCCGGGCGAAACGCAAGCGAAACCCGGCGGTGGAAAACCCGCGTCAGGCGCCGAAGAGGGGCAGCGTCCGGTCGATGTCCGCGATCGGCTCGTCGGCCGCCAGATCGGGTTCGAGTTGCTCCACCACCGACGGCCCGTGCACGATGCGCATGGTGCCGTCGTCGTGCTCGACCAGCGCGGTGCAACTCTCGACCCAGTCGCCGCAGTTGAAGTAGTCGACAGCGTCGCCGCGCCGGATCTCGGCCTTGTGGATGTGCCCGCACACCACGCCGTTGAGCCCGCGCCGATGGGCTTCGCCCTCCAGCGCTTCCTCGAAGCGGGCGATGTGCTTGCACGCGGACTTGACCCGGAGTTTGACGTACTGCGACAGCGACCACTCGGGCCTGCCCAGCAGCCTCTGCACGCGGTTGTGCCAGCGGCTCACCGTCACCAGCCGCTCGTAGGCGACGCCGCCGAGCACGCTCAGCAGCCGCGCGTGGCGGATGACCACGTCCACCTCGTCGCCGTGCGTGACCAGCAGGCGCCTGCCGTCGGCGGTGACGTGCACCGCGTCCCGGACCAGTTCGACCCCGCCGAAGTTCAGGCCGGCGTACTGGCGCGCGTGCTCGTCGTGGTTGCCGGGGATGAGCACCACGCGTGTCCCGCGCTTGGCGATCTTCAGGATGCGGTGAACGACGCGGTTGTGCTCTTCCGGCCAGTACCACCGCGAGCGCAGACGCCACATGTCGATCACGTCGCCGACGAGGTAAAGCGTCCTGCACTCGACGTGCTTGAGAAACGCGGCGATGTCCGCCGCGCGGCAGGCGGAACTGCCCAGGTGCAGGTCGCTGATGAACACGGCGCGGTAGGGAAGTCGCGTGGCCATGGGGCGCCTCCGGCGCATGCGGGGTGCGGGCGGCCGCGCACGCGGCTCGCAGTGTGATCGATCATCATGGCCGCGCAGCGACAGCCCCACGCGCTCAGGTTGCGCGAAGACCGACGACAGATTGCCCGGGTTGACGGTTGTGCCCGCGCCCGCTCCGGGAAGCGGCGGTTATGGGCAGCCGGCGAACCACGCCGCGAGGAACGTGAAGATGTCGTTCACGCCCAGCGAGCGCGAACGATCGGAGTCGGCCCGCAGGTCCTCGCCGAACCACGCCGACAGGAACGCGAAGATGTCCGCGACCTGCACGCCGCCCGAGCCGTCAAAGTCCGCCGTGCAACTCACGCCCTCGAACTCGTAGGCCCCGATGTCCACCCAGCCAAGGCTCGCCCAGTGGGCAGGGCCGGCGTCGGGAGAGCCGGGGTCGTCGCGGTCACGCGCCGCGCCGGCAAGGTCGGTCTCGATCCCTTCGGGCACCGCGCCGGGGTTGCCCGCGTCGATGAGCAGCGAGTTGGGCACGGGGCGAAGGTCGCCGAAGTCGTCGTCCGCCGTGCCCCAGACGCCGTCCGGACCGGGTGAGGGCATCCGCACGACCCCGGGCGCGGCATCGAACACGCCGACGCCGGCGTGACCGCCCTCGACCAGCGACCACGAGACGTCGGGCAGTGCCAGACCGGTGACCGCGGGAGCCTCGTGCCCCGCGACCAGGCAGTTGACGACCTGCCCCGCGTGAACAAGCGTCGCCCACACCGCGGGGCCGGACTCCGACGCCCGGTTCGCGGCCATCGAGCAGTTGATCGTCGCGGACTCGGAGCCGTGCAGTTCGGCCACCGCGCCGCCGAACCGTGCGCTGTTGGCGACAAACACGCTGTTCACCGTCCGCGCCCGCGTGAAGAACCCGTTGAGCACGCCGCCGCCCCACCCGGCGTAGTCGCCGTAGGCGCTGTTGCGGTAGAACACGCAGTTGACGATCAGCGGGTCCTCGCCCTCGTTGTAGACCGCGCCGCCGCCGAGTTCGGCGCGGTTGTCGGCGAACAGAGAGTTCTCGATGACCGTGCCGGGCGAGAAGTAGTTCGATGCGCCGCCGCCGACGGCGAAACTCCCGCCGAAGGCGTGGTTGCCGGTGAACAGGCCGCCGGTCAGGTACGGCGTGCTCGACAGGTTGTAGAACCCCGCGCCCTCGTTGGCCGCGTTGTCGATGAACATGCACCCGATGATCTCGGCCGTGTTGCCCTCGATGATGTAGAGCCCGCCGCCGAAGGATGCGCGATTGTTGTTGTAACAGATATCGACCAGCCGCCCCGCCCCTGCGCGGAGCCACATGCCCCCGCCGCCCGAGCCCCCCTGCCCGCCCGCGCCCTCCACCATCCCCTCGGCCGCGGCGCATCGGCCGAACGTGCACGTCTCGACCTCGGGCCACGCCCGCTCGCCGAACAGCCCGCCGCCGGAGAGTTCGGCCGAGTTGAAGTGGAAGTTGCAGTACTCGAACCGCGGCCCGCACTCGACGACCGACGCGCCGCCGCCCTCGAACGCGGTGTTGTGCTCGAACTCGCACAGCGTCACCAGCCCGTCCGACCCGGCGACAAACGCCAGCCCGCCGCCCCGGTGCGCGCCGTTGTGCCCGAAGAAGCACGAGTCGAACCGCGCCCCCGCCGACGACCGCACCAGCGCGCCAGCGCCCTGGCCGGGCGTCGAGTTGCGCTCAAAGCGGCAGTGCTCGGCGACCGTCGCCGCGCCCGCGTCGACCAGCAGGCCCGCCGCGCCCGACTCGCTGTAGTTGTCCGCAAACACGCACCGCGTGAACGTCGAGCCCGCGCCGCAGTCGGCCACCGCTCCGAAGTCCGCCGTCCAGTGCCGTTCGAAGAGGCAGTCCACGGCGAAAAGCGTGCCGCCGTGGATCATCACCGCCGCGCCGCGGTCCTTGGCCTGCCCCGGCTCGCCCGACGCCGCCCCGTCGGCACGCCCCGCGCGGACGACAAACCCGTCGAGCACCAGCGCCCCGCCCACGCCGACTGCGGTCACCACGCGGTACGAGTTCTCCGACGTGTTCGCGAAGTTCGGCCCGTCGTCGCCGTTCAGGTCGCCCGACAGCACGGTCGGGTTCGCCGCGGCGTTGCGCTGCGAGCGCGCCGTTTCGTGCCCGGCGAACCCGCCGTAGAGCGGCACACCACCCTTGAGCACGAACGACACCGAGCGGTCTCCGCCGGGCGGCGCGGGGCGGTAGGTCCCGCCGGCGACCCAGAGTTCGTCGCCGGGCTGCGCGGCGGCGAGCGCGGCGTGCAGGTCCGTGAACGCGTCGGCCCACGACGTGCCCGTTCCAGCGCCGGTCGCGGCGTGGTTGACGTATCGCACGTCCGCGTCCGCCGTGCAGACGGCCAGCAGCACGCCCGCGGCGGCGAACCAAGTGTCAACACGGCGCACCGTCGCTGCGTTGGCCATGTGCCTGCTCTCCGGACCCGCGCCGTCGCAGCGCAGGATCTCGATCAGTGTACCACCAGACGCCACCCTGACACCCGATATTCGACATTTCGGGCCGGCCTGTTGCGATTATTCGGTGGTCGTTCGTGGGCCGATGACCGACTCGCACTGCCCACCGAGAATTCAATCGGTACAACGTCGCCGGAGAAGTGATGACCAAGCCAACCGACAGCGGATTCGTTCCCATGACGCGCCTTGTCCTCGCGGCGGCCGTAGTGCTCGTCCTTTCGCAGACCGCCGGAACAGCCCGCGCGCAGGGGTATATCTGCGCCGAGGGAGGCGGGTCCGTCTCTCGTGGCGACTGGTCGGGCCCGGTCTTCCGCTGGATGGTCGAGCAGGCCCGGCCGCTTGCCGAGAAGGACAACTCCGGCGTGCGCGCGGTCGTGATCGGCAGCCGCGAGGTCGGCATGCCGCTCGACCCCGCCGAGGTCGATCCCAGCGAGCCGCCCGACCCGACATCCACGTGCTTCCGCGACGCCGGAGCGGCCGAGGTGGCGCAGTTCTGGATCAACTCGACCAACGCGGGCGATGAGAACATCGCCGCGACCATCCGAGCTGCGCACATCGTCTGGATGCGCGGCGGCTCGCAGACGCGCTACGTGCAGTTCTGGAAGGGCACGCCGATCGAGTCGGCCATCCGCTCGGTGTTCGACCGCGGCGGCGTGATCGGAGGGACCTCGGCCGGCTGCGCCGTGCTGGGCGAGTTCATCTACGACGCGGCGGACGGATCGTGCCCGCCGATGGACGCGCTGCGCAACCCCTATGCCGACACGATCTCCTTCACGACCGATTTCCTGCGCCTGACGCCGGGCGTGATCTTCGACTCGCACTTTGCCGAGCGGGCGCGTTTCACGCGGCTGGCCGTGTTCCTCGGGCGCATCCACGCCGACTTCGACCGGCGCGTCGTGGGCATCGGGCTCGACGCGCGCACCGCGCTGTGCGTTGGGCCCGACGGCCGGGCACGCGTGCTCGGCACCGGCGCAGCGACGGTCATGCGCATGACAGCCGACACGCGGCTGCACGTCGCGCGCGGCGTTCCGCCGTCGATCACCGACATCGCGACCGACCAGTACGTCGCGGGCGAGGAGTTCGACCTTCGCGCGCTGGTCGATGCCGCGGCGAAGGTCTCGCCCGTCGCGCTGGACCAGCCGGAGATCACGCGCCAGGTGGACCCGCTCGACCGGCCGCACGCGCGCGGCGACGCGCCCCAGCACGCCTCGCGCGGGAGCGTCCGTCTCGCGCCCGATCAGCCGGAGAACGCGGTCTTCGAGGGCACGCTGCGACTGGTCGAGGGCGAGGGACGGTTCCCCGGCGCCCTCGTGTCCATCCGCGCGCTGGGCGCGCCGTCGGCGCGGAACAACGCCGCGGGCGGCGTGTGCTGGGCCATCGGCACGGGCAGGGCCCGCTGGGGTGTGCTGCTCGACAACGCATCCGCGGTCATGCTCGACCCGGACGGCGTGGTGCGCGCCTACCTGCCGTTCGGGCGGCTCGGCGCGCCGATGTCGGCGGCGGTGATCGCCGCGACCGAGGACTTCGCGCCCGGCGCCAAGCCCCCCACCGCACGGCAGGTTGTTTCGTTCCGCAACGCGCGGACGCACATCCTCGCCGACCGCTGGGGCTTCGACATCCGCACCGGCCGCGGCGCGGACCCGGTCGCCGCGGGGCCGGTCGAGCGGGCCGCGCCCTGACCTACTCCAGCAGCCAGCCCTTCTGTTCGTCCATGCGCAGGAGCGCAACCGCCCCGCCCGGTCGCGCCCGGCGGGCTTCGTCCGCGGCCTCGGGCGCGTCCTCCGCGGCGGGCAGGATCGCCTGCTCCACGTACGGCCGGATACGCGGCCAGTCGTCCACGAAACGCCCTGTGCCGCGGATGAACGGCAGGCCGACAGCCCCCAGCACCTCGTCAACGATGCGGTCTCTGCCCCCGCCCAGCGCGTGCGTGTCCGGCGCGGAGTGGTCGATGATGATCGCCAGCATGGGCCGCCACGTGCGACGGTCGCACAACACCAGGTCGATCGACCGCACGCGCACGCGCTGACGCCACGTCCGCCAGTCCTCGGCGTCGCGGCCGTCCGGCGGCGTCGGAATCAGGAGCGAGTCCAGCCGCACCTTCGGACACACCATCACCCACGGCGGGACGCGACGGTAGATCGCGGCGACGTAGCGGCCCGACTTGTTCGAGAAGATCGCCTCGCGCAGTTGGAACGGCGGCGTGGTCAGGCTGGCCTCGCCGTCGGGCGTCTCGACCAACCGGCCCATCGAGCCCGCGGCCGGCCGCGGATCGTGCGTCTCCACAGGACCGGGCCGACCCTCCGCGTCGGGCCGCCTGGGCCGTCTCTGTTGGGCCGGCGCCGGTGTTTCGACAACGCCCCTGACCGCCTCCGTCGCACGCTCCGGCGCAAGGCCGATCCGCTCGGCGGATTCGGGCAGGTGGAACCGCTTGCGGCGCATCTCGCGGGCGCGAGCCTTGGGCCCCGCCCTCGCGACGGCGTACACCGCCGCGACCAAGGCCGACAGCGCCAGCGCTCCGAGAATCCAGGGAAGCATGGGTGTGACCAGATCGGACCGATTCAACCCTCGACGCAAGGGCCGTTCGGACGGCGGCCCTCACGAGAGAGATACGCAGCGCCGGGGCCGTTCCTGCCGGAAATCGGCACATTCTCCGAAAGTTCCGGCCGCAGGGGCCGGTTACCACGCAATCCGCCGGATCCGCTCGGCCGCTTCCGCCATCCGTTCGGCCTCGACGGTGAGCGCAATCCGGAAGTAGTCGCGTCCGGCGGGGCTGAAGCCCGCCCCCGGCACCACGACGGTGTCGGCCTGTTCGAGCAGCCGAGCCGCGAAGGCCATCGAATCCATCGGCCGCCCGTCCTTGGCAAGCGGTGTGCGGGCCCAGACAAAGAACCCGGCGCCGGGGTTGTCGACCTCGCAGCCGATCGCGCGCAGCGCGGGCACGATCACGTCGCGCCGGCGGCGGTACAGGTCGCGCATCGACTGCACCGCTGGGTCGTCGAACCGGTCGAGCGCGGCCGCGCCGGCGACCTGGATCGCGTTGAACACTCCCGAGTCGACGTTGGCCTTGATGCCCGCCAGCGCGCCGATGATCGCCGGGTGGCCGACCGCAAAGCCGATGCGCCACCCCGTCATGTTGAAGGTCTTGGAGAGCGAGTGGAACTCGATGCCGGGCGTCTCGTCGATCGAGGCGTTCCGCGCCTGCCACATCGAGACCGGCCTGTCCTCGAAGTACAGTTCGCTGTAGGCGACATCCGACGCCGCGATGCACCCGCGCGAGCCCTGCCCCCGCCACGTCGCGCCGCTCCACTCGATGAGCCGCTCGTAGAAGGCCACGTCGGCGCCCGCCGCGGTCGGGTTGCTGGGGTAGTTCACCCAGCAGATGCGCGCGGCCTGCGACACCGCCGCTGGGATCGACGCAAAGTCCGGCTTCCATCCGCTGTCGCGCGCCGCGGGCAGTTTGTGCACGCGGCAGTGCGCCAGCACGGAGCCGATCTCGTACACGGGGTAGGCCGGATCGGGCACCAGCACCAGGTCGCCGGGGTTCGTCACCGCCCACGGCAGGTGCGCGATGCCGTCCTTGGAGCCGATGCAGCAGACGATGTGCCGCATCGGGTCGACGTTCACGCCGAAGCGGCGCTGCATGAACCGCGCGCACGCCTGGCGGAACACGCCCAGCCCGCCCCCCACCGCCGGGTACTGCTGGTTCACCAGTTCGCGCATCGCGCGGTCCATCGCCTCGACGATGAACCCGGGCGTCGGCTTGTCCGGGTCGCCAACGCCGAGGTTGATCACGTCCGCGCCCGCGGCGATGCGCTCGCGCTTCTTGCGGTCGATCTCGTCAAAGAGGAACGGCGGGAGCGCCTTGAGCCGGTCGGAACGAACATCAGAAACTGCGGCGTTGGACATAGGGGCCGATCGTATGCCGCGGCGCTCGGCGCGAGGCGCGGCTCAGCCCCTGCCCGAAAGCCCGCGCCCGCGGTCGGCCAGCGCGACCAGACCGAGGAGCGTGAACAGGATGCCGTAGAGCATCACGCCCTGCGTCAGGCAGTACACGCCGGTCCCGGTGACGATGACCGCGCCGATCATGGAGACGATCGGCACCGGCACGAACGTCAGCCCAAGGCCCACGAGAAACGGCCCGATCTGCCGGCTGTTCCGCGCGACGATGAGATACACGCCGTAGGCCGAAAGGCCGATGGCCACGGCCACCAGCAGCACGTTGACCGCGCTCCCGAAGACGTCGGCCCTGGGTCGTGGTTCGTCCATGGCGTGGCTCCCGGTTTCGAGGCCGGACCAGCCTACCACGAAGGGAATCCGACCGCACGCCGCGGCACGGGGTTCGGCCCCTCCAACCATCGCGTAAACTCGTTCCGTGTCTGCCTTCCCCCTTGCCCCGTCCACATCGGCCCCCGCCATCCGGCATGTCGCTCGGGCGACCGTGGGCGAGCGCATCGGCGCGGCGGTCGTGGCGGGCCTGATCCTCACCGTGCTGATCGTCGCCGCGAGTCTGCGGCCGTCGCCCTCGGGCGTGGGCACGCACCGGCAACTGGGCATGTCCGTGTGCGGGTGGATCGCTTCGATCGACCGTCCGTGCCCGACCTGCGGCATGACGACCGCCTTCGCCTGCGCCGCCAACCGGCGGCCGGTGGATTCGTTCCGTGCCCAGCCGTTCGCGGCGATCGGGTCGTTGGTCGCCGCGGCGGTGTTCTGGGGAGCCGCGCACGTGGCGCTGTTCGGTTCGCGGCTCGGGTTTCTTGCCGCTCGGTTGTTCCTGAGGCCGCGGGTTCTGTGGCCCGTGGGTGTGGCGTGGGCGGCGTCGTGGGTCTACAAAGTGGTGACGTATCCGGGCGGGGCGGGCTGAACACCCGGTGCAACTGGGGCGTCTCGGGGGCGTATGGATGTCGGCTCGGGGCGGGTCGAGAAGGGAACCGGCGCATGAAGGGCGGGCAGATCGGAGTCGCGGTCGCTGTGTGCGCGGCGTTGCTGGCCGCGGCGGTGGCGTCGCCGGGGTGCCAGATTGTCGGGGCGATGGCCGCGTCGGCGCACCGATCGGGCTCGCACGAGGTCAAGGCCAAGTACCGCGGGCTCGAGGACAAGACCTTCGCGGTCGTGGTGAGCGCGGACCGTTCGATCCAGGCCGATCATCCGGACATCGTGATCACCCTGACGCGCGAGATCTCGCGCCGTCTGGCCGCCGACGCCGGCGCCAGCGGCTACGTGCCGCCCAACGAGGTGCTGGCGTTCCAGTTCCAGCGGCCCAACTGGGTCGCGATGACGCCGCAGCAACTGGCCGAGGAGTTCGGCGTGCAGCGGCTGGTGTACGTCGATCTGGCCGAGTATCGCCTGACCGACCCCGGCAACCCCTACGTGTGGAAGGGCGTGGCCATCGGCTCGGTGAGCGTCACGGAGGCGGACGGATCGATGCCGAGCCTGTTCGCCTTCCGCGAGAGCATCCGGGTGACGTACCCCGACGCCGAGGGCGTGAGCCCGCTCGAGCAGCCGCGCGACACCGTCAAACTCGCGCTCACGACCCGCTTCGTGCAGCGCGCCTCGTGGCTGTTCTTCGATCACACCGAGAAGAACGTGATGGAGTATTGAGCGGGCGGCGGCGTCCGACTCCGCGGGATCGCACGCATGAACAAGCACCTGCTTTGCTGTCTTTCCGCGACCGTCGCCTGCGCCGTGCTGTGCGCCCAGGGTTGCAACATCGTCGGCCCGCTGGGCTACCTGGTCGGCGGTCCGGAGAAGACCGACGCGCTGTACGAACTGCCCGACGACCGCCCCGCGGTGGTGTTCGTCGACGACCCCGACTCGCGCCTGCCCAGCCGCGTCGCGCGCCAGCGGATGGGCAAGGCCGCCGAGCGCGAACTGCTCGACAACAAGTGCGTGCGCAACGCGCAGATCATCTCGTCGGACGCGGCGCTCGCGGCCAGCGCGATGGACCGCTTCGGCCAGCGGCAGACGATCGCGCAGATCGGGCAGAGGGTCGGGGCCGAGGTGGTGATCTACGTGCGCCCGGAGACGTTCACGCTCTCTCCCGACGGCGCGCAGTTCGCCCCCTCGGGCAGCGCGCGCATCAAGGTGGTCGACGCGGGCAACGGCAAGCGCCTCTGGCCCGCCCCCGAGAGCGCCGACCCCGCCGCGCAGTGGCACACCGTGCGCTTCGACCTGCCCACCCGTCAGGGCTCGATGCCCGATTCGCCGGCGCAGATCCAGCAGGCCGAGCACCAGCTGGCCGAGGAACTCGGGCGCGCCGTCGCCCGCACGTTCTTCCGTCACGAGACCAAGACCCGCGCCTCGCGCGTCGGCGAGTGACCGCCGCTAACCTGCTGTCGTGATCCCGCACACCGCCCCGCCCGTCTGGCCAGACAAGCGCCCCGCGCCGGGGCGGTTCGCGGCGTCGATCGTGCGCAACTCGCCCGAACTGCTGGAGGACCCAGGCGCGATGGCCGAGGCGCGCAAGTGCCGCGTCGCGCTGCTCGGCCTGGCCGACGACACGGGCGTGGTGCTGAACCACGGCCGCGCCGGCGCGCGAGCGGGCCCGCACGCGTTCCGCGCCGCGCTGGCCCGCTACGGCACCGCCGCGCCGATGGACGAGCCGATCGACGCCCCGGCCTACCCGCGCGTCTTCGACGCCGGCGACGTGGTGATTGGCGCGGACATCCACGAGACCCACTCGCGCGTGACCGACGCCGTGCTCGCGCTGCTCGAACTGGGCATGTTCCCCGTCGGCGTCGGCGGCGGGCACGACCTCACGTTCCCCTTCGTGCGCGCGGTGGCACGCGCCTGGGGCACGATGAAGGGCCTGTACCTCGACGCCCACCTCGACGTCCGCGCCGAGGTCGGCTCGGGAATGCCGTTCCGCGCCCTGCTCGCCGAGCGGCTTGTCGACCGCGTGAGCGTGTGGGGGCTGGACCCGATGGTGAACACGCCGGAGCACCTGGCCTGGTTCCTGGCCAACGGCGGCGCCGTGCTCGCCGGCGACGCCGCGCCGGCCCCCGTGCCCGGCCCCCCGGCGCAGCCCGCGTCTGTCTCGCTCGACCTCGACGTGCTCGACTCCGCGCACGCGCCGGGCGTCAGCGCGCTGAACCCGTGCGGCGCAACGCCGTGTCAGGTCGGCGCGTGGATCGACGCCGTCTCGCGCGACCCGGCGGTGCGCTGCTTCGACATCATGGAACTCAACCCGTCGCACGACGCCGACGGCCGCACCGCGCGCCTCGCGGCGCACATGTTCCTGCGCTTCCTCCGCGGCCTTGGCGAGCGTCTGCGCGAGGGGCGGGTCGGCGCATGAGCCTGCTGGTGCGCAACGCCCGCGTGCTGCTCGCGTTCGGCTCGACGCCGGGCGCCGCGCTGCGGGGGCGCGCGATGAACGACTGGCCCGCCCTCGACGCCGCCGACGTGCTGATCGACGGCGCGGCGGTCGCGCGGGTCGGCCGCGGCCTGAAGGCCCCGCGCGGCGCGACGGAGATCGACGCCGCGGGTCGCGTGCTGATGCCGGGCTTTGTCGATTGCCACACGCACGCCTGCTGGGCGGGCGACCGGCTCGACGAGTGGGAACTCAAACGCGCCGGCACGCCGTACCTGGACATCCTGGCGCGCGGCGGGGGCATCATGTCCACCGTGCGCGCGGTCCGCGCGGCGACGCCCGAGCAACTCGCCGCCGCGCTGCGCGCACGCCTCGGGCGCATGCTCGCGCTCGGATCGACGACCATCGAGGTCAAGTCGGGCTACGGCCTCTCCAAGGCCGCCGAGATCAAGATGCTCAACGCGATTGCGCAGGCCGCGAACGGCTTTGCCGGCACGGTTGTGCCCACCGCGCTGCTCGGCCACGCGATCGACGCCGACGCACCCGACGCCGCGGCGTTTGTGCGTCAGACAATCGACGACACGCTGCCCGCGGTCTCGGCGGCCTTTCCGGGCATCGCGCTCGACGCCTACTGCGAGCACGGCGCGTGGAGCCTCGCGGACTGCCGCGACCTGTTCGAGGCCGCGATGCGTCGGGGCCACCCGGTCCGCGTGCACGCCGACCAGTTCAACAGCCTCGGCATGATCGCGCTCAACGCCCAGTGGGCCGGGGCGGGCCGTGCCGCACGCACGATCGATCATCTGGAGGCGACGCGCGCCGCCGACCTCGCCGCGTTGGCCGCGACACCGACGATCGGCGTGCTCCTGCCGTGCACGGGCCTGCACACCGATGGGCGGTACGCCAATGGCCGTGCGCTTGTTGATGCCGGCGGCGCCGCCGCGCTGGCGACCAACGTCAACCCCGGCACCTCGCCGTGCCACGCCATGCCCATGGCGATCGCGCTGGCGGTGCGGTTCAACCGGCTCGGCCCTCGCGAGGCCATCGCCGCGGCGACCGTTAACGCCGCGGCCGCGCTCGGCCTGCACGACCGTGGCATCGTTGCTCCGGGCGCGCGCGCGGACCTGATCCTGCTCGAACACCGCGACGAGCGGGTGCTCGCCTACGAGTTTGGCGACAATCCTGTGGCGCTGGTGATCGTCGGCGGGCGGATCGTCAAACCGTCGAGCGAGTGCGCGTCGGCCGGGTGCTGATGTTCTCCGCGTGCGGGGGCAGCGCGGCGCTGGCCAGGCAGGCCAGTTCGCCCAGGCTGTGCGCGATGCGCACCCCGCCGCGCGCCTGCGCGTCCGCCGCGCCCGGCCCCATCCAGACCTGCTCGACGCGCGCATCCGTGGCACGAGGCCGCGCGACAGCCGGGAGCGCTGCTCCGCGGTCGAACACCGTGCACACCAGCGACTCCCGCCCAACGTGCCCGTTGCCCGAGGCCATCGCGTGGTCGGCGACCCGGTACCCGCACTCCTTCAGGACCAGCGCGGCGATCGCGGCACGCACCGCCGCGGACTCGCCGCCGACCGAGCCGACGACGGCCGCCGGCGCATCGGCCGCGGGCTCCGCCAGCGACGACGACATCCGCGCGACCGCCGCGCGGCAGATGCCCAGCGCGTCCGCGGCGCGAACGGTCGTCCCGCCGCTCGGCGATTCGTGCGCGTCGTGCTCCGCGCGGCTCAGCAGCATGGTCAGCGGTCCGTCGCACACCGCCGCGACGGCGCGGGACCGCAGAAACTCCGCGAGCAGCACGCCGACTGCGCGGTCGGGCTTCCGCTCAATGGTGGCCGCGAGGATCGCCCTCTCCGCCCCGCCGCGCGACCTTGTCGCGGCGACGGCCGCCGCGTCAAGTTCGCCGATGCCAAGCAGCGCAGGGTCCGCAATCGTCGCGGCGGTTTCGCGAATGAACCGGACAGCATCGACCAGCGGGATGCGCCGATGTCCGCCCGCGGTTCGCTCGGCTCGCAGCCGACCGTCGTCAACCCATCTCTTGAGCGACGATTCGCTCACCCCGATCACGAGGGCCAGATCCTTTGGCGACAAGTGACTCTGCATATCCGGTGCACCCGATCAGCGTTCCCACGCGGCCGACCGTGGCGCAACGGGCACGCACCCGCGCGCGGCCACGCGTGCGAGCGAGTTCGTCGAATGGCGGCGGTTCGGATTCAGAATCGAGCAGGTTGAACGCCGGTGCGCGGCCGGGGCCGAACAGACCGACCCGTTCACGCCGCGCTCTTGAGCAGGTTGCCGTCGTTCGCGGCGGGCAGATCGGGCGCTGGCGCCGAAGGCTCGCCGGCCGCTTCCGACGACTCGCGCCGCAGTTCGGCCATACGCCGCTGATACGCCGCGCGGAGTTCGTGCACGCGAACCTTCAGATCATGCCGTCGGCACTCTTCGCGCCGGGCTGTCGCGGCGCACCCGAGGATGGCGAGCATCGTCCCGGCCGCCAGCACCGCGAGCGCGATCCATGTTTCGATCGGAAACGAGACCATGTCCCGAACATCGACCGCTCCTCCCGCGTCCATAACCGTTACAATCAACCTGTGCGACCCGCCGCGCTCCACACTCTCGCCGCCCTGCTCCTCGTGCTGCTGCTGCCGACGCAACACGCCACGGCGCAGGATCGTGTCGCGGGCGCGACCGGCACGGGCGACATTCTCATGCAGGTCGGGCAGTTCGGCGTCGGCGGCGCGGCCCGGCCCGGCGACTGGGCGGGCATCGAACTGCTCGCCACCGACTCATCGAACAAACCCCGAAACATTCTCTTCCGCATCCGCCTGCGCGACCCCGACGGCGACCGCCCCCTGATGCAGCGCGTGGTGACGATGAACCCCGGCATCCGGCAGTCGGTCTGGCTGTATGCGCGTCTGCCCTCCGCGCTCGCGTCGGGCGGACTCATCGAGTTCACCGCGCACGAAGCGGTCGAGATCAAGAACGGCCTGGGCGAGGTCGTCGGGTACGAGCCCGGCGTGCTCCAGGCGGTGCTGCCCCTCCAGACCACGCCCAACCAGATGGTGCCGACGGCGAACGGCCTGATCGCGATCGTCGGCCGGCGCCGGGCCGGCCTCGATCAGTATCAGGCCAACCGCCGTTCCGGCTCTTCCTACTCGCCGACCGGCCACGAGATCACCGAGCTCCTCGACGGCATCGAACCCGCGCGCATGCCCGACCGCTGGATGGCCTACGCGCCCTTCGAAGCCGTCGCGTGGACCGGCGCGGCAAGCACCGAGCAGCCCTCGCTGCTCTCCGAGACGCAGGCCGAGGCGCTGCGCGAGTGGGTCCGCCGCGGCGGGCACCTGATCATCATCGTGCCGCCCGCCGCGCAGGGCTGGGTCGGCGTTCCGGGCAACCCGCTGGAGTCGATCCTCCCGATCGTGACGCTCGACCGGCGCGAGGGCGAGAACCTCGACGATCTCCGACCGATGCTGACCCGCCGGGCCGACGTGCCGCTGCCCGACCGCGCGGTCGTGAACTACTTCCGTCCGCGCGCCGACGCGGGCCCGACCGACGCGATGCCGATCCTCAACGGCCCCGACGGCACGCCCGTGGTCGTGCGCCGACTGGTCGGCACGGGCGCGGTGACGCTGATCGGCATCGACCTGACCACGCGCCCCTTGGCCGACGTCGCCGGCGCGCTGCAGGCCGACCTGTTCTGGCACCGCGTGCTCGGCAAGCGCCTGCCGCTGCTCAGCCCGGCGGACCTCGAACGCGAGATGATCGGCGACATGGCCGCGAACAGGCGCCCGCGCTGGCAGTTCGCTCGGCAGGACGCCGACCTCGACGGCGCGATCGGCGGGCTGGTGACGCGCTCGGCACGCGCCGCGGCCGGGCTGCTCATGGCCTTTGTCATCTTTGTGCTCTACTGGCTCGCCGCCGGGCCCGTCGGCTTCTATGTCCTCAAGGAACGCAACTGGAAGCAGCACGCGTGGATCGCCTTCGTCGGCGCCGCGGCGGTGTTCACCGCCATCTCATGGGGCGGGGCGAGCGTGATGCGCACTCGGAAGATCGAGGGCCAGCACGTTACACTCGTCGACCACGTGTTCGGCCAGACCAACCAGCGCGCCCGAGCGTGGTTCACCGTGCTCCTGCCTCGCTACGGCGAGCAGCGCGTCGCCGTCGGCTCCCAGCAGGACGTCGAACGCTGGCGGCACACGCTCGCGGCGTGGGAGGCCATCAGCGGCACCGGCGGCTCCGGTCTGGCGTCGTTCCCCAATGCCCGCAGTTACGTCGTCGATTGCCGCCAGCCGTGGGCGCTGGAGGTGCCGGCCCGCGCCACCACCAAGACCTTTCAGGCCGACTGGGCCGGCGGCCTGCCCGGCAACTGGCGGATGATCCGCCCCGTCGCCCCCGAGGGCACGCCGATCGGCAGCGAGATCCGGGTCGTGCCCAACGACGGCCCAGGCCGCGCGTGGCGGCTCGAGGGTTCGATCACGCACGACCTGCCCGGCGAACTCCAGTCGGTGGACATCATTGTGGTGCTCGGCCAGACGAACCTGCGCGCGCCGACGGCCACCTCGCTGGCCTACAGCAACGGCGAACTGCAGGCTCGCGCGTTCGCCTTCAGCAAGCCCGGCGGCGGCTCGTGGAAGCCCGGCGAGGTCATCGATCTGGGCGCGATCACCGGCGGGGACGTCCGCACGCCCATCCAGGACGCGACCGTCTGGCTTCGCGCGCTGGTCCCGCAGTCGTCCACGGGCATCGGCATGTCGCCCAACGAGC
Organism: uncultured Phycisphaerales bacterium; assembly: GCA_937995595.1. Classification (GTDB taxonomy): domain Bacteria; phylum Planctomycetota; class Phycisphaerae; order Phycisphaerales; family UBA1924; genus JAHBXL01. Next base: position 35,157 of record CALKJW010000020.1, on the reverse strand, counting down.
GGGCCCTGCGCGACGTCACCGCGTCGCTCAACGCGCTGGCGCTGTTCAGCGTGCTCGCGCCGCCCGACGCGGACCTGTCCGCGACCCAGACCGTCGCGCGCCGGCACTCGACGCACGGCTGGGACCTGTCGCGCTGGTTCACGCAGCCGTGCGTCATCGTCATCGGCCACCTCGCCGACGACGGGACCGGCAAGCCGACCGAGTGCCCGGTGCCCATCTCGGTCGACAACTCCGACCCGGAACTCACCCGCAGGGGCATCGTGGGCCGGACGATGGTCCGATGGGTCTACCCGCTCGCGCCCGCGCCGCCGACGATGGACCGGCGCATCACCACCGAGGACGCGCCGGCCGACGAGCAGCCGGCGACCCCGCCCGACCAGAACCCGCCGCCCTGAACCCGGCCACGATCACCACCGCCCCCTGCGCGCACCCGCACGCCGCGAGCCACCGACCTCGGAGTACCCGAACGTGCCGATGATCGAAACGATCAACCTGACGAAGCGCTACGGCGACCTTGTCGCGCTCGATTCGCTGAACCTTTCCATCGAGCAGGGCGACTGCTTCGGGTTCATCGGGCCCAACGGCGCGGGCAAGACCACGACCATCAAGATCCTCGCGACCCTGCTCAAGCCCTCATCCGGTCAGGCGATGATCGACGGGCTGACCGTCGGCTACCAGAACCGGCAGATCCGACCGCTCATCGGCTACGTGCCCGACTTCATGGGCGCGTACGAGGACATGGTCGTCACCGAGTACCTCGAGTTCTTCGCCGCGTGCTACAACATCCACGGCCAGCAGCGCCGCAAGGTCGTCGCCGACGTGCTCGACCTCACCGACCTGAACTACAAGGCCACCGCGGAGGTCAACTCGCTCTCGCGCGGCATGCAGCAGCGGCTGTCCATCGCACGCGTCCTGCTGCACGACCCCAAGGTCCTGCTCATGGACGAGCCCGCCTCCGGCCTGGACCCGCGCGCCCGCATCGAGATCCGCGAACTGCTCAAGGAACTCAAGCGGATGGGCAAGACGATCATCATCTCGTCGCACATCCTGCCCGAACTCGGCGAGTTGTGCAACGTCGTCGGCATCATCGAGCGCGGCCAACTGCTCTTCTCCGGATCGGTGCAGCAGGCCATGCAGCGGGCACGCGTCGGCAACGTCGTGCACGTCGCCGTCACCGACCGCACCGCCGCGGCGGTGAAGGTCCTGCAGTCCATGCCCGGCGTGGCCAAGATCAGCGTTGTCGAGGGCCAGCCCGCGCCCAGGGGCCTCAACGGCTCGGCGGCGCACTGGGACGGGCGCGTCATCCACGTGCACTTCGACGCGGGCGCCAAGACCGACGTGACCGACGTGCCCAACCTGCTCATCAACCAGGGCTTCCGCATCCTGCAGTTCACCGAGGAAGCGGTGAACCTCGAGACCGCGTTCATGCGGCTGACCAAGGGCGTGGTGCAGTAGGCGCGCTGGTGCGATCAGTCGCACCCGGCGAACCACGCGCCCAGATACGCAAAAATGTCGGCGACGATCGTCTGGCCGTCGCCGTCAAAGTCTGCCGCGCCCGCGAACCACGATGCGAGAAATGCAAAGATGTCCGACACGCCCAGCATGCCATCGGCGTTCCAGTCCGGCGCGCACGCAGTATGTGAGACGGTGGCCGCAACAAAGCCTCGCGCCGGCGAAGCCGGCGAATCGACCGGCCTTGCGCTGATCAGCACGCTCTGCTGCTGCGGCCACTGGTCGAACCCAGCCGCTCCGACCTCGATGTTCGCCGCGGCTTGCGTTCCGGGCGCGAGCGGCCCCACCGTCGACGCCGGGCCGATCTGCCAGCCCGGCGGCGCAGCGCCAGTCCATTCAGCCTCGACCACGAACACCGCGGGCTCCGAGAGGTGATTGCTGATGGTCACCTGAAGGTGCCGAACCGACCCCGGAGGCAGCGGCGGGGCGACGGCGGACACGACGCACCGCGGGTCGGTCGCCGAGACGTTCACGCCCGGCTGCGCACGATCGGGCCCCCACACGGCGCGCCACGCCGCGCCCGCGCCGCCGAGCGGCGAGTCGAAGTGATGCAGGAATGCAGCGGCCAGCAGCCGCCGCGTGATAAGTAGTTGCTGCGCGCGGGTGATCGAGCCCGAGTCGCAGAACAGGAACCCCGCGTCGGTGAACCCGCAGTGAAACCCGCCGACGATCACCGGTTGCTGCCGCGGCGAGACCAGCGCGGCGTACATCAGGTTGCCGTGGCTGGCCGGCGGCGTGATCGTGTCCTGCGAGCCGGTGATCAGAAACACCGGGCAGCGGATGTTTGCCGACGCCGCGACCGCCGATGGGTTTGTTTCGGCCGCGGCAAGATTCGCGACGATGCGCACGCGCGAATCCGCCGCCGCGGCGAGCATGCTCGCCCCGCCGCCCATCGAGTGGCCCGAAAGGCCGAACTTCTGCACGTCCACACGGCCGAAGAGGTCCGATGCCGCGTCCTCGTTCCGCTGTTCGAGATACGTCAGCGCGTGGCGCAGGTCGAGCGCGAAGTTCGCATGGTTGGGCGTCAGCCCGCCCTCGGACTCGGGCGCGATCACCAGCACGCCCCACGTCGCCAGATGCTCGCACGTCGATTGATACTGCGTCACCGCCTGCAGAAAGCCGTGCCCGAACGACACCGCCGGGAATGCGCCCACACCCACCGCCGCGGCCGAGGCGACCGAGACGATCGAGGCGTTCTGCCCCGGCGCGTCGGCGGGATAGAACAGCCGCGAGTTGAACGTCGAACCGCCCGGCCGCGCGACGGTCACCGTCCGCCAGCCCGGCGCAAAGGGCCCCGGCGCGCCGAGGTCCTGTGCCGCGGCATGCCGCACGCCGGCGAAGGTCAGAGCCGCCATCGCGACCACGACAAGCAAGCAGAACTGCAGAACGTTCATGGGCGCGTTGGCTCCGTGGTCACGCCCGCGCGATGGACAACCGCCGCCCACGCGAGCAGCGCAATGGTGCCACAGGTTCGGCGCGCCGCCAGTTCGATCGACGCTACCACGCCGCGCCGACACGCGAAACGACCAAAGAGACCGCACTTGTCTCTGCGCCGCGGGTCGGCAAACCGTACGACGGGCGGTACTGGAACCGGCCATACAGCGCCATGAGATCCAATGGCAAGATGGCAGGTAACGCGGTCATTCCTGCTGAGAGACTTCCCGTACGTCAACCGGTCGTCGGGTCGAAGACAACCTCGATGGGCGCGTGGTCACTGAGGCTTCGTTCGCGAAGATCGTGAAGGTAGTCGAAGGAGATCGGCGCAAGTCCGTGGGAGGCAAACACGTGGTCGAATCGCCGCCTCGTGATGGTTGCCCCGCGCCTGAGTTCGAAGCTGAACGCCGGTTTGCCCAACCCGTGAACTGTCCTGAACGCATCGCACAGGTCGAAGTCACGAAGGCCAAACATGACGCGATGCTCGCCGCGCTCCCAACCTTCCGCAGATCCTCCACGGCGACTGCGCCGCAAGCGCCATTGGCCGTCCTTGCACAGCCGTTTGCCCCAGCAGACGACCTCTCCTGAGGGCAACTCCGCCTGTGGGGAGTTGAAGTCGCCGCACAGGATTCGATGCGTATTCGCGGTTGTTGCGAGCGCCTTGTAGACCTGCTCGAACACGCGGATCTTCTCCCATCCGTGTGACGATCCGGGTGGGACATGCACAACCGTCAACTCAGTCGGGCCGATAGGCGAATCAACCATCGCGGTAATGGCCTTCTCCGGCCGGGAGCGGGGCGATACTCCGGCCGGCGATTCAGACAAGGCGAAGCGACAGGCGATCATCACACCTGTTGCCCGCGAGCGGTCCGATGGTCGGTTTGTCGGAACAGCACTCACAAGGTGGTGCAGCCCACCCGCACTCAGGCGGCTCTTCAAGATCGGAAAGGAGGTTGGTGTTACCTCCTGAAGGGCGACGACATCGGGATCTCTGGCCAGCATCGCTTCGGCCTGTTCTGCGGCGCGGCCAGATCGAGCGGCGGTGTTCCAGGAGATCAACTTCATCCGAGGCATGGTACCTTCCGCGCGTATTGGATCGTGCATCATGACTGGCCGGGATCCTCGCGGCGGCTTGTCGGTGTTCGGCCGTTGTACCGAACTGTCCATTCCAGCAAAAGACACGGGCCAGAACCGGGCGGCACTCGTCAATCCGACTGGGCTTGTTTCCGTCAACCGTCGGTTGCGGACGCGCCTAATCCAACGTATGCTGCTCCATCGACGCGCACGCCCTCTCGGCCGACGCCGGGGTGCGTTCGCACCCTGCGCGGGGCTCTCGGGCTGACACAGGCGGAACTGGCCGCGCGGGTCGGCGTCGACAAGATGACCGTCGCCCGCTGGGAATGGGGCAAACTGCGGCCGAGCCGGAGTGCTGCCGCAGCTCTGGACAAACTGCGGCGCGCCGTTGGTCGGCGCGGAACCGCCATCGCGGCTTGACCAGATCGGTGGATGAGCGCTGGCGAGACTCCGGGATCAAGACTAACGCGGCCGGATGATGCCCGCGGCTGACCGACGCCGATTGGACCCGAGCCACGGGTGCGGCTGGGGGCTGTGGAGTAAGCGGCGCAAAGAGCGGCGCACCTGGGCCGCACAATGCGGCGCAGCACCCGTCCGCACCAGATCGCGCGCGTTTGCGGGATTCTTCGGAATCGCCTTGCTTTGCTGGGGTTTAGCAACCCGACGCGGACGAACGCGAAAGCGTGCGAAACGGACCAATGGGCAGGGCCGGACTTGAACCGGCAACCCCCGCATTTTCAATGCGGTGCTCTACCAATTGAGCTACCTACCCGAACCGACAGGCCCTAAGCCTAACGGCCTCCATGCATCGGTCAAGCGCCGCCGGGTCTGAACCGTCCGCACCGCGGATTTGGGCAGCCAAGGCGCCTGCCGCGACGTTGCTTTCGGGGTCTGGCACCGTCGCGACGATGCCGAACACGCCAAACTCGCCCGCCGCGGCCGGTCGGCCGCACATCGTCCGCCCCCCCACCGCTCCCTATCGTTCCCCGTTCGCGGCGGCGAAGCCGCGACGTTTGGCCGCGGCGGCTCTCGAAACGCTGCCGCGACCGCACGCATCACTTCCAGTCTGGAGCAACCGCCATGGCAGTCCGCATCGGGATCAACGGGTTCGGTCGCATCGGTCGCCTCGTCTACCGCATGTGCTGCGACCAGGGGATCGAGGTCGTGGCGGTCAACGACCTGGTCCCTGCCGACAACCTCGCGTACCTGCTCAAGCACGACACCATGCAGGGCCGGTTCATGCTCGGCGGCGCGCTGGCCAAGGTCGAGGCGACGGAGAACTCGTTCACCGTCAACGGCAGGATCACGAAGACCATGGCCGAGAAGGACCCGGCCAAACTCCCGTGGAAGGACCTGGGCGTGCAGTACGTGCTCGAGTCGACCGGCCTGTTCACCGAGTACGACAAGGCCATGGCGCACGTCAGCGGCGGCGGGGCCAAGCGCGTGATCATCTCCGCGCCCACCAAGAGCGACGACAAGGTGCCGACGTTCTGCTACCGCGTGAACGAGGAGAAGTACGACCCCTCCAGGCACGTCGTCATATCCAACGCCTCGTGCACGACCAACTGCCTCGCGCCCGTCGCCAAGGTCCTTCACCAGGAGTTCGGCATCGAGGAAGGCCTCATGACGACGATCCACGCCGTCACCGCGACCCAGCCCACGCAGGACGGGCCCTCCAAGAAGGACTGGCGCGGCGGGCGCAACGGCTACATGAACATCATCCCCGCCAGCACCGGCGCGGCCAAGGCCGTCGCCCTCTGCATCCCGGAACTCAAGGGCAAACTCACGGGCATGTCGTTCCGCGTGCCGACGGCCACGGTGTCGTGCGTCGACCTGACCTTCCGCACGGCCAGGGCCGCGAGCCTCGACGCGATCAACGCCGCGATGCGCAAGTGGGCCGACGGGCCGATGAACGGCGTGCTCGGCTACACCGACGAGGAAGTTGTGTCGAGCGACTTCATCGGCGACCGGCGCAGCAGCATCTTCGACGCCAAGGCGGGCATCCAACTCAACGACCGCTTCTTCAAGGTCGTGTCGTGGTACGACAACGAGGCCGGCTACTCGGCCCGCTGCGTGGACATGATCCGGCTGCTGGCCGAGCGCGACGGGGTGAGGTGAACGCGTGCGACTGACTCGGAACGTCCTGCTGGCCGGGCTGACAAGCCTGCTCACGGACGTCAGTTCCGAGATGGTGTACGCGGTCCTGCCGCTCTATCTCACAGCGGTGCTCGGCGCATCGCCCGCGGTGCTCGGCGTCATCGAGGGAACGGCCGAGAGCCTCTCGAGCCTGCTGCGCGCGTTCTCGGGCCGATGGTCCGACATGATCGGCCGGCGCAAGCCGCTGGCCCTCGGCGGCTACGGCATCTCCGCCGCGGCCCGCGGCCTGCTCTGCCTCGCGGCGGGATGGCCGCTTGTGATGCTCGCCCGCGCGCTGGACCGCGTCGGCAAGGGCGTGCGCACCGCGCCGCGCGATGCGCTGATCGCCGAGAGCGTGCCGCGCGAGGAGTTGGGGCGTGCGTTCGGCTTCCACCGCGCCCTCGACACGCTGGGCGCGGTGATCGGCGTGGCGGCGGCGTACCTGATCGTCTCTTCCGACGCGCCCGACGCGCTGCGCCTGGTGCTGGTCGCCGCGCTGGTGCCCGGCGTGCTGGGGCTCGCGCCGCTCGCGTTCGCGAAGGAAACCGGGCGCTGCACGGGCGAGCGGGACGCGGGCAAGCCCCGCCCGCCGATTCTGCCGCGCGGCGTCACACTCCCGCCGTCGCTCAGGTGGTTTCTGGTCGTGTCGGGCGTGTTCTCGCTGGGGAACTTCTCGACCGCGTTCCTGATCCTCCGCGCTCGCGGGCCGACCGAGGCCGGCGATGCGAACGCCGTCCTGCTGTACCTCGTCATGAACATCGTCTACTGCGTCGCGGCCTATCCGGCGGGCCGGATCGCCGACCGCGTCGGCCGGCGCGCCGTGCTCGTCACGGGCTTCCTGCTCTACGCGGCGACCTACGCAGCGCTGGCGGTGACGCACGCGCCGTCGGTATCGTGGGCCGTGTTCATCGGCATGGGCCTGTACATGGCCCTGACCGACGGCGTCGCCCGCGCGCTGGTGGCGAACCTCGCCCCCGGCGAGCACCGCGCCGGCGTGCTCGGGCTGCACTCGATGCTCACCAGCGCCGCGCTGCTGCCCGCGTCGATCATCGCCGGCCTGTTGTGGGACCGCGTCGGCCCCGCCGCGCCGTTCGCGTTCGGCGCCGGTCTCGCGCTGCTCGCCGCCGCGGCGATGCTCAAGGTGCGCTAGCGTGCGAAGTCAGCGGTCTTCGCGGAAGTTCGCCTCGAGGAACCTCGCGACGTAATCGACGATGCTCGAGCACTCGGGGATTGTCGGGTTGCTGGTCGGCCCCATCGGCTCAAAGCGCATGCCGCGAAAACGAACCACGGCGTCGTCGAGAGACAGGCCGTACTGCAGCGCGAGGCTGAACGCGCGGCAGAACGCCTGGCACATGCCCGACATCGTCGAGCCTTCCTTGGCCATCTTGATGAAGATCTCGCCGGGTCGGCCATCGGGGTGCAGGCCGATGGTCAGGTACCCCTCGTGCCCGCCGACACAGAACTTGTGCGTGACCGATGACCGCGTCTCGGGAAGGACTTGTCGCATCGCCAGCATCGCCAACTCTCCTCCGGCGTTCGTGGCCGGGCAACGCGTTTTCGGACCCAACTCCGTTCGGGAACGCCCGCCGTCTTGCTCGCTCCAAGCCTGCTTGCTTCCAGTCCCCACGAATCCTTGCCGTAGACGCAGACACCCCCACTCACTCAGGGGACTGGCCCCCAATGTGTGGTGGCTTGCTGCCGTCCGTGGCTTCGTAGACACAAGGCGTAGTGGGTATCGGAAGCCCGATGACCGGGGGCACAGAATATCTTCCGCCGTTTGGTCTGGCAAGTTGAAGGCGAGCCGTCGATCGGCTGTCGCTCTTGAAACGGCCTGAACACGGCCTTTGCGTTGGTTATCCACAATTCAGAGGGTGACCCTCCGTCGCACCGCACACCTGTCGAGCCCGTAGAAGTGCCGGCCCGTTGCGCCGCTTGGAACGTCCCGGACCGCGCAGGCCGATACAGTTGTCCCGCCCATGCTCCGCGGTTGCACACAGATCGAGAGCGGTTCTCGCGGCGAGTTTGCCGCCGCGGCGGCGCGGTCTCGCCGCGCAAGCATGGGTGGCGCAACGCTGCTCGTCCTGGTCACGCTCGTGCTGGCCACGGGCCACCGGGCCGTCGCGGTCGACCGGCACAGCATGGGCGAGTCGCGCTGGTCGGAGCCGACCACGACGCGGCACGTTCGCACCGTTGAGTCTCGCACCGAGCCCGCGGGCGCACAGCGCAGCCGCGGCCCGGTCGCTCGGCCTCCCGTCTGGCGCGATTCGGATCACGGCGTGCTGGCCGCGCAGCACCGGGCGGACCTTGCCCGCGAGCACTGCCGCCGCGAAGTCCTGAGCGTGCGCGACGCGCTGACGGACCTGCCGCCGCCCCTGGCGTGAACCGACAGGGCCATTGCTCCCGCGGCGCGACCCCCGGTCGCGCACCACGAACGGCGAGCATTTCACCACACACTCGGACAGCACCGTTGTGCACGCGGTCCGCGGGGCCAATGCCGCGCATCCGGCCGCCCGACACAGGGGTGCTCGACAGCCCGGCACGCGTCGCGACGTTGGCGGTTGTTCCACCGCCCGCCGCCCGTGGACCGATTCAAGATCACGCCCGCACCCCCGCCTCGCGACGAAGCGGCCAACGAATCAAGGACGGCTCCCCATGCCCGCAGCGACCTCCAAACCCCAAGGCATCCCGCTGGTCGGCCCCGTGCTGAACTGGCTCATCGGCTCGCGCAACGAGCGCTTCGTGAAGCGCTATACGCAGCGCGTCGCCGCGATCAACGCGCTCGACGCGCAGGCCCGCGCGCTGACCGACGCGCAGATCCGCGGCAAACTGGCCGAGTTCCGCGCCCGCGTCGACAAGGGCCAGACCGGGCAGGACCTGCTGGTCGACGCGTTCGCCGTGGCGCGCGAGGCGATGGACCGCGCCGTCGGCATCCGCAACATCTTCAACCCCAGGTACGCCGAGCAGTTCGACCCCGCACGCCTGCCCGCCGAGGCCCGCGCGATGTACGAGGGCGTCAAGGCCGAGATCGCGGCCAAGGCCCCGCTGCTCCCCCGCACCTACGATCCCCGGCTCGGCCAGCCCGCGGCGGACGCCAAGCCCGACGAGGCCGACGAGTTCCTCGGCTGCAGCGAGGTCGTCCCCGGCTGGTTGCAGGTGGACATCCCGCCCGCGCTCTACGAAGCGGTGCGGGCCATGCTGCCGCGGAGCCGGCCGCCCTTCCGCGCCCGGCCGTTCGACGTGCAGTTGATCGGCGGCATGGTGCTCTCGGGCGGCAAGATCGCCGAGATGAAGACCGGTGAGGGCAAGACGATCGTGGGCCCGCTGGCGTGCTACCTCGCGGCGATCGAGGGCCTGAAGGTGCACGTGGTGACGGTCAACGACTACCTCGTGCAGCGCGACCGCGACTGGACCTTCCCGTACTTCCACGCGCTGGGGCTGACCGTCGGGGCGATCCACCCGATGCACATGCAGCCCGAGGCGCTCAAGCGCGAGATGTACCGCTGCGACGTGGTGTACGGCACCACGGCCGAGTTCGGGTTCGACTACCTGCGCGACAACATGAAGCCGCGCGCCGAGATGCAGGTGCAGCGTCGGCGCGAGTTCGCGATCGTCGACGAGGTGGACTCGATCCTGATCGACGAGGCCCGCACGCCGCTGATCATCTCCGGCCCCGCCCACGAGGGCTCGCCGCGCTACGAACTGGCCAACCGCCTGGCGCTGCACCTGGTCGAGAAGCAGAAGCCCTGGCAGCAGGCCGACGACCGGGTGCAGCACTGCCTGCGCACGATCAAGGGCCTCGAGGGCGACATCCGCAACGCGCGCGACAAGGCCAAGGTGCCCGCGCTGCAGGAGCAGATGAAGGCCGCCAAGGCGCAACTGCCCGCGCTCGAGGCCGAGCGCGCCCGGCACACGCAGTACTACGAGATCGAACTCGACAAGCGGCAGGCGCACCTGACGCACGACGGCATCGCCGAGGCGCAGCGCGTCGCCGGCGTCGGGTCGTTCTACGTCGGCGAGAACATGGACCTGCCCCACCTGCTCGAGCAGGCGGTGCGCGCCCACGTCGTCTACCAGTTGGACCGCGACTACATCGTCATGCCCACGCAGAACCCCGACACGGGGCGCATGGAGCCGAGCATCGTGATCGTCGACGTGAACACCGGCCGCCCGATGATCGGCCGGCAGTGGTCCGACGGCCTGCACCAGGCCGTCGAGACCAAGGAAGGCGTGCCGATCCGACAGGAGACGCAGACCGTCGCGACGGTCACGATCCAGAACTTCTTCAAGATGTACAAGCGCCTGGCGGGCATGACCGGCACCGCCGACACCGAGGCCCAGGAGTTCCACGACATCTACCGGCTGGACGTGGTGTCGATCCCGACCAACGTGCCGGTCGTGCGGCGCGACTTCGACGACCTGATGTTCCTGACCGCCAAGGACAAGTGGGACTTCATCGTCGACGAGATCAAGCAGTTCCACGACGTGGGCCGACCCGTGCTGGTGGGCACTACCAGCGTCGAGAAGAGCGAGATGCTCTCGAAGATGCTCACGAGCAAGCACGGCATCAGGCACGAGGTGCTCAACGCCAAGCAGCACGAGCGCGAGGCGCAGATCGTCGAGAACGCGGGCCAGCTCGGCGCGGTGATGATCGCGACCAACATGGCCGGCCGCGGCACGGACATCAAACTCGGCTCGGTCACGCGTCAGGCCCTGCTGGAGCACTGGCTGCGCCGCGGCATCTGCTCGCGCGACCTCACCGTCGACGCGACCGACGAGCAGGTCCGCGAGAACGTCTACCGCAAGGTCGCGCCGCGCGAACTGGACATCCCCAAGCGCGAGGCCGACGAGATGCCCATCGCGGAACTCGAACTCCGGCTGCTCCGCCACTGGGCCATGCACCACACATGGGTCAACCCCAAGAAGATCGACTCGATGGACGCCGAGTCGCTCAAGAAGGAACTGGACCGGCACGGCCGCTGCCTGATGCACCGCGTCGGCTGGGTCGAGTCGGTCGAGGACCTCGGCGGTCTGCACGTGATCGGCACCGAGCGGCACGAGTCGCGCCGCATCGACAACCAGTTGCGCGGGCGCTCGGGACGACAGGGCGACAAGGGCTCGTCGAGGTTCTTCGTCTCGCTCGAGGACGAACTCATGAAGCGGTTCGCCGGCGAGCGCACGATGAAGATCCTCGCGACCCTCGGCATGCGCGAGGGCGACGCCATCGAGCACCCGATGCTCAGCAAGAGCGTCGAGCGGGCCCAGCGCAAGGTCGAGGAGTGGAACTTCCAGGGCCGCAAGAACCTGCTGGAATACGACGAGATCATGGAGCACCAGCGCCGCGCGTTCTACGGCCTGCGCCAGCGCGTGCTCGAGGGCCGCGACGTCAAGGGCCTGATCTTCGAGTACATCGAGCAGGCCACGGTCGCGGCGTGCGACGACTTCCTCGACAAGGGCTACGCCGCGCAGTGCGCCGCCGAGTACGCCCGCCAGCAACTCGACGTGATCATCGAGGCCGACCGCCTGCGCGGGCTGGACCTGGCGGACCTGGAGAAGCGCATCCGCGCCGACGCTCGCGACGAGGTCCGGGCGCAGATCTCCGTAACGCTCGGCGAGTACATGCCCAGCGAGGGCGCCGAGTTCGAGATGGACTTCGACGCCGAGGGGCTGGCCAAGTGGGCGCGCACGCACTTCGGCGTCGAACTCGACCCCGCGCACCTGCGCGAGCGCGGCCTCTCCGAGCGCGCCGAGATCCAGGAGATGCTCGCGCAGGCGGCCGAGCAGCGCATCGCCGCGGCCAACCTCGACGGACTGGCGCAGTTCGTCGAGCGTCACTACGGTGCCTCGGAACTCTCCAAGTGGGGCGAGCGGAAGTTCGGCTTCGTCGTCCCGCCGCAGGACATCGCCAAGGCCGAGCAGAACGACCGGCGCGAGGTGGTGAAACTCTTCCTCGACCGCGCCCGCGACCTCTACACCAAACGGGAGATCGAGTACCCGGTCGACTTCGCCATGGACCTGACGATGTCCATGATGCGCCAGAGCCCGCAGAACGCGGCCCAGCAACTGGTCGATTGGGCCAACCAGCGGTTCGGCCTCGGCTGGACCGTCGAGCAACTGGTGCGCACTCCGCCGGCCCGCTGCCGCGAGGAACTGCTCGCCGGTTCGAAGCGGTTCGTCGAGCAGGGCACCCTGCAGAAGACCATCGACGAGGCGCTCGCGCTGCGCGACCACGACGCGCGGGTCGCGTTCTTCAAGGACCGTCTCCGCGCCGACTGGCCCGCGGCCAACCGCCGCCTGGCCGGCGAGGAACTCGAGCACGCCGTGCGGGCCAAGGTGGAGTCGGTCCTGCGCGCCGAACTGCTGTACTTCGAGCGCACCATGCTGCTCGAGACGCTCGACCCGTCGTGGAAGGACCACCTCTACGCGATGGACCAGTTGCGCGACTCCATCGGGTTCCGCGCCTTCAGCCAGCGCGACCCGCGCATCGAGTACAAGCGCGAGGGCTCGGCGCTCTTCCAGCAGATGATGGAGACGGTGCGCGAACGCGTGACCGACTACGTCTTCAAGGTGAAGATCACGCCGCAGTTTGTCCCGCCCGGCGCGCCGCCGCAGGGCGGCGGCCAGCGGTCGGCCGCCGCTCCCTCCGCGCCCCCCCCCGCAGCCACGCCCGCCCCGCGCCCGGTGTCCGCGCCCGGCATCGCCGGCAGCATGATCGCCGGGCCGGGCCTGGAGATGGCTGCCCCGACGGCGCCGCCCGCGGCCGCCGCGGCCTCCAACGCGCCGCCGCCGAGTTCGATCTCGGCCGCGGCCGCCGCGAGTGCGCCGATGAGCGAGCGGCAGCAGCGCGACCTGGAGGCGGCCCAGCGCGCCGGCGCGGCGGGCGAAGCGCCCAAGGCCGCGCCGGTCGTCCGCGCCGAGAAACGACTGGGACGCAACGACCCCTGCCCGCAGGGCAGCGGCCGCAAGTACAAGAAGTGCTGCAACCGCCCCGACGGCACGTGCACCGGTGAGGGCCTGAAGTCCGCCGCGCCCGACAACGGGACCGACGACTGACGCGCCCTTCGCGCCTGTTCTCAACGATCCGTCCTCCGCGTCCTCTGTCACCGATTCGCACCGACCGGGTTCGACCGCATGCTCCGAGTTCTGCATCTGCTGGATCCGCGCGACGGCGACGAGCCCGCGCTGGCGTGTCGCGCGGCGATGGGGATCGAGGGCGTGAGCCACGACCTCTGGCTGGTCACCGACAGCGCGGGCGAGGGGCGCGCGGTCGCGCTGGGGCTCGGAACCACCGACCGCGTCCCGGCGCGGCCGAGCCCAACGGGCGCGACGGCGCGGGCCATGCGTCGGCTGCTCGAGAACCGGTACGACGACGCGGGCCTGCCCACGCCGGACCTGGTGCAGTGCTGGTCGGTCGGCATGCTGGGCGTCGCCCGCGCGGCGTTCGGCAAGCGGACGATCCCGCGTTGCGCCGTGCTGACGCGCACGCCCCTGCCGCTGCCCGTCGCGGGGCGGTGGCTGGTGCAGCGGCGCATCGAACGCGCGCTCGACGACACCACCCTGCTCGCGCTGGACCCGACCATCCGCGAGGCGTGGGCGCCGGCCGCCTCGGTCGGTCGCGGCGGCGTGCGCATGCTCGACAACATCCGTCTGTGCGAGCCGCCGATCAGCGAGCCGGCCGGGGACCGGCTCGCGCGAGCGCGGGCCCGCGCAGCGCTGGGCATCGCCGATGACGCGCTGGCCGTGGTCCTGCTCGCCGACCCGCCCGCCGCGGCCGACGCCTTGCGTTCTGTCTTCCTCGTCGGGTTGATCCACTGCGCGGGCATCCGCGTGGTGGCGCTGGCGCGGAGCGGCCAGCGCGGCGAGCGGCGAGCGGCGAGGTTCGTCGCCGGGCACTCGCGGAGGTGGGGTCTGGTTGTGTCCGACAGGCCAATCACCCAACTCATCGACGCGGCGGACATCGCCGTGTGGGACACCGGCGAGCACGGCGTGCCGTCGTCGGGGCCGACGCTGATCCGCGAGGCGATGGCCCGGGGAGTGCCGGTCGCCGCGGCGTGGCGACCGATGGCCGAGCGTGCGCTCGGCCCGCTTGCGCCAGACTGCGTGGCCGCGAGCGACACGCCGCAACTGGTCGCGGGGCGCGTCCACGCGCTGGCGAGCGACGCCGCGCTGCGCCGGCGCGTTGCGGAGGACGGCCGGCTCTTCGCCGCGGAGTGCGTGCGGAGAAATCTCTTCCGCGCGACGCTCCGCGCCCTGTGGGAGGAGCGCGCCAACGTGCCGACTGTTCGTCCGGGGCTGCCCGTGCCGGAGGAACTGCTCGCGAGCGCGAGCGGCGGGAGAACCGGCACATGAGCGACCTGTCGCGCGTCCGCTCGGTGCTGTTCGTGTGCCTCGGGAACATCTGCCGCTCGCCGCTGGCACAGGGCGTCATGGAAGAACTGTCCGCGCAGCGCGGCGTGCGCAGCCTTCTGACGATCGAGTCGTGCGGAACCGGGGCGTGGCACGTGGGCGAACCGCCCGACCCGCGCACGGTCGAGGTCGCGCAGCGCAACGGCGTGCGACTCTCGTCCCGTGCCCGGCAACTCGCCCCCGCGACAGACTTTGCCCGCTTTGACCTGCTGCTGGCCATGGACCGGCGCAACCTCTCGTCGATCCTGCGCGCGGGTTGTCCCGAGCATAAGGCCCTGCTGTTCCGCACGTTCGACCCGATCGCCCGTGCAGACCCCGAAAACGACCCTTGGAACCTCGAAGTGCCCGATCCGTATCATGGTGGTCCCGCGGGGTTTGACGATTCCTTCGCGATGGTGCACCGCACGGTGCAGGCAATGCTGGACGAGATGTTCGCACAGGACACGACCGAGGGCCCATGACCACACCACGAACGCTCGGACGCCGCGGCGGCTTCACGTTGATCGAACTCCTCGTGGTGATCGCGATCATCGCGCTGCTGGTCGGGCTGCTGCTGCCCGCGCTGGGTTCGGCCCGCAACGCCGCACGCGCGTCGGTGTGCGCCTCGCGGCTGCAGCAACTGGGCATCGGCCTGTCGCTGTACATGGAGGACTTCGACCGTCAGTTGCCGCAGGTGCGGGTCGACGTCGGCGGGGGCTACACGACCAACATCGGCACGCTCTTTGGCGGCAAGAAGGGCTGGCTCCCGGCGTACGGCATCAACGAGTACGGCCCGGAGCGCCGGCCGCTCAACCCCTACGTGCACGACAAGGCCGTCCCGCCCGACTCGGAGAACAACCCGTACGAGATGGAGGCGTTCAAGTCGCCGGCCGACAAGGGCGGGAACGTGCCGGGGCTGGGCTTTGTCGCCAGCATGTACGACCTGCTGGGCACCAGTTACACGCTCAACGACCACGCGCTCGACGGCGAGTGGCGCACCACGCTGATCCCGCTCGAAGGCGGCAAGATGCCCTACGTCATGGACCCGACCAAGACGTGGGTCCTCGGCACGCACCCGATCTACAACTACCAGGAAAACGGGGACCGCCAGCACCGCTGGTACAACGCCAAGCGCGTCGACGCGAACCTGCTCTTCCTCGACTTCCACGTCAAGACGCTGGCACGCGTGCCGCAGGGCGTGGTGAACACCACGCCCGACTACACCTTCCTGCCGCGGCCGGACTGGCCCTGAGCGCCGTCAGCGCCCCGTGTCGCGCGGGTTGGGCCTGCCGCGGTTGGGCGTCGTCATCGACTCGAACTTGATGTACTGCGACGCGCCCTCGGGGATCGTCGGCGTGGTGAGCCAGCCCCAGAAGCAGCGCGAGCCGTGCGCCACGACCGTCGTCGGCGGGTGATACTGGAACGCGACGGGCATGATGTCGTCGAGTTCGTCGTTGGTGCCGAAGTACTTCCACGGCCGGTCCAGCGGCGGGGCCTTGCTCGAACTCTTCCGCTGGCGGACGATGTCGACCGGCACCCAGATCAGTCTGTCCGCCGTCTCGTCGTAGAGCGCGAACTCCACCCACGAGCGGAGTTTCGCGGAGCCCTTGGATCGGCCGAACGGCCCCGAGTCCTCTCCCTTGGTGTCCGTCACGTCGTACCCGATCACGGTGCGCGCCGGCAGGCCCGCGGCGAGATAGACCGCGCACAGCGCGATGGCGATGTCGTGCTCGCTGCCGCGCCCCAGTTGGAGCGTCGTCGATGCACGCTGGAGTTTGAAGCCCTCCAGTTCGCCGTTGCGGGCCGTTTCCAGCCCGGTTCCGGTCGGCTGCATCCGTTCGAGCACCTGCCCGGCCAGGAACTTGGCCAGCGGCACGGGCTTGAGAACCTTGGGGTCCTTCCCGCCCGTCCACTGGCTGAGCAGGTTGACCACGACCGGCGACTGGTAGTCCACGAACGGGACGCCGCTGAACGTCGACGCGGCGACCTCGGGCCACTTGCCGCCGGCGG
Organism: uncultured Phycisphaerales bacterium; assembly: GCA_937995595.1. Classification (GTDB taxonomy): domain Bacteria; phylum Planctomycetota; class Phycisphaerae; order Phycisphaerales; family UBA1924; genus JAHBXL01. Next base: position 18,609 of record CALKJW010000020.1, on the reverse strand, counting down.
GCCAGACGGCGCGCTCCGCCAGTTTCTCGTCGAACACCGTCTCCCACGTCGTCATCGGGATCTCGACGCGCAGGTCCATCTCGCGCCCGGTCTTGTTGGTCATCTCCCAGCGCGCAAGGCGCGTGCCCGAGTGGTAGACCGTCGGCGAGAGTTCGGGCTCGGTGTCCATCGGGCGGTCGTCGAAGTACAGCGTGCCGCGCATCGCTTCGAACGCCGCCTCGCTGCCCGCGCTCGCGGTCACGATCGGGAAGACCACCGCCGCGGTCTCGAAGGTGATCGGCTTGACCTCCAGTTCCTTGTGCCCGGGCTTGCCCAGCACACGTGGGTCGGTCTGATACGCGTCGACGTGCACGTTCACGCGCAGCGTCCAGTTGCGCGTGCGGCCGGGCTTGATGACGTTGTCGAGGAACGAGGGCTTTGGCGGAGCGGGTTTGACCTGAGCAGGCGCCGGCTGCGCCGGGGTTGGCTGCGTCGGGGCCGGCTGCGCAGGGGCCGCCGGCGGGGTCGGCTGCGTCGGCGCTGGCTGCGAGGGCGGTTGCGACTGGCCCGGCCGGCGCTGCTGCGCGAAGGTCCCGGTCGCGCACGCCAGCAGCGACACCGCGGCGACCGCCGCCGCCGCGCCGGTGGTACGGAACATCAGACGACCGGGCCGAATGTTCATGGCTCGCTCCCTTGGGTGGCGCGGCCGCGCCCACGCGCAACCATCCGCACCGCGCCCGTTGCTGGTTCTACCGACGGAGGTTCAGCCGGCTTCGTCGGGGTCCGGCGTCGTGGCGCTGCCAGCGCCCGCGCTCGCACGGGCGCGGAGTTCCTCGACCGTCGGCAGGTCGCGCGTGCTCGACAGGCCGAAGGCCTCGAGGAACCGGCGCGTGGTGCCGTACAGAATCGGCCGCCCGAGTTCCTCGGCGCGCCCGGTGATGGTGACGAAGCGACGGTCGATGAGCGCGCGGAGAATGTCGCCGCACGCCACGCCGCGGATCGCTTCGAGCCCGGCGCGCGTGATCGGCTGCTTGTACGCGATGATGGCGAGTGTCTCGATCGCCGCGCGGCTCAGCGTGCTGCGTTCGCGCGCGCCGTGGAAACGCTCCAGCACCCCGGCGTGCTCGGGGCGCGTCATCACGCGGTAGCCGCCGGCGACCTGCTCGATGCGGAACGCACGCCCGGTCTGGTCGTACTGCTCGTTGAGTTTCGAAACCGCCGCGTGCACCAGCGCGGCGGGGCCGGACTTCGGGCCGCGATCCTCGCCGCCGTCGTCCGCGGCGGTCTCTTCGCCGATCAGCCCGGTCGCCGCGGCGATCTTCGACCAGCCGATCGGCCGCGACACGCTGAACAGCAGCGCCTCGACGGAGGTGACGAGTTGGCCGTCCGGGTCGGCCGGAATCTCGACAACGGCCCGCCTGGGGCGACGGGTGTGTACGGGCGTTGTGCTGGCCGCGGGCTCGCTCATGCGGGGATGGTACCAGCGCGTCGGATGCGAGGATGAATCAGAGCGGCGTGTCCGATATCGCCTCCCGTTGGGGGGATGAGGTGAAAGCGTCTTCTCACGCCTGGCGTTCTCGGGCGAAGCGGAGGTGCGAAAACCGCGTTAACGCACTGAAACTACTTGTGCCACTCATTGACAAAGGTAGCCCCATGAGGTAGATTGCATGCACGGCGTTGACCAAGGTCGTCCGCGCTCGGTGGGAGAGAGAGACCCCGCCATAACCCTGTTGATTGCGCCGCACGGTGAGAACTCGCCGCGCGGCGTGTCGGTGGCGCGCCCGGCGTTCGGGCGTGCGTGCGGTTGTTTGTGCGCTGAATATACGAGAGGAGAGACAGATGAATCGGTTCTTTGCGGCGGGCGCCGTCATGGCGCTCGCGGCCGCCGGATCGGCCATGGGCCAGATCACGGTGGCGAACACGGACAACCCGGCTGTGCTTTCGAGTTTCCTCGCGCCGGGCGGCTCGGGCATCAACATCGTGAGCATGACCGTCAGCGGTCACTCCGTCGGTAACGCGATGACCACCGGCGTGTACTTCCTCGGTGGCGCAGGCAACGCCTACGACCTGAACCGTCCCGGCATCGTGATAAGCACGGGCAACGCGGAGGACTACTCCACCGGCCCGAACACGGTCATCAACCGCACCTTCAACTACGCCAACCCCGGCGGCGGCGGTGCCGGCGTGCCGGCAACGCCGGCTCAGGACGCGCTCCTGTCGCCGATCACCGGATTCGGTCCCGGCGCCCACTACGACGTGACGCAGATCGACATCACGTTCACCGCCGACCCCGGCGTGAACACCGTCGGCTTTGACGTGGTCTTCGGCTCCGAAGAGTTCTTCGAGTGGGTCGGCACGTCGTTCATCGACGGCTTCGGTCTGTACCTCAACGGCGTGAACATCGCCCAGTACTTCGGCAGCCCGGTCAACATCAACCACCCGCTGGCCGGTGTGGTTGCCGAGACCGAACTCGACGGCGTGATCCTCGGCCCCAACATGCAGTTCCTCGGGCCGACCATCCCCGGCGTCAACACGCTGACGATCATTCTCTGCGATACGTCGGACGGCGACCTCGACACCACCGTGTACGTGTCCGGTCTGGGCATCCCCGCGCCCGGCGCGGCCGCGCTGCTCGGCTTCGGCGGCCTGACGGCTCTGCGCCGCCGCCGCCGCTGATCGAACAACCCCGCCTCGACAGACCCAGCAACGACACGGCCGCCGGGAGCGATCCCGGCGGCCTTGCTTTTGGGCCGCGTCGGCGACTGGAACATGCCCGGCGGGACTCGAACCTGCAACCTCTGCCTTCGGAGGGCAGCGCTCTATCCAGTTGAGCTACGGGCACACAGGGCTGATTCGCGTCGATGCTACGATCGGCCCGCGCGCAAGGCAACCTCGCGCCACACGCCCGCACCCTCCCCGGTCAGACGATGCCCCCAACGACCGCCACGAACACGCACGCGCACGCGCCCACGCCGGTGTGGGCGGTGCTGCTGTTCACCTTTCTGAACTCCATCGGTTCGGCGGTGCTGTACTCGGGCCTGTTCTTCATCGCCGAGACGTCGTACGGGTTCGGCACCGTCGCCCTCTTCGGCATCGGCCTGGTCTACGGCCTGACCTACATCCCCGGCGCGCGGTTCATCGGCCCCCTGCTGCGCCGCTTCGAGCGCGTCGCCTCGCCGCGCACGGTGCTGGCGTGGGTGATGCTCGCCGCGGCGGCGCTGTGCTGGCTGCCGACGCTGGCCGACGGCGCGGCGGCGCCGAGCCAACCGGGCGCTGCACGCGGCGCGTGGGCGCTGTGGGTCGTCATCGCGGTGTACGCGCCGCTGAGCGGGGCCATGTGGCCGATGGTCGAGGCGTTTCTCGCGGGCGGACGCAGCGAGCGGCAACTCCGCGCCGCCACCGGCAAGTTCAACGTCTGCTGGGCCGGGGCCATCGTCGCCACGCTGCCGTTCATCGGGCCGCTCATCAAGGCCGGGCCGCTGCTGTCGTTGCAACTGCTCAGCGGCGTGCACGTGGTCGCCGCGGCGGTGCTGCTGGCGACCTTCCGCCCGCGCCCCGGCCGGCACGCGCACCTGCACGCGCACGCCCACCCGCCCGTGTACCGGCAGTTGCTCAGCCTGCTGCGCGTGCTGCTGCCGACCGCGTTTCTGTTCATCAGCGTGATCTCGCCGTACCTCCCCGGCGCGCTCCGCGGCATCGGCCTGCCCGTCGAATGGGCCACCAGCATCGCCTCGACATGGCTCGGCGCACGGGTCGTCACGTTCCTGATCATGGAGCGCTGGCACGGTTGGCACGGCCGCTGGAGCACCGTCGCGCTGGGCGCGGCGCTGCTGCTCGGTTCGTTCGCGGCGGTGGTGATCGTCCCGGCCTTCGCGAGCGGCACGCCCGCGCTGGTCGGCATCGTGCTCGCGCTGGCGGGCTTCGGCGCAGGGGTCGGCGTGATCTACTGCGCCGCGCTGTACTATGCCATGGAAGTCGGCTCGGCCGAGGTCGATGCCGGCGGGACGCACGAAACGCTGATCGGCCTTGGCTACACCGCCGGCCCGATGTGCGGGATCGCTTCGATCTGGATCGTCGAGCGCGGCTTGGCGCCGACCGGCAACTACGAGCCCGTCATGGCGGCGATGGTCTGCGGCGCGGGGCTGCTTCTGGGCGGCTGGGGACTTGCCCGAGCGCTCAAGACCCGCAACGGCCCCAGCACGCCCCCGGGCGTGCCGACGCAACCCCTGCAGTCGCCCGACGGTATCGGACACTGATCCAGAACGGGGGTGCGACGCCCGCCAGAGGGGGACGTCTTGGTTCACGTTATGATGACCCAAAGCCGCTCGCGCTCGTCGAAAGTCGCGGCGCGGCTTGGGAGGTTTCGCGAGATGGCCGATCCAGACCGCTTGGATCGGGGATTCATGGGGCGGCCAACCTCGTGAACAATCGGAACGCGCGGTCCGTACATGTTCCGTACCGGATCGCTTCAAGAAACCTGACCGGAGGCTGTGCATGAGTCGTTCGCGTGCGTTGGGGTTGTTGGGTGCCTTTGCTGTCGCCGCGGCCGGGTTGCTTGCCTTCGGCGGGCCGATGGCATGGGCGCAATCGGCGGTCGCCGAGGCATCGCGGGTCGAGACGCTCGGCGAACTCTCGCAGCGGGCGTGGACCGATGCCCGCACCAACCGCGCCGCGGACCTCTTGGCGCTCGCGGGCGAACTCAACGGGCACGACCTGCCGGCCGAACTCGGCTCGCTGCGCGACGCGTTCGCCTCGCTGGAGGCCAACATCGCCAAGCGTGAGGCGACCCGCGCCGAGAAGATCGCCGAGGTCGAGCGCAAACTGGCCGAGAAACTCGGCACCGACGACGCGACCGCGCTGTCGGACGCGATCCGCTTCGCCGTCGAACTCTACATGCTCACGCCGCAGGACCGGCGCGCGGCGCTGCTGGCCCAGCCGCGGATCACCAACCTGGTCGAGCGTGCCACGGCTGCCGCGCGTGCGGCGGAGCGCAACGGCGAGTGGTTCGTCGCCAACGAACTGTTCTGGCGTCTCAACGTCCTGCTCGAGGAGCAGGGCACCTTCAAGGAGGACGTGCGCCGGCTCGGGCAGCGGCTGGCGATGATCCGCCTCTACGCGCCCGAGCGCTTCTGGGAACTGCGCAACGAGGAACGCATCAAGGACGGCAAGCCCCCGCTGCCGCCGTTCAACGCGCTGGGCGAGGACTACCGGGCCAAACTCGAGGGCGTGAAACTGCTGATGGTCGCCAACGCGATCGCCAGCGCGTCGCGCTCGCAGATCGATCAGGTGCCGATGCGCGAGGCGCTGATCAGCGGCCTCGACGCGGTGCGCGTGATGGTCACCACCGACGACCTCCGGCGCGCCTTCCCCTCGCTGGCCGACGACGCGGCCCGCGCCCGCGTGCTCGCGTTTGTCGAGGAGCGCACGCGCGACCTGCAGAACCCCGTCACCATCGTCTCCAACAACACGCTCATCGGCGTCCTCGACGACACGCTGTCGATCAACGAGGCGACGCTCAAACTGCCCCCCGCCGCCGTGCTCCACGAGTTCGGCAACGGCGCGATGCAGCGCTTCGACGAGTTCTCCGCCATCATCTGGCCCGACGAACTGGCGCGGTTCAACCGCATGACCCAGGGCAACTTCCGCGGCGTGGGCATCCAGATCCAGTACGACGACGACTCGCAGATGATCCGCGTCGTCACGCCCATCGAGGGCACGCCCGCGCAGCGCGCCGGCATCCGCCAGGGCGACCGCATCTCGAAGATCGACGGCAAGTCCGCCGTCGGCATCACCGTCAACCAGGCGGTGGACCTGATCACCGGCCCGGCCGACACGCGCGTCACGCTCACCATCGAGCGGACCACCGGCGAGACCGACGAGGCCGGCAAGGACATCGTCAAGGAGATCGAGTTCCCGCTGGTGCGGGCCGTCATCCCGCTCGCGACGGTCAAGGGGTGGAAGCGCTCCGGACCGCGCGAGGACCAGTGGGACTGGTTCATCGACCCCGGCGCGGGAATCGGGTACGTCCGACTCCTGCAGTTCACAGACGACACGACCAAGGACCTGCACGCCGCGCTCGACCAGATGCGCCGCCAGGGCCTGCGCGGGCTGATCCTCGACCTGCGGTTCAACCCCGGCGGCCTGCTGACCGAGGCCGTGAGCGTCGCCAACACGTTCATCCGCGAGGGCACCATCGTCTCGACCCAGGGCACCACGCCCGGCGAGACCAAGCGCGCCGTGCCGGCGGGCAACCGCCTGCGCGGCGTGCCGCTGGTCGTGCTCATCAACGAGGGCTCCGCCTCGGCCAGCGAGATCGTCTCGGGCGCGATCCGGCATTACGCCGACAAGGGCGACATCGACGCCGTGGTCGTCGGCCAGCGCACCTTCGGCAAGGGCAGCGTGCAGAACGTCTTTGAACTCTCCTCCGTCGCCAAGATGAAACTCACGACCCAGTACTACAAACTGCCCGACGGCCGGATCATCCACCGCCGCCCCGGCGACAGCACGTGGGGCGTCGACCCGCACCTGACCGTCGACATGCTCCCCGAGCAGTCGGCCGAGGCGCTCCGGCTGCGGCAGGACGCCGACGTGCTGCCCATCGACGAGAAGGGGAACATCGTCGCGACGGCCAAGCCCGCGCCCGACCCCCGCAAACTCATCGACGACGGAATCGACCTGCAACTCCAGCACGCCCTGCTGCTGCTGCAGACCAAGGCCGCGGCGGGCGCGCACGAGCAGGTCCGCCTGACCAAGAGCAACTGACTCCGGCCCGAAGCCCTCGCGGCCGGTCAAGCGTTCGGGACTCGGCAGGGAGCGGGTGTCGCCGCGCCTATCATTGCGCGTTTCGGGCCCACGCCCTCGAGCACCGCGCACCGATCCGAGCCTGCAATGACCCACGCCAAGACCGCCGACCATCGAACCGCCCAGACGGGCAACGGCCACGCCCGGGAGGCCGGCCGCCCCAGCGCCGCCCTCTCGACCGAAACGCTGCACGGCTGGCTGCGCGACATGTACCTGATCCGCGAGTTCGAGGTTCGCTGCGCTCAGGCGTACCAGCAGGCCAAGATCGGCGGTTTCTGCCACCTCTACATCGGGCAGGAGGCCTGCGCGGTCGGCACCATCGCGTGCGTGAACCACGACGACCCGGTCATCACCGCCTACCGCGACCACGGCCACGCGCTGGCCCGCGGCATGGACCCCGGCGCGTGCATGGCCGAGATGTTCGGCAAGACCACCGGCTGCGCCAAGGGCAAGGGCGGCTCGATGCACATGTTCGACCGGCCCAACTGGCTCTTCGGCGGTCACGGGATCGTCGGGGCGCAGACGCCGCTGGGCGCGGGCCTCGCCTTCGCCTCGCGCTACGAGTGGGAGGTGCTCGGCAGGGCGGTCGCGCGGCCCGACGGCTCGCCCGCCTTGCCCGACGAGAACATCCCCGCCAAGAAGAAGGTCTGCCTGTGCTACCTCGGCGACGGCGCGCTCAACCAGGGCGCGCTGCACGAGGCGATGAACCTCGCCGGCCTGTGGTCGCTCCCGGTCATCTACATCGTCGAGAACAACCGCTACTCGATGGGCACCGCCATCGAGCGCGGCACGACCATGGCCCACAACCTGCTGGCCAAGTCCGCCGCGTACGGCATCGAAGGGCTGAAGATCACCGAGGACGACGGGCTGGACATCCTCCGGCTCTACGACCGCCTCAAGCCCTACGTCGACGAGTGCCGCGCCAGGCAGCGCCCGGGGTTTGTCGACCTCGCGACCTACCGGTACCAGGGCCACTCGATGTCGGACCCGCAGAAGTACCGCACCAAGGAAGAGGTCGAGGGCGTCAAGAAGAAGGACTCGATCGACCGCCTCGCCCTGCACCTGATGAACGAGCGCAAGACGCTGACCGAGGACGCGTGGATCGCGATGCAGAAGGACGTGAAGGCCAGGGTCGCCGCTGCGGTGCAGTTCGCCGAGGAATCGCCCGTCCCCGACCCGGAGACGGAGTTGTACTCGGATGTCTACGTGAACATCCAGAAGAACCTGTCGCCGACGCGGGACTACGTGCACGGGGCCAAGAACCCGCTGCTCTGAAACGACGCTACGCTGCGCGGTTCTCAGCCTCGTGAGGACGCCGTCTCCGCGGTCTTTGGTGGGGCAGGCGTCTGGCCTGTCCGGTTTGACCTGCGCGACGGTTGGCGGCGTAGGAACAAGCCAGCGCCTCGCCACCGGCGCGGCGAAACAGCGCCACACACCACGGTGCACCGGGAATCGGCGGGCCAAACGCCTGCCTCACCGGACGGGTCCTACCACTCCGGCCCGCCGCCGTACCGACCGTAGACGTCCGCCAGCGCCTGCACCATCTCGCCCAGCGTGCAGTTGGCCAGCGCGCCGTCGATCAGCGCGGGCATGACGTTCCTGTCGGCGCGGGCGGCCTCGCGGATCGCGTCCAGCGCGCGAGACACGCCCCCGGGGTCGCGCCGGGCCTTGAACGCCGCGAGCCGCGCGCACTGGTCCGTCTCGACCTGGTGGCTGATCTGCAGGATGTCCAGCGGCCGCTCGTCCGAGCCCTCGGTGAACGCGTTGACGCCGACGATGATGCGGTCGTTGGCCTCGCATTCCTCGCTGAAGCGGTACGAGGCCTCGGCGATCTGCCGACGGAAGTAGCCCTTGTTGATGCCCGCGACGACCGCGCGGCCGTAGCCCTTCCGAGGCCGGTACGCCGGATGCTCCGCGAGGCTCGCGCCCGCCTGCCCCCTCGTCGCCCTGCCCGCATCGCCGTACGTCCCCATGCGGTCGATCTCGTCGATGAGTTCGAGCGCGCCGGCCTCCATCCGGTCGGTGAGTTCCTCGATGAACCACGACCCGCCGAGCGGGTCGACCGTCCGCGTCACGCCCGTCTCGTACGCGAGGATCTGCTGGGTCCGCAGCGCGACCGTCACCGCCTGCTCGGTCGGCAGGCCCAGCGTCTCGTCCATCGAGTCGGTGTGCAGGCTCTGGCACCCGCCGAGCACCGCGGCCATCGCCTGGTACGCGACGCGCACGATGTTGTTCAGCGGCTGCTGCTCGGTCAGCGAGCAGCCCGCCGTCTGCACGTGCGTCTTCATGAACCACGACCGCTCGTTCTTCGCGCCGTACCGCTCGCGCATCATCCTCGCCCAGATCCGCCGCGCCGCGCGCAGTTTGCAGATCTCCTCGAAGAACTCGTTGTGCGAGTTGAAGAAGTACGACAGCCGCGGGGCGAACTCGTCGACCGGCAGCCCGCGCTCGATGCACGCCTCGACGTACTCCATGCCGTCGCGCAGCGTGAAGGCGAGTTCCTGCACCGCCGTCGAGCCCGCCTCGCGGATGTGATACCCCGAGATCGACACGCTGTTCCACCTCGGGCAGTTGCGCGACTGGAACTCGATCGTGTCCACCACGAGTTTCACCGACGCCTCGGGCGGGAAGATGAACTCGTTCTGCGAGTGGAACTCCTTGAGAATGTCGTTCTGCAGCGTGCCCCCCAGCGTCTCCCAGCCGATGCCGCGCTGTTTGGCCATCGCCAGGTACATCGCCCAGATCACCGCCGCGGGGCCGTTGATCGTCTGCGACACCGTCACCTTGTCGATGGGGATGTCGGCGTAGAGCCGGTGCATGTCCTCGATGGTGTCGATCGCGACCCCGCACCGCCCGACCTCGCCGACCGACAGCGGGTCGTCCGAGTCGCGACCCATCAGCGTCGGCAGGTCGAACGCCGTCGAGAGGCCCGTGTTGGCCTGCACCTTGCCCCCGCCCCCCCCCACCTTCGCCTGCTCCAGCAGGTACTTGAACCGCTTGTTCGTGTCGTCGGCCGACCCGAAGCCCGCGAACTGCCGCATGGTCCACAGGCGCGTCCGGTAGCCCTCCGGGAACAGGCCGCGTGTGAAGGGATACTGCCCCGGCCCGGCGATGTCGCGCGAGAGGTTCTGCAGCGACTCGGCCGGCTTGTCCGCCGAGTACACCGCGTCGAGCACGAGGCCCGAAATCGTCACCGTGTGCGGGTCCACGTTCTCCAAACTCGGGCCGATCACGCGGTGCTCGGGGTGCTGGTGCGTGTAGGTGCTCATGCCCGTAGGGTAACGCCGCGGCGTGGATCGGTACAGAGGTCGGCGACCGGGACCCGCGCGGCAACCGGGCGGCAAACTGGCACGAACCGGGAAGCCGGGGTAGATTGATGGTCATACCCGAGGCGGTGGGCCCCTTGGCGTGGAAGCGGCGTTTTCGGACGTTCTTGCAGAGAGGCGCATACATGGCACAGTCGTGGCGTTCGGTTGTCGTCGCGGGCGTGGTGGTTCTCGCGGCGGGGTGGTCGGCGTGTCTCGCCCAGTTCCGCCCCCCGGCCCGCGAGGGCGACGCGGCCGAACTCGACCTGCCGCTGGTCCGCGCGTCCGTGCAACGGGTCGCGCCGGTGGTCTATCCCTACGGCGTGGTCGTGGTGTCGGTCGCGCTGCCGGACGGGCTCGGCGCGGCGACCATGGAACTCTGGCCGCACAGCGTTCGTGCGCCGGGCTTTGCCGCCTTTGAGCGTCGGGGCGACGAACTCGTGCAGTTCATCGACGCCGGCGGAACAACCTTCCGCGGCCGGCTTGTCGAGGACCACGGCGCGAAGGTCGTGGCCTCGGTGATCGACAGGCAGGTCTCGGCGACGATCTGGATGGGCGACGACCGCGACCCTTGGGTCGTGCAGGCTCTATCGCAGTTCGAGGGCCACGAGCGGGCCGACCCCGATCTGCACGTGGTCTACCGCGGGTCCGACGCCATCCGCCTGCCCTCGTGGTGCGGGTCCGACGAGCGGCTGCAGATCGGCGCGGCGGCGGCCGGCGACGGCGGCGCGACGCCGCGCGGCCCCGGCACGGCGTGCATCCGCATCGCCGAGATCGTGTACGAGACCGACTACGAGTTCTTCCAGGTCTACGGCTCGACGCCCGCGACCATCGCGGGGCTCGAGGCGTACCACAACCAGGCCGACTTCATCTACGAGCGCGACATCGGCATCAGCCTGAGCATCGTGCAGTTGACGGTGCAGAGCACGCCGCCCGCGCCCGACCACCCGTACCTCGTCGGGACCGACCCGTACGCGGTGCTCGGCGCGTTCCGGGCGTATTGGGCGACGCAGCCCTCGCCGCAGCGCGACAACGTGCACCTCTTGTGCGCCCGCGATTTCGGCGGGATCGCCGGCCTGGCGTACCTGCCCGCGACCTGCAACACCGACGGGTACAACACCGGACTGACGCGCCGCTACACCGGCGACTTCAACAGCATCGTTGTCGTGCTGGCCCACGAACTGGGACACAACATGGGCTCGCCGCACGACAACCAGGGCGGCACCTGCGCGGCGTCGCCCGGCGGGTTCATCATGAACCCGTTCGTCAGCACGGCCCAGATGGCCTTCAGCCCGTGCTCGGTCGCCGCGATGAACAGTTACCTCTGGCCGTGGGGCGGGTGCCTCGAGCGGGTCATGCCCGGCCCGCCGTTCGGCCGGCCCGACAGCGCGGTCGCGGTGCGCGGCTCGCCGATCGAGATCGACGTGCTCCCCAACGACATCTCGTGCGAGTCGGCGACGGTGCAGTTGATCAACGCGACCAGCGCGGGCGGCGCGACGCTCGAGATCGCCGCGGGCACGGGCTGGGCCGGGCAGGACCGCATCCGCTACACGTCCAACGCGGGCACGCCCGGCAGCGACACGTTCACCTACCGCGCCGTCAACGCGCAGGGCCCGAGCACGCCGATCACCGTCAGCGTGACCAACCTGACCGCGCGCACGCCCGAGAACCCCGTCAACACGCAGCCCGCGCTCGACGTGCGCTACTACGCGCTGCCCAGCAGCACCAGCGTCCTGCCGAACTTCGATCTTCTCACGCCCTACGCGACGTCGACCACGCCCAACATCGACTTCCCCTCGACCAACGGCGTCTTCGCCGACAGCGGGCGGGCCGACGACGTGGGCGCGGTGTACGTCGGCTACATCCAGGCGCCGACGACCGGTCTGTACACGCTGTACACCGAGTCCGACGACGGCAGCCGGCTCAGGATCGGCACGACCACGGTTGTCAACAACGACGGCCTGCACGGCATGCAGGAGCAGTCGGGCCAGATCGCGCTGGCCGCGGGGTGGCACGCCCTGCGCGTCGAGTTCTTCGAGCGCGGCGGCGGCGCGGGCATCATCATGCGCTGGGCCGGGCCGGGCTTCGGCCGCCAGGTTGTGGCTTCGCAGTACCTGCGGCGCGACCTGCCCTGCCCGACCGACCTCGACGGCAGCGGTTCGACCGACGTGCCCGACATCTTCGTCTTCCTGTCGTGGTGGTTCGCCAACGACCCCCGCGCCAACTGGGACGGGGCCAACGGAATCCAGGTGCAGGACATCTTCGCCTTCCTGAGCGCGTGGTTCGCGGCTCAGGGGCCGTGCTGAAAGGGTCGCAAGGCTCACTGCCCCAGCGCGCGCAGCACCACCGTCGCGTACGCGCCGCGCGGCAGGTCGAACCGCACCTCCCGCTTCATCGCGCGCGAGTTGCGCCCCGCGAGTTCGTCGGGTTCGGGCTCGCTCATCGCGAACGCCGCGGCGGTGACGAACAGCGGCCGCATCGCCTCGCCGAAGAACGGCCTGCGCAGACCGGGAATCTTCAGCCGTTCGAGCGTCAGGCCTTCGCGCTCAAGGATCGACTGCAGGTCCGCACCCCACGGCTCGGCGGGCCGCGTTTCCGGCGCGGGAAGCGGCAGTCGCAGCGCTCGATGCTCGGCCGTCACCGCCGCGGCGGGCGGGAAGAGCATCGGCCCGAACTCGTCATCGGTCTTGAGCAGCGTGCCATCCGCGGCGATTCTCGCGGCCATTCCGCGAGCCAACTCGTTCCACAAGTGCGACTGGTAAGCCTCGACGTACAACTGTTGCAGGAAGTACGGCAGCGCGACAAACGCCTCGCGGAAGCCGCGCTCGTCGATCGGCTGGTCCCGCCGCGAGGCCATGAACGCCAGTCGCTCGACCGCCTTCTTCTCCGGGCAGCGCGGCAGTTCGCGAGCCAGCCGGGCCCACCCCCCCGCCTGCCCCCACCCCGCGGCGAGCATCCGCGTGAACGTGCGCGTGACGCCCGTGTCCTTGCGGCTCGGCGTGGCGATGGCGAGTTTGAGCGCGTGCTCGAACCTGCCATCGATCAGCGACCGCGCGATCCAGCCCCCGCCGTGCCGCGCCGAGCCGAACCGCTGCGCGCCGAAGTAGTTGACGATGCACAACGCCCCCCCACGCTCACCGGCGCCGTCCGGCTCCGCGAGCAGCGCGGCGCGACGGCTCATCTCGGCGGCGGCGCCCTCGCTCACGCCGCGGACGACGATGCGGAAACGGTTGCCGGCGATCGCCGCGGCGTCGACCGGCGCCGCGGCCCAGCCGATGCGCCGGGCCGACCACTTGGGCCCGATCGCCTCGGCGGGCAGGAGCGCGCCATCGGCCAGCGTGCGAACGGTCACTCCGACCACCTGCGAGGTCTGGGCGTGCTTGTCCTTCAGACCCGCGTAGGTGACGTCGTTCTGCCTCACGCGCAGTTCGGCCGCGAGCAGGCTGACCGCGTGCGGCGTGGTCAGTTGCGACTTGTGCAGGCGGTACACCGCGACGAGCGCATCGGGCGCAGGCGCGGCTCGAAGCGCGGCCTCGAAGCCCGGCGCGGCGACTTCTTCGACAACAAAGTCCGCGGGCGTGCGGCGGATGGTCATGGGGCCGATGGTAGTGCCGCGTCGCGCCGCATGTGCCCGTCGCCCTTTACCGGCCGCCGCGCGGCTGTCGGCCCGTCGCTCGCCGCGCCGAGGCCGGGGCCGCGGGCTCGATGCCCGCCAGCGCGTTGGTCGCGGCGGTTTCGGCGACCGAGTCCAGCCCGGTGCGCCCCACGAGCCACGCGGTCGCCTGGCCGCCTTCGTGCCGCCCGATCCACAGGACCATCGAGACGTCGCTGCGCGTCGCGAGCCACGCCCGGATCGCCGCGTCGCTCTGCGGGGTCTCGAACGGCGCCACGCCGATGGCGTTGCGCAGGTCTGCAATCGTCTCGTCGTCGAGCGTTGTCGCCGAATCCGCCGCGCCGCCGATGAGGGCAAAGCCCGCGTCGGTCAGACGGCCCAGGGCCTTGTCGATCGTGCCGCGGTGCGGTTCCTGGTACGCCACCGGGTCGCGAAGAACAACGATCGCGTGCGGCGCGCCAGCGGCCGCACCGCTCATCGCCGCTGGCGCGACCGGCGCGGGCCGCGCAGGGGCTCCGTTGTCGCCGCTCGAATCCGGCTTCGACACGGCGACCTTGATCCCCGATGCGCCGATCCGGAGTTGCCGCTCCGCCGCGCCGCCCGGAGACTGCTTCACCGCGTAGCGCGCCGAGGGCGCGAGGACGAACATGCCCGCCAGCAGCACGCACGCGCCGATGAAGACCAGCACCGCGACACCGACGCCCGGGTTGAGCCCGACGTTCGGCGAGTGCGAGTAACCCGACATGCGCCGGCGCGCCCGCTCGCGGCGTTCGGCTGCGCGCCCGCGCGCGCGGACCAGTTGCTCGGCCGCGCTGGACGCCGGGTTGCGAGGGACATTCGGGACCGGCGGCACCGGGGGCACCCGCGGCGAGCCGGCCGCGCCGACCCGAGGTGAATCCGGCGCACCGGGCGGGTCGATCGTGTACTTGCCCGTCCACCAACTCGTGACGCGGATGCGCGGCTTTCCGCCGGTTGCCGCGGCGGCGGCGCCGGCTGCCGCCGCACCGGCCGCGCCCCGCGCGGCCTGCGAGCCGATGCCCGCCGACTGCAGCGCCGAATCCACGTACTCGCCGACCTGACCCAGCACCGACGCCACCGGGCCGGCCTTGCGCCCGAACGATGGTGCGGCGCCCGCGCCAACCGCCGCTCCCCCCGCGGCGCCGGCGGCCGCCGCGCCCAACGGCGTCGCGCCCGGCTGCACGCCCTCCCACCCGTGCTGGTCCGCCGCGCCGTGGTGCGCGGCCTGCACGCCGCGCATGCTCGGCAGCGCGACGGGCTTCACGGCGTACGGGTCATCGGCACGGAGAACGGTCTCGAGGTCCTCGAGCATCATCGCCGCGGACTCGTACCGCTTGTCGTAGTCGGTCATGGCGCGCCGGACGATCCAGCGCAGCGCCTCGGGGCAGGGCTTGCTGATCTGCGACAGGCCGCCGTGCGCGGGGAAACTGTTCTCGATCATCGAGTACAGCACCGCGCCCGCGGCGTAGATGTCGAACTTCGCGCCGTCGACCTCGTGCACCTTCACGCCGCGCAGCGCCATGCGCACCATCTCGGGATCGCGGAAGTACTCCGTGCCGTGCGTCGTCAGGGTCATGCTGGAGCGCAGCGGCGTGACCAGCCCGAAGTCCACCAGGTGCGCCCGCCCGTCGGCGACGATGATGTTGTCGGGCTTGACGTCCTTGTGCCACAGCCCGCCCTCGTGGTAGTGCGAGAGCGTCCGGAGCAGGTCGCTCGCGTACGAGCACACGGTGCGCAGGTGCGCCGGGCCGAGGCCCGCGCCCGCCTCGCCGTGCAGCCGCTGGGTCACGATGCCCAGCGACTCGCCGGGCACGTACCGCGTGACGTAGTAGAAGCGATCCTCGGTCAGGTCGTGCTCGAGAATGAGCCCCAGGCGCTTGGCCGCGGGCAGCGCGCGGTTCTCGCGCACGATCTGCGGCAGCGTGCTGCCGTCGGCCAGCGAGAACGACTTGATGACCACGCGCCCGACGCCCTTCTGACCGTTGCGCGCAAAGGCCGCGATCTTCTCCGCGCTCGGCTCGGCGATGTACAACCGCCCGCCCGACCCGCCGCCCGGCAGCGAACCGACGATCGTGTACCCGTCGAACTGCCCCTGCCGCTTGCTCGGACGGTCCGGGCCCGGCGCCGCGGCGACCACTTCCGGGATGCGCTTCTCCAGCCCCTCGGTCAGCGGCGTCAGGCACAGCAGCCGCGCGGGGTGGCCGATCGCCACCCGGTACAGCGCACGGCCCATCGCCAGCCCCTCCGACTGGATCGCGCGCCCGAAGTGCGCCGACGCCGACCACCGGCCGATCAGCACGTTCAACACCGTGAGCGGGATGAGCACAAGAATGGCGACGGCCGCGCCGACGATGCGCAGCAGGTCGCCGATCTCGCCGCCGATGAACGTGAACACGTGCGCGATCAGCCACCACAGGCCCTTGAACGCGGGCACGACGAGATAGACAACCGCGAAGACCGCCAGCGGCACCGCGATGACGCCCGCCAGAATCAGGAGCACGAGAGCGAGTGAACCGGTGACCATCGTCGCTGTCCTTCCTTGACGCGGGAGGGGGGGCGGGGGGGCGCCGTAGCGGGGTCAGTTCCGCGTGCCCGCCCGGTCCGCCTCGCGCAGTTCGACCTGCCTGCGGTAGATGTCCGCGATGGCCTCGTCGAACAGCACGTCGTCGGCCTTTGTCGGATTCAGCGCCAGGCCGTTTCGGTCCGCCTCGCTGCGCTCGTCCTCGGTGAAGGAATACGTCGCGATGACCTCCTCGAGCCGCGTGCGGAGCGAGTCCCGCACCTTCGCCAGCCGACGGCTGACCGTCGGCTCGCTGATGCCCAGCGAGTTGGCCACGTCCTTGCCCGGCATCCCGTCGAGCACGCGCATGCGGTAGATCGAGAAGTCGGTGAAGTCGCAGGACTTCTCCACCAGGCGGATCGCCGCCTCGACCTTGGCCCGGAAGACCGCCGCCTCGTACTCCGCATCCGCCCGCGCCGCCGTCGAGGCGACCATCCACGATTCGTCGAGTTCCGCGGCACGCTTGTTCCCGCCGCGCTTCTGGGCCGAGCGCCGGTCCATCTCGTCGCCCAGCACGTGCTTGGCGATGGCCAGCAGCCACGTGCTGAACCGCGCCCCGCGCGCGGGGTCGTAGCGGTCGATCGAATCCGACAGCGCGGCGAGCGTCTCCTGCGAAAGGTCCCGCACCGTCTCGGGGCCGATGCGCCCCTTGCCCCACTTGGTCAGTTGCGCGCGCAGCACCGGGCCGAACGTCTCCCACAGGTCGTACCACGCCGCCTGATCACGGGCACGCAGTCGCGAGATGAACCCGGTTGTCAGCGAGTTGAGCATGCACCACTTCCCTGCCCCCACCCACGCCAAGACCCCACCGCCAGATTCCCAGCCCGCTCGTCGTCCGGCCGCGGCAGGCACGACGTCCCCTCGGGCGATCCGCACCCCTGATTGTTCCGCCTCCGCTGGCCCGCGTTTCGGCAAACCCCCGATTTGCCCTCGACCCGGCCGCCGGTCCGCGTCGGGTCGTTTCTCGGACGCTCGCGCCACGGCCGACCACGACGTGAAATCCGCCGCGCGGTGTTCCCAACCACTCTGCCTGACACACCACGTCCGCCGGCCAGACGGGGGGGACCCCATCCGTGCCGACGGAGCCACGGCCCGGTGTTCGGGCCAAGCCGTTAGGAGGACCACATGGCCTGCTTCACTCGAAACCTCGTCCGCATCGCCGTCATCACCGCCGCGGTGGGTACCGTAGGCATCGGCGCGGCGACCCTCGTCGCCGGGCCCGACCGCGTCGGGGCGTTCTTCACCCAGGCGCGCTCGAAAATCAACACCACGATCGACAAGCAGATCACCGACCCCGTCGCGCTGCGGGCCCAACTCCGCGACCTGCAGGCGCAGTACCCGCGCCGCATCGGCGAGGTGCGCTCGGACCTGGCTCAACTCCGCGAGCAGCGCGCCCAACTGGAGCGTGACCTCGCGGTCTCCTCCCGCGTCATCGAACTGGCCGACCAGGACAGCGAGAAACTGACCGCGGCCCTCGACCACGCCGAGTCCGCCAGCATCCAGAACGTCGCCCTCGGCGTCGATCACCAGATCGTGATCGTCTTCCGCAACGAGCGCCTCGACACCACGACCGCCAACATCAAACTCAACCAGGTGAACGCCACGCGCAACGCCTACGCGGCACGCGCCGCCGACATCGAACGCGACCTGGGCTACCTCTCGCGCCAGGAATCGCAACTGGCCTCGCTGCTGGCCAAGCTCGAAACCGAGCAGACCGCCTTCCAGACGCAACTGTTCGACCTCGACCGCCAGATCGACGCCATCGCCCGCAACGACCGCATGATCGACGTCATGGCCTCGCGCCAGCGCACCCTCGACGAGCAGTCCCGCTACCGCGCGGCGAGCCTCGACCAGATCAACTCCAAGTTGGCCGACATCCGCGCCAAGCAGGAGGCCCAGTTGGCGTCCATGGCCGGCATGGCCGAGCACTTCTCCTACGAGGACGCGGCCAAGAGCCAACTGGACCGCGAGGCCGGCACCGGCCCGCGCCGTGCCCTCCCCGCGCCCGTCAAGGCCCGCCCGGCGGTCATCGAGATCAACCCCGAGAACCTGCCCGCCGCGCCCAAGCACGGCGCGAGCAAGGACGGCAGCGTGGCTTCGAACACGCCCGCGGCCCGGTGATTCGCTTTGACTGGGCCCAAGTGGGGCCGATCGCCTGATTCGTCGGGAATCCGGCACATTCGCGAGATAGCTTCCCGGCCGCCGCGGTCCCTTCCCCTGGGCACGCGGCGGCTTTTGCATTGCATCACGCAGAACTGAACTTACATCGCCGCGGCCACAGTTTGTTCGCGGCAGTCGGCGGTCCGCGGTGTCCAGTGCTGCGGACCCTTCGG
>CALKJW010000019.1 GCA_937995595.1 uncultured Phycisphaerales bacterium | reverse complement strand
GGCGCGTCGGGCGTGGTTTCGGCCGCGCCGGTCGAACCCTCGCCCCGCCGGTGACGCTGAAAGGACCGTGCCTCATGTCGACGTCGCTCGTCCAGGACCTCATCGAAGCGGGGATCCACTTCGGCCAGCGTGCCAGCAACTGGAACCCGAAGATGGCGCCGTACATCTACGGCAAGCGGAACAACATCCACATCATCGACATCAAGGAGACGATCAAGGGTCTCCTGCTGGCCAAGAAGTTCATCAGCAAGTGCGTGGCCGAGGGCAAGGACGTGTGCTTTGTCGGCACCAAGCGCCAGGCCAAGGCGGTGATCGAGCAGCGCGTCGCCGACGCGAAGATGCACTACGTCACCGAGCGCTGGCTGGGCGGCACGCTGACCAACTTCCGCACCATCCGCTCGCGACTGCGCCGGCTCGAGGAACTCGACGCCATCGCCAACACCGACAACTTCGCCAGTTACTCCAAGAAGATGGAGAGCCAGTTGCGGCGCGAGCGGGCCAAGATCGCCCGCAACCTGTCGGGCATCCGCGCGATGGACAAACTGCCCGGCGCGATCATCGTCATCGATACCAACCACGAGGTCACCGCGCTGCGCGAGGCCCGCAAACTCGGCATCCCGACGATCTGCCTGATCGACACCGACGGCGACCCGGAGATGGCCGACATCCCCATCCCCGGCAACGACGACTCGATGCGCTCGATCGACGTGGTGGTTCGCGAACTGTGCCTGGCGGTGAACGAGGGGCGCCAGCAGCGTGAGACCATCCGCGAGCAGGCCGGCGCGGGCGGCGAAGCCGCCGCGTCCTCCGGCCCGCGCCGGTCGCGTCGGTCGCAGTTCCGCGCCGACGACTCGACCGTCTCCGGCGGCGAGGACAACGGCGCCGAGCGCGGCGCCGACGCCCCGATGGCCGCCAAGCCCGCCTGACCGTTCCGGCCCCGGACGCACCACCCGTTGACACATCCCGGCCCGGCCCCGGGCCGGCCCGCGGCGCGGACCCCGCCGCCGCTCCCAGCAATCCCCGCCCGACCAACGACGAGGACGACATGAGCATCGAGATCAACGCCAAGGACGTGATGAAACTCCGCAACGAGACGGGGTTGTCGATGATGGAGTGCAAGAAGGCGCTGGCCGAGGCCGCCGGCGACTTCGAGAAGGCCAAGGACCTTCTCCGCAGGAGCATGAAGGGCAAGATGGACGCGAAGACGGACCGCGCCGCCGGCGAGGGCCGGATCGCGATCAGCGTCAACGAGGCCGCGGGCGTCGCGGCGATCGTCGAGGTGCGGGCCGAGACCGACTTCACGGCCAAGAACGACAAGTTCATCGGCACGGTCCAGCAGATCGCCGACGCGGCGATCATGCAGCACGCCGGCAACGTCCCCGTGTTCCCCGAGGCGCAGAAACTCATCGACGACCTGCGCATCTCGACGGGCGAGAACGTGTCGTACGCGCGCGGGCACAAACTCACGGGCGCGACGGGCACGACCGCCTACGGCAAGTACGTGCACCACGACGGCAAGACGGGCGTGCTCGTGCAGGCCGAGGGGTCGATCAACGACGACACGCTGCGAGACATCTGCATGCACATCACCGCCAAACTCCCCAAGCCCCTGGGCGTGACCGCCGCGGACATCCCGGCCGACGTCGTCGAGCGCGAGCGGAAGTTCCGCATCGAGCAGGCGATGGAGTCGGGCAAGCCCAAGGAGATCGCCGAGAAGATGGTCGAGGGCGGTATGCGGAAGTTCTACGAGGAGGTCGCGCTGCTCGAACAACCGTTCATCCGCGACGAGACCAAGAAGATCAAGGACATCGTGGGCCCCAAGGCCCGAATCCTGACGTTCCTCCGCTGGCAGGTCGGCGAAACGGCCTGAAGCGCCCGCGCGGGCGGGTCAGCCCGGAACATCCACGGACTCTTCGAGCGACCCGGCCCCGGCCGGGTCGCTTTCGTTTGTCGGCGCGGCCAGCGCTCGGCGCGAGGCGGTCGCGGCGATGTTCCGCAGCAGGCGCAGCCGCCGGTCGTCGCGGGCGCCCAGGTCGGGCGCGGGCACGCGGACGCGCAGCGGCGGCGACCCCGGCGCGCCGTCCGCGGCCGGTTCGAGCAGGCCCCACCCCGGCGGGACCTCGGACGGCTCGAGCACGCCCCGGGGCGCGGCGACATATAAGAAACTCGCCAACTTATATTGACGGAGCAGCCAGAACTTGGTCTGGCCGTGCAGGGCCAGGTCGGTCCGGCGGAGTTCGGCGACGATCCGGCGGTACGACGCCAGCCGGCTGCGGTCAAAGTCCCAGCGTTCCAGTTCGGGGAACAGGGCCGACCCGCCGACGCGGAGTTCGGGCTCGGCGACGCGGATGATGCGGTCCTCCAGGCACACCCGGGCCGCCTCGAGTTCCCGCCGCCGGGCCAGCAGCGCGGGGGTCTGGCGCGAATCGCGCAGGAAGTCGGCCCGGGACTGCTTGCACTCGACGATGACGGTCCGCGACGACGCCGCCCGCCAGCCGTCGGGCAGTCTCTCGCCGCCGCGCGGCCGCGGGTCGAGGTACCCCGCGGCGTCCACGCGGAAGCGCGAGATCGGGCAGGGAACCTCGGTGGCCGCCGCCGCGCACCCGACGGCGAAGAGGAACCGCACGGCGTCGGCCCGAAGGGATGCGTGGAGGGGCGTTTCCATGCGGGATCGGCGCAGATCAGGGTTCAATGGCGGGGGCGGAGGTTGTCGCCTCGCCGGGCAGACTGGCGCGGACTATGGTACAGTTGCCGAACAGGGTCGGACGAAGGTCATCGTCTTTCGGGGCGATCCCTTGCCGGCGCTGCGAGTCCGTGGGCTTTTGTGAATGGGGACTGAGCGCTTGACGACAGCCATACTTGATCGAATGACCCGCAGCCACGATGGCAAGTCCGAACCGCGGGCGGCGTCGAGGACCGATCGGTTCGACATGCCGGAGGGTCCGCTGCGCGTGCTGGTCGCGGACGACGAGCACCTGGTGGCGACAGGCCTTGCCGGCTCGCTCCGCGAACTGGGGCACGAGGTCGTCGGGGTCGCGCCCGACGGCGAGGCGGCGCTGCGACTGGCGCGCGAGCACGTGCCCTCGGTCGCGATCCTCGACATCCGAATGCCGCGGATGGACGGGATCGACGCCGCGGCGGCGATCGCCGCGGAACTGGGCATCCCGAGCGTGATCGTTTCGGCGTACTCGGATCAGGAGCATCTGGACCGGATCCGCGCCCGACCCGACGTGTCGGGCGTGTTCGGCTATCTGCTCAAGCCGGTGGACAAGAACGACCTGCGCGTGGCGATCGGCGTGGCGGTGCAGTGCGCCGCGGTGGGCGCGTTCCGCCAGCGGCGGATCGCGCAACTGGAGCAGAACCTGGCGAACCGGCGCGTGGTCGAGCAGGCCAAGTGGCTGATGGTCGAGAAGCACGGGCTGACCGAGGCGCAGGCGCACGAGCGCCTGCAGCGCGTGGCGCGCGACCAGCGCCGGCCGCTGGTCGAGGTGGCGCAGTCCGTCATCGCCAGCGGCGAACTGCCCTGACTTGCATTTCGCCGGGGCGACCGGCGTTCACTGGGCCCTGACGCCCAGGTGCTTGGCAAGGAACGCGCACACGTCGGACGCCTCCTCGATGCGCTTCTGCGTCGGCTTGCCTGCGCCGTGCCCCGCGCGAACGTCGACCCGGATGAGCACCGGGTTGTCGCACGACTGGGCGTACTGCGCCGCCGCGGCGAACTTGAACGAGTGCGCGGGGAAGACGCGGTCGTCATGGTCGCCGGTGGTGATGAGCGTGGGTGGGTAGCAGGTGCCCTTGCGCAGGTTGTGGTAGGGGGAGTAGGCCAGCAGGGCGCGGAACTCGTCCTCGGCCTCGACCGATCCGTAGTCGGCGGTCCAGAAGCGGCCGACGGTCCACGTGTGATACTTGAGCATGTCCATCACGCCAACGGCGGGGATGCACGCGCCGAACAGGTCGGGCCGCTGCGTCATGCACGCGCCGACAAGCAGGCCGCCGTTGGAGCCGCCCTGTATGCCCAGTTGCTTCGGGTTGGTCCAGCCGCTGCTGATGAGGTGCTCGCCGGCGGCGATGAAGTCGTCAAATACGTTCTGCTTGCGGGTCTTGGTCCCGGCCAGGTGCCACTGCCGGCCGTACTCGCCGCCGCCGCGGATGTTCGGAACGGCGTAGACCCCGCCGAGTTCGAGCCAGGTGATGGTCGTCGGGCTGAACGCCGGCGTGATCGAGATGTTGAACCCGCCGTAGCCGTAGAGGAGCGTGGGCAGTTGGCCGTCGGGCTTCAGGCCTTTCTTGTGGGTGATGAACATCGGCACGCGCGTGCCGTCCTTGGAGGTGTAGAAGACCTGCCGGGTTTCAAAGTCGTCGGCGTTGAAGGGGACGCTCGGCTGCTTGAAGATGGTGGAGCGGCCTGTCTTCACGTCGTAGCGGTAGATCGCGCCCGGGTTGGTGTACGAGGTGAACGAGTAGAACGTCTCTGGGTCGGAGCGCTTGCCGCCGAAACCGCCGGCCGAGCCGATGCCGGGCAGGTCCACGTCGCGCACGAACCTGCCCGCGAGATCGAAGACCTTCACGACGCTCCTGGCGTCCTGCAGGTACTCGACGATGAAGTGATCGCCGACGCTCGACACGCCCTGGATGGCGTCCCTGCTCTCGGGGATGAGCGTGACCCAGTTGTCGCGCTCGGGCTTGCGGATGTCGATCGCGACGACCTTCCGCATCGGCGCATCGAGGTCGGTGAGCACCCAGAACACGTCGCCGTCGTGGTCGATGACGGTGTACTGGGCGTCGAGTTTGTCGAACAGCGGGACGACCTTCAGCCCCGCGGCGTGGGCCTCCTGCAGCGAGCGGCCGCGCAGATCGACGTACGACAGGTTGCGGTTCACCGTGCCGACGCGCCCGAGGCCGATGAGCAGGAACTCGCCGCTGTCGGTCATCCCCGCGCCGTAGGACCACTCCTTCTGGTCGGGCATCTCGAAGAGGACCAGATCGTCGCTCTGCGGCGTGCCGATTCGGTGGAAGCAGATCTGCGGCGGCTGGTCAGAGGCGCGGAAGGCCTCGCCCTTGCCCGGCTCCTGGTAGCGGTTGTAGATGAACCCGCTGCCGTCCTTGAGCCACGACGCGCCCGTGAACTTCGACCACCGCACCTCGTCGGCGAGGTCCTCGCCCGCGATCAGGTCGCGGACGCGCCACGTGCGCCAGTCGCTGCCCGCCTCCGACAGCCCGTAGGCCCAGTAGCGCCCGCACGGCGAGGGCGACGACCCGCTGAGCGCGACCGTGCCGTCGGCGCTCAGGCCGTTGGGGTCCAGCAGCACCTGCGGCGTGCCGTTCAGGTCGTCGGTGACGAACACCACGCTCTGGCGCTGCAGCCCCGAGTTCCGCGAATAGAAGTACCGCCCCGCCTCCTTGGTGGGCGTGCTGAATCGCTCGTAGTTCCACAGTTCGGTCATGCGGCTGCGGATCGAGTCGCGCATCGGCAGGCTGTCGAGGTACGCGAAGGTGACCTTGTTCTGCGCCTCGATCCACGCTTCGACCTTCGGCCAGACCGTCGATCCGGGCGTGTCGGCCTCTTCGAGCCACTCGTACGGGTCGCTGACTTCCACGCCGTGGAAGGTGATCGTGCGTTCCTGCCGTTCGGTGGGCGGGTACACCAGCCGCTGCACGGGCTGGGCGCCGGCCGGCCCGGCGATCGCGGGGCCGGCCCTGTTGGGCGACTGCGGTTCGCCGCCGGCAAGAGCGATGGTCGAGCCCGCCGCAGCGGGCAGAATGAGCAGAAGGGAGACGGCGACGTTTCGCGGCATGGAATCGACTCCGGGGTGAGTACGCAACTGGCCCGGATGGTATGGGAGCCGGCCCTGACGGCTTCGCCGCGTCCTCGGGGCGCATCGCGCCGCGGCGATATGCTGTCGGCATGGCCGATCCGGGCCCATCACCCTACGACCGAGCCGTGCCGCCGCTGTTCGGCGCGCCACCGACGCAAGCCGGGCCGGTCGGTGCACCGCCGCCTCCAGAACCGTCGCCGCCGACGCAGCCGACGTGCTGGAAGTGCGGGTACAACCTGTCCGGTGTTCGAGTGGACGGTCGGTGCCCCGAGTGCGGCACGCCGATCTGGTCGGTCCCGCCCGCCGCGGCGGGAAGTTCAACGGCCACCGTCGCGCTCGTGCTGGGCATTCTCGGGTTGGTGCTGTGCGTGACGTGCATCGGGCCGTTGGCGATCGGCCTTGCGATCCCCGCGATCATCATCGGCCGAAGGGCGAGCGTCGAGGCGGTCGCGCTGCAAGGCCATCACAGCAGCGCGAGGAGCACGGCCAAGGCGGGCGTGATCTGCGGGTGGGTGACGGTCGGCCTGTCCGTTCTGATCGCGCTGATCTGGGTTGCGTTCGTCGCCGCCGAGGTCCTCTTCTGACGAACGGTCAACGGTTGTCGTCGCGCTCGGCCTGGTAGGAGCCGACCACTTCGCCGATCACGACCGTGTACAGCAGGTTGCCGCGGGCAAGGTCGACGTCGGGGAGAAACTCCTCGTCGAGCGAGGCGAGCAGGTCGGGGATGCGTTCCTCGCTCCACTCTTCACCCCCGCCGCGGAGCAGCACGACCGTGCCCGACACCGTGCCGTCGTGCAGGTAGTGCAGGTCGACCGCGGCGACTTCGCGTTGCGAGGCGTCCGAGTCCTGAAAGGCGATGAACCGCTCGCTCGACGGCGTTCGCAACGTGCGCTTCCACTTGATCATGTTGCCGCGCTCCAGATGGCCAAGGCCCAGCCCGCCGCGCCAAGCAGGGCCGGCGCGAAGAAGCAGACTACCACAAACACGCACCCGGAGGATGGCCGGCCCGCGACCGATCGACCGAGTCGGCCTCGGGGGCCGGAGCCGGAAGTTCGGTACGACATGCCGGTGCCGGGCAGACCGATGGAGGAGTAGGACCGGCCGCGCGAATCGACCCCCACCCGGAAGCCGCGTCCGCCGAATGAGTACCCCACGCCGGACTTGGACAGATTGGCCCGGAAGGGCCCGAAGTTCACGGACTTTCGATAGCGGAAACCCATGCGCGGCCAGTGTAGCGTTGGTCGAGCGCGGCGTGTGGGGTTGGGAAGGGGGGCGGTGGGCGTCGCGCGCCGGGGAGAGGCCATGCGCATCGGCGAACAGATCCGGACGCTGGAAGGCACGCTGATGCTCGATGCCCGCACAGGTGCGCCCGCGGGCGCCGATGCGAGCCTGCGCGGGCGCGAGAGCGTGCGACTGGTGCGCGGCGCGGTGCGCATCGAGAGCGGGCGCATCGCGGCCCTCGAGACCGACGAGGGCGCGCCGATCGACCCGCGCCGGATCATCTGCCCGGGGTTCATCGACGCCCACCTGCACATCCCACAGTTCGACTCGATCGGGCGCGACGGCTTGACGCTGCTCGACTGGCTGAACGACGTGATCTTCCCGGCGGAGCGACGCTGGGAGGACGCGGCGTACGCACGGGCGATGGGTGCGCGGGTGGCCAAGCGCCTGCTCTCGCACGGAACGACAGGGATCTGCGCGTATGGCACCGTGCACCACGAGGGAACCCGCGCGGCGATGGGATCGCTCGCCGCGGCGGGCTTGCGGGGGTGCGTCGGGCAGGTGCTGATGGACCAGCAGGGGCCGGACGACCTGCTCCGTCCCGCGGCCCGGTTGCTCGACGAAGCGGCGCGGATGGAGGGCGTCGGCAGGATCGAGCCGGTCGTGTCGCCGCGGTTCGCGGTGAGTTGTTCGATGGAGTTGATGCGCGGCGCGGCCGCGCTGGCGCGAGAGCGCGACTGGCCGATCCAGACTCACCTGGCCGAGATGCTGCCGGAGTGCGAACTGGTGGAGCGGCTGCACGGCATGCCGTACCTCGACGTGTACAAGCACGCGGGGCTTCTGGGGCCGCGGACGGTGCTGGCGCACGCGATCTGGCTGAGCGAGGTGGACCGGCGCGAACTGGAGGGATGGCGGTGCGTGGTGGCGCACTGCCCCACGGCGAACCGCTTTCTGTCATCGGGCGATTTCTCGGGCCAGCGCTTCCGGCCGCTGGCGCTGGGGAGCGACGTGGCGGGCGGGCCGGACGTGAGCATGGTGCGCGTGGCGCGGGCGGCGCGCGAAGCATGGCTCGCGAGCCCGCAGTCCCAGGCCGCGCCCGCGTTCGGGCCGGGCTACTGGTGGTGGCAGATCAACGCGGGCAACGCCGTTGCGCTCGGGTGGCGCGACGCGGGGCGGATCGAGGTCGGCGCCGCGGCGGACCTTGTGATCATCGAGCCGGATGTCGAGTTGAATGACCCGGGCGCTGCGCTGGGCGAGTTGATGTACGGTTGGGATGAGCGGTGGGTGGGGGCGACGATCGCGGCGGGGGTGGTCGCATGGGCGCGGGTCGCTTGAGTCACAAGGGTCACAGGGGACCTAGCGGCGCTCGGTGGGTGCGCGCAGCGATTGTGCAAACCGCGACAGGCCAAGAAACCCGACCGGGTGCCGCGTCGCGCCGTCGATCGCCAGGTCGGCCAGGACTTCGCCGATCACGCTGGCGAACTTGAAGCCGTGGCCCGAGAAGCCGCAGGCGACGAGGACGTTGGGCGTCCGCGGGTGACGGTCGACGATGAAGTGCCCGTCGGGGCTGTTCTCGTACATGCAGATGCGCATCTGCGCGAGCGGGCCATCGGCATCGGGCATGAACGCTCGAAGGGCGGGGCGGAAGTCGGCCTCGTCGTCCGGCCGCGGCGAGAAGTCGTTGGTGTCGGGGTCGGTCTCGGCGCCGATGGCGTGGCGCGCGATCTTGAATCCGCGGCCGTCCGTGCCGCTCGCCCCGGCGTCGAGCGGGAAGCCGTAGTAGAGGCCCGCGCGCACGCCGCGGCGGGAATCCCCGCGCGGGCAGTCGATCGCCCAGACCGGGCACGCACCCGGTGCGAACGGCGCAGGATTGGTCGGCGTGACCCAGCCCAGCACCTGGCGCGTGGCGCGGACCTCGACGCCCAGATCGCGCACGACGCGCGTCGCCCACGCGCCGCAGGCGAAGATGACGCGGTCGGCCTCGTACTCGGCGCGATCGGTGCGGATGCGCACCCGCGCCCCATCGGCGCGGTACGAAAGCACGCGCTCGTGTTCGTGCAGGTCGGCGCCGGCCCGGCGCGCCAGGTGCAGGTGCGCCTCGATGGCGTCCTCGGGCACGAGGTACCCGGCCATGGGCTCGAAGAGCGCGCGGTGGTCATCGGGCACGGCGAACCGCGGGAAACACGCGGCCAGCGCGGCGCGGTCGAGCGTTTCGTGGTCGAGGCGGTGCTCGGCCGCGGAGCGTGCCGCGCCGTTGACGGCCTCGGAATCGGGCGGGCCGATGTAGACCCCGCCGGTGACGTGCAGCAGCCGTCGGCCCGCGGCGGCCTCGGTCTGTCGCCAGAGTTCGTACGCGCGGCGCAGCAGCGGGACGTAGTCCGGGTGCTCGTAGTACGCCATGCGGATCATGCGCGAGCGGCCGTGCGAACTGCCGCGCGCGTGGCCGAGGGCGAACTGCTCGATGCCCAGCACGCGCCTGCCGCGCCGCGCGACATGCGCCGCGGCGGCCGAACCCATGGCGCCAAGGCCGATGATGATGACGTCGGAGCGGTCCATGGGAGGCGCTGAGAGAATCCGGAACGCGCAGCGGGGCGCAAGGCGTGAAGGGGAAGTGGAAGAATGGAGAATGATTGACTCGGCGGAGATTCGCGGCTGCGCCGCGAGCGCCCTCCCTCACGGTCGGGCTGCTTACAGACCTACGCCGCGAACATCGCCTCGACGAACTGCTCGGGGTCGAAGGGCTGCACGTCGTCGGGCGTCTCGCCGACGCCGATGAACTTGACGGGGATGTTCGTCGCGTGCCGGATGGCGACGACGATGCCGCCCTTGGCGGTGCCGTCGAGTTTGGCCAGAAAGATGCCGGTGACGTCGGCGGCCTTGGAGAACTCCTCGGCCTGTCGCAGGGCGTTCTGGCCGCTGGTCGCGTCGAGCACGAGCAGCGTTTCGTGCGGCGCGCCGGGGATCTGCCTGGCGATCACCGAGCGGATCTTGGTCAGTTGCCGCATCAGCGGGTCCTGGGTCTGCAGGCGGCCGGCGGTGTCGATGATGAGGTAGTCGACGCCGCGCGAGACCGCGGCCTTGCACGCGTCGAAGGCGACCGCCGCGGGGTCGCCGCCCTGCTGGCCCTTGACGATCTCGACGCCCAGCCGCTCGCCCCAGATCTCCAGTTGCCGCACCGCGCCGGCGCGGAAGGTGTCGCACGCGGCGAGCAGCACGCGCTTGTCCTGTTTGCGGAGCGTGGCGCACAACTTGGCGATGCTGGTGGTCTTGCCCGCGCCGTTGATGCCGGTGACAAGGATGACCGTCGGGCCGGCGCCCGGCGGGGCCTCGCGCAGCCGGCGGTCCTCCGGCGGCCAGAGGGCCTTGAGTTCGCGCTTCATGTACTCAAGGACGTCCTCGCCGCGGGTCATCCTG
This sequence comes from uncultured Phycisphaerales bacterium, assembly GCA_937995595.1. GTDB lineage: Bacteria > Planctomycetota > Phycisphaerae > Phycisphaerales > UBA1924 > JAHBXL01. Next base: position 34,311 of record CALKJW010000019.1, on the reverse strand, counting down.
CCCGCCTTGTAGTCGGCGCGGATGCCGTCGATGAGTCTGCGCGTGCCGACGACGCCCACGTCGGCCTGCAGCAGCGCGGTCTCGAGTTCGCCGATCACCTGGTCGTTGAGCACGCGCCCGACGAGCAGCGAGCGGATGGCGCCCGCGAAGACCTCACGCGTCCGCGTCAGGCCGTCCTTGATCTTGCCGAGGACAGACTTGAAGAACGCCATGGCTCAGGCGGCCTCCACCGTGCCGGCGTCGGCCGGCGAGCCGCCCTCCTCCGCCGGGCCCCCGCCCCGTTCGGCCAGCACGACCTTGAGGAGTCTGTCGAGCAGGCCGTTGACGAACTTGGGCGATCTGTCCGTGCTGTACTCCTTGGCCAGTTCGACCGCCTCGTTGACCGCGACCTTCGGCGGCGTGCGGCCGCTGGTCATCTCGTAGTGCGCCAGCCGCAGGATGGCGCGGTCGACGGCGGCCTGCCGGTGCGCCGGCCAGCCCGGCGCGGCCTCGACCATGAACGCGTCGGCCTTGTCGCGGTTGGCGAACGCCGCCGAGCCGAGTTCGAACGCCTTGCGCCGCTCGTCCGCGGTCAACTCGGTCTTGTCACCCGAGTCCTCCTCGGGCGCCATCATCGTCGCGAGCTCGGCCTCGGGGTCCTGCCCGTTGCGGGCGTCGAGTTGGTAGAGCACCTGGAACGCCAGTCGGCGGATGGCGATCTGAACCGCCCGCTCTTCTTCGGAGAGTGGACTTCTTGGAACGTTATAGATGTCGCGCGGCATGGCCATCAGCGCGCCCCCCGGGCGCGTCGCGCCCTGCCGGAGCCGGCCGCTGCGGCCCCCGCGCCCTTGCGGATGGCCCGCAGCACCGCGAGCGTGTCGAGCGCGGCGTGCATCGCCTCGGCGCCCTTGTTCCCCCAGCGCCCGCCCGCCCGCTCGCGCGCCTGTCCGGCGTTGTTGACGGTCAGCACGCCCAGCCCGATCGGGATGCGGCGCGTCGCGGAGATGTTGGTCAGCCCGCGCGTCACCGCGGCGGCCAGGTGCTGGTCGTGCGACGTCTGGCCCCTGATGATGCACCCCAGCGCGACGATCGCGTCGTACCGCCCGCACGCGGCGAGCTCCTCGGCGATGACGACAATCTCGAACGCGCCCGGCGCGGGCACGAAGAAGACGCTGGACCCGCCGCCGCAGCGCTCGCCGTACGCTTCCGCCGCGCCTTCGAGCAGCGCGTCGGTGACGGATTCGTTGTAGCGGCTGACGACGACGGCGACACGCGGCGGTGGGTTCAGCGCGGCGCGGCCGCGGGAGGGGGGCTCGGTCATTCGCATCGGCCGATGGTAGGCGGGAGCGGGTGGAGCATCGGACGCGCGGCCGACACGGAGTGCCGGCCCACCAACAGGGCCGCTACGCTCTGCGCCATGCGCCGCCTGCTGCTCCGCATGTCCCCCGCGCTGCACCTGACGCGGCTGACGACCGCGTTCGCGGCGGTGGCGAACGTGTGGTTCGTGGTGCTGTGGACGCACGCCTGCGGGCACGAGACCGGCACGGCGGACTTCCGTGCCGCGCCGCTGTGGCTCCTGCTGCTGGGCAGCGCGTGCAACGCGCTGGGGCTGTTCGGATTCGCCACCGCGCTCAACGACGTGGTGGACCTGCGGCGCGACCTGGCCGTGCACCCCGAGCGGCCGCTGCCCAGCGGCCGGCTCAGCCGCGACGCGGCGGTCGCGCTGGTGGTGGTGACGTTCGGACTGGCGGTGCTGGGCGCGACGCCGCTGGGCATGCGCGCCGTGCTGCTGACGCTGCTGGTCGCGGGGGCGATCCTGTTCTTCAACGTCGCGGGCAAGTTCGTGCCGGCGGTCGGGCTGGTGATGCTCGGGCTGATCTACGCCGGGCAGATGGTGGTGCCGAACCTCTCGCTCCGGTTCGTGTGGCCGGTGTGGCTGGTGATGACGCACGCGCTGCTGGTCGGCCTGGCGGTGCACACGCTGGGCCGCAAGCCGCCCGCGCTGTCGGCCCGCGCCGTCGCGTTCGCCGTGGCGGGGTGGGCGTTCTGGAGCGCGGTCATCTTCTACTTCGGCGAGTCGCGCAACCGCGGGCAGGGCGGCCTGTGGCCCGAGTGGGTCCAGCCCACCGCCGCGATCGGCCCGACCGCGCTCGCCGCGCTGTTCGTGGTCCTCGCGTGGCGGCGCGTGCGACTGCTCGGCCGCGGCACCCGCGCGGCGGACAAGATCGGCCGCTACGGCGCGCTGTGGCTCGCGCTCTACGCGTGCACGTGGCTCTTCGGCCAAGGGTACTGGACGGAGGGGTGGATCCTCACCGCGCTGGCCGCGGCGGGGTTCCTGGGCATGACCGTCGTGCGCGAGGCGTACGCGCTGCTGGAGCAGCCGATGGGCTACCGGCGCTGAACACGGCGCGGCGGCTCAGCCGGTCAGGTCGAAGCGCGCGACCTCGCGGTGCTGCGCGCCCTCGGGTCGCAGCACGCTCTCCATCAGGCGCACGGCACGAACCGGGAGCGCGGCGGGCGGCGCATCGCGCCGCACCCGCCACACCTCCGCGTCGGCGCGGAAGCGGCAGAGCGTGAAGTGCGGGAGGAACCGCTGCCTGTCGCGCGGGTTCCGCGCCAGCCGCGCGGCCAGCCGCCGCTGCATCTCCAGCAGGCCCGGCGGCGCATCGGTCGCGAGCGCGACCAGGCGCGGGTCGCCGCGCTCGGGCAGGCACACGAGTTCGCGCGGTGTGAGGTCGAAGGGCGCGATGCCCGCGGCGGCGCGCTCGACCGACTGCATCACGCCGTCGAGTTGGCGGGAGTCGGTGTCGCCGATGAACTGCAGCGTCATGTGCACCTGCTCGGGCGACACGGCGCGGTGCTCCGGCAGGTCGAGTTGGCGCAGCAGGTCGAGCATCGCCCGCGCCGAACCGGCGGGCGGGTACGCCGCGACGAACAGGCGCATGACCGCGCGACGACCGCTCATCGGATCTCCACGCGCCGCGCGACCGGAAGGCGCGGTCGCGAAGGGCCGCGCTGCTCAGACCCGCTCTTCGCACGCATCGCTCCGCACTCCGCATCCCGCGCTTCGCGTTCCACCGTCCGCGCCGCCGACGAGCGACCTCTCGCACCGTTCCAAGACCATCTCCACAGTGATCCGCTCCATCATGGCCCGCCCGCGGGCGCCGTCCTTGTGGTCGAACACGTCGCCGTCGCGAACGACCTGCACGACACTCGACGCGCGCCCGTACGGCCCGACCCGCGCGACGTCGGTCGGACCGTAGAGCGCGACGATGGGCCGGTCCAAGCCTACCGCCATGTGCACCGCGGCCGAGTCGTTGGCGACGACGAGTGCCGACGCCTCGATCACGGCCAGCAGCCGCGCGATGCTCGTCGCGCCGACCAGGTCGATCACGCGTTCATCCCGCCGCGAAAGTTCGAGCAGCGGGCCGATCTGCCCGCGCTCGGATCGGGTGCCGACGATGGCCACCGCGTCGAAGCCCGGCGCGCCGCGGACCCGTTCTTGGAGCAACGCCGCGGCGACGCGCGCGTAGCGGTCCGCGGGCCACAGTTTGCCCGGCCAGCGGCTCGTCGGCGCGATGACGGCGAACGCGCGTCCGCACAGGCGCGGATCGGCCGCGACCGCGTCGCGCTCCGTCGCGCCGGTGTAGAGCCGCATGTCGCGCACCGCTTCGTCCCCCGTGGCCGCGCTGGCCAGCCGGAGCATCCGGTCGACCGTGTGCTCGCTCATCGGGGCGTCGACGCGTTCGTTGAGCCCGAACCACCCGAGTTCCTCCGCGTTGGCGTAGCCGATCCGGCGCGGTGCGCCGGTCGCCAGCGCGAACAGGCCCGACCGCAGCAACCCCTGACAGTCGAGCACGAGGTCGTACCGCTCGCGCCGCAGCGCGCCGAGCCACCGCTTCAACGCTCCGAACGCGGCGGGAGAGCGCCACCAGTTCGCAAGGCCCGCGCGGGGGAACGGCACGACGCGGCCGAGGTCCGGGTGATTCTCGACCGCCGCGGCGAACGAATCCTGCACGAGCCAGTCGATCCGCGCGTTCGGCCAGCGCCGCTTGAGCGTCACCAGCACGGGCACGGTGCGGCAGACATCGCCCAGCGCGCTGGGCCGGATGATGAGAACGCGCTCGGGTTGACGGCCCGGTGCCTTCATGCCGCGGCAATCGTAGCGGACGGCCGATGCCGACCTCGCGCGGTACACTGACTCGATGAACGCGGGCAGGGCCAAGCAAGCGGGCAGGTGGTTCGGCGTGCTGGTGTGTGTCGTGTCCGCTGCGTGGTCGCACGCGGCGGGCGACGGGGTGCTCGCGGGATGGTCAACCGTTGGAGATGCAACCGCGCCGGCCGAAGCGCCCATCTGGGTCTGGATCGACGGCCGCACGCTCGGCCCCGCCGGGGACGCCGCGGCGGAGACGGCGGTGATTGCACAGACCGCCGCGGGCATTGTCGAACTGTTCGGACCGATCGACGACGCCATTCGCGGCGCATTGGCCGCGGCGGGCTCCGCGATCTCGCGGCGCGAGGCGGTGCTGGTGTCGGTGCGGTTTGAGGACGGCCGGACGCTGATCGAGGCGAGCACGACCGCCGAGCGCCCCGAGGTGATTCCGGCGGCCGAGGGCGACGAGCGGCCCGCGGCTTCTCTCGCGGTACACCGTGCGTGGGCGGACTCGGCCGCGCCCGACCTGCCGCCGGCGTTCGAGGTCTGGATCGACGTGAACGCCCTGCGGAGGCGCTTCGCGGACACGCTCGAAGACGACCGGCTCCCGGGGTTGTTGCGCGCTGCGGGTCTGGCCAACGTTCGCTCCGTGATGCTGCACGGGCGGTGGGCCTCGCCCGACGGTGTCGCGCTGGCCGACCCCTCGCTCCCGCTGCCGCGCTCGTCGCTGCGGCTCGGCGAGTACAAGGGTCCGCCGCTGCTGCGCATCGACGTCTCATGGAACTCTCGTGCCGACGACCTGCGCACGATCCGCGGCACGAACATCGCGGCAGGACACTGGCCCGCCGCGGCGCTGCGCGAGCCGGCGGCGAGCGCGACATCGGTCGTCGTGATTCGCTGGCCGTGGTTTGTGCGGCTGGAGCGTGTGCTGGAGGCCCGCGCGGCGTGGCTGGCGCGCGGCGAACGCGAACGTTTCGCCGACCGCGTGCGTTCGTGGCGGCAGGAGTCGCGCTCGCGCCTCGACCGCGCCTGCGGGTCGTTGCACGGCTGGCTGCTCATCGGGCTTGATGCGAGCGTTCCGGGGCTGCTGCGCATCGAGGCTCGCACGCGCGACGACGGCGCGGCCCCCGCGACCATCGCCGCGGATGTCGCGCACTTTCTTGGGCCCCTCGGCGCGGACGTGCGCGCGTCCCGGGGCACATGGACCTATGCGTGGTCGCCGGGCCGGCCGCTGGCCGACCTGACCTGGGCCGCGGCCGAAGGCGGGCCGGCCAAGGGCCTCGTGGGCGCGGCGACGCTGGCCGGCTGCCGCGCGGACCCCGCGGCCGACGTCCGCCGGCGCGCGACCAGGTAGCCCGCGTTCATTCGGGCGATTCGCGGCTCTCCAGCGCGCGCTGCACGGCGTGCCGGAACTCGCGGCTGCGTGTTGTTGACGCCGCGTGCTGCAGCGCGGCCCGCGCGCCGGGGTCGTCGATCCTGCCCAAGGCCTCGGCCGCCGCCTGCCGCACACGCGGCACGCGGTCGCTCAGCAGCGCGGCGAGCACGGAGACGACGCGTGGCGGGTCGCGCGTCGCGAGCGCCGCCAGCGCGTCGGCCGCCGCGGCGCGCGTGAACTGCGGCCAGTTGGGCGCCGCGTGCCGGAGCGCGACGTCGAGCGCGTCGGGGGCGTCCAAGTTCGCGAGCGTGCCGATCGCGGCCCGGCGCACGCGGTCGCCGTGCGAATCGACCTCCAGCGCTTCGCGAACCAGCGCCAGCCCGTCCTGGGCGCGCATCACGCCCACGCCGCGGACGGCCGCCTCGCGCACCCCCGGCGAGGGGTCGCGCCGGAACCGTTCGCTCAGGATGGCCAGCACCTGCGCGCGGGTGGCGTCGTCGGCCGCGCCGCCCTCGGCTGCGGCGTAGGCCAGTTGCTCGACGATCGCGCGGCGCACGCGCGCGTCGTCGGGGTTGTCGCGCAGCAGGTTGACCAGCGCGGCCGCGGCGTTGCGGTCGGCCACGCGCTCGCGCCGCGGCCACGCGGCGACGGGCGCGCCGGGGCGTGAAGGGTTGGCGAGGAGTCCGAGCGCCTCGACGGCCCGCGTGCGCAGGCCGAAGTGGGCCCGCGTGTCGCGCGCGGTCAGCGTCAGCGCCCGCAGCGCGGGCACGAGGTCCGGGTGCGCGGGCGCGCCGCGCTCGCGCGGGGCGACCGCCGCGGCCAGCGCGCCGGCCGCCTGCACGCGCGCGGCGATGGTCGGGCCGCCTTCGAGTTGGGCCAGCCACAGCGCGGCCTCGCGGGCCGGCCCGTGCTCGACGCGCACCTCGGCCAGCACCGTCAGGCGCGGGTCCACGACCACCGCGCGCGGCGGCGCGGCCAGCGGCAGTTCGCCGGTCGCGGAGCGTGCATCGACGGCGACGCTGAGCCACCGCGGGCCCGAGTCCGTCCGCACCCAGACCGGGAGCGTGAACGCGTAGGCCGGGCTGTCGCCGTCGATGCGCTGGGTCTGCTCGACGCTCACGACGAGTTTCTGCTCGTCGGTCCGGTACTCGGGCCTCACGATCAACCTGGGGATGCCGGGGCGTGCGGACCACTGCTCGAAGAACCGCTGCAGGCTCAGGCCCGAGGCGTCCTCGAAGGCGCGGCGAAGGTCGTAGGTCTCGGCGCTCTTCCCGCCGTGCCGGTCGAGGTGGAGCGCCAGCGCGCGGAAGAAGCAGTCGTCGCCCAGCCGTTCCCGCAGCATGTGCAGGACGGCCGAGCCCTTGGGGTAGGGGTTGGCGTTCTTGTCGAACACGTCGGTCGGGTGCGCGTAGCACTTGCACACCATCGCGGGTTCGAAGCGGTCCTCGCCGGTGTCGGCCTCGATCAACTGCGCAAAGTCCTGCATCGCCCACCACAGGTACGCGTCGTCGTTTGCGCGGAGCGCGCCCGCGGGCGAGTCGCGGTACTGCTCCCACAGCAGTTCGCTGTAGGTCGCCAGCCCCTCGTTGATCCAGATGTGCTCCCACGACTTGCACGTCACGAGGTCGCCGAACCACTGGTGCGCCAGTTCGTGCGCGATCAGCCGGTCCTCGTCGCCGTCGAGCAGCGCGGCGCGGTCCAGCAGCGTGGTCTCGACCAGCGTGGTCGCCGAGGTGTTCTCCATCCCGCCCCAGGCGAAGTTCCACACCACGGCCTGCGCGTACTTGTCCCACGGGTACGGCTCGTCGAACAGGCGCTCGTAGAGCGCGACCATCTTCGACGTGCGGCCGAAGGTCGCCTGTACGTACGGGCCCGAGCCGGGAGGGACGTACACGGGCATCGGTACGCGCGAGCCCGGCGGCGCGACGTCGACGACGTCGAACTTCCCGACCACCAGCGTCATGAGGTACGCCACGTGCTCGCGCGACTGCTTCCAGGCGAAGGTCTCGCGCCCCTCGTTGACGACGCGCGACACCAGCCTGCCGTTCGAGAGCGCCTCGTACCCGCGCGGAACCGTCACCACGACTTCGCTGGTGTGACGCTCGTTGGGGAAGTCGAAGCACGGGAACCAGTACCGCGACGACTCGGCCTGCCCCTGCGTGTGCAGTTGCGCGGCGCGCCCCGGCATCGCCGCCGACTCGGGCGACCAGATCAGGCCCTCCTCCGGGTCGGTCACGCTGTAGCGCACCACCAGGTCGGCGGTCGCGCCCATCTCGACCGGCGGGTCGAGCGACACGTCGAGTTGCTCCCGCTCCGCGTCGTGCAGGAACCGCACCGCGCGGCCGGCGCACGTCACCGACTCGATCCGCATCGCCGCGGCGTTGAGCGTCAGGTCCGACACCGGCCGGGCGATCGGCGCAAACGTGATGGTCGCGACGCCGTCGAGTCGGCGCACGTTCATGTCCTCGATGCGGAGGACCAGTTGCACGTGCCGGACGTCGGCCAGCCGGTGGGGGGGATAGTTCAGCCGGCTGCGGCCGGTCTCGGGGTCGATCCACAGCAGGCGGTTGCGCGACGGCGGTGTCGCCGGCTCGCCCTCGGGCTGCGGCGCGGCCGAGGCTACGGACACCCAACCTGCCAGGAGCGCGACGATGGCTTTGCCAAGCATGGGCGCAGTGTACCAGGCGGCCGCGCCGCGCGCTGCAGCGGTCAGGTGTCGTCGTCCACCACCATGCGGTGGGCCGGGGTGTCGAGGTCGTCGAACTGACCCTGCCGCACCGCCCAGATGAACGCCGCGACGGCCCCGCCGGCCAGCACGAACGCCAGCGGGACGATGAAGAACAGGATGCTCATGACACCCTCCTGCCACGGAACGCGCCCGAACGCACGCACAACGTCAGCACGGTCAGCGAACTGGCGGGCATGACCACCGCCGCGATCAGCGGGCTGATCAATCCCGCCACGCACAGCGACGCCGCGGCGAGGTTGTAGCACAGCGACGCGCCCAGGCACGCCTTGATGGTCCGCATGGTCCGACGCGCGCCGTCGTTGAGTTCCAGCACCGGGCTCAACCCCGGACGCGAGAGGTACACGTCCGCCGCGGCAAGACTCGCCTCCGCGCCGCCGTGGACGGCGATGCCGACCGTCGCCGCGGCCAGCGCGGCCGCGTCGTTCACGCCGTCGCCGACCATGACGACCGTCCCGCCGCGCGACGCGAGATCGCGCACCACGCTCACCTTGTCCTCGGGCGTCGCGCTGCCGCGTGCGGAGGCGCGCGGCAGGCCCAGGTCGCTCGCCGCCGCGCCGACGACGGCGTCGTGATCGCCCGACAGGACCAGCGGCTCCCAGCCGCGGGCGCGGAGGTCGGCGACCGCGCCGGCCGAATCGGGGCGGAGCGGGTCGCCCAGGCCGACCGACCCCACGACGCGGCCGCTCTCGGCGACGAGCACGGGCGTGAGACCCGCGCCGGTGAGCTCGCCGACGGCGCGTGCGTCGGCATCAGACAGCCCGCCGATTCGCGACGCGATGAAGGCGGGCGAGCCGACGGCCAGCCGCCGCCCGCGCACCGTGCCCTCCATGCCCCCGCCGAGCGTGTGCGACACGTCGGTTGCTTCCGCCCAGGCCGGGCAGGCGAACGCTTCGACGATCGCCCGGGCGATGGGGTGCGTCGAGTGCCGCTCGATTGCGCACACGGCGGCGCGGGTCTCTCCGTTGAGGCGCGTACGCACCACGCGCATGCGGCCGACGGTGAGCGTGCCGGTCTTGTCGAGCACGATCGTGCCCGGCGAGGCGAGCGCCTGCAGCACGCCGCCGCCCTTGATGAGGATGCCGCGCCGCGCCGCGCGGCCGATCGACACCGTCAGCGCCAGCGGCGTCGCCAGGCCCAGCGCGCACGGGCACGTCACGACCAGCAGCGCGACGGCGTGATCGACCGCCAGCGACGGGTTGGCCGGGTCCAGCGCGAGCCACAGGCCGAGCGTGAGCGCGGCCAGGCCCAGCATCCCCGCCAGGAACCAGCCCGCGATGCGGTCGGCGAGCCGGACAATCGGCGCGCGGCGGCCCAGCGACTCCTGCACCAGCGCCATCAGCCTGCCGATGCGGGTCTGCGCGCCGGTGGCCTCCACGCGCACGCGGATGGTCGCGGCGAGGTTGACCGTGCCCGCCGCGACGCGGTCGCCGGTCTCGACCGTCACGGCGCGCGACTCGCCGGTGAGCAGCGACTGATCGACCTGCGACAGGCCGGCGACGACCACGCCGTCGACCGGCACCGAAGCGCCCGCGCGCACCTCGACCGTCTGCCCGGCGCGGAGGCTCTGGATCGAGACCTCGCGCGTCGAGCCGGGGCCGCCGTCCGGGTCGTCCTCGACCAGCAGCGCGCTGGTGGGCGTGAGCGAGAAGAGCATCTCGACCGCGTCCGCGCTCCGCCGCTGCTGGCGGTGCTGGATGAACCTGCCCACCAGCAGCAGGAACACCAGCACGCTCAGCGAGTCGAAGTAGATCTCGCCCGCGCCGCGCACCGTGTTCACCACGCCCCACACGCCGCCGGTGCCCAGCGCCAGCGCGATCGGCACGTCCAGGTGCATCGTCCGCGTCCGCAGCGCGGCCCACGCCGAGCGGAAGAACACCGACCCCGGCCACGCCAGCGCGACCAGCGAGACGCCCATGCTCGCCCAGCGGAACAGCGCGGCGTACGCCGGCTCCATCGCGTCGAACAGCCCGGCGTAGAGCGCAAGGCCCAGCAGCATCACGTTGCCCGCGCACGCGCCCGCCACGCCAACGCGCACCAGTTGGCGGCGGTCCTCGCGCCGGCGCAGGTCGCGGTCGCTCGCGTCGCGCGCCGGGTGCGGCGGGTAGCCGAGCGAGTCCAGCGCGCGGGCGACGCGCGACAGGTGCACCCGGCCCGCGTCCCAGACGATCCGCACCATGCCGCGGCGCAGGTCGAGGCGCGATTCCACCACGCCGTCGCACACCCGCGGCAGACGCTCAACCAGCCACACGCACGCCGCGCAGTGCACGCCCTGCAGGAACAACTCGCACGACCACAGCCCGCGCCCCGGCGCGGCGTCGGGCGCGGCGGGGCGGCAGTACAACTCGGCGAACGCCGGATCGTCGAACTCGGTGTAGCGGGCGCGCGTCGAGCGGGCCGGCGCGCGGTCCTCCCGATCCTCCAGCCTCTCTCGGAGCGCGTAGTACCTGTCCAGCCCGCACGAGTGGATCACCGCGTACGCCGTGCGGCAACCTTCGCAGCAGAACTGCTCCGACGCGCCGCGATCGACGAGCCCCGCCGGCACGGCCAGGCCGCAGTGCGAGCAGGCGATGTCGGTGCGCGTTGCCGCGGCCGGGGTTGTCCGCGCGTCGGAGCTCATGGCTTCTCCCTGGCCGATGGGCCGTGGCAGCACGGGGGCAGGTCGTCGGTCCGGTGGGCGACGGTCCGGCCGTCGACCGTTTCAACAACCACGGCCGCCTGCGGACGAGCGAGCGTCGGCAGGGCCATGCGGCCCAGCACGGTGTAGACGCCCACGCCGACCAGCAGCAGGCTCGTCAGCACCGGCAACTTGGCACGCAGCGGCCCGGCCAGCGCCTGCGCGCCGACGCCCACCGCCGCGAGCACCGGCAAGGTGCCCGCCCAGAACACGGCCATCACCGCCGCGCCCGGGACAGGGCTGCCCGTGCCCGCCGCGGTGATCGCAAACGCGTACAGCCATCCGCAGGGCAGGAGCGTGGTGAGCAGGCCGACGGTCCACGCCCGCGTGATCGGCGCGGCGTCGGCCACCGCCCTGTGCCCGCCCGCCACGACGCGCGTGACCACGCCCGGCAGCGGCACGCGCCCGACCCGCACGCCCCGGGCCCGCAGCAGCGCGACCACGCCGAAGCCGATCATCATCGCCCCCGCGACGACCGCGGCGGAGCGCTGCACGCCGATCATCGAGCCCCCGAGGTCCAGCCCCGCGCCGACGAGGCCCGCGACGGCGCCCAGGAGTGTGTACGTCACCAGCCGGCCGAGGTTGTACGCCGCGTTCAGCGTCGCGCGCGAGCGCCACACGCTCGGCGCGTCGTCGGGCGTCGCGACGGCAAAGAGCACGAACGCGCCGCACATGCCCGCGCAGTGCGTGCTGCCCAGCAGGCTCGCGGCGAGCACGGCCAGCAGGAGCGCGGTCATGGCTCGCGCTCCGCGAACGCGGTGAGCACGCGCGAGTACTCGTTGCCCCGCGCGGCGACGGCCAGTTCCACCTGCCACGCGCCCGCCGCGCCGGACGGGACCGCCGCGCCGTACTCGCCGGGCGTGTTCGTCTCGCGCAGTTCGAGCGTGAAGCGGCGGCGCGCCTCGGCACTGCGGAACACGGTCGCGTGCACGCTCGCGCCGGAGATCGCCGCGCCCGCGGCGTCGTTGACGCGGACGCGCAGCGCCAGCGCGCCGTCGCGCCTGCTCAGTTCGGCACGAACGTCCCAGCCCAGGGCAAGGCTCCTGCGTTCCTGTGCGCGGTGCTCGTCCCAGTGCAGCGCCTTCTGGTAGTAGTCGGGCTCGATCGCCGCGCCCCCGTCGCTGCTGGCCGCGAAGACCGTGATGCCGACGATCAGGAAGTTCAGCCCCAGCAGGACGAAGACGATGGCGGGGAACAGGTTGAAGCGCTTCATCGTCGGTCTCCCCTCGAGCGCGGGCCGGTCATGATGAACCGGGCCTCGCGCGCCTTGCCGTCTTCCGCGACCGTCCGCAGCGTCACGACGCACCGCCCGTCGACAAACGCCTCGGCCGGCGCGACGAGCGAGCCCAGCAGCAGGGCGGACTCGCCGGGCGCGACCGTCGGCCGCGATTCGTCGGTCCGCAGCGTCGCGCCCGCGGGGCTGACCACCTCGACGCCGACCTGTCGCGCCCGGTCGGTCCGGTTGACGATGCGCAGTTTCACCGGGTTGCTCACGCGGCCGTCGTCGAGCATCGTGTACGGGTGCCCGAGGCCGCGCAGGACCGTCAGGTCCACCCCGCCCATCGTCGACAAGAGCAGCGTGAACACCGTCGCGACCACGGCCAGCACGCCGAGGTACACCACGACCCGCGGGCGGAGGATCCGCCTGCCCCTGCCCTCCATCGCGGCCTGCGAACTGTACCGGATCAGCCCGCGCGGCAGGCCGATCTTGTCCATCACGGCGTCGCACGCGTCGATGCACTGCGCGCAGCCGATGCACTCCATCTGCAGGCCGTTGCGGATGTCGATGCCCGTGGGGCAGGTCGTCACGCACATGCGGCAGTCGATGCAGTCGCCCAGCGCGGGCGCGCCGTCGCTGCGGCCGACGGTCAGGTTCACCGGCGTCCGGCGCGGCTCGCGCCTGCCCTTGCCGCGCGGCTCGCCGCGGGCGCGGTCGTAACTGATGATCAGCGAGTTGCGGTCCAGAAGGGCCGACTGGAACCGGCCGTAGGGGCACGCGACCAGGCAGATCTGCTCGCGGAAGAAGCCGAAGTCCACGAGCATCAGGGCCGTCACAACCACCACCACGCCGAAGCCGACCGGGTGGTCCAGCGGCGAGCCGAAGACCCAGTGCCGCAGTTGCTCGACGCCGACGAAGTACGCAAGAAACGTGTGCGCCAGAAAGGCCGAGCACGCGACGTAGACGGTGTACTTCATGGCCTTGGCCGGCGCGCTGCCGCGGAACCCGCCCTTGCGAACCCGCCCCGGTGCGCCCTCGAAGAGCCGCTCGATCGGCCGGTACAGGAACTCCATGTACACCGTCTGCGGGCACGCCCAGCCGCACCACACGCGGCCGAACAACGCGGTGAAGAAGAACACCGCGAGGAACACGCCCACCATCAAGAGCGCCATCAGCAGCGTGTCGGTCGGCAGGAAGGTCTTGCCGAACAGCGTGAACCGCCGCGCGGCGATGTCCAGCAGGATCACCGGCTTGCCGCCGATCTCGAGGTAGGGGATCAGCGTGAAGACCGCGATCAGGAAGTACGCGACGGCGCGCCGGGCCGTCAGGAACCTGCCGGGCGACACGCGCGGCGTGAGCCACCGGCGCGATCCGTCGTCGTTGAGCGTGGAGAGAATGCCCGTCCCTTCGTGCCCATCGTCGGGTGCCGATGACCCCTTGTCGCCCGGTGCCGTTCGGGGAGCCCAAGGCGGCGGGGCGGTTGTGGCGGGCGGGCTGGGAAGTCTGGCGTTCATAGCCTGTGTTCCCGACAAGAGGCGGTCAGAGGCGGGAGCGACTCAACTCGGAGCGGGCCGTCGCGCACGTGGAGCGTGCCTACTTGCTCTCCGGCGCGGGGATCGGCGGCCACGGCGGGATCTCCTTGCCCTCGGGCGCCTTGCCGCCGGTCGCCGATCCGCGGAGGTTGGCGACAAACGCGGCGAGGATGACCCGCTCGTTCTGCGACAGGCGGTTCTCCCAGGCGGGCATGGCCTGCCCGCCCGCGCCGCGGGTGATGACCGCGTAGATGTCCTCGACCCGGTTGACGTTCTTGTACGCGTCGTCGGTCAGGTTCACGCCCGTGCCGCCGGTGCCGTCGCGCGCGTGGCACTGGGCGCAGTTGCCGAGGAAGATGCCCGAGGCGATCTCGAGGAACTGCGCGTTGCCGCGCATCTTCTGAATGGTCGCCTCGTCGGGCGACAGTTCGCCGACGGCGCCGAAGATCCGCTTGGTCTGCGCCACGCGAGCCGCCTGCAGGTTGCTCTCGTTGGTCGCCGACTCGGGGTTGATCTCGTAGTACAGGAAGTAGAAGAACGAGAAGATGATGGTCAGCAAAAACAGCACGTGCCACCACCCCGGCGTCGGGTTGTCGTACTCGCGGATGCCGTCGTACTCGTGGTTCAGCAGCGGGTCAGCGGCTTTGGTATGGCTCATGGTCGTCCTCGTTGCGGCTCGGTCGCGCGTCGTGCTCAGCGGTCGGTGCGGGTGTCGTCGGCCAGCGGCAGGCGGGCCGCGCGGTTCATCTCGTCGCGGTGGCGTCGGCTGAAGGTCCGCGCCAGCACGGCCGCGAACGCCCCGACAAACAGCACCAGCGCGACCTGTGTGTAGACGCTCAGGTCCAGACTGCTCACGATGTCGCTCATGCGCATGGGTCGTCCTCCGTCGGCTGTGCTCGTTCACTTGGCCGCGCCGGCCTCGGCCGGGGCGGGGGCGTGCAGGTCCGTTCCCAGTCGCTGCAGGTACGCGACCAGCGCGATCATCTTCGTGTCCTCCAGGCCCGTCGGACCGCCCTGAGTGGCGATCTCGGCCGCGATCGACTCGGCCTGGTCACGGGCCATCTGCGCGGCGTTGTCGCCCTTGACGGCCTCGCCGTAGGGCACGCCGAGCATCGCCATCGCGTTCACGCGCCGCTGGATGGCCTTGAAGTCGAGTTTCTCGTGCGACAGGTGCTTGTACGACGGCATGATCGAGCCCGGCACCATCCGCGGGTTCTCGAGGTGCGCCACGTGCCAGTCGTAACTGCGCAGGCCGCCGATGCGGGCCAAGTCCGGCCCGATGCGGCGCGAGCCCCACTGGAACGGATGGTCGTAGGCGAACTCGCCGGGCTTGGAGTACTCGCCGTAGCGCTTGGTCTCGGCCCAGATCGGGCGGACCATCTGCGAGTGGCAGTTGTAGCAGCCCTCGGCGACGTACACGTCGCGCCCGGCCAGTTCCAGCGGGGTGTAGGGCTGCACGCTGGCGATCCGCGGGATGTTCTTCTCGCGCCACGCCGTCGAGAACATCGGCGCGACGACCATGGGGATCAGTTCCAGCGCCGACGCGACGAGCACCGCGATCACGACCCACACGGTGAACTTCACCGGCAGCCGTTCCCACGTCCGGTGCCAGAGGCCCTGCAGGAACACGTCGCCCCTGTGGCCGAACTCGGTGTTCGCGTGCAGGCGCGAGGCGGGCTTCGGCGGGTCGCGGTAGACCGCGCCCAGCGCTGGGGCCGACTGCACCGGCTCGGCGTAGCGCGACGGCCGCAGCGTCCAGGTCATCAGCACGTTGACCGCGCACATGATCATGCCCAGCAGGAACAGCGACCCGCCGATGACGCGGATCCAGTACATGGGCATGATCTTCATGACGGTCTCGACGAAGTCGGGGAAGCGCAGCGCGCCGCTCTCGTCGAAGGCGCGCCACATCAGGCCCTGGGTGATCCCCGCCCAGTAGATGGGCACGATGTACATCAGGATGCCGATGGTCCCGACCCAGAAGTGGGTCTCGGCCAGTCGCCTGCTCCACAGCGCGCCGGTGCGCGACTGGAACAGCCGCGGGGCCAGCCAGTACAGCATGCCGAAGGTCATGAAGCCGTTCCATCCCAGCGCGCCGCCGTGCACGTGCGCGATGGTCCAGTCGGTGTAGTGGCTCAGCGCGTTGATGCTCTTGATCGAGAGCATCGGCCCTTCGAAGGTCGCCATGCCGTAGAACGTGATGCCCACGACGAAGAACTTCAGCACCGGGTCCGCCGCGACCTTGTGCCACGCGCCGCGCAGCGTCAGCAGGCCGTTGATCATCCCGCCCCACGAGGGCATCCACAGCATGAGGCTGAAGAGCATGCCCAGCGTGCTGGCCCACTGCGGCAGAGCGGTGTAGTGCAGGTGGTGCGGCCCGGCCCAGATGTACATGAACACCAGGCTCCAGAAGTGCACGATGCTGAGCCGGTAACTGTACACGGGTCGCTCGGCGGCCTTGGGCAGGAAGTAGTACATCAGGCCCAAGAACGGCGTGGTGAGAAAGAACGCCACCGCGTTGTGCCCGTACCACCACTGCACCATCGCGTCCTGCACGCCGGCGTAGACCGAGTAGCTCTTCAGCGCGCCCGCCGGGATCGCCAGCGAGTTGAACACGTGCAGCACCGCGACCGTCACGATCGTCGCGATGTAGAACCAAAGCGCGACGTACATGTGCCGCTCGCGCCGCGTCAGCAGCGTCATCATGAAGTTCACGCCGAAGAACCCGACCCACACCACCGCGATCGCCACGTCGATCGGCCACTCCAGTTCCGCGTACTCCTTGCTCTGCGTGTAGCCCAGCGGCAGCGTCAGGGCCGCGGCGACGATGATCGCCTGCCAGCCCCAGAAGTGCAGGTTGCTCAGCGTGTCGCTCCACATCCGCGCCTTGCACAGCCGCTGCGTCGAGTAGTAGACCGCGGCGAAGATCGCGTTGCCCGCGAACGCGAAGATCGCGGCGTTGGTGTGCAGCGGACGCAGCCGCCCGAAGTTCAGCCACGGGGTCTCGTAGAGGAACGGCAGCAGGCCGTCGAGGAACGCGAACGGCCGCACCCCGCCGACGACCGTCTCGGCCGCGACTGGCAGCACCAGTTGCAGCGCGACGATCAGCCCCACCAGCATCGCCACCACGCCCCACAGCAGGATCGCGAAGGCGAACTTGCGCACCACCGCGTCGTTGTAGGTGAACTGCTCCATCGGCCCCGGACGCACCTCCACGCCGTGCAGGGGGTCCGGTTCGGTCGCCGCGTCGTGCGACGCATGGGCGGGGCGTTCTGAGATCACCGACGAAGTCGCGCTCATGTCTGGCTTCTCCCAACCGGTCGAGCGATGTGCACACGGTACCGAACGGTCATTGCGGACTAATCGACAATCATATCAACATATCGTCATTATCCGGTTTTATCGCCCGATGTCAAGTCTGAGTCTTGTGGAAACGCACAGGTTCCTGTGATTGCGGAACCGTCGTACATAGACTTGTGTTTTGTTTGGTATGTCAACAGTGGCCCGTTGACAAAGGGATATATTGATCCTATACTCTTGTTTAGGAGGGCTCCTCGCCCATGCTCGCTCAGGCCGTTGGCTATGCCGCCGCCGCTCTTGGCCACGTCGCGCTTGCCGCGGGCAGGCCCCTGCTGGTCAAGGACGTCGCCGAGGCGTGCGGCATCCCGCCGGCGTATCTGGCCAAGATCGTGAACCAGCTCGCCCGCCGCGGGTTTGTCTCGACGCAGCGCGGCATCGGCGGCGGGGTGACGCTCGCGCGCGAGCCCCGGCAGATCACGCTGCTCGACCTGTGCGAGGCGCTCGGCGACCCCATCGTGCAGCCGCGGTGCATGCTCGGGCCGCACCCGTGCAGCGACGAGCGGTCGTGCCCGGCGCACGCGTTCTGGAGCGCGCACCGCGCAGCGCACATCGAGTTCCTCAGCGCCACGACCATCGCGGACATGGCGTTGTTCCAGCAGCGCGGGCAGGCCGGCGTGCGAGCGCAACTCAGCCTGCCTCGGGCGGACGTCCCGCGGCCCGATCAGGCCGACCAGGTGACGCGGCGCGCGGGCTGAACTGGGTCCGATCGGGCAAGTCGCGCGCCCGATGCTCCGAACTATCCGGGCGAAACGGCGCGATCTCCCGGCGCGACGCCGGGAAGACCGATAACCCGCGCGCAAGGAGGCCGGTTGGCCGAGTTGAGCGGTCAGGATGTGATGCGACTGGCACGCGACGCCGCGCGTCTGCCCCACGGCGAACGCGAGACGTTTCTGCGCGCACGTTGCAACGGAGACCACGCCGCGCTGGCACGGGTGCTCGACGCGCTCCGGGCGCACGACGCGGCGACGGTCGCCCCCTCGCCCGGGGCGCGCACGGTCGTGCCGCCCGACCCGGAGCCCGACGTGCCACGCTTTGCTCAAGCGAACGCCGCGGCCGGTACGCCGCGCCGGCTCGGTCGCTACACCATCCTCGACGTGCTGGGCGAGGGCGGCATGGGCGTCGTGTACCTCGCCGAGCAGGACAACCCCAAGCGCACCGTCGCGCTGAAGGTGATGCGCCCCGGCTCGATCTCCGCCCGTCTGCTGCGCCGGTTCGAGCTCGAGTCGCAGGTCCTTGGGCGGCTCCAGCACCCCGGCATCGCGCAGGTCTATGAGGCGGGCGTCTTCGAGTCCGGTTCGATGCACGACGGCGGCCGCGTCGCGCAGCCGTTCTTTGCGATGGAGCACGTCCGCGGCGTGCCGCTCACAGTGTTTGCGCAGGGTCGGAACCCTGTGGGCCGGGCGCTCGCGCTGCGCGAGCGCCTCGCGCTCTTTGTCGAGATCTGCGACGCGGTGCAGCACGCGCACGCCAAGGGCGTCATCCACCGCGACCTCAAGCCCGCCAACATCCTCGTCATCGACGACGCCGGAGCGCCCGGGCGCGGCCGCCCGAAGGTGCTCGACTTCGGCGTCGCGCGAGCGACCGACGGCGACGTCGCCGCGGCGACGCTGCAGACCGACATCGGCCAGCTCGTCGGCACCGTCCCGTACATGAGCCCCGAGCAGGTCGCGGGCGACCCGAACGAACTCGACACGCGCTCCGACGTGTACACGCTCGGCGTGGTCCTCTACGAACTGCTGTGCGGGCGCCTCCCGCACCGGTTGGGCGACAAGACCGTGCCCGAGGCGGTGCGCATCATCAACCAGGAGGAGCCCGACCCGCCGTCGAACGTCGATCGCGGGCTGCGCGGCGACCTGCAGACGATCATCCTCAAGGCGCTCGAGAAGGACCGGTCGCGACGCTACCAGTCCGCGGCCGATCTCGCGGCGGACGTGCGACGGTTCCTTGCCGACGAGCCGATCACGGCCCGTCCGCCGAGCGTGCTGTACCAGGCGTCCAAGTTCGCGCGCCGGCACAAGGGGCTGGTGGCGGGGCTGTCGGTCGCCGGCGTGCTGCTCGTGGCGGGCGTCGCGGGGGTCTCGTGGCAGGCGGTCCGCGCGACGCGCGGGTGGGACGAGGCCGAGCGCCGGCGCGAGGAGGCGGAACTGGCCCGCGAGCGCGCCAGCGAGGAAGCCGACAACGCGCTGGCGGTCAACCGGTTGCTCAACGACATGCTCGCCTCGGCCGACCCCGAGAACGCGCTGGGGCGCGAGGTCACGGTGCGCGAGGTGCTCGACCAGACGGCGCGCAGCGTCGCCGAGTCGCTCGCGGCGCGCCCGCGCGTGCACGTGTCGATCCGCGGCACGCTGAGCAACACCTACCGCAGCATCGGCGACCTCGACAGCGCGGTCGAGCACGCCCGGGCCGGGCTCGACGCGGCGCGGGAGGCCTTCGGCGCCGACAGCGACACCGCCATCGACGCCCAGCGCATCCTCGTCAACGCGCTGGCCGAACGCGGCGTGCACGACGAGGCGGAACGGCTCGTGCACGACGTGATCGAGCGCATCGAGCGCACCCGGGGGGCCGACAGCGCCGAGTACGCGCTGGCGCACGGCGAACTGGCGCGGCTGCGGCTGGAGACCGGCCGGATCCCGGAGGCCGTCGAGATCTGGACGAAGTGGCTCCCGCGCGTGACGCTACTGCTCGGACGCGAGAACCGCGAAACGCTGACGATGATGAACAACCTCGCGATCGGCCTGAAGGACATGGGCCGGTACGAGCAGAGCGACGCCCTGCTCCGCGAGTTGATCGAAATCCGCGAACGCTTCTACGGGCGGGACCACCCGCAGACGCTCTACGCGCTCAACAGCCTTGCCGCGAACATGCAGCGACAGGGGCGCGACGGCGAGGCCGAGCCGCTGCTGCGCGAGACGCTGGAGCGGCGCCGGCGCATCCTCGGCGACAACCACGTCTCGACGGCGGTGAGCGCGGGCAACCTCGGCGTCACGCTCATCAGCATGGGCCGGCTGGCCGAGGCCGAGCCGCTGGTCGCCGAGGCGCTCGCGGCCTACCGCCGCCTGCTGGGCAACGAGCACGCCAAGACGCTCATCATGATGGCCAACCGGGCCTACCTGCTCGAAGAACTCGGGCGCAGCGACGAGGCCGAGGCGCTCTACCGCGAGACGATCGAGGTGCGCAGGCGCGCCTCCGGCGGGCGCGACCCCGAGACCTGGGCGCCGATGAACAACCTGGCGACGCTCTACCACCGGCGCGGCAAACTCGCCGAGGCCGACGCGTTGTTCCGCGAGGTGCTCGACCTGTGCGGACAGGCTCTCCCGCCGGGCCACCCGTACACGGCGATCTTCACCAACAACCACGCCGACTGCCTGACCGACATGGGCCGCTACGAGGAGGCCGAGGCCGGACTCCTCCAGAGCCTGGAGTGGATCGAGGCGGCGTTCAAGCCCGGGCACCCGCGTCAGGTGCGCGCCATCGAGCGGCTCGTGCGCCTGTACGAGAAGTGGGGCAAGCCCGGGCGGGCCGAAGCGTTCCGCGCGCGGCTCGAAGCGCGGTAGACCGGGTCACTGACCCGGGCCGAGATACTCGATGCTCGCGGCGGTGGCGTCGTCGGTCGGCGGCGCGCCCTCGGCGAACCGCGCAACCGCCTTGAAGATCTCGATGACGTCCGCGTCGCAGTTGCGTGCCGCGGCGAGGGCGCGCTCCAGACGTTCCTGACCGAAGGGTTCCCCGGCGGGGTTGCGTTCGTCGATCACGCCGTCGGAGTAGAGCACGACGCGGTCTCCCGGCGACAGCCGAACGCGCGAGACCTCGTAGCACGCTTCGGGATCGATCCCGACGGGGATCGACGTTCCCGCGGCGGGGCCGCGCAGGCCCGCGCCGGTGCGCAGGAACCAGTACCCGTGCCCGGCGTCGACGAACTCCACGTCGCCCTCGCGCGAGAACACGCCGAGCCACAGCGAGACAAACCGCCCGCCCAGCGACCGCTCGCCGAGGTAGCGGTTGAGTGCGCAGACCGCCGCGCCCGGGTCGCGGGTCGCGCGGACCTGCGCGTTCAGTTGCGACTGGGCCGCGGCCATGAGCATCGCCGACGCCGCGCCGTGCCCCGAGACGTCGCCCAGGCACACCGCGACGCGCCCGTCGTCGATCGGCACGACGTCGAACATGTCGCCCGCGACGAACACGCCCGGGCGCATCTGCATCGCGTAGCCCAGAAACCCCTGCGCCGCGTGCGCGGGCGGCATGATGAACTGCTGCGCCTCTCTCGCCGCGGCCAGTTCGGCCGAGAGGGCCGACTGCCGGCGTTCGAGTTCGACCCGCTTCAGGTTCGCCAGCGCGAGGCCGTAGGCGTTGGCGACGGCCTCGCAGAAGCCCGCCGCGGCGGTGTGATCGCCCGTGCCCGACTCTCTGGCGTCGATGTAGAGCAGCGAGACCAGTTCCGACCCGACGAACACCGGCGCGCATACGGCCCAGCGGATCGCCAGTTCGCTCACGCTCCGGGTCGCGTGCAGCGCGGCTTCGGCCGCGTTCAGGATCGCCGTCTGTCCCGCCGCGGCGGCGCGGATCAGCGAGCGGCTGAAGGCGATCTCGCCCTCTCCGCTCGGTGCCCGACCGTTGCTCGACGCCAGCACGGCCACGTCGTCGCCCTCGCCCTGCGGCCGCAGCACCGCGCCGTGCGTGCAGTTGGCCCCGGCCAGCGCGGCGTCGAGCGCGGCCCGGGCCAGCATGTGCTCGTCGGGGGCGCTCGACATCCGCGACAGGCCCTGCATCAGCATGCGAAGTTGCCGCGCGCCGGCCGACAGCGGACGCTGCCCCACGCGTTCGATCCGCGTGCTCTGGCCGCGGTCGTCGGCGACAGTCGCGGCGGTGCTCGGCGTCCCATTGCCGATCGAGACCCGGAACGACCACGGGCCCACGCGGACCAGGTCGCCCGAGACCAGCGGCAGCGGGGCGGCGGGTGAGACGCGCTGGCCGTTGAGCCAGGTCCCAATGGCCGAGCCGTGGTCCACCACAAACCAGCCCTCGGGGCGCGAGACCACCGAGGCGTGACGGCGCGACACCGTCTCGTGCAGCAGGCAGACGTCGGACTCGACGGCGCGGCCGATCGTGAGTTGATCGCGGCCGCCGGAGGCGTACGACCCGCCGTGCGGGCCGGCGAGCGTGTGCAGGGAGATGTCGGGACGTCGAGAGCGTGGCATGACGCGTCCGGGAGCGGACGCGGCAGCGTACACGCTTTACGCGTGCCGTGCACGACGATCGGCGGTCCGGGTCAGCCCGGGCAGCCCGCGAACCAGTCGGCCAGGAACGCGAAGATGTCGGGGACACCGATGCCGTTCTCGCCGTCGTAGTCGGCGCGCGGGTCGCCCGCGAACCAGTCGGCCAGGAACAGGAAGATATCCGGGACGTCGGTCGCGCCGGAGTTGTTCCAGTCCGGCCGGCACCCGGGCGTTTCGCACTCGTCGGGAACGCCGTTCTCGTTGGTGTCCTGCGAAGCGCCCAGCGCAAGGTCGCACCAGTCCACGCGCCCGTTGCCGTTGCAGTCGGGCTCGGCCGGCGTGAGCGGCACCGTGAAGGTGATGCTGAGCACCGGGCCGTTGCGGCCGCCGTCAAACTCGGCGCTCCAGAACTCCACGCTCGGGCCCGTCGTCCCGACGATGTCCACGAAGTGGCCGTAGTTGAGCGACGGGTTGGCCAGCCAGAAGCGGAACGCGTCGGTCACGCCGGGACCCGCGACCTCGACGCGCCGGTCGAACCGCGTGATCGGCACGACCGCGTCGGGCACGCCCGCGCCGTCGAAGAACGACTGGTTGGGGTGGTACTCCGACGGGCTTGTTCCCGGCCCGCCCAGCGACCGCGCGCCGGTGAAGGTCCACTGCAGCGTGTTCCACTGCGCGTGCGCGGTCGTCACGCTCCCCGGGCAGGAGTTGCACGCGTCGCGGTCCGGGTCGTTCCATGGCTTGAAGATCCGGCGCACATCGAACGTGGTCGGTGCGCCGTGGTCGGGCATGAGCGTGTACCGCGCATCGACGATCCGCGCCGGGTCCGTCACGCCCGACTGCGACGACAGGACGTTGGTGAAGTTGAACCGCACCAGGCCCTTGGTCTTAGGGAAGGTCGTGGGGATCAGGATCATGTGGTCGTGCGACACGTTCGAGTCGTTGTGCGTGAAGCCCGCGTCGACGGCCACCCCCGTGAACGTGTCCAGACCCGTGTCGCCGAACGTCACCGTGATCGTCCCGTCGATCGTGAACGACTTGCGGTTGTCCGTGTCCTGTGCGTCCAGCGCGTTGTTCGCCGGTGCGCCCAGCGCGGCCGCCATGTCCTGGATCGGGCCGGGCACCAGCGTGTACGTCACGTCGCACCCGTACCACGCCATGGGCACGGAGACCCGCACCCGGTTGCCCTCGGCCGCGTTCACCGCCGCCGCGACCGCGGGGATGGTGTTCACGCCGTCGGTCAGCGCGTAGTTCGCCGGGTCGCCGGCCGTGACCGGGTCGACCGCCTCGCTGAAGATCACCTCGACCGCGTTCATCGACACGGGCCGGACGGCCAGCACGCGCGGCGGCGTGGTGTCCACCAAGCCGTCGATCCCCGCGGCGTGCAGGTCGCCGTCGAGTTCGTTGAGGAACGCCTCCAGGTCGCGCATTAGGGCGTGCGAGAGGTTCGACACGTTGCCGTGCAGGTTCTGCTGCACGCCGCCCGGCGCCGTGGCCCGCAGCACGTCCCACATCTTTACGCCGCTCTGGCGCGTGATCGCCGCGCCGCCGACGGGGATGATCTGCCGGAACCCGCCCGAGTCCCACGAACCGACGAGCGTGGGCGTGTTGAAGGCCGGGCCCTCGTTGTCGGGCAGCGGCCGGAACCCGCCGACGTTGTGGAAGCCGAAGTCGGTGTACGCCGGGGCGGGGTGGCAGGTGATGCACCCGGTCGCCAGCGGGCCGTCGGTGAGCCGGAACAGCATCGCGCCCCGCACCGCCGACTCGGTCAGCGACCCGTCGGCCTCGCGGTGCGGGCTGCGCATGATCGGCGGCAGGTTGAGGATGAACTCGGCCAGCGAGTCCAGTTCCGGGCTGATGCCCGCGTTGGGCGCGCCCAGCGGCGGGTTGGCCGGGAACAGGTAGCCCGTGCCGAGCATGAAGTTGCCGGAGAAGGCCAGGTCGAAGTCCTGCACCTCGTCGCGGTCGCCCGAGCGGTGCAGTTGCCCGCGCCCGTTGGCCTGCGGGGCCATCGAGATCGCCTGCCCGCGCATGCTCAGCGTCTTTCGCCGGCCGGCGCCGATGCTGAAGAAGTCCCAGATCAGACCGTCGCTCTCGCCGCCGGGGTGGCACGAGGCGCACGAGACCTTCTGGTTCAGGCTGTGCTGGAACTGCGAACTGTTGTTGAACATCTTCGCGCCCGCGAGGATCGTCGGGCTCAGCGGCTCGCTCGAGACCACGCCCGGCACGCGCGTCACTTCCGTCATCGTCGCCGTGTCGATCACCGACACGTCGCGAGAGAGGTAGTTCAGCACGTACGCGCGCGGCGCCGTCGGCGACCACGCGATGCCGATGGGGTTGTCGCCGACGTTGATCTCGGTCAGCGGCGGGCTGCCGTTGGGCCGCGCCTGTCCCGTGCTTGTCGGCACGACCAGCACGTCGTTGCTGTGCGACATGACGATCAGGGCGGTCGCGCCCGCGGAGTCGAACGCGATGTCCGCCGGGCCCGCCACGCCGGCGTTCCAGCCGTCGCCCAGAAACTGGTTGGTGTTGCTGTGCGCGACGATCGCCGTGAAGATGATCCGGTTGTTCAGGTCGATGACGTTGGTCGCCGTGTTGATCCGCAGCACCGCCGCCTGGATCGAGGTGTGCGGCGTGAGCGTTGTGGCCCGGAAGTTCTGCAACTGCGTCGGCATCCACAGCACGCCGTTCGCCGGCGAGATCGCCACATGCGACGTCGGCAGCACCCAGCCGCCCTCGGGGATCCACGGCGGCGGCTCGGTCTGCTGGATCTGGAAGTTGAACTTCGGGTCAAGCGACCGCACCTTCAGCACCGCGTACAGCCGCGCGCCGGGGATGTCCAGCACGCTCACGTAGCCGTTGTCGCCGTCGCTGTAGAGGTGCGACACCCACGCCATGCCGGCGCTGTTGAGGACCACGCCCAGAGGCTTGTCCGGCAGGTTGGCCAGCAGTTCCGAGACGGTCCGCGTCGCCGCGTCCACCAGCGCGACCGAGCCGGACCGGTACAGCGTCACCACCGCGGTCGAGCCGTCGGCCGTGAACGCGACCCCGATCGGCCCCGAGCCGTGCGGCAGGACGATCGAGTCGATCGCCGTGCCGGTCGAGGCTTCCAGCACGTGCAGCCGGTCCGACTCGTGGCTGGCGACCCAGACCTCGTCGGCGCCGGGCCGCAGCGCGAGCGCCCGCGGCTTGTTCGCCGCCGCCTCGGTCGGCAGCGCGAACTCCATCACGCTGTTGTCGCTGGTCGCAAGCCGCGAGACCGATCCGTGGTCCGGGTTCACGAACCAGACGAACGCCCCGTCGGACGTGGCCTGGATCGGCCCGCTCTTGAGCGCGGCCGCGCCCTGACCGTGCGCCCAGGCGCTGGACATCAACACCGTCGCGGCCGCCGCGATTCGAGTCCATCCATGTTCGAGTAGCACAGTCTCACGCTCCTAGCCGGTCAATGCACGGACCCACTGAGTATCAACCCGGCGCACTCAAGCCCCGATGCAACAACAACGTCCGCGATGGGAAATCGCGGGACGCGCCGAACGCCGTGGCTGGGCATAGCCTACCCCACTTCCCGCAAAAAACGAAGAACTTCGGCCAAGACACCTCCCCAGCACGTACCACCGTCCTTCCAGACTCCAAATGTCTCCCGGATGACCAGCCCATGCGGGGGCGTGTTCGGGTCCCCTTCTTTCATGGTTTCAGCCCTTACACATGCCGAGCAAAGACCTGAACCGACCTGACCAGACCGAGATCGAGGCCGCTCACGCCCGCATCGCGGAGTTCCGGTCCGCGTTCGCGGCGGTCCGCGAACAGGTCGAGCGCGTCATCGTCGGCCACAAATCAGTCGTCGAGGGCGTTTTGACCTGCCTGTTCTGCGACGGCCACGTCCTGCTCGAGGGCGTGCCGGGACTGGGCAAGACGCTGCTTGTCCGCACGCTTGCGCGGGCGCTCGACCTGTCGTTCTCGCGGATCCAGTTCACTCCCGACCTCATGCCCGCGGATATCTCCGGCACGACGATCGTCGTCGAGGTCGAGAAGCCCGGCGCCCACGCGCCGGTCCGGCAGTTCACCTTTCAGCCCGGCCCGGTCTTCGCCCAGATCGTCCTCGCCGACGAGATCAACCGAGCCACGCCCAAGACCCAGTCCGCGCTGCTCGAGGCCATGCAGGAGCGCAGCGTCACCGTCGCCGGCACGACGCACCCGCTGCCGCGCCCGTTCCTCGTCATGGCGACGCAGAACCCCATCGAGCAGGAGGGCACCTACCCGCTCCCCGAGGCGCAACTCGACCGGTTCTTCTTCAAACTGCTGGTCGGGCCATCGGGGCGCGACGACCTGGCGGAGATTCTCAACCGCACGACCACCGGGACCGCGCCCGGCGTCGAGCGTGTTCTGACCGCCGATCGGATCGTGGAGTTCCAGCGGCTGGTGCACCGCGCCGCGATCGCCCCGCCGATTCTCGACTACGCCGTGCGTCTCACGCTCGCCACGCACCCCCGCGACCGCCGCGACAGCGCGGCGCCGTCCTTCTCGACCCCGATGGTCGACCGGTACGTGCGGCTCGGCGCCTCGCCGCGCGCCGCGCAGGCGCTGGTGCTGGCGGCCAAGTGTCGCGCGCTCCTCGACGGCCGAGCCGCGGCGTCGGCCGACGACATCCGCGCCGTGGCGCACCCCGCGCTGCGCCACCGGATGCTCCTGAACTTCGAGGCCCAGGCCGAGGGCGTCACCGCCGACGCGATCGTCGAGAACATCGTCTCGACACTGCCTGCGCGCGTCGAGGCCTAGCGGCCCGCGCCGGTCCACGCGCGCAGATCGATCGCCGCCTGCGGGGGCCGATCCTCCCAAGGGAACACCGGGCGCGGCCAACTCGTTCTCGCGCCCCAAGCGTCGACCCGCAGCAGGCCCAGCCGCGCCCACTCGCCGCCGGCGAGAACGTCGGGCGCGATCGGGACCCAGACACGCCACGCGCGAGCGTCTCGCACGACCCGCGCGCGGCCCGCCGCGCCCGACGAGTCCACCATCGCACCGTCCGCGAACACACGCACCATGGTCTCGCCGCCGGCGCCGGAGATCGCGAGCACGATCTCCTCGCGCGCCGCGCTGTCGGCCCCGGCCCGCGTGCCCAGCCCGCATTCCACGTACAGCGTCCACCGCAGCGACGCGGCGTCGAACGCGCCGGTCGCGGCCGGGGCGTCCGCCAGCAGCATGCCCATCGTCCAGGGTTCGCCGTCGGCGGGGGGCCGGCCCAGGCCCGCGCGTGCTGCGCCGCCGCGCGGGTCGCCCGCGTCGGTGCACGCTTCGAGCCACGACGCCAGTGTCCACTCCCGGAGCAGCGGGCCGACGGGCGCGCCCGGCGGCGCGGCCGCAACCGGACGCGCGAGCACCGCCCGTCGCGCCGTCCACCTGCCGATGCCCGCGAGCACGACGGCGGACGCAGACGCGTCCGGATCGATCGAGAACAGCCCGCTCGCGACCGTCAGCGGCGGAAGGCTCACCACATCCAAGGGCGCGGCGGTCGAGCCGGTCCGGACCATGAGCACGTCCGGCTCCGCGCCCGCGTCGAGCGATACCGCCGCGATGCGCGATACGACGCGCCCGTTCGCGCCGTCGTACATCACCGCGTCGTTGGCGATCCAGCACGCGGCACGCGGCTGAGCGTCCAGCCAGTTGCGCGCAGCCCGGACCGCGGCCCCGCGCGTCGAGTTCAGGAGCGCCTCCTGCAACCGTTCCAGCGACTCAAACTCGACCGGCCAGACCGGCACCCGTGGCCCGCCGAAGTCGCCGATCATCGCCAGACGCCGGCGCAGGCGGTCGGCGACGCTCGCGTCTTCATCCGCGACGATGCGGAGCGCCTGCGCCCAGCGTGCGCCGACCTGGTCGGCCAGCGCCTCGACCGCGCGGTCCGCGAACTCGTCCGCCGCGGGCCCGACGGCCGTCAGCGGTTCGCCCGCGGCCAGCCGTGCCCGCCAGCGCTCGAACGGGTCGCACCGCGCCGCGTCCAGCGCCGCGCCGAACCAGCCGTCACCCGCGTCTCCCGCCGCGCCGGCGGGCCGTGCGGTCGCGACGGCGCGGGAGATCCAGCCCGTCGGCACGCGCCGACCGTCGATGATCAGTTCAAGCCCGCCGGCATCGGGCGGCAGGTCGATCATCAGGTACCAGCGACCGTCGGACGTGATCGTGCCGCGGCGCGCCGTGTCGGTCGCGGCGACGCCAGACCATCGGCCCTTCTCGCCCATCCACGACGAGCCGCGCGCCGCGAGAAACGCCGCGCCCGGCGTCGGGTCCGGCACGGCACGGCTCGGGCCCGGTGCGGCCGCGGTGCGGCCGATCCACCACAGCGGCGCAAACAGCGCGTCGCCCCGACTCAGCCGGGCGGGGACGGAGCCCGCGCGCCGCTGCGCTTCGGTCGGCTCGAAGGGAACCAGCAGCGTTTCGCCCGCGCAGGCCCACACGCGGCGATCGACATGCTGTGCCGCGTCGGCGACCGCCGAGGCCCGACGATCGACCCCCGCCAAGGTCGGACACGCCGCCCCGGCCGCGCACGCGAACAACGCCAGCGCGCACGCAAGTCGGCGAAAGTCGGCCGCGCGACCACCCGATAACACCCGCCGGGGCGGGCCACCGCGGCGACTTGGCGGGAGGATCGACATGGTCATCTGCGAGTCCGATTCCACGATGCTGTTCCGGGTGTACCTGCCGCAGGCGACGAGCGTCGAACTGGTCGGATCGTTCACCAACTGGCGGGCCGCGCCGGTCCGTCTGGTGCGCGAGTCTACCGGGTGGTGGTTCGTCCGGCTGAATCTCGAACGGGGCGACCACGAGTTCTCCTACCTCGTCGACGGCTGCACGTGGCTGCCCGACTACGCCGCGGGCGGCATCCGCCGCAACGGCTACGGCGGGTGGGTGAGCCAGATCGTCGTCGAGCCGCCTGTGCCGACGCCCGCGCTGTGCGCGGCCTGAGCGTCGCGGGATTCGGCGGATCGACAAAAGCAAAGAGGGCCGGCGGTCGCCGGCCCTCGGGTGCTGCCGCTTTGACGGTACCCATCACGGGAAGATGCCGCGGACCTGGTACACCTTGCCGATGTTCTCCAGCGCGGCGATGTAGGACGCGGTGCGCATGTCGGTGTTGTACTTCTGGCGCGCGAGTTTGGTCCGGCGCGCGGCCATGACCATGTGGCGGTTGAGCGCCTGATCGACCTCCTCGGCGTCCCAGGACACGCAACTCTTGTTCTGCACCCACTCGAAGTAGGACACCGTCACGCCGCCGGCGTTGGCGAGGATGGCGGGGATGACCTCGATGCCGCGCTCGCTCAGGATGCGGTCGCCCGCGGGCGTCGTCGGCGCGTTGGCGCCCTCGACGACCACCCTGGCGTTGATCAGTTTCGCCTCGGGCTCCTTGATCATCTGCTCCAGCGCGGCGGGGATGAACGCGTCGACCTTGGCCTTGTAGAACTCCTCGGTCGAGACGCGCGTCGAGTTGGGGAACCCGGACACGCCGCCGTGCTTGGCGACGTGGAGCGCCAGCGCCTCGGTGTCGATGCCCTTGTCGTTGTAGATCGCGCCGGTGTGGTCCATCACGGCGTGCAGTTTCGCGCCCATGCGGCCGAGGATCCGGCCCGTCCACGAGCCCACGTTGCCGTAGCCGATCAGGCTGAAGGTCATGCCCTCGATCTTCAGGCCCAGCTCCGGCGCCAGTTCGACCAGCACGTCGACCAGACCCTGCCCGGTCGCCTTCTCGCGGCCCAGCGACCCGCCGTACTCCACCGGCTTGCCGGTGATCACGGCCTCGGGGTTGTGCCCGCCCATCTCCGACAGGAACGTGAACGTGTCGGCGATCCACGCCATGTGCTGGGCGTTGGAGCCCACGTCGGGCGCGGGGATGTCGTAGTCCGGGCCGATCTGGTGCGCGATCGCCGTCGTGAACCGGCGCACGATCCGCTCCATCTCCGACGTCGAGTGCTTGCGCGGATCGACCTTGATGCCGCCCTTTCCGCCGCCGAAGGGCACGCGCACCAGCGACGTCTTCATCGTCATCAGGAACGCGAGGCTCTTGACGTCGTCCAGGTGCACGTCCGGGTGGAAACGCAGGCCGCCCTTGTAGGGGCCCAGCGCGTTGTTGTGCTGGACGCGGTAGCCCTTGAACAACTTGAACTCCCCGTTGTCCATCCGCACGGGGAAGTGCACCATGATCTCGTTCTTGGGCTGCGCGAGGATCAACTGGATCTCGTGCGGCAGTTCCATGATCTCCGCCGCGGTGAGCATCGTGTCCACTGTCTGGAGGTACAGGTTGTTCGGGTCGCGGGGGAGGCCCACCTCGTCGAACACCGGGCTCTTGAACAACTCGCGCCGGGACGTGCTCATGGGCTTGGGAGGAGAGATCGTGGTCATGTGCTGGCCTGGTCCGTTCTTGCTGTTGGCCCGCCGCGGCAACGCAGACGCCCCGGTCGGCGTCCTCCCGCCTTGCGACCCGGCGCGGCGTACGCTCCGCGCGGTCGGAAAGGTTCGGGCCTTGCGCGCCGGCCGCGGCGTGTGGCGGCGCGTACCCGCCCGTGCCGGAAGTCCGGCTGTTCGGGGCTTGCATGATACTCTACTTCGCGGCCGATCTCTTGTGGGCGACGAAGATCAAAGGGGCGGCCGAGGCCGTCGGGGTTTCGGCTCGACCGGTCCGCACGCTGGAGATGCTCGAAGCGCGTCTGGCTGATTCACCCGTACGGGCCATGCTCGCGGACCTCGACGCGCCGGAATACGCCCTGATTCTCATCAATCGGTTGCGCGACCACCGGGCGACGCCCGAACAGCGCGCCATCCGCATCGTCGCGTTCGGGCCGCACGTCGCCACCGAGGCCTTCGACGCAGCGAGACGGGCCGGAGCCGACAGGGTGATCCCCCGTGGAGCGCTGGCCCGCGGCCTGAACGACTGGCTGGTTGCGCTCAATGCCGGCCAGATTGACCGTAAAGGCTTGGTGGTGGAAGAGTAACGGACTCCGTCCGTGGACCCGGTGCGCCGCGGGATTCGCCTCTCTCCCGTTGAGAACTCGAATCGCGGCCAAGGCTTTCGCGCCGCCGGCGTTCGCGCCGAATCTCCCGCAGCACGGTCAGCAGCGAAGCCGCCCCGGCGCCGCGCTCGATATTGCCGCGGCCGACCTCGAACGCCAGTCGCCACTGCTGCCTCAGGATCCGCTGGGCCCGCCAATACCCGAACGCCGGGTCGTACATGTTCGTGGACTCGGACAACAGGCCGTTGAACTCGATGATCGAGAACCCCTGCCCCGCCGCGAACTCGTGCGGGTCGGTGTACCGGACGTCGAACCGCCCGAAGTTGACGCCGCGCGTTTCGGACACGATCCGCTCGAACGCCTCTTCGAGCGCGGGCGTGATCATCGCGCCTCCGTCAAGGAACACCGCGCCGCGGCAGTGATTGCCGATGCCCGTCAGCGCGACGCGCTCGCCCGGCGCGGGCACGACCGCCGCGCGACGGCCCAGCGCGGCCAGGTGCGCTGACCGCTGACGCCTGAACCTCGGATGCGCAGCGACCAACTCGGCCAGCGTCGCGCGCCCGTCACCGACAACGAACGGGAACCGCTTGTCCGTGATCGAGAATACGAAGCCGCGTTGCGCGCTCGGGTGACGCACGTAGAACACGCCCGCCTCGAACGGGCCGGGGTGGTACGCCTGCGCGATCACGCGGTCGCGTCTCGCGGCCAAGTACTCCGCCGCCTCGGCCGCGTCGCGGACGATCCGCACGCCCTCGCCGCGCTCGCCGCGATCGGGCTTGAGCACGACCGGCCAGCCGCACCGCAGTTCTCCCATGATCCGCCCGAGCGCGTCCCGGCGCTGCGCCGCCGCGCCGGCTTCGATGACTCCGAACGGCGCGACCCACCGGCGCGGCAGGAGCGACAGGATCTCCGACTTGCTCTCGCCCACGATCCCGCCGAGCGGGATCGCCGGGTTGGACGCCGTGCACACCGTCAACCCGCCGTGGCGCAGGCCGAGCCACGCGAGGTACGGCACAAGCGGCGCGTACACCGCCCACGCGGGCCAGAACTCCCACGTGCTGAAGCGTGCGAGCCGCGACGCGGGCGCGTCGTGCCGGTCGTCGCATCGCGCGGCTCGCTCTACCGATCCAGCCTGCGCGGCGGCGGCTGTCGCGCTCATGCGATGCACCCCGCGCCGTCGGTCGAGAGTTCGAGTTCCACCGCGCCGCGCGCCGGCGCAAGGAGGTCGTCCAGCGGCGTCCACGCGAGCCGAACGTGCGAACCGTGAAGGTCGATCACCGTGCGGCTCATGGTGCGAGCATCGGGGCGCGACATCGCCACGCTCAGGTGCCCGGCGTCCGCCCACGCGTGCTCGTGGAACACGCGCTGCGACTCCAGCACGTCCGCGCCCGCGTCGAAGACCGCGTCGAACAACGCCCGCCGCGGCGGCTGCACCAGTTCATCGCCGAGGCCCGACGAGGTGTGCATGACCGGCCCGTCGATCTCCCGCGCGGGCGACACCTCGATCCGTTCGCCGTCGGACCGCGCGACCACGACACTCATCAAATCCGCGATGAGCAGTTTGAACGGCGCGGTCGAAGCGGCGTCCATCGCGCCGAGGCGCTCCGCGGCCCCGCGAAGGTCCGCACAGTCCGCCAGCGAAGGGATGACGCGCCCGCGCGTGCTTCGTACCGCCCACTCGCTCCGCGGCACGCGCGGCGTCGGGTTCGCGTTCAGCAGGCACAGCGCCAGCCCCGCGTCCGTCGCCGCGATCCACGTTCCGCCCGCGCCCGAGTCGATCGGCATGACGGCGTGCCGAGCGCCGACGGCGACCGTTCGCGGCGGGAGTTCGGCGGCGCGCGTCCGCTGCTCGTCACGGTTGCACACCACGCGGACCCAGCCGCGCCCGCCGCGCAACGCCGGCGCACGGACGATCGTCACCGTGCACATGCCGCGGCGTCCCGGTGTGCGAGTGTCGAGGGCGCGAAGCCGAACGTGCCCGGCAACGGCCGCCCGAGCGAGGTCACCATCCCTCGGATCATCGCGTTGTGGTGGACGGTGTGGCTGAGCACGAACGCCAGTTCACGGGCCAGCGTCGAGCGCAGTTCGACCGGCTCGCCGTCGCGTCGCGGCATGACGGCCACGCGCACGCCGCGGGCCGCGTCGGTCCGCGACATCGCCCGCAGCGCGGCGGTCAGCGCGGCGCACTCGTCCGAGGCCGCGGCGGGCGAGCGCTCGACCGGCGTGCCGCGCTCGCGGTGGTCGTAGTCGATCGCGCCGCGGACGCACCCGTCGGCGACCGCGCGCACGTGGTCGAGGCAGTGCCTCACGTGGCCGCCGATGGTCGCGCCGAGAAACAGCGGGCCCATCGGCCGCGTGAACTCGTCGTCGGTGAGGGTGCGGATCACCGCGCGCAGTTCGTCGAGGATTTCAACGAGCGGCGCGGCGAGGCAATCACAGGTCCGCTCCGGACCTGCGCCGATCACTGAATCGCGAGGCGCGAACATTCTGTTCTCCAGGTACCAACCAAAGGCGCGGGAACGTCACGGCGACCCGCGCGATCGTCGCGGCGGGCAGGCTACCCGATGCGTGAGATTGCCGCGAGTTGGATGCCATCGCACGCCGCGTTGGTTCAGGATTCCGAAGATCCTTGCTTGGGTTTGGGGGATTCCGGTGAAATGTCCATAAAGAGCGACCCTTGAGCCGATGCGTGCGAAGTTCCCAGCCCGGTGCAGGTCCGACACCTCGTTTAGGGGATAGTGTGTGTCGGGGGGGGGGGGATGGAGCGATGACATGGCCTTTCTCACCGCCCTCTGGATTCCGATTCTCGCGGCATCGGTTGCGGTGTTCTTCTGCAGTTTCCTTGCGTGGGCGGTCCTGCCGCACCACCGGGGCGACTTCAAGGCCCTGCCCGATGAGAACGGTTTCATGGCGCACGTGCGCGGCCTCGGCATCGCGCCGGGTCAATACATGTTCCCGAACTGCGCGACGCACGCTCAGTCGCGCGACCCGGAGTTCATCAAGAAGTGGGAAGCCGGTCCGGCGGGCCTGCTCAACATCTTCCCGCAGATGCACATGGGCAAGAACATGG
>CALKJW010000018.1 GCA_937995595.1 uncultured Phycisphaerales bacterium | reverse complement strand
GCCCGGCCGGCCGCACGGCATGCCCGGCTGAATCCCCGCCACCCCGCCCCTCTCCCGCCGCGCAGCACCGCGTGCGAACATGTGCCGACCCCGGGGCACGATCGCAACGGTCGGCCTTCAGCCGGGTCCGGATATCGCCGAGAATGTCCTGCCGACCCGACCTGTTCGGAGCGTTCACCGTGCGCGCGCTGCGATCCGATGGCCAATCTCTCCGACTCGTCGCCGACGCGGCGACGCCACAGCCGCCGCCCGGCGAGGCGCTCGTGCAGCCCACGCGCGTGCTGCTGACGCCCGCGGACGTGCAGGGCCCGGGGCGCGGCGTGCCGTTCGTCGGCACGCTCGGCCACCTGTTTGTCGGCGTGGTCCGCTCGGTCAACCTCCCCGCGGACTCCAGCAGCGCGCTGGCGGCTCGCCGTTCGCTGGTGGGCCGGCGTGTGGTCGCGTCGCCGGTCGTCGCGTGCTCTCAGTGCGACATGTGCCGGTCCGGTCTGTCGGCGCACTGCCGCGCGCGGCAGGTGCCTGGGCTCTGGGGCCGGGACGGCGCGTGCGCCGAACTGGTCTCGATGCCCGTCGCCAACCTGCACGCGCTGCCGGATGCACTCGACGACGACCGGGCGGTCTTCGCCCCGATCGTCGCCGCGGCGGCGCACACGGCCGACATGCTCCGCGCCGAGAACCGGCAGTTCGTGAGCGTGCTGGGCGACTCGCCGCTGGCGCTGCTGACGGCGCAGGCGCTGGCGCGTCAGAACCGCTCGGTCCGCGTGCTCTCGGCCGATCCAGACGCCGCGCGGCTGTGCGAGCAATGGGGCATCAAGCACCGTCCGACCGAGGAGCCCGGCCGCCGACAGGATCAGGACGCGGTGGTGGACTGCACCGGCTCGGCCGCGGGACTGCGGGTCGCGATGCAACTGGCGCGGCCCCGGGGCGTCATCATGCTCAAGAGCGTGCTGGCCGATGCGCCCTTCCCGGCGGGACGACCCTTCCCGGTCGGCGCGGCGGGCTGGTCCGAGCCGCTGGACCTGACCCCGGTCGTGACCAACGAACTTCGAATCGTCGGCAGCCGGGACGGCCCCCTTCCGGGCGCCATCGAACTGCTGGCCACGGGCCAGATCGACGTCGAGCCGCTGGCCCGGCGGCGGTTCAAACTCGATCAAGGCCCCGCCGCGGCCGAAGCGGCTTCGAAAACCTCCCACCTTGCCGTCCTGATCGAAGACCTGGGCCCAAAGCCCGGGCTGGCACGCGCCGCGTGATGCCTGCCCGGGCAGGCCGGACGCCGGTGGAACCCGCCACGCACCGGACGACGAACGGTACAAACAGCGGCCTGTTTCCGGGCCGTGCGCTGTCCACGGCGGCGCGACCGGGCCATAATCACCAGTCGGATCAGGGGTCATCCTGCATCAGGGCCGCGCTCGCGGCCGGAACCCAATCGGAGCACCGCATGAAGACCGCCGCGTTTGTCGCCTGTGCGATTCTCTCCCTTGGCGCGCCCGCGCTGGGTCAGGTCTCGTTGGAGGGGAGCGGCGAGCGCCGCGCGCAACTCGACGCGATGCACTTCAAGCCGTTCGACCAGTCGCTCTGGGGCGAACTGAGCGAGTGGACCGGCGCCGCGCCGACGGCCGAGAGCACGAAGGACAAGGTCGTGCTGATCGTGACCTGGTCGGGCTGGTACCGCCAGTCGCACAGCGCGGTGCGCAAGGCGCAGGCGCTGCACGCGCGCCTTGCGGACAAGGGGCTGGTCGTCGTGGGCGTGCACCACCCGCAGAACTTCGCCTCGGGCGCCGCGGTCGCGCAGCAACTGGGCGTGACCTTCCCGTGGGCGGCCGACCCCAAGGGCAGGTTCCGCGAGGCGCTGAAGGTCGATCAGGACCCGGACTTCTATGTCATCGACCGCGCGGGCAACATGCGCTACGCCGACGTCGAGACCGACTCGGTCGACGCGGCGGTCGCCGAACTGCTGGCCGAGACGCCCGACAAGGCCGCGGGCGTGCTCGCCTCGATCAGGGACCGCAAGGCCGCGGAGCAGCGCGACGCCCTGCGGTTCCGCGACGTGCAGGGACGCGTCAAGCCCGGCGACGCGCCGTCAGTCGCCTTCGAGGACCCCGACGCCGAGGCGTACGCCGCCGTCCGCTGGCCGCGGCTGGCGAAGTTCAACTTCGAAGGATCGACCGAGATCGACAACCTGATCGACAAGATCAACAAGGACGGCCCGAAGGTCTCGCTGCCCGAGGAGGGCTGGACCTCGGGCGTGCCGAACACCCGCGGCAAACTGACGATCGTGTACCTGATGGACCCGCGCCGGCGCGACATGATCAACATCATCCGCGAGATGAACCGGCTGCAGGACCTGTACGTGCGCGACGTGGTGGTCATCGGGAGCATCGCACGCTACGACCAGAACAACCAGCAGCAGGGCGAACTCGACCCGCGCGACCAGGCCGACCTGGAGCGGCGGATCGCGGCGATCGTCAACTCGATCAAGCAGAACCGCGAGGCCAACCACCCGATCGTCGTCGGGCGCGTCCAGTCCGAGGCGTTCCAGAACGGCGCGATCCCGATCTTCCGGCCCGTGGGCGAGGAGATGGCCGCGACCTTCATCCTGAGTTCCGACGGCGCGATGCGCTTCCTCGGCCACCCCACGACCGACACCTATCACGCGATGATCCGCAACCTGATCAACCTCGACCCCGGCGTGCAGGCACGGCGCAAGGCCGAGGACGCCGCGGCCAAGAGCACCACCACCACCGGCCGCTGAACCGCACCCCCACAAGGACCGCCCCATGAACCGCACGCTGCTCGCCGTTGTCGCCGCCTCGTTGGGCCTTGCCGCGCCCGCGCTCTCGCAGGAGGTCCGCCTCGAAGGCCGCGGCGCGCACCGCGAGAAGATGGACGCGACGCACTTCACGCCCTTCGACCAGTCGCAGTGGCGGAAACTGGGGCCGTGGCTGAACGCGAGCCCGCTCAACGCCGACTCGCTGAAGAACAAGGTCGTGTGCATCGTGACGTGGGCGAGTTGGAACAACGCGTCCGCGCGCGCCCTCGTCGCCGCGCAGGAGGCCCACGAGAAGTACGCGTCGCAGGGACTGGTCGTGATCGGCGTGCACGACAAGAACGGCTGGGACAAGGCCGCGCAGACGGCCGCCGCGTCGAAGGTCGCCTTCCCGATCGCGCACGACAACACCGGCGAGTTTCTCAAGGACCTCGGCGGGGACGCGCACCCGGACGTGTTCTTCATCGACCGGGCCGGCAACATGCGCTTCGCCGACGTGATGACCGAGGGCATCGACTCGGCCGCCGCGATGCTCGTCGCCGAGACGGACGAACAGGCCAAGGCCGCGGCCGAGGCCGCCAGGCAGGCCAAGCCCGCGCCGACCGCGGGCAAGGGCAGGGGCAGGTACACGCCGCCGCCCGCCTCCGCCTATGCCGCCGCCAAGTGGCCGGCGCAGAACAGCGGCCAGTTGAGCGCGGCAAACTTCCAGGGCAAGCCGCTGCCCGGCGGCGGCCTCGGCCAGGCGAAGTACCTGACCGACCAGCCCGATCGCGACGGCAAGGTCACCGTGATCGACTTCTGGGCGACCTGGTGCGGGCCGTGCATCGCCGCGATGCCCAAACTCGAGGCCCTGCAGAAGGAACTCCAGAGCGATCTGGTCATCATCGGGCTGAGCAACGAGGCGGAGGGCACGGTCAAACAGTTCCTCGACAAAAGGAGCCACGGCTACCCGCAGGCGCTGGACCCGAACCGACGGCTGAGCAACGCGATGTCGGTCCGCGGCATCCCGCACGTGGTCATCCTGTCGTCCGACGGCGTGATCCGCTGGCAGGGCAACCCGCACGACGGCAAGTTCGCCGACACGGTCAAGGCCGTGATCGCCGCCGACCCCGGCGTGGCGGCGCGCCGGGCCGCGGAGAAGAAGGGCTGAGCGAGCCGCTGTTCCACGTCGTGCTGCACGAGCCCGAGATCCCGAACAACACGGGGAACATCGGGCGCACGTGCGTCGCGTGCGGGTGTGCGCTGCACCTGGTGCACCCGCTGGGTTTCGACACCTCGGAGAAGGCGTGCCGGCGCGCGGGGTTGGACTACTGGCCGCGGCTGCGCCCGGTCGAGCATACCTCGTTCGACGCGTACCGCTCGCGCCACGCCGGCGCGCGGACGTGGGTCTTTTCCACCAAGGCGACGCGCCCGGTCTGGGACGCGGATTTCCGCCGCGGCGACCACCTGCTGTTCGGCAAGGAGACGCGCGGCCTGCCCGCCGACGTGCTGTCGCTCTATCCGGACCGCCTGCTCGCGCTGCCGATGGTGCCCGACGAGCGGTCGCTCAACCTCGCGACCGCGGTGTGCGCCGCGGTGTACGAGGGCATCCGCCGGTTGGTGTGCCGCGGCGAGGCGCGGCTCGACGGACGCGGCCGGCTGATCGTCGCGCCCGATACGCGCTGACGCCGGTACACTTGGCACCGATGCCGACCCGCGCCGCCAGACCCGCTCGAACGCCCGCCCGACTCGCCGCGTGCATCGCCGCGGGAGCGGTGGTCGCCGGCGTTCTCGGGTGTTCGCGCCCGCTGCTCTCGCCCAAGGAGGAGCGCTCGCCGTTCGACCGCTACGACGCGGTACGCAACCGGCATGCGCCGCAGTACGTCGAGGACGCGTTCGGACGCCGCCAACCCAACCTGCGCGGCCGGCTTGAGCCGCGCGACTGATGCGGGCTCTCGATCGATCTCGGGCGTGATGCATCGAAGACCGCACTCACCGCACAGCCGCCGAGGACGCAGACAAACCGGGAGGAACAGAGGATCGACCGCGAATCCCGACGCGTTCGCGATCCCGTATGGCGCGGCGCTCTCTGCGCCGCTGCGGTGAATGACCTTCGAACCGCGGTGGCGGCACGAGTTTCATCGGGAAGGTGTCTGAGAGCAACGCGGCGGTCATCTCGGCGGACGCTCGGCCAGCGGGTCGCGCGCCGGGGGAGGGCCCTCGCCGAACGGCGGCGCGTCGATCAGCCGCGCGGTGAGCACGCGCGGCGGGTCGATCGTGCGGTTGTCCGGACCGACAGGGCTTGCGGCGATCACGCGGAGCGTCTCCGCGCCGCCGACGAGTTGACCGAACACCGTGTAGCGTCCGTTGAGTGTCGCGGCGGCGGGCCCGCCGGTGCAGATGAAGAACTGCGAGGATGCGGAGTTGGGGTCGGCCGCGCGGGCCATCGAGAGCGTGCCGAAGGCGTGCGGCAGCGGGCTCTCCTCGAGGTCGATCATCATGCCCGCGCCGCCCTTGCCGGTGCCGGTGGGGTCGCCGCCCTGCACGAAATCGGGATCCGCTCCGGGCCGCAGCGACGCGACGGTGTGGAAGGGCGTGCCGTCGTAGAGCCCGCCCTCGACCAGTCGGGAGAAGAACCAGACCGTGCCCGGCGCGGCCTCGGGCCGAAGGGCAAACTCCATCCGGCCGCGCGTGGTTTCGAGCACCAGGTGCCGGAGCGTCTCGGCGCGCACGCCGCAGTAGACAGGGTTCCGCCGGTCCGCGGGCGGAAAGATCGGCGCGCCGGCGCGGTCGGTGCGCTGCGCGTAGGGCGGCGAGGCGAGCATGGCGGAAAGGACCACCGGCGCGCCCACGCGCCGCCCGCCGGCGCGGAGTTGCAGGATCAGCGCGCCGTGCTCGCGCTCGGCCCAGATGCGCGGGAAGAGCGCGGCCGCGTCCGCCGGGCCGGGCTCCACCGCGCGACGTTCGACCACCTCGCCGGTCGCCGCGCGGATCAGTTCCGCCTCCAGCGCGACCGGGTCGGGCAGCGACTCGGGCGGGCGCGGCGCGGCGCCGTCGCGCGGCTCATCGACGCGGATCGGGATCGGGCCGTCGACGGGGCAGAACTCGCGCGCGGGCGCGATCTGGGCCCGTGCGCCCGCGACCATCGCGAGCGCCCCAGCCAACGCGGAACAGACTCGGACGGTGCGTGAGCGCGTCGTGATCATCGCGGGTGCGTCGGATCGGTGACCAGGTCGGCGCTGGTCGCGCGTGCGGCGAACTGGATCGCGGGTTGTATCGGGTCGCGGGGCCGCGGTTTCGTGACCGGCCCGCGGCTCAGCGCGGCTGGCCCGTCGAGTCGATCCCGTCGAGGAACCCCCACGCGTCCAGCACGTCGTCCGACGCGCCCGCGGCGTTGGGCGAAACCGGAAGGATCGACAGGATCCGCCCGATCGAATCGGTGTACCACGTCGCGCTCAGGTCGGCGCGCACGAAGTTGCACCCGACCGTGTGGTTGAAGTCCGACTGCGAACGCAGCGCGTCCGCCACCACCGCACGCTCGCCCGCCATCGAGTAGAACGGGTCGGAACTGGCGCGGAACTGGTAGTTGCACAGCACCTCGTCGTTCTGCGAGAACCACCGGGGCAGGTTCGCGGCGTACGGGTGATCACCGTGGTGCGAGGGGCAGTAGAACACGCCTGGCGCGGTCAGGTAGTCGGCCTGGAAGAGCACGCCCAAGCCGTCCCACTGCGCAAGACCCAGCGCCAGCGCCGGCGTTGTCGCCCGCACCTGCACGGTGCGATGGTGCTGCGGCGGCTGGCCCACCGAGAATCTGCTCGGGGGGAGGAACCCGCCGTAATCATCCGCGTACATGGCCAAGCCCATCCCGATCTGCCGGACGTTGGACCCGCAGACCACCCGCCGCGCCGTTTCGCGGACGGTCGAGAGGCTCGGCAGCAGGATGCCGATGAGCACCATGATGACGGCGATGGACGTGAAGACGTCCACGAGCGTGAAGCCGCGCGCAGCGCGCAGGCACCAAACACGGGTGCGCGAGGTTGCACAGGTTTGACCGATTCCGGTCGTCAATGCGCCGTCCTCCGACGGGACCGTTCTGTCAACTCAAACTTTACCAGAGGTGTGCAACCGTTGCAACCGCTCTCTGCGCAGGACTTGATGGCGCATGCCCTGAAGTGGGGTATTGTTGTTATCGGACTGAGATCTTGGTCGCCTCGGACGGCATGCCGCAAGTGCGGGAACGGTCAGGATCGGGTCTACCCTTGCCAGATCGTTGACTTTCAGGCATCCTGTTGGATGCAAGGTGCGTATCAGGAGTGCCGGAACCAAGGCGGTACCGGGGCTTGGGCCGGTTCTCGGCGCCGAGCCGTGCGTGCGAGAGTCCGGGTGTGTGAACGCGTGGGGTTGGAGTGAGGCACCCATGTCTGGCGCCAAAGTCCAAGACGCGGACCTCGACCTGATGCGAAGGGTCGGGGAGAACGAGCCGGAGGCGGTTGCGCAGTTGTACGACCGCTTCGCTTCGCTGGTGTACCGGCTGGCGTTCCAGGCCATGCCGACACGGGCCGATGCCGAGGACGCCGTGCAGGAGATCTTTGTTCGATTGTGGAGGACCGCGGACCGCTACGACCCGAAACGCGCCGCGCTGGTGACCTGGGTGATGCTGATCTCTCGACGCCATCTCGTTGACCGGCTGCGCCGCACCAAGGCGCGCGTCAAGGCCGTCAGCCTGGACGACAAGCAGCCGCACCTGGGCGGCGAAGAAGCGGACGCGCACAGCGGCGCGGCGATGGAGCAGAGCGAGCGCTTCGGCGAACTGATGCGCCGCGTCAACAAACTGCCGGACCTGCAGCGGACGGTGGTGACCAGGGCGTACCTGGGGGGACAGACGCTGCGGCAGATCGGCGAGGAACTGAACACGCCGATCGGGACGATCAAATCCGCGCTCTCTCGGGCGCTTGTGCGGCTCCGCGAGCGGGGCCCGAACGAGGAGTTGGCCTCATGACCACGCACGAACTACTGGAAATGGCGTCGATGGACGCGCTGGGCCTGCTGGACGCGGACGAACGCGAGGCGTTCGAGCGCGCGTTCCGCGCCGCGCCCCCGGCGGTCCAGGCGCAGATCCGGCGCGAGCAGCTCCGCGCGTCGGCGGGCGACGAACTGCTGCCCGCCGTCGAGCCCCCGCCCGGCCTGCGGGCGCGCGTGCTCGCCGCCGTGCGCGAGGCCATCACCGGGTCGCTCACCGTGCGCAGGATCTCCGGCGGCGCGGTCGTCCCCGAACTCCGCCCGGTGTACGGCGTGAACCGCCTGTGGCGCATCGGCGCCATCGCGTGCGCCGCCGCGGCGATCGTGCTGGGCTTCACCACCCTGCAACTGCGCACCGACTACCGCGACATCCGCGACGGCCTGAGCGACCACGTGGTGCGCGACGCGATCCTCAAGGACTTCAGCAGCCGCTTCAGCGCGGCGATGTTCGACCCGCGCACGAGGTTCGTGCAGTTCTCGGCC
Source organism: uncultured Phycisphaerales bacterium (assembly GCA_937995595.1). Classification (GTDB taxonomy): domain Bacteria; phylum Planctomycetota; class Phycisphaerae; order Phycisphaerales; family UBA1924; genus JAHBXL01. Next base: position 46,596 of record CALKJW010000018.1, on the reverse strand, counting down.
GATCACCCGGGCGCCGAGCCGGCGTTCGCGGGCAAGGCGCTGCTGGTGCTGGACCCCGAGGCGCGCAGCGGCCAGTTGTTCGTCAAGGACCTGCCCTCGGGCGGCGCCGAGTTTGAACTGATCGTCGAGGACGAGCACGGCAACGTCACGACCGCGGACATCACCTTCCGCCCGTCGAGCCCGAACCAGATCGAGCGGCGCGACCTGAGCAACGTCGCCGCCGAGACGGGCCGGACGCTGGGCATCCGGCACCGCGGCACGGGTTCGGTTGTGCTGCGCAGCGTCCGCCTCTGAGGCCGGCCGGCACGCGACCATGATCATCGGGCTCCGCGGGCACACGCGCGGGGCCCGGTTTCTTTTCGGGCGTCGGATTTACCCCGCGCGCGAGGGCGGGCGGGTCTTGCGCGCCGCTTCCACGCCCTTCTTCATCGACGCCTCGAGCGCCGACCACTCGACCTCCTCGAGCGCGGCCTGCACCGCCTGCGACTCGTCGAACCGGCGCTTGGCGGCGGCCATGCGGCTCCAGACCAGGAGGCCCGCCAGCAGCGCCGCGGTGCACCCGCCGCCCAGCAGCATGCCCGCGTTCTGCAGGCGGCGGTCGTTGACGGGCGCGCCCAGCACCGCCGCCGGCTCGGCGATGAGCGTGCCCAGGTCCTCGGCGCGGCCGTCGCGGGCCGCGTCGGCCGCGCTCTTGATCGCCGTCACGTAGGTGTCGAGCACCAGTTTGGCGCGTTCGCCGCCGGTCTCGCGCAGCTCGATCGTCAGTTCGCCCGCGCCGGCCGACTGGGTGTACAGGTCCTTGTCGAGTTTGGCCCGCAGGTCGGCGACGGATCCGAGTTTGGCCAGCCCGCGGCGCGACATCCGCTCGGCGGCGATCTCGAGCAACTGCGGGTTGCGGACCAGGTCCTCGTGGTAGGCCTGCCACGACGCCAGTTCGTGCGGCGCGGCGGGGCGCCCGTGGGCGTCGGCGCGCAGCGTCGCGCGGGCGACGTACGTGCCGGGCCAGAGTTTCTCGGCGACCGTCCACGACAGCGCGGCGAGCACCGCGACCGTGAGCGTCGCGCACAGCACCACGACCGCCGCGCCGCTCCGCGACTTGGACGCGGCCAGCCGCTTCTCGCGCCGCTGCAGTTCGTCCCACGCGGCCTGCAGGCGCGCCCGCTGCGACAGCACCTGCTCGCACTCGCCGTGCCGCTTCTGGATCGCGGCCTGCGCCTGGATGATCTTGCGGGCCTGGGCCTGCAGGAGCGACTTGTACCGGCGCAGCCGTTCGCGCCGCAGGGTGGCGAAGGCGGGCGAGACGCCCGCGGCCCGGGCGTCCGCGGCGAGCCCGCCCCGGCGCGACAGTTCGCGCTCGGCGGCTTCCAGACGCTCCCGGAGTTTGACGATCGCCTGGTCGCGCCGGGCGATCTCCTGCTCGTCGGCCGAGTGCGCGCTGGCAGCGGCGGCCTCGCTCTGCTCGATGCGCGAGCGGAGCAGGTCCGAGGCGCTGCGCAGCTGCTCGATCTCGTCGCGGAGCCCCTGGGCCTCGCGGTCGCGGCGCTCGATCTCCTCGGGGCCGACGCGCTGCGCCTGGCCGAGCGCCGACTGCGCCTGGGCCAGTTGCTCCAGCGCGTTGGCGAGGTCCTCCTTCACCTGCGCCAGTTCGGTCTGCAGGCCGGCGCAGCGCGCGTTGGCCTCGCCGAGTTGGATCTGCACCTGCTCGGCGCGACCGGAGTGGATCGCGCTGGCGTGCTCGTCGGCCCCGCCCGCGCTGCCCGCGAGCGTGCGGGCCTGCTCGGCGACCATCACCTTCTCGCGCTCGATGCGGTCGGCCTCGTTCTTGAGTTCCGCCATGCGCTCGTTGAGGCGGTCCTCCAGTTCGCGCAGCGCGTCGGCGCGCTCGGTCGCCTCCTGCTCCGTGCGGGCCGCGTCGGCCCGGAACCGCGCCGTCTCGTCGGCCAGCCGCTGCTGCGCCCGGGCGAGGTTCTCCTGCGCCGCGGTCAGTTCGGCCCGGTGTCTTTCCAGCGAGGCCGCGGCCTCGGCGGCCTGCGCCTCGCGCTGGGCCAGCGCGGCCTCGAGCGCGTCGAGTTCGCGCCGTGATTCCTCGCGCTCGCGTGCGATCTCGTCGCGCAGGCGCTCGACCTCGGCCCGGGCCTGGGCGATGCCCGCCTCGGTCTGCTCGGCCAGGCGGAGCCGCTCGGCCGCGGCGTGCTCGGCCTGCGCGGCCTGCTCGGCGCGGCGCTGGTTCTCGGCGCGGGCCGCTTCGGCCTCTCGCGCGGCGCGTTCGAGTTCCTCGCGGCGCCGGTCGAGCGACTCCAGCGACTGCTGCACCTGCTCGTGACGCGACGCCGCCGCGGCGGCCAGTTGCTCGATCTCGTTCTGCCGCGCGGTGAGCGCTTCGACCGACTGGAGCAGCTGGGCCTCGCGCCGGGCCAGCGACGCCTCGCGCCCGTCGAGTTCGGCCTGGCGCTGCGCGCCCTGTTCGTGCAGGCTCTTGAGTCCCGCCAGTCGCTTCTCCAGGTCGGCGATCAGCGACAGCACGCCCGCGTCCGCCGGCGCGTCGCCGGTCGGCGTCGGACGCTGGGTCCCCGTGTCGTGCGGTGTGTTGACCTGCTCCATCTCTGTCACCTCGGTTGCGTGGTCGGGCCAGGGTCGCGCGCGTCGACGGGGCGGCGGAACGGCGCGCCGCCTCCGAACGGGCCAGTATCGTCGTGCCCTGCGCCGGCCTTCATGCGCACACCGCGCACCCCGCCCCGCCTTACCACGGCGCGCCGTCCGACCCCGCACAGCATCCGCGCAGCGGTGCCGATAACCGGCGGCGGACCGAGAACACGGGTGTCGCTCGGCGAACAATCGCACCATGCCGACGCTGCTGCTCAAGGCCGACCCCGGCGAGTACTCGTTCGACGACCTGCTGCGCGACAAGGTCGCGCGGTGGGACGGCATCACCAACGCGCAGGCGCTGAACTTCCTCCGCGCCGCGCGCAGGGGCGACGCCGCGCTGGTCTATCACACCGGCGATGAGAAGGCCGTCGTCGGGCTCGCGGAACTGGCGAGCGACCCGTACCCGGACCCGGATGACCCGTCGCTCAACGCCCGTGGCGAGCCGAAACTCGTGGTGGCCGATGTCCGCGCAATCCGCCGCGCACGCACGCCCGTCACGCTCGCGGCGATCAAGGCCGACCCGCGCTTCAAGGACTTCCTGCTCGTGACCAACTCGCGCCTGAGCATCATGCCCGTGCCCGCCGCGCTCGACAGGGCGCTGCGCGCACTGGCGGGGCTGTGAGTCTCAATACTGCCGCTCGATCGTCGCGCCGGGGTAGAACCGCAGCACGATCGTCCGCCAGTCCTCGCCGCGGTCGGCGAACGCCTTGGTGCAGTACTGGCACATCCCCACGCCGTGGCCGAAGCCGCGCCCGGTAAAGGTGACGACGTTGCCGCGGACCTTGACCTCAAAGTCGCTGCTGTGCACGCGGGACTTGCGGTCGACGACGGGCAAACCGGCCTGTGGCGCCCCGACGCCCGCGCCCGCCGCGGCGGGAGCCGGCACGCTGTTGTTGCACGCGAGCCGCAGTTCCTCGCCGGAGAGTTCGTACCACGCGCCGCCGGGCTCGATGACCTTGTAGCGGCTGGGCCGTCCGTCGGCGTTGAAGGCCATGGGTTCGATCGAGTGCAGCGTCTTGAGCCTGCGGACCAGCAGTTTCTGCCGCTCGCCGAAGGCGCGGATGCGCTGCTCGAGTTCGGCGCGGTCGCGCGTCACCGTCCAGCGGTACAGCGGCGAGATGTCGCACGCGCTGGGGCGCGTGTGCGCCTGGATCGGCGCGGCGAGGTTGTACTCGTACCCCTTGCCGATGGGCCAGGTGTCGCGCGCCGAGGCGGTGCGCCCGCCGCAGGTGCTGGAGTAGTACGCGCGGAGGATCACGCCGTTGTGCTTGAGCACCAGACCGCGCGTCGAGCGGACGGCTTCCTGCGCGGTCGGGTTCGCCGAGGCGCCGCCGTAGACCTGGTCGCGGTCGGTGCTCTCGAGGTCGAAGTGATCGCCGCGGCGCAGGCTCAGCCCGCGCTCCTGCAGCGCGTACGTCCGGGCGCACACCGCCTGCACCTGGAACGCCGTCAGCGGCCATCCCGCCAGCATCTCCTTGGCCACGACGCCGGGCAGGTAGTCCTCCAGCGCGACGAACTCGACCACGTCGAACGCGCCCGGCGCGGCGTCGCTGCGCGGCACGAGTCGCAGCCGGCCGGGGTACTTCCCGCCGTCGAGCGTGAGCATCGGCGTCGCGCCGGCGCGGGCCGGCATCGGCGCGGCCCACAGGCCGTCGCCCGCCGCCAGTCTCGCCTCGCCCTGCGGCGACTTGAGCACGAACTCGCCGCCGACGAGCCGGACCTCCACCGGGCCCGCCGTGCGGAGCGTGCGCGACGATGCGTTCGAACCCCACGCCGCGCCCGGCCAGAGCAGCACCTCGCCCGCGGACGCCGCGATGCTCGCGCTCCCAACACCGGACCGGATGCGGACGCGCAGATCGGGCCCGCGGTCGCCGTAGAACTCCTGCAACGGCGTCGGAAGCGGGGCGCGCGCCAGCGGCTGGCCGCGGACGCCGCCCGCGCTGCTCGCGGCGGTGCTCTGGCACGAGGCGAGCACGAGGTTCAGCAGCACGGCGAGCGCGCCGAGCAGCCCGACCGCGGCGGCGGCCAGCAGGGACTCGGGCTTGTTCATCCACCTGACCATGCGCGGCTCCCCGAGAGAGTACATCGGCCGAGCCGCTCGCAGCCGGCCAGCGAGTCACACAAAGGGAGATCAGATCCCGACCGCGGCCCCGCCGCGGGACATCCGCACCCAGCGGGCCAGCGCCATGACGGGGAAGTAGTGCCGGTACAGGTTGTAGCGGAGGTAGAACACCTTGGGGAAGCCGGTGCCGGTGAACCAGTGCTCGGCCCACGAGCCGGCGCGGTCGTGCACGAAGTCCCCCGCGGCCAGTTCGCCCGAACCGGGGTTCTCGACACCCGGCGCGGCGCAAACTCCGGCCTCGAAACTCGCCTTGTCCTCGACGAGTTGATGGTCGCACAGCCATTGCACCGCGCGCCGGCACGCATCGTGCCCGGGCGGCAGGGCGTAGAGCAGGCACATCAGGCCCCAGGCGGTCTGGCTCGCGGTGCTGGGGCCGCGCCCCATGAGCGCGCGGTCGAGATACGAGTCGGCGCTCTCGCCGAAGCCGCCGTCGGCGTTCTGCACGCTTTGCACCCAGCGCACCGCGCGCTGCACGACGGCGGACGAAGGGTCGAAGCCCGCGTACACGAGCCCCCCCAGCGCCTGCCACGTGCCGTAGAGGTAGTTCACGCCCCACCGGCCCCACCAGCAACCCTCGGGCTCCTGCTTCGAAAGGAGGTAGCGCACCGCGGCACGGATCTTCGGGTGGTCCTTCGACACGCCGCAGGTCACCAGCGCCTCGATGGTGCGCCCGGTGATGTCGGCGCACGACGGGTCCTGCATCGCGTTGTGATCGGCGAAGGGGATCGCCTCCATCCACGGCCGATCGGCGGTGCGATCAAAGGCGGCCCAGCCACCGTCGTCGTTCTGCATCGCCAGCAGCCACCGCGCCGAACGCCGGGCCGTGGACCGGATCAGCCGATCCGCCGCCGTGTTGCGTTGACGGTCCGCCGCCCGCCACAGCGCCTTGGCCACCATCGCGGTGTCGTCGTTATCCGGGTACCACTCGTTGCGGTACTCGAACGCCCACCCGGCCGCGCCGCGTTCGGGGTCGGACGACCCGAGCACAACGCCGCGGTCCTCGGGGTTGAGGTTGCGTTCCCAGTCGCCGTTCATCCGGACCTGGTGGGCGATCAGCCAGTCGCAGACGCGCGCGATGCGCGTGTCGCGCGTCGAGAGGCCCGCCTCGGTCAGCGCGTACAGGGCGATACCCGTGTCCCACACCGGGCTGAAGCACGGCTGCAGGCGCACGTGGTCGCGCTTGGATGTGGCGGGGCAGGCGTCCCGCCCGCCGTGCCCGTGTGACCCGCTCTCCCGGTTGCCGTTCGTCCACCCTTGGATGCAGAAATCGTCGAGGTCGCGCTCGGCGCGGACCATCACCGGGTGGTCGCGCTCGTACCCCAGCGCCTTGAACGCCACCTGCAGGTACACCATCGGCGGGAAGATCGCGCCGAGGCCCTCGGTCGTCTCCGGGCGCACGCGGTCGAGGATCCACGCCTCGGCCCGGCGCAGCGAGGCCGCGCGCAGCGGCGAAAGGTTGAACCGCTGCACGACCTTGAGCATCCGGTCGCAGGCCAGGAAGAAGTTCTTCCAGCAGACCGGCTCGTCGCGCTCCCACTCCTTGCTCAGCCGCGTCCTGTACCCTGGGTTCACGAACAGTTCGTCGATCCCGCACTCGGCGGGCAACTCGCGCACCGGCCGCAGCGCCGAGCAGACCGCCAGAGGCAGGATCATGGTCCGCGTCCACGCGGCGACCTTGTCCATGTGAAACGGGAACCAGCGCGGCAGCAGGACGATCTCCGGCGGGATGGCCGGGCAGGCGTCCCAACTCACCTGCCCGAGGCACGCGAGGTAGAACGTGCTGAAGGTGTTGCACCGCTCCGCGCCGCCGAGGGCGAGGATGCGCTCGCGGGCGCGCCGCATGTGGGGCGCGTCCGCGCTGTCGCCGAAGCACTTGAGCGCGAGGTACGCCTTCACGCACGCCGAGATGTCGGGCCCGCTGCCGGGGTACTGCCCCCACGTCCCGTCGGCCCGCTGCGTCAGGCGCAGGTGGTCGGCGATGCGCAGCAGCGTCGGGCGGCCCACGCGGCGGCCGCCAGCGCCTTCCGCGTCGTGCTCCTGCCCGAGGATCAACTTCATCAGCAGGTACTCGCTCGACAGGATCGAGTCGCCCTCGAGTTCGGTGCACCAGTGCAGGCCGCCCCGATCGGGCTCCTCGGCCGCCGCGGCCGCGCCCCAGCGCTGCCGGTCGGTCCGCAGTTTGGCCAGCAGCGCCTGCACCGCGGCGTCGAGCGCGGTCGCCGCGCGGTCTTCCAGCGGGAGTTTCTCGCGCGCAGGATCGGCGGTCGGCGGGCGAACGGGCTGGTGCACGATCGTCGTCATCAAGGATCCTTCGCGTTCGACCTGCGAGTGCGGCGGGTGTTCGGAACGTTCCGCGGCACCCAACGGTAAGTCGCCTTGTGCGCGGCATCCAACCCGCGTTGAAACGCGAACGGGCGCGTGCCGTGCCGCTCAGGCCCCCTTGCGCGACCGCGCCGGCGCGGGGCGCGGCTCGCGCCGGCGCTCCGCGACCGCCGCGTGCAGCGCTTCGTCCAGCGCATCGAGAAAGGCGTTCTCGCCGAGGTCCTCGCCCGCCGCGGCGGCGGCGAGCGTCGCGCGGTCGCGCCAGGTCCGGTCCATCGCCCTGGCGAGCGCGCGGGCCCACGCGGCCGCGGCCGGTTCGACCCCGTCGCACCGCACGACCAGCCCCGGCTCGCCGCCGGCGGGGACGGCTCGCACCAGTTCGGCGCCGGGCGCGAAGGGCTCGGCGAGCACCGGGCGCGCCATGCGCAGGGCATCGGCGGCAAAGCGGCCCGTGTCGCCGCGGGAGAAGGCATCGGCCCCCATTGGCGCCGGCTCGGGCACGGCCGCGACGTCGCACGCGGCGAGGGCGGGCGCGATGCGCGACGTCGGCCCCAGCACGCGCGCCCACTGGGCGCAGCCCGCGCGGACGGCGCAGTCGTGCGCGTGGTACACGTCGCGCGCCAGCACCAGCGCGACGCACGAGCCGCCGCGGGCGGCGTTGCCGTTGACGCGCGGCAGCGCGGACAGCACGCTCGCGAGCGAACCGCCGACGTGGCCCACGCACGACACGAGCGCGAGCGTGTCGGGTTCGCGCACACCGATCGCGCTGCGCAGTTCGGCGCGCCACCGCTCGCGCGTGAGCGCGTCCGGCGCGCGCACGGCGGAGAAGAACGGCAGCGCGACCACGCGCGTGTCGAGCCGGTGCGGAGCCAGCGCGGCCCGCGCGGCGTCGCGCCCGGCCCTGCCGATCACCGCGACGCGGGCGGGCCTCGGGCCGCCGCCGGGTGAGCCGCGCGGCGCGGTCAGCACGCCCGGGTGCCTGTACAGCGACTTGGCCAGCCCGACCGGCCCGAGGGCCTCGATCACGCCGGACATCCACGCCCCCGGCGCCGGGCCCAGCGGCATCCACACGTCGCCGCCGGCGCAGCGCGACAGCGACAGCACGGCGTCAAACCCGGCGCGGGCCGCGACGCGCCGCGCCCACGCGCCAAGACCCGGCGGCCAGTCGCTGCCGTTCTGCTCGTAGGGCGCGCGGGCAACGACCGGCAACGGCGCGAACGCCTCGGCGTCGTCGACCCCCTGGCACGCAACAGTCACCGCGTGCCCGCGGGCCGCAAGCCCGCGAGCGACGAGGCCGACCGTGCCTGTAACTGTCCACGGTGGGCCGGGCAGACGGCCCGCGACAACGAGAACGTTCATGGCGCGGCCCCCCGGGTGCTGCGCGGCGCGGGGCGGAACCTCATGCACAGCGCGACCAGCAGCCACAGCCAGTACGCGGTCTGCTGGTTGACGTGGACCGTGTCGAACAGCCCCGCGCCGGCCAGGCCGACCATCGCGACCGCTGGCCCCGCGTCGTAGCCCGCGCTCCACGCGGCACGCTGCGGCGCGTCGCGCTGCACGCGCAGGCCGTTCCACAGGCTCGCCGCGGCCAGCGCGAACATCAGCCCGAGCCCCACCGCGCCCGTTGTCGCCGCGGCGTGGATGAACCACGAGTGTGCGTGGCCGTGCAGCAACGGCCCGGGCGCGGGGTCGCCGCGCTCGCGCGCGTCGGCCGCGCCGGTCCGGTTGACCCACGCGCCGAACCCGCCCGCGCCGACGCCGCGGACCGGGTGCTCGCGAACGGCGCGCCACGCCCAGCCCCACATCGCCAGCCGCTGACCGGTGAACGTGTCGAGGTCGCCGCGCACGGCGCGGTCCATCTCGGCGCGGGTCTCGCGCACGCGGCTGATGATCGTCGGCCCCGCGGCGAGCCACACGCCGCCGACGCAGACCAGCACCGCCACCGCGCCGACGGCGACGCGCGTGCCGCTCACCTCGGCCGCGCCACTCGTGATCGACTCGGCGCGGGCCGCCCTCGCGCGCAGCGCGCGCGCCGCGCCGAGCAGCAACGCGAACGCCACCAACCCCGCCGCGCCGATCCACGCGCCGCGCGTGCCGGTCGCCGCGATGCCGACCAGCGTCGCCGCGGCCAGCGCCCCGCCGGTCGCGCGCTCGCGCGCGCCGCGTCCGAGCACCAGCGCCGCCAGGTGCAGCCCCAGCGCGGCGCACAGGACTGATCCGCCGACGACCGGGTCCCACCACCCGCTGTTGCGGTCGTCGAAGCGCGACCACGTGAGCCAGTCGACCTCCGCCGCGCGTCCGAGCGCGTGCGCCGCCTGCGACAGGTTCCCGCACAGCACGCCCGCCGCCAGCGCGGCGACGAGCACGCGCCGCTCGTTCATCACCGGCCAGAGCGCGGGGATGAGCAGCGCGTAGCGAACCACGCCCCATTCCTCGGCCCACGCGCGGGCGGGCCCGGCGGTCCACGCCAGCGAGAGCGCGCCCCACGCGGCCCACAGAACCGCCAGACGCACCGGCCACTCCCACACCAGCGGGCCCAGGATGCGGTGGTGCGACCACAGGCGCACCGCGCAGCACGCCAGCACGCCCGGCCAGGCGAGTTCGAGCCAGGTCGTGGGCCAGCCCGCGAAGAAGCACGCCGCCGCGGCGAAGAACGTGTGCAGACGATGGCCGAACGGGTCGCGCTCTCGCAGCGACGCGAAGAGGCTGTCCACGCCGCTTTGCGAAAAGGGAACCCAAGCCATGGGGCCGCCATCTTCGCCGACCTCGGGCCACTCCGCCAGTCGGCGGCGCGGGGTCTGACGGGTCGGTTGGCCGCAACTTCACCTGACAAAGATCAAAAACCCAAACCTCGCGGCGACTGGCTCCGAATACACTGGTACAAGCCCTTGGACCGGGCCGGCCGTCCGGCCATGGAGTGTCAGCAGGAGGTCGGCATGAACGACATCCGTCGGGTGGTGCGGGCCGCGGCGTGGCGCGTGGGCGCGATCGCGTACATCCGCAATCTGGTCGTTGCGCTGGCGGTGGTGCTGGCGGGGTTGATCGTGCTGCGCATCGCCGAGCAGGTGTTTGTCTTCACCGCGGCCGTCGGCGCCGAGGGCACGAGCAGCCTGCAGTTCTGGAAGCAGGTCGCCGTCTGGTCCGCCGTCGGCGCGGCGGCGGGCGCGCTGGCGTGGACGCTGTTCACGCTCGCCGACCGCAAGGCGGTGGCGCGGCGCGTGGACGAAGGCGCGAACCTGCGCGAGGCGATCAGCACCGCGCTGTACATCGAGAACGCGACCGACCCGTGGTCGAAGGCGGCGGTGGAATCGGCCGCGCGTTCGGCCCGCGGCGTGCGCCTGTCGCAGGCGGTGCCCATCGAGCCGCCGCGGTTCTGGCCGGTGCCGCTGGCGCTGGGCCTGGCGCTGGCGGTGGTGTTCCTGACCGTGCCGCGGATGGACGTGCTGGGCTGGTACAGGAACGCGCTGGCGAAGAAGGAAGTCGAGGAGCAGCGGACGATCGCCGTGGCCGAGCAGCGCGCGGTCGAGAAACTCAAGCAGGACACGTTCGAGAAACTGGGCATCGAGCCCGACGAGCCGGTCACGCCCCCGGGCGCCGAGAAGCCCGAGCCGTCGAGCCCGGAGGAGATCCGCCGCGCCGCGCTCAAGGAACTGACGCGCCTGGCCGACCGCCTCGAGCAACTCAAGCAGGGCGAGAAGGGGCAGAAACTCGAGACGCTCAAGGACAAACTCGCCCAGTTGCAGCGCCCCGGCGACGAACTGGCGGACTTCTCCAAGGCGCTGCAGGCCGGCGACTTCAAGCAGGCCCGCGCCGAACTGCAGAAGATGCAGGAGAAGGTCGCGGCCGGCAACCTCAGCGAAGAGGAGAAGCAGAAGATCGCCGAGCAGTTGAAGAAGATGGCCGAGCAACTGGAGAAACTGGCTCAGAACAAGGAGCAACTCGAGAAGAAACTGCAGGAGGCGGGGCTGGACCCGAGCCTGGCCAACGCGTCGCCCGAGCAGATCAAGGAGGCGCTCGACAAGGCCGAGAACCTCTCGCCCGAGCAGAAGCAACAACTCGAGCAGATGTGCAACAGCCAGAACCAGAGCCAGAACGCGATGGAGTCGCTGGCCGGCGCCTGCATGAGCGCGGCCGGCCAGATGTCCCAGAGCGGCGAGGGCCAGCAGGGCACGATGAGTGAACTGGGCGACAAACTCTCCGAACTCGAGCAACTCGCGGCCGAGATGGAGATGGCCGACGCCGCGCTCTCGGAGTGCAGGTCGCAGATGCAGTCGCTCTGCCGGGGTGGCGAGTGCGAAGGCATGGGCGAATGCGCCGGCGGCACCCCCGGCACCAAGCCGTGGTCGGCGGGCTACGCGCAGAACCAGGGCATGGGCTCGGGCGGACCGGGGCAGGGGCGCGGCGGCGAGCCCGGCGAGGCCGCGGCGGACTTCGAGACCGTCAAGCGGCGGGCCATCGGCCCGCAGGGCGAGGGGCCGATCGTCGGCTCGCGCCTGGTCGAGGGCGACAGCATCAGGGGCGAGAGCAGGGCCGCGTTCGCGCAGGTCGTGGCGACGGCCGATCAGGCCGCGACCGACGCGATCGAGCAGAACGCGATCCCGCGCGAGTTCCACGAGGCGGTGAAGGCGTACTTCGGCACGCTCAAGGAAAAGGGCGGCGGCAAGCCCGCGCAGCCCGCCGCGCCCGCCAAGGACGCGGACAAGAAGTGATCGTGCACATCCGAAGACGGGAGTTCGCTGTCCCATGGCACATGACGTGAGTCGTCGCCGGTTCACGCTCACGGCCTCGGCAGCGCTGGCCGCGGCGGCGGTCGGCGGGCCGCTCGCGATGGCGCGCGGGCGGACGGACCGGCGCGTGGTCTGCTACACGTCGGCGGACTCGGTGTACGCGCGGGTCGTGTTCGCCGCGTTCACCAGGGCCACGGGCATCCGCGTCGAGGCCGTGATGGACACCGAGGCGACCAAGACCACCGGGCTGGTGCAGCGGCTGCTCAACGAGCGCGACGCGCCGGACCTTCGCACGCGCTGCGACGTGTGGTGGTCCAGCGAGCCGTTCGGCACGATCCGTCTGGCGCGCGCGGGCGTGCTTGACGAGACCGCCGCGCCGCGCGCCGAGGAGCACATGAAGCCGCACGGCGGCTGGCCGGCGCACCTCCGCGCGCCAGACCGCACGTGGTACGGCTTCGGCAGCCGCGCGCGGGTGTTTGTCTACAACACGAAGTTCGTCGAGGCGACGGACGCTCCGCGGACGCCCGGCGCGTTGCTCCGCCCGGCGTTCAGGGGTCGGGTCGCGATCGCGCGGCCGCAGTTCGGCACCACGCGCGGGCACTTCGCCGCGCTGGTGCAGCAGTTCGGCACAGAGGCGTTCGAGCGCTGGCTCGCCGCGCTCAAGGCGCACGGCGTGCGCGTCGTGGACGGCAACGCAGCGGTCGTCGCCGCCGTGGCGCGCGGCGAGTGCCGCGTCGGGCTGACCGACACCGACGACGTCTTCGCCGGCCAGCGCGAGAAGTGGCCGGTGGACCTGTCGTGGGAGCGGAAGGACCCGCGCGGCCCGCAACCCGGCGACCCCGACGTGCCCGCCGAGGCCGACCTGCCGGGCATGGGCTCGATGCTCATCCCCGGCACCGTGGCGCTCGCTCGGGGCGGCGCCAACCGCGCCGAGGCCGTCGAACTCGTGGAGTTCCTGCTCTCGCCGCAGGCGCAGCGCACGCTCGCCGAGACCGACTCGCGCAACATGCCCGTGGACCCCGCGCTCCGCGAGGAGTTCGGGGCCTTCGCCGCGCCGGAGCCCGCGCAGGTCGACCTGCACGCCGTCGCCGAGAACGTGGACGCGGCGATGGCGATCTGCTCGCGCGTGCTGGGCTAGTCGGCCGCGAGCGAGTCGCGCACCAGTTCGATGATCTTCGCCGCGGCGTGTTCGGTCGAGTAGTGCTCGCGCACCCGCGCGGCGATGCCGCGCGAGAGGCTGTCGCGGCGCGGCCCGCGCTCGACGGCGCGCTCGACCAGCGCCTCAAACTGCGAGGCGGTTGAGAACGTGGTCTCGGCCAGGTCGCCGAGCAGGAACGCCGCGCCCAAGGCCCGCGGCATGCCGGCCCACTGCGCGCGGCACGCGCGGTCGCGGGCCGCGTTGCGCGGCAGCGCGCCCCACGCCGGGCTGACGGGCCGGCCCAGACGCTGCAGCGTGGAGACGAACGTCATCGCCTCGGCGCTGTCGGCGGCGCAGGCGGCCCGGCCGGGCGCGCCCTCGAGGCTCGACAGCGCGTGGGCGCGAAGCAGCGAGAGGTCGTCGCCCTTGAGATACACCAGCGGCAGGCCGCCGGACAGCGCGCACTCCATCACGCGCTGGTGGTAGAGCCAGTGGATCGAGGCGTGCACCGTCGCCGCGGCGGACTGGTACGCGGCGCGGAGGTCTTCGCCGTGCGCCAGTTCGGGCCCGGCGAGGTGCGCCAAGCGCTCGTGCCGGTCCCACCCGCGCCCGAACAGTCGCAGCGTCCAGCCGCGCCGCGCGCACACCTCGGCTGCCCACTCCAGCACGCGGTGCCGCACGAGGCGGTCGGCCAGCGGGAAGGCGTACTGGTTGCGGATCATCGCGGCCGTTCGCGCGTCGGGCTCGCGCCCGAGCAGGTCGCGCGTCAGGCGGTCGATCGTCTCGCGCAGGTCGGTCATGACCGGCGCTCCGCCGGCACGCTCGACGAGCGCCTCGATCCGCGGGCGGAGTTCCTCGAACAGTCGCACGACTGCCGGGCTGTGCGCCGCCTCGCCGCACAGGCGCCCGTGCAGGCGCTGCGGGGTCTCGCTGTGGTGGGTGATGAACGCGACGTCGCAGGCGACGCGCGCCGCCGCGGCGTGGGCCACGGGCGCGTCGTGAAACTTGCGCGTGCTCGCGGTCACGGGGAGTTTCAGCCGGTTGCGCTCGGGGTAGCCGAACCGCTCGTACAACTCGACGTGCGTGTGGCCGACGACAAAGTCGAGCGGCCCCATCGCCGCGCCGGTGCGCTGGTCGAACAGGTGCGGCATCGCGTCCTGCACCCACGTGACGACCGGCACGCCCGCGGGGATCGCGGGGCCGATGTTGGCCCGCGTGTAGTTGATCAGCACGACCAGGTCGGGGCGAAACTCGGCGAAGGCGCGGAGGTAGGCGTTGCCCGACAGTTGCGAGCAGTCGTCGGGCTCGATGAGCACGCGCGCTGCGCACCCCGCGCCCTGAAGCGCGGCGGCGAGATCGTGCGCCGCGTGACGGATGTACGTCGAGTAGCGGCACGTCGGCACCAGCACGCGCAGCGGATCGGCGCCCGCCGCGGCGAAGCGCGCGCGGTACCACGCCGCGTCGCGCTGCGCGTACTCGACGCGCACCGCGGCCTCGAGCCGGACCGCCTCGGCCTGCTGGGCGATGGTGACGCGCTGCACGACCTGTTCGACCGGCGGGTCGCATCGGCCCGCCCCCCGCCACTCCGGGCCGCGCGCCGGCAGGCCAAGGTAGTGCCCGTGCGCGATGGTGTCGGTGCGGGCCAGCAGGTCGCGCTCCAGCCGCGCGGCCGCGTCGTCGCCCACGAACACGCGCAGCCGGTCGGTCGCCAGTTCGGCGCGCAGGTCAGCCATCGACAGCCCGTCGAGCAGTTCCATCGGCGAGCGCTGCACCAGCGAGACGCGCACGCGGTAACCGTCGGGCTGGTCGGGCGTGGCGCGCAGCACGCGCTGCAGCAGCCACGGCGGGTCCGCGCTCTCCACGACGTACGGCCTGATGTTGGTCGTGCCCGTTGCCTCGTGCGGCAGGCGCAGCGAACCGACCTGCCCGGCAATGTCGGCCAGGTGCCGGAGGCGCAGCGACCCCGGCGCGGCCTGCACGACCACGTTCCCGTCGCGAGTGCGCAGGTGCACCTCGCCGCCGGCGGCCGTCTGCCGCTCCCACTCGGCCAACGCCGCGGAGAGCGCTTCGGCCCCCGATACGCCCGCCTCGACCATGGCGCGCACGTTCTCGCGGCAGTTGCGCACGCGCTCATCGAGGCTCAGCCGATCGTCGTGGAGCGCTTCGATCACTTGTCGAAGCGGCGCGACCGACGCATCGCGCCGAACGCTCTCGGGCAACGCCGCGAACTGCTCGGCGGCGAGCGTGCGAAGACCCAGCGCGGCGAGGTTCGCCGCGGCGAGGTACCGCAGCACCGGGTCCGCCGCGGCCGGGCCGTCGGCCGTCAGCGCCCGCACCACCAGCGGCACGAACTGCCACGGCCGGTCGGCCTTGCCCAAGCGGATCAGATCGTCGCGTGTGTAACCCTCACTCCCCCCACTCCCCCCGCTTCCCCCACCACCGCCGCCGCTGCCGGCACCGCCGGCTGCCCACAGGCCACCGCCCGGCACAACAGGGCTGATTCCGGGCGCAGCAATAGCCGGGGACACGAAGGTGGTCATGGCCCGGTTATCGGCACTTTCGCCGGGTTGGCACCTTCGGAGGCCCTGCCGGGCTCTGCCCAAGCCCCATCCGGCTGACCTCGGGCCACGGTTGGACCGATAAAGACAGGCATGCCGCCAGTTCAACCCGCAAGCCCCGACCCTGCTCCGCTTCCCCGCCCCGCCGGCCACGGCCCGGGCGGCAAGGTGCTGTCCCGCGAGCAGTTGCTCGCCCTGCGCGAGCAGGCACGCCGCGCGGGACGGTCCGTCGTCCACTGCCACGGCTGCTTCGACATCGTGCACCCCGGCCACCTGCGGCACCTGCGGCACGCCCGCTCGCACGGCGATCTGCTGCTGGTCTCGATCACCGGCGACGCGGCCATGAAGAAGGGCACGGGTCGGCCGCTCATCCCCGAAGAACTCCGGGCCGAGAACCTCGCCGCGCTCGACTGCGTGGACTGGGTCTACATCGAGCAGGCGGCGACCGCGCGTGAACTGCTCGAGGCCGTCCGGCCCGACGTCTACGTCAAGGGCAAGGAGTACGAACTCAACAACGACCCGCGCTTTCTGGCGGAGCGCGCGGCGGTGGAGAAGCACGGCGGGCGCGTGGTCTTCAGTTCGGGCGACGTCGTGTTCTCGTCGACCGCGCTGATCGCCGCGCTGGAGCGGTCGGTCGATCCGTACCACGCGCGGCTGCGGCAACTGCTCTCGCTGCCCGAACTCGACGGGGTGGAACTCTCGCGGACGATCACGCGTTTCCGCGGCAGGCGGGTGCTGGTCGTGGGCGAGGTGATCCTCGACACCTACGTGCTGTGCGACCGGCCCGACGTGGCGGGCGAGGCGCCGGTCATGACGCTGCGCCCGCTGGAGCGGCGCATGTACGACGGCGCGGCGGCGATCATCGCGCGACACCTGGCCGCGATGGGCGCGTGCCCGGTGCTGGTCACCGCGCTGCCGCGCAACGACGAGGGCGGGCAGGGCGCGGCCCTGCGGCACCGCCTGCTGGCCGAGGGCGTGGAGGTCCGGCACATCGCGGTCGACGCGGCGATCCCGGAGAAGCAGCGGTTCCTCGTCGGCGCGCAGAAGGTCATGAAACTCGACCTGCTCGAACGGCTGGAACTCGACGCCTCGCAGCAGGACGCGCTGGTCGGCCTCGCCGCCGACACGGCCCGCGAACTGGCCGTCTCGCCCGAGGGCGCGCGCCCCGGCGAGAGCGGGTGCCACGGCGCGATCATCGCCGACTTCGGCCTGGGCCTGCTGCCGCAGAGCGTGATCGCCCGGCTGTGCCCGGAACTCCGCCGGCACGCGGGCATCCTCGCGGCCGACGTCTCGGGCCGGCGCAGCAACCTGCGGATGATGCGCGACCTCGACCTCGTCTCGCCCAGCGAGTCCGAGGCGCGGCAGGCGTACGGCCTGTACGACCAGAGCCTGCCGCTGGTCGCCTGGCGCCTGCTCGCCGAGACGCGCAGCCGCGCCGCGCTGATCAGCCTCGGGGCCGACGGCGTGATCGCCTTCGACCGACTCGCCGCGCCCGTGAACCAGGAGGCGGGCTTTGCCTCGCACGTCCGGGGCGAGCACGTGCCCGCGCTCTCGGGCCACGCCGTCGACGCGCTGGGGTGCGGCGACTCGATGCTCGCCGCGGCGACGCTGACGCGCTGCGCCGGCGGCAGCCTTCTCGCGGCGGCGTTCATCGGCTCGGTCGCCGCCGCGCTGCAGGTGCAGCGGCTGGGCAACACGGTCGTCTCGGCGACGGACCTGCGCCAGGGCCTGGCGCGGCTGCACTCGGCGCACCTGGCCTTTGAACCGGCGGAGGTCATCGAGTCGCGAGCCGCCGCGGGCGGGCCGCGCCGCGTCGCGGCGGTGGCCGGTGCGGGGGCCGAGGCTTGATCGGCGCGCCGCGCATCGCGTACGTCCTCCCGACGCGCGACCGGCCCGCAACGCTGGCGCGGACGATCGCCGCGCTGGAGCGCCTGCCGCGCCACGACGCGCAGGTGATCGTCGTCGACAACGCGTCGGCCTACCCGCCGCGGCTGCCGGTCGGACTGCGCAACGGCCTGCCGGTGACGCTGCTGACGCGTGACCGCAACGAGGGCGCCGCGGCGCGCAACGCGGGCGTGCTGGCCAGCGACGATTCGTGCGAGTGGGTCGTGATGCTCGACGACGACTCGCACCCGCTCGACGCCGGGCTCTTCGGCGCGCTGCGCGAGGCCCCGGCCGACGCGGGCGCGGTGCAGGCGGAGATCCTCCTCCCACCGCTCGACCCGGCGTCCGGCGCGGCGCACGCGACCCGCCACGAGGCCGGCGGCCTGCCCGAGGTGTTCATCGGCTGCGGCGTCGCGGTCCGGCGCGGCGCGTTCATCGACGCCGGGGGCTACGACCCGTCGTTCAACTACTACGCCGAGGAGTACGACCTGAGCGCCAGGCTGCTGCTGGCCGGGTGGCGCGTCACGATCGACCGGCGTTTCCGCGTGCTGCACGAGAAGACGCGGGCCGGGCGCGACATGAGCGTCATCCTGCGCCGTCTGGTGCGCAACAACGTCTGGGTGATGCAGCGGTACGCGCCGCGCGGCGAGCGGTGTGCCGAGATCTGGCGCACCGTCTCGCGCTACGGCCGCATCGCCGTGAAGGAGCGGGCCGAGACCGGCTACGCGGCCGGGCTGCTCGACCTGCTGCGCTCGGCGCACCGCCAGCCGCGCCGCGAGATGCCGCGCCTGCTGTGGGAGCGGTTCACCGGCCTCGCGGCGGCGCGCGAGGCCCTGCAGCGCGAGCACGCGCTGCGGCCGTTCGACACCGCGGCGCTCATCTCGACCGGCAAGAACGAGCACGTCGTCCGCGCCGCGCTGGCCGAGCGCGGCGTGCGCGTCGTGCGCGAGCCGCTCGCGGCCGACGCGCTGGTGATCGGCACGCTCTCGCCCGGGCCGGCGCTCGACGCGCTCGCCGCCCACGCCGCCCGACCCGACGGGCCCCGCGTGATCGCGCCGCTGTCGTTCGGCGTCCCCGCCTCGCTGGCCGCGGCGGCCTGATCGGGAGACCCAGAAACACAGCCGCGACGGACTGCCTCCAGCCCGTCGCGGCCGTCGTTGTTCTCACTCTCTCCCCGCGGTCCGAAGGGGATCGTCGGCTCAGGCGCGGCGGGCGGTCGTGCGGCGCATGCTCCAGCCGGCGGTCTTGCGGGCCGTGGTCTTGCGACGGCTCGTGCGCTTCACGGCCTTGGCCTTTGTGGTGCGCTTGGCGGTCTTGCGGGCGTGCTTGGCGAAGCGGCTCTTGGTCGTCCAGGTGCGCTTCATGCCCTTGCGCTTCATCGTGGTGCGCTTGGCGGTCGTCCTGCGACGCGTGCTCTTGCGGTTCGTAGCCATGGTTCTGCTTCCTTGCGGTCGAGCGGGGACCAGGATCGGGCCGGCAACAGGCGGCCCACGCCCGCCCGGCGCCCCGCGCGCCGTGCGGCACCCCGCGCCCCCCGCACGTCGCGCGGGCCGCAAGGTTCTTGGGCCATCGGCCTCCGTGCGGGTGGCGTCCAGTGTTTCTCCCGGAATTGTTCCGATTTTCGCTCAACCGCGCAGAGGGTGCGCGGTCCCGGGCCCCGCTACGCGGGCGCGGACGCTCGCGCCCGGGCGTCGCACGCTCCGCGAACGGGCGGTTCTGGCCGATACCATCAACGCTTGACGACCGCCGCGAGCACAGACTGGACCCCGTACTCCTGGAAGGCCCGTTTGCAGGCCCAGCAGGTGGTGTACGCCGACCGCGAGGCGGTCGAGCGGGCGGTTGCCGCGCTGGCCTCGCTGCCCCCGCTGGTGACGAGTTTCGAGATCGAGAAACTCCGACGGCTGATCGCCGAGGCGCAGGAGGGCAAGCGCTTCCTGCTGCAAGGGGGCGACTGCGCCGAGCAGATCGCCGATTGCCGGCCCGAGGCCATCACCGCCAAACTCAAGATCCTGCTGCAGATGTCGGTGGTGCTGATCCACGGCTCGAAGCGCCCGGTGATCCGCGTCGGGCGCTTCGCCGGCCAGTACGCCAAGCCGCGTTCCAGCCCGACCGAGACGCGGAACATCAACGGTGCGCCCGTCACGCTCCCGTCGTACTACGGCGACCTCGTGAACGCCGCGGCGTTCGACGCCGAGTCGCGCCGGCCCGACCCGTGGCGGCTGGTCGAGGGATACAAGCACGCCGCGCTGACGATCAACTTCGTCCGCTCGCTGCTCGACGGCGGGTTCGCCGACCTGCACCACCCCGAGTACTGGGAACTGGGGTTCATGCGGCACGCGGGCCTGCCCGACGACCTCCGCCGCGCGTACCACGAGATGACCGAGCGTCTGGCCGACGGGCTCAAGTTCATGGAGGCCATCGGCGAGCGGAGCGTCGACGACCTGACGCGCGTGGAGTTCTTCACCAGCCACGAGGGGCTGAACCTGCTCTACGAATCGGCCCAGACGCGCAGCGTGCCGCGGCGCGAGGGGTGGTTCAACCTCTCCACGCACCTGCCGTGGATCGGCGAGCGCACCCGCGCGCTGGACGGCGCGCACGTCGAGTACTTCCGCGGCATCCGCAACCCGATCGGCGTGAAGATCGGGCCGGGCGTCTCGCCCGACGAACTGCTCGCGCTGCTCGACCGGCTCGACCCCCGGAACGAGCCGGGCCGGATCGTCGCCGTCACGCGGATGGGCGTGGCGAACATCTCGGGCGCGCTGCCGCCGCTGGTGCGCGCCGCGAACCGCGCGGGACGGCGCGTGCTGTGGGTCTGCGACCCCATGCACGGCAACCCCGTGACGACCTCGACCGGGCGCAAGACGCGGTCGTTCGACCAGATCATGCGCGAACTCGAAACCTGCTGGGACATCCACCGCGCCGAGGGCTCGCGCCTGGGCGGCGTGCACCTGGAACTCACCGGCGAGGACGTGACCGAGTGCATCGGCGGGCGCGGCGGCAACGGCGTGACCGAAGCCGACCTGGCGCGCAACTTCGCCAGCCCGTGCGACCCGCGCCTGAACTACGAGCAGTCGATGGAACTGGCGTTCGTGCTGGCGCGCCGGATGTCCGCCGCGGCGTGAACGCCGCGCCGGTCCCGCCGCAGTCGCCTACAGGTTCCCGCGCCGCTCCTGCTCCAGTTCCAGCGCCTCGAACAGGGCCTTGAAGTTGCCCTTGCCGAACGACTGGCTGCCGCGGCGGCAGATGATCTCGAAGAACAGCGTCGGCCGGTCCTGCAGCGGCTTGGTGAACAGTTGCAGCAGATAGCCCTCGTCGTCGGCGTCGACCAGGATGCCGAGTTTGCGGATCGCCTCGTGGTCCTCGCGCACCGCCTCGTGCCCGTGCTGGCGGAGCATCGTGTTCACGCGGTCCCACACCTTGTCGTAGTACGCGTCCGGGAGGGTGAGGAAGTCCACCCCGCGCGAGCGCAGCGCGGCGATCGACGCCAGCTCGTCGTCGGTCCGCAGCGCCAGGTGCTGCACACCGGGCGTGTTGGAGTGCCAGTCGAGGTACTCCTGCACCTGGCTCTTCTTCTTGCCCTCGGCCGGCTCGTTGATGGGCATCTTGATGAGGTTGTTGCCGCTGGCCATGACCTTGGACATCAGCGCCGAGTACTCGGTCGAGATGTCCTTGTCGTCGAAGTGCTTGAACATCGTGAACTCGAGCACGTTCTCGTAGAACGCGACCCAGTAGTTCATCTTGCCCAGTTCGACGTTGCCGACCAGGTGGTCGACGTACTTCAGGCCGCACGGGTTCTTCCTGTTGTACTCGTTGATCGCCAGCACGCTCGACACGCCGGCCTGCGGCGCACACCCGCGCGCCGGCTCGCACGCCGCGCCCTCGGCCAGCCTGCGGAACCGCGGCTTGAAGACCCCGCCCTGCTTCACCTTCGTCAGTTCGTACGCGCCCGTGCGCGACACGAACGAGTGGCACACGCGCCCGTAGGTCCGGATGCCCGCCATCGTCACCGTGCCGTGCTCGTCGCGGTACGTCCGCGGCTCGTAGGCCGGGGTCGCGCCGTTCTTCACCGCGCGCTCCCAGGCCTTCTCGGCGTCGAACACCGTGAACGCCACGTCCTTCACGCCGTCGCCGTACATCGCGACCTCCATCGCCGCGGGGTGCTCGGGCGTCAGCGGCGTCGTGAGGATGAACCGGATGTTGCCCTGCGTGAGCAGGTAGTGGGCGGCGTCGCGGCTGCCGGTCGTGAGGTCGCAGACCTGCTCGATCTGGAACCCGAAGCAGTGGGCGTAGAAGAACGCGGCCTGCTTGGCGTTGCCGACGTAGAACTGCACGTGGTCGACGTCGATGAGCTGGAGCGGGTCGGCGGAGGGCTTGACGGCGGTCGCGGGACGGGTGGTCGCGGTGGTCATGGCGGGGCTCCTGCGGGTACGACGGATGATAGGGCGCGGGGCCGAACTCGCGGTTCGCGGCAGCAGCCTCTCGCGGCGCCACTGAAGGAGAACCACTCGCAGAGGTGCAGAGGTCGCAGAAGTTCAAGACTCTTCCGCCTCCGCGCCCCCTGCGCCTCCGCGAGATACCTCGTCTCGTCCTCTTTGCACAGCGCGCCGACGACCGCGAACTCGTCTCTCGCAGAGGCGCGGAGCACGCTGGGTGTTCGACGCCTCCCGACCTCCGCGCCCCCTGCGCCTCCGCGAGAAACCTCGTCACTCTTCAAACCGGTTCACGATTCTCGTGATGCCGTCCTTAAGCAGTTCCATTCCGAAGTTGATCAAGAGGCCGACGCGCTTGTCGGTCAGTCGAAGATACGTCAGCAGAATCTTCTTGTGCACCGGCGCTATCGCGTCGATGCTCTTGAGTTCGACGATAGCACAATCCGCTACGATCAAGTCCGCCCGGAAGCCCACTTCGAGTTGGGCCGATTCCCACACAACGGGTATCGGGACCTGCGTCCTGACCTCCAATCCGCGTCTTCGAAGTTCGTGCGCGAGCACCGCCTCGTACACCGATTCCAGCAGCCCCGGACCGAGTTCGCGGTGAACGTGAACCGCGGCATCGAGGACCTGTCCGGTTACCGCGTTGATCCGGTCTGGGGGCACCTGCTCGCTCTGTGATCAGAAATGACCCGCGACCAACTCGCAGTGACGCTGCGTTCGCGCGGTGCGTGCGCACGAATCACGACATCGCTCGCAGTGCAATCCGAAGAACAATCACAGTGTCGATACCGCCGTGGGCCTTGGAAATCCGATCTTCTTCAACATTCCGCGCCCTCCGCCCCTTTGCGAGAAACCTCGCTCACTCCCCCAGCAGCGTCCCCACCCGCTCGCCGCGGACGGCGCGCCGGATGTTCCCCGGCTTCTTGAAGTCGAACACCAGCAGGGGGATCTTGTTGTCGCGGCACATCGCCAGGGCCGCGGTGTCCATCACCTGCAGGTTGTCGGCGATGGCCCGCGCGAAGGTCAGCGTGTCGTAGCGCTTGGCGCCGGGGTTCCTGGCCGGGTCGGCGTCGTACACGCCGTCGACCTTGGTCGCCTTCATCAGCAGGTCGCACTCCAGTTCCGTCGCGCGCAGCGATGCGCACGTGTCGGTGGTGAAGAACGGGTTGCCCGTGCCCGCGACGAGGATCACCACGCGGCCCTTCTCCAGGTGCCGCAGAGCGCGCCCGCGGATGAACGGCTCGGCCACCGCGCGCACGTCGATCGCCGTCATCACGCGCGAGTCGACGCCCAGGTGCGCCAGCGCCTCCTTGAGCGCAAGGCCGTTGATCACCGTCGCCAGCATGCCCATGTAGTCGCCGGTCGCCTGGTTGATGTGCAGCGTCTTGCTCAGCCGCGCGCCGCGGATGAAGTTCCCGCCCCCCACCACCACCGCCAGTTGCGAGCCCTCCTTGTGCGCGTCGCGCACCTCCGCGGCGATCAGTTCCAGTTCGTGCCCGTCGATGCCGAACCCGCCGGGCGCACAGAACGCCTCGCCCGAGAGTTTCAGCAGGACGCGCTTGTAGCGGGCGGAGCGGGCGATGGGCTTGGGCATCGGGTCGGGCTTCCGGATGGGCTTGCGCTCGGTGGTCGCGGGCATGGCGCGGATGGTAGCAAAACGCCGCGCCTCCGGGCGCGCGGCCCTATCATCGTCCGCTCCGGGGGCATGCACGCACGGGCCGGGAGATTCACCCATGAGCAGCGACCCTGACACCATTCTGCTTGAGGCCGAACAGGCCATGACCAAGGCGCTGGAGTACCTGAAGAAGGAACTCCGCGGCATGCGCACCGGGCGCGCCTCGCCCGCGCTGGTCGAGTATCTCAAGGTCGATTACTACGGCACGCCCACCGACCTGAAGAGCCTGGCCTCGATCTCCATCCCCGAACCGACGCAACTGCTCATCAAGCCCTTCGACGCCGGCTGCCTGCAGGACGTCAAACGCGCCATCGACGCCAGCGGCCTGGGTTTGAACCCGATGGTGGACGGCAAGCAGATCCGTCTGAACATGCCCGCGCTCACCGGCGAGCGCCGCAAGCAACTCGCCGCGCACTGCAAGAAACTCGGCGAGGAGACCAAGGTCGCCCTCCGCAACGCCCGGCGCGACGCGAACAAGCACGTCGACGTGCTGGCCAAGGACCCCAAGGCCCACGTGCCCGAGGACGAGATCGAGACGCTCAAGACCGAGATCCAGGACCTGCTCAAGAAGTACGAGCACGAGACCGACGAGACCGTCGCCAAGAAGATGAAGGAAGTCGAAGAAGTGTGATCACGGTCGCGCGCCGAAGAGCGCTGCGGGCAGAGCCGGGCTTGAGACACGGAGGCGCACCCGGGCGCACGGTGAAACGCCTGCGAGCGGACGACCCCGCGCGGCGAGATGCTCCCCCGTTCACTTTCCAGAATCTGCGCGGTCTCCGCGCCTCCGCGAGACACTCCTCGCGCGGACGCGCTGAGAGCGCGGAGCGCCGATCGCCCAACAACTCTGCATCCGCTCCGTGCGACCCCGTGCGCCTCCGTGTTTCACCCGGCCGCGCGCCACGATCACACCACGCGCAACCGCTCCGCGCTCACCGATCCCTCGACGAGCAGTGATTCCACGATCTCTCTCGCCGCGGCACGCTGCCCCGGCCACATGAACGCGCCCTCGCCGCCCCCACCGCTCGCCCGCATCGCGTCCCGCGAGTGCACCCAGCGGTGTGCGGTGTGTTCGTCGTTCAGCCGCGGCGCCCAGCCGGGCGATACTTCCGCCGCGAAGCGCGGGCTCATCACGATCGCGTCCAGTTCGGCGATGTAGAACGGGTGCACCTGCTCCAGCGCCCACACGCCACGGAGCGCGGCGTCGCCGCGGCGAAGGCCGACCTCTTCCTCCAGTTCGCGCAGGGCGCACCGCACCGCCGTCTCGCCCTTCTCGACGTGCCCCATGATCGGCTGCCACGTGCCGCCGAGCGGGTCGCGGGCGCGACGGAGCTGCAGGAAATACACGCCGTGCGCACCGTCCGCGCCCGTGTCGGGCGTCACGCCGCCCCACGACGACGACACCGCGCTCGCTCCGACCACCGGCCGCGGCGGGGTCGCCGCACGCTGGAAGATGTAGACGTCGATCACGTCCGTCCGCACGCGCGGCCCGCCGAGCGGCTCAACACGGTACGAGTTGTCGCCGTCCGCCGCGCTCATCGCCGCACGCACTCCTCGTCGCTCACCGCCGCCACCCCCTGCCAGACACGGGCCTTGAGCAGCGTTTCGCGCCACTCGCTCGCGGGATCGGAATCGGCCACGATGCCCGCGCCGACGCCGTAGCGGACGCTCCACTCCCCCGTGCCTCCGTGTCCGCTCCGCCCTCTCTGCGGGCCTGCCTTCTGACCTACCGGCGTCATCTCCGCCGTGCGGATGGCCACGTTCAACCGCGCCCGGCCGCAGTCCGACACGAACCCGATGCACCCGCAGTACGGCCCGCGCGGGCGCGCTTCGAGTTCGTCGATGATCTGCATCGCCCGCACCTTGGGCGCGCCGGTGATCGACCCCGGCGGGAACGCGGCACGCAGCAGGTCGTTCAGCCCCAGCCCTCGGCGCAGCGTCCCGCCCACCGTCGCCACGCCCTGC
Source organism: uncultured Phycisphaerales bacterium (assembly GCA_937995595.1). GTDB lineage: Bacteria > Planctomycetota > Phycisphaerae > Phycisphaerales > UBA1924 > JAHBXL01. The sequence continues at coordinate 21,129 of CALKJW010000018.1, read as the reverse complement.
AGCACGCCGCCCCCGCCGTGCGTTTCGATCTCCCGCGCGTTCTCCACGCGCACCGAGCCGTACTCGCACACGCGGCCGAGGTCGTTGCGCATCAGGTCGACGATCATGTTGAGTTCCGCGGCGTCCTTCTCGCTGGCCAGGAGGTCCGCCGCGGTCTGCTCGCCGGCGCGCGTGCCCTTCATCGGGCGCGTCACCGCGCCGCGCGTGCGCGCATCGAACTCGAGGAACAACTCCGGCGATGCGCTGACCACCGCCCCGCCGCCAAGATCATCGGGCAGTTCCAGCAGCGCGCCGTACCACGGCGCGGCGGTCCGCAGCATCGAGACGAACAGGCCCCTCGGCGTGCCGCGCATCGTGCCCGCCAGCGCGTGCGAGAGATTCACCTGGAACACGTCGCCCGCGCGGATGTACTCGACGGCGCGGGCCACGGCGCGCTCGAACGCCTCGCGGCCGGTGTCGCTCCGCAGCGGCCCGACAAACTCCGGCGGCTCGGCCGCCCCGCTCGCGCCCGCGTGCAAGCGCGATGGGCTCGGCAGGTCGTCCGCGTCGCCCACGGCCCACCAGCGACCGCTCGCCGCGTCGTGCACCAGCGCGCTGTCGCACCGCGCCCACGCACCCGGCGGCCACGCCGCGGCGCGCCGCGCCGGCACGCTCGGCTCCAGGTGCGCGCCCAGTTCGTACGTCAGCATCCCCACCCACCCGCCGACAAACGGCACGGGCACCGAGAGCGACGACCCATCTCCAACCGCCCCGGGCGCGAGACCGCCGCGGGGGTCGACCGCGGCCCAGTCTTTCGGCACGGCCAGGATGCTCCACCGCCCCCGCTCCCCCGCTGCTCGGCCGGCGCGCCTGTCGCCCCCCGACACCATCGCCGCCAGCGGGACATCCGCGGGCCACGCGCGGACCACGTCCAAGGGCGACAGGGCCAGCGCGACCGGCGTGCACTCGGCGGCGGGAATCACGCCCGAATCGTACCGCCCGCCCCGCAACCGCCCGTCGCGGCGTCGGCGCGACGGTTGCGCCGGGCGGTCTGCGAAGTTCGTGCGTTTTCCGGCACGGTCTTTCGCGTCGATTCGCCCGTTCGCCTGTGCCGTTCTATGCTTTTGGCCTTGCTTCGGCCGGGCCGAAACTCGGCCGCCGCCAGAGCGAGAACCACGCACCCACATCAGCACCGGGCCACCATTTCTGGGGAGGGCCTGCCCGGTCGGAGAGGTTCACAGCACATGCCCGCACGCAGCAAGAAGTCCCCCCGCACGCACGCCGCGGGGGCGGTGTCCAAGAAGTCGGTCCGTCGCATGGCCCCCGCCGCCAAGGCCGGCAAGCACGCCCCGGGCCTGAACGGCACGGCCAACGGCAGTTTGGGCGGCAAGCCCGGCAAGCACGTGTACTACTTCGGCAAGGGCAGGACCGAGGGCAACGCGAAGATGAAGGCGCTGCTCGGCGGCAAGGGCGCGAACCTCGCCGACATGACGAGCATCGGCCTGCCGGTGCCCCCCGGCTTCACGATCACCACCGACACCTGCGCCCTGTATTACAAGGCCGGCAAGCGCATCCCGCACGGCCTGATGAACGAAGTGCAGGCCAACGTCAGCAAACTCGAGAAGGAGACGGGCAAGAAGTTCGGCGACCCGACCAACCCGCTGCTGGTGTCGGTGCGCTCGGGCGCGGCGGTCTCGATGCCGGGCATGATGGACACGATCCTGAATCTCGGCCTGACCGACGCCGCGGCCGAGGGCCTGGCCGGGGCGACGGGCAACAGGCGCTTCGCCTACGACGCGTACCGTCGGCTGATCAACATGTTCGGCGACGTAGTGATGGGCGTGGACCACCACCACTTCGAGCAGGCGTTCGACTCGATCAAGGCCAAGTACAAGGTGCACCTCGACACCGACGTTCCCGCCGAGGGGATCGTCGAACTCTGCGAGACGTACAAGGCGGTGTACCGCAAGTGGGTCGGGGAGGACTTCCCGCAGAACCCGTTCAAGCAGTTGGAACTGGCGATCGAGGCGGTGTTCAAGAGTTGGAACGCCGACCGCGCCGTTGCCTACCGCCGCCTGGCGAACATCGCCGGCCTGAACGGCACCGCCGTGAACGTGCAGGCGATGGTGTTCGGCAACATGGGCGACGACTCGGGCACGGGCGTCGCCTTCACGCGCAACCCCAGCACCGGCGAGAACTACTTCTACGGCGAGTTCCTCATCAACGCGCAGGGCGAGGACGTGGTCGCGGGCATCCGCACGCCCAAGCCGGTCTCCGAAATGCCCAAGTGGAACAAGAAGGTCTACGACCAGTTGATCCGCATCAAGGGCACGCTGGAGAAGCACTACAAGGACATGCAGGACATCGAGTTCACCATCGAGCGCGGCACGCTGTACATGCTGCAGACGCGCACCGGCAAGCGCACCGGCTTTGCCGCGGTGAAGATCGCCTGCGACATGGTGAGCGAGCGGCTGATCGACGAGAAGACCGCGCTGCTGCGCATCCCCGCCGGCGACCTGACGCAACTCCTGCTTCCGAGTTTCGACCCGGTCGCCAAGAAGGTCGCGCGCGTCCTGACGCGCGGCCTGCCCGCCTCGCCGGGCGCGGCGGTCGGCAAGCCCGCCTTCACCGCCGAGGAGGCCGTGCGCCGCGCGCGCAGCGGCGAGAAGGTCATCCTCGTCCGCAAGGAAACCAGTCCCGAGGACGTCGAGGGCATGCACCTGGCGGCGGGCATCCTCACCAGCACCGGCGGCATGACCAGCCACGCGGCGGTCGTGGCGCGCGGCTGGGGCAAGTGCTGCGTCGCGGGCGCGGGCGAGATCCACATCGACGCCGCGGCGGGCACCTTCACCGTCGCCGGCCGCCACTTCACGCGTGAGGACGTGATCAGCATCGACGGCTCGACGGGCGAGGTGATCCAGGGCGCGCTGTCGACGGTCGAGGCCAAGCTCTCCGGCGACTTCGCCAAGGTCATGCGCTGGGCCGACAAGTACCGCACCATCGGCGTGCGCACCAACGCCGACACGCCCGCCGACGCGCAGCGGGCGCGCGACTTCGGCGCCGTCGGCATCGGCCTGACGCGCACCGAGCACATGTTCTTCGAGGGCTCGCGCATCAAGAGCATGCGGAAGATGATCCTCGCCGAGACGACCGAGCAGCGCGTCAAGGCGCTGGAGGAACTGCTCCCCTACCAGCGCGACGACTTCGTCGGCATCTTCACGGCCATGAAGGGCTACCCGGTCACGATCCGCCTGATCGACCCGCCGCTGCACGAGTTCCTCCCGCACGACGAGAAGAGCCAGAAGGAGATGGCCGACGCGCTGGGCCTGCCGGTCGAGAAGGTCCGCCAGCGCGTGAGCATGCTGCACGAGGCCAACCCGATGCTCGGCCACCGCGGCTGCCGGCTGTGCGTGACCTACCCCGAGATCCTGCGGATGCAGGTGCGCGCGATCGTCGAGGCGACGATCGACTGCCTGCGCTCCAAGGTCCGCGCACTGCCCGAGATCATGATCCCGCTGGTCGGCACCGGGCGCGAACTGTCGATGCTCCGCGCCGAGGTCGAGCAGGTCATCGCGCAGGTCAAGCAGGAGCAGGACTTCAAGCCGCGCCTGGACATCAAGATCGGCACCATGATCGAGATCCCGAGGGCCGCGCTCACGGCCGACGAGATCGCGGCGTCGGCGGACTTCTTCAGTTTCGGCACCAACGACCTGACGCAGATGACCTTCGGCTTCTCGCGCGACGATATCAACTCCTTCCTGCCCGACTACCTGCAGCGCGAGATCCTGCCCAGCGACCCGTTCCAGACGCTCGACCAGACCGGCGTCGGGCAACTGGTGAAGATGGGCATCGAGAAGGGCCGCGCCGCAAAGCCCGACCTGAAGATCGGCATCTGCGGCGAGCACGGCGGCGACCCCGCCAGCGTGCACTTCTTCCACCGCGTCGGCATGGACTACGTCTCGTGCTCGCCCTTCCGCGTGCCCATCGCGCGGCTCGCGGCGGCGCAGGCGGCGATCATGGACAAGAAGTAGGCAGCCCGACCCATCGTCCGCGTTCGTCGACGCGCCGGCGTCGAGGCGATCATGGACAAGAAGTAGGCAGCCCGACCCATAAGCAGCCCGACCGTGAGGGAGGGCGCCGCGGCCGAGCCGCGCACACGGCGCGGTGCTTCCGCCTTCGGCGGAAACGCCCTCGCTCACGCTCGGGCTGCCTGTGCGCCCGCGCCGCGCTTCCCTACCACTTGCCTGCCAGCACCTGCCGGATCGCGTGCGCCACGCCGTCGGCGTCGTTGGCCTTGGTGACGGCCCGGGCCGCGGCCTTGGCCTCGGGGATCGCGTTCTCGACCGCGACGCCCAGCCCTGCGCGGGCGAGCATGTCCACGTCGTTCACGTCGTTGCCGATCGCGCAGATCCGCTCGCGCGGCACCGACCGCTGCTGCGCCAGGTGGCTGATCGCGCTCCACTTGCTCGCGTTGCGCGCAAAGAGTTCGAAGATCACCACGTGCTGGTCCGGGTCGCCGCCGACACCCTCGGGCACGACCGCGCCGAAGTGGTGGTGGTTCACGCGGTCGCCCAGTTCGCTCAGGATCTCCCGCGCCACCGGCGCGGTCGCCGCGTGCGTCCCGCAGACGCCCACCCGCACGGTGTGATCGAGGTGCTCGTCCTCGTCGATCGACGACACGAGTTTGACCGGCACCTTCAGCGTGTCGAACCACCACCGCGTGACCGGGTCGACCCCCGCCCAGCCCCGCGGCGAGACGACCACGTAGTCGTGCCCGCGCGGCGCGTCGCCCGCCGCGCCGCCGGCCGGCGCGGTCGCCGTCGGGTCCTTGAGCACCAGCGCGGCGTGGCCGTGCGCGATCATGCGGCCGACCAGTTCGCGCACCAGCGATTCGTCCATCGCGAAGCGGTGCAGCGTCCGCCGACGCACCGGGCAGGCGACGATCGACCCGCCCGCGACGACCACCGGGTCGGCCTGCTCGATGCGCTCGGTCACGTGCAGGCACTCGACCAGCCCGCGACCGGTGCAGACGGTGACGGTGATGCCCGCGGCGCGGGCCTCGCGGATCGCGGCGACGTTCTCAGTGGAAACCTCGCCGCGCGGGCACAGCAGCGTGCCGTCGAGGTCGATCGCGATGAGGTCGTAGTTGGGCATGTCGCGTGGCGGGCGCGGTGCGATCAGAACTCGGCCTGACCCGGGGCGCGCGGGAAGGGGATCACGTCGCGGATGTTGGCCATGCCGGTGACAAAGAGCATGAGGCGCTCAAAGCCGAGCCCGAAGCCCGCGTGCGGCACGGTGCCGTAGCGGCGCAGGTCTCGGTACCACCAGTACTCCTTGGCGGGCAGTTTCATCTCCTCGATGCGCTGGTCGAGTTTGTCCAGCCGCTCCTCGCGCTGGCTGCCGCCGATGATCTCGCCGATCTTGGGCACCAGCACGTCCATCGCGGCGACGGTTTCGCCCGGCGCGCCGTCGGTGCCGGGGTCGTTCAGGCGCATGTAGAACGCCTTGATCTGCTTGGGGTAGTTCATCAGGATGACCGGCTGCCTGAAGTGCTCCTCGGTCAGGAAGCGCTCGTGCTCGGTCTGCAGGTCGCTGCCCCACTGGACGGGGAACTCGAACTTCTTCCCCTTGGCCGCGGCGTCCCGGATGATCTTCACCGCCTCGGTGTAGGGCAGGCGGAGGAACGGCTTCTCGAGCACGTGGGCGAGCCGGTCGAGCAGGCCCTTCTCGATGCGCTCGTCAAAGAACTTCATGTCGTCGGCCCGCTCGTCGAGCGCGGCCCGCACGCAGAACTTGATGAACTCCTCGGCGATCTGGCTGTCGCGCACCAGGTCGCAGAAGGCCATCTCCGGCTCGATCATCCAGAACTCGGCCAGGTGGCGCGCGGTGTTGCTGTTCTCGGCCCGGAACGTCGGCCCGAACGTGTACACGTTCGACAGCGCGCAGCAGTAGGTCTCGACGTTCAACTGCCCCGACACCGTCAGGTGCGCCTCCCTGCCGAAGAAGTCCCTGGTCTCGTCGATCTCTCCCTCGGGCGTCCGCGGCAGGTTGCACAGGTCGAGCGTGCTCACGCGGAACATCTGCCCCGCGCCCTCGCAGTCGCTGCCGGTGATGATCGGCGTGTGCACCCAGTAGAAGCCGCGCTCGTGGAAGAAGCGGTGCACCGCCATGCTCAGGCAGTGCCGCACCCGCGCCACCGCGCCGAACGTGTTCGTCCGCGGCCGCAGGTGCGCCACCTCGCGCAGGTACTCGAAACTGTGCGGCTTGGGCTGGATCGGGTAGTGGTCCGGGTCTTCCACCCACCCCACCACGCGCACCGCCGTCGCCCGGATCTCGTTGCCCCCCTTGGGGTTCTTGACGATCTTCCCGTCGCACTCGACGGCGCAGTGCGTCGAGAGTCTGGTCACCTCGCTCTGGTAGTTGGGCAGCGCGCCGGTCGCGACGACCTGGATGGCGTCGAAGCACGTCCCGTCGTGCACGTTGATGAACGACAGGCCGCCCTCGGCCTTGGAGTCACGCCGCGTGCGGACCCAGCCCTTGACGGTCACTTCCAGATCCACCGGCGCCTTGAGGGCGTCAGCAACACGCAGCCAAGCCATGCAGCCACTCCATCTCCGCGGCAGTCGGCCGCGGGGATCGATGGTAGGGAGCGGTGGTTGCCGGATGCGGGCCGATGCCCGTCAGAACCGCGGCGAGTTGATCCACCCGTACGGCTGGTTGCGGTCCGAGACCTTCCACCACGTGCCGGCCTGCCCCTTGGTGCTGGCGTACACGTCGTTGGCCTCGAAGTCGAGGTTGGGCTCGCGGAGCGCGGGGTTGGGCCCGCTCTTGGGGCGGAACAGGTCCGCGCTCCCGTCGTAGTAGCCGATGTGCCCGCCCTTGTCGTGCCGCACGGTGACCTGGTCCTCGTTGCCCCACCACCCGTCGGTGTAGACCTCGTTCCAGATGAACGTGCTCTCCTCGATGAACAGCGGGAGGGCGCGGAAGTAGGTGAGATACGGGATGAGCGTCGCCGCGAGGTTGGGGGCGGTGTTGGGGTCCTGCGGTCGCACGTACGCGACGCGGATGTCGCGCCCCAGTTCCGCGCCCTGCATCTCGTCGAACATCGTGTAGTCGAAGTTCAGGTCGCGGTTCCAGCCAAAGCCGTTGGTCCCGCTGCCGATCGCGCCCGTCGCGCGGCTGCGCCTGTTGCTCGGGCACTCGGTGACGAAATCGGCGTAGTTCACGTAGTCGAACAGCAGGCCGGGCGTGAAGCCGACGCCGGGGTCGAGGTCGGCCCAGTAGAGCGCGGGCCACGTGCGGTCCCTGTAGTCCTGCGCGTACACGACCGACGCCGTGGCGATCTGCTTGACGTTGATCAGGCACTTGGTCTTCTGCGCGACCTTGCGCGCCTGCCCCAGCGCGGGCAGCAGGATGCCGACCAGGATCGCGATGATCGCGATGACCACGAGGATCTCGATGAGCGTGAACGCGCCGCCGCGGCGTGGGCTGTGCATCGCTGCCTCCCGTGGCGAGAAGACTACCCGATCCTCGCCGCCCATGATGGCATGACCGCGCGCACGCAGACGCAGAACGCGCCGCCGCGGTCGCGGACGTCGCATTCCGATACGATCAGCGAAACCTTCGGTTTCCAGTGGTCGGCAATTTCGAACGATCGGGCGGCTCGAGCACCTTTGTTCGTTGTTTGAAAGGTGTCCAAGAGCACGCCGGGACGCCCTCGCGCTACCCTCCCCGTCACATGGATCACTTTGCCTACCGCGACGGGCGGCTGTTCTGTGAAGACGTGGACATGGTCGAACTGGCCCGCCTGGCCGGGACCCCCACGTACGTCTACTCGCGGGCCACGCTGACCCACCATTACACCCGGCTGGTCGAGGCCTTCGCCCTGGCCCGGCCCACGATCTGCTTCAGCATCAAATCGTGCCCGAACCTCGGCGTCCTGCGGACGCTGGCCGCGCTGGGCTCGGGGATGGACGTGGTCTCGGGCGGCGAGTTGCGCCGCGCGCTGCTCGCCGGCGTGCCGGGCGAGCGGATCGTCTACGCGGGCGTCGGCAAGACCGACGCCGAGATCACCCGGGCCCTCGACGCGGGCGTCGGCACGTTCAACATCGAATCGGAGATGGAGTTCCAGGTCGTCGCCGCGCTGGCCGCGGAGCGCGGCGCGACGGCCCGCGCCGCCCTGCGCGTCAACCCCGACGTCGACCCGGCGACGCACAAGTACACCACGACCGGGACGGCCGAGACCAAGTTCGGCGTCGATCTGTCGCGGGCGCGGGAGTTCTTCGGGCGCTTCGCCGGACACCGGCACCTGCGCCTGACCGGCCTGCACCTGCACATCGGCTCGCCGGTCGCCAGCCCCGAGCCGTACGTGCGCGCGCTGGAGAAGACCGCCGCGGTGATGGACGATCTGGCGCGCGACGGGCACGCGGTCGACACGCTCGACCTCGGCGGCGGCTTCGGGGCCGACTACCGCACGGGCCAGTCGATCCTCGCTTCGGAGTATGCCGCGCGGATCGTCCCGCTGCTGGCGCCCATGGTCGAGCGGGGCGTGCGGGTCATCCTCGAGCCGGGCCGGTTCATCTCGGCCAACGCGGGGGTGCTGCTGACAAGCGTGCAGTACGTGAAACAGACCGCGGCCAAGAAGTTCCTCGTCTGCGACGCGGGGATGCACACGCTGATCCGGCCCGCGCTGTACGGGGCGTTCCACTTCGTGTGGCCCGCGTCGTGCGCGCCCCAGCACGTCCCGCCGCGGCGCGACGAGCGGCCCGACCTGCCGGGCCTCGAGGCGTGCGACGTCGTCGGGCCGATCTGCGAGAGTTCGGACTTCCTGGCCCAGGACCGGCCGCTGCCCCCCGCGGCCCGCGGCGACGTGCTGGCCGTGTTCGGCGCGGGGGCGTACGGCATGTCGATGGCCAGCCGGTACAACTCGCACCCGCTGCCGGCCGAGGTGCTGGTGGACGGTCCGCGGGCCACGGTGGTGCGGCGGCGCGAGACCTGGGACGATCTGGTCGCGCACGAGCGCGAGCCGCACGCGGTTACGATGGAGCCGGTCGCGGCCCCGCCGCGGCCCCGCCGCGAGCCAACGCCGTGACCACGCTCGACCGCTCCATCGCCCGGCAGTTCCTCTTCAACACCTGCGCGCTGCTGGTGCTGCTGTTCTCGTTCGTGGTGGCGGTGGACGTGTCGCTGAACATCGACCGGTTCCTGCGCGCGGCCGAGCGGATGCTCGACGGCGAACAGCCCTCGGGCGTCCGCAAACTGCTGGTGGCCGCGCTGCTGGTGGCGGACCTGTGGTGGCCCAAACTGCTGCAGCTGTTCTCGTACATGGTCGGGCTGGCGCTGGTGGGCGCGATGGGCTTCACGCTCACGCAGATGGTGCGGCACCGCGAACTGGTCGCCGCGCTGGCGGGGGGCATCAGCCTGCGGCGGCTGGCGCGCCCGGTGCTGGTGGTCGCCGCGCTGATGATCGGCCTGAAGATCGCTGACCAGGAGTTCGTGCTCAGCGACCCGCGGATCGCCCCGCTGCTGACGCGCGACCACGGCGACGCCGGATCGCGCGAGTGGTCGGCGTTCAACGTCCCGCCCACGGCCGACGGGGCCAAGCGCGTGTTCATGGCCGGAGAGTTCGTGCCCTCGGAGCAGCGGCTGATCCGCGTGTACGTCTGGGACCGCGACGCGCAGGGCCGCACCACCGCCATGACCTCCGCCCCCGAGGCGGTGTGGCGGAACGGCGCGTGGGAACTGTCGGGCGCGCGCGTCGAGCGGCTGGTGCTCGCCCCGACCGGCGTCGAGGCCGACCCCGGCGCGGCGGACCCGGTCGGGCCCGACGGGACGCTGCGCATCGCCACCGACCTCGATCCGCCCTCGCTCCTGCTGCGGCGCTACGCCAGTTTCTCGCAGTCGCTCTCGTGGCGGCAGATCTCGGCGATGCTCAAGAGCCCGCGGCTGGACCCGGCCATGCGGCAGCGCCTGGAACGGGCGAGGTGGAGCCGCGTCTCGACCGCCGCATCGACGTACCTCACGCTGGTCATCACGCTCCCGTTCTTCCTCGTGCGCGAGCCGCGGAACATGCTCGTGCAGTCCCTCAAGTGCGCCCCGGTCGGCATCTTCGCGCTGCTGGGGAGCGTGTTCGGCGCCGCGGTGGACGTGCCAGGCCTGCCCGTGCAACTCTCCGTCTTCCTGCCGGTCCTGATCCTGATCCCCATCGCCATCGCGGCATGGTCGAGCGTCAAGACCTGACCGGCGCACGCGAAGACCCGGACGCCCCGCCCTGCAACAGCCGACGCGCACATCTCCCGGCTCGATCCGAACCGCCGTCGCGCTGGCCGCGGCGGTCGCGCTTGCGCGCGTGCTCTACCTCGCCCTTGCGTGCCCGTACGACCTGGTGGAGGACGAGGCCCAGTACTGGCTGTGGTCGCAGCACCTCGACTGGTCGTACTACTCCAAGGGACCGGGCGTGGCGTGGGCGATCGCGATCTCGACCGCGCTCTTCGGCGACGCCGAGTGGGCCGTGCGGCTGCCCAGCGTGGTGGCGGGGTTCGTTGCGATGGTGTGCGCGGCGGGGCTGACGCGCGACGCGGCGGCCTTCGGCGGCGCGGAGCCGCGCGCGGCGGGACGTGCCGCTCTGTGGGCCGCCGCGGCGTTCGCGCTCGCGCCGGTCTTTCAGATGACCGGCATCCTCATGACCATCGACGGGCCGCTGGTGGCGTGCTGGCTCGGTGCGGCGTGGGCGGCGTGGCGGGCGCTCATGCACGGGTCGCGCGGCGCGTGGGTCGCGCTGGGCGCGGCGCTGGCCGTCGGCTTCCTGTTCAAGTACACGATGGTCCTCGCCGCGCCGGGCGTTGTCGTGTTCGCGCTCCTGTGGCGCGCGCGGCTGAACCCGCACCGCTCGTGGCGCGCGTGGGCCGCGGCGGGCGTGCTCGTCGCGCTGCTGGGTATGGTGCCGGTGGTCCTGTGGAACGCGCAGAACCAGTGGGCGACCTTCCGGCACCTCCTCGGGCACATGGGAATAAGAGGCGGGGACATGCCCGTCGCCACCGGGCCGCGGACGTGGAGCCCGTGGTGGCCGTTCCAACTCGCGTTCTCGCAGACGGGCATGGCCGGGCCGGGCCTGATGCTCGGCGTGCTGGCGTGCGTGCTGGCGCGCCGGGCGCTCGGGCCGGGCGCGTCGTTCATGGCGTGGTTTGCCGCGCCGATCTTCGCGTTCTATCTCGGCGTATCGCTGCTGGCCGAGCCCGAGGGCAACTGGCCCATCGCGGGCACGACGACCCTGCTGACGCTGGGCGGTTGGTGGGCGAGCGCCGCGCCCCCGCGCGGGCCGCGCACCGGCCCCGCGCGGCTGTCGCGCATCGTGTGGACGGTCGCGGTGGTCTACGGCCTGTGCGCGGCGCCGGTGCTGCTGCGGGCCGACCTCGCCGCGAGCGTGGCCGGCCGCGTGAAGGACTGGGGCCCGGTCGCCGCGCTTGCGGAGCGTCTGGGCGCGCGGCCGGGGCCGATCCGCACGGGCCGGCTGATCGGCGCGCGGCAGATGGGCGCGCACGCCGGGCGCGTGCTCGCGGAGATCGACGCGGCGCGGGGCGACGGCGCGCGGGCGTTCGTCGTCGCCGATCACTACGGCCGCGCCAGCCAGTTGTCGTACTACATCCCCGGCAGGCCGACGGTGTACTGCGCTTCGTCGCTGATGGGCGGCCGGCGCTCGCAGTTTGACTTCTGGCCGCACACCGACCTGCACGAGCCCGCGCTGCGCGGGCGCGACGCGCTGCTGCTGTCCAACGACAAGCCGTGGACGCTGGAATCCTGGCGCGCCATGTTCGAGTCGGTCGAACCGGCGACCGAGTCGGGCAAACTCGACGGCGAGCACAAGCGCGACCGTGTCGCGTACATCGGCCGCTCGTTCCTCGGCCCGCCCGGCGGCGCAAGCGGGGAGGGCCGACGATGAAGCGGACCCGTTCACGGGTGCCGGGCCTGTGGGCCGTCGGCATCGTCCTGGCGATGTGCTGGGACCGCGCGGTGTTCCTGCACCTGCGTCCCGGCGGCCCGCTGGCGAGCGCCGAACAGACCGCCGCGGCCAAGGCCGCGCTCGAATCGCGCGCGTGGTACCAGGCGCTCTATGTGCTGGGCACGCTCTGGCCGTGGCTGTTCGTCGCCGCGGCGATCGTGTTCGCGGACATCGGTGGCGGCGCGGCGCGGGCTGCGCGCGGCGTGCGGCGGGCGCTGTTCCTGCTGGCGTGCGCGGCGCTCGGCGGCGCGGCGACCGAAGCGGCCAAGATCGTCTTCCGCCGCCTGCGGCCCGAACTGACCGACGGCTACTACGGCTTCCGCCCGGTGTGGGAGAACTTCTGGAGCGGCTCGAACCTCGGGCTGCCGTCGAGCCACGCGGGCGTGGCGTTCGGCGCGGCGTTCGCGCTGAGCCTGATCTTCCCGCGCGCCGCGTGGGTGTTCGTCGGCGCGGCGGCCGGCTGCGCGCTGAGCCGCCTGCTCGCCGGCGCGCACTTTCTCTCCGACGTGGTCGTCGCCGCGTTCATCGCGTACTGGGTGGTCGAGGGCCTGCGCCGCACCGCGCTGCGGCCGACGCCCGCGGCCCGCGCCTGAACCCGGCTACCGCGCGCCCAGGTCGACCGTGCCCTCGGCGACGACCGACGCGGTCGGCACGCGCACGCCCGAATCGAACAGCACCTCGGCCAGTTTGCCGGGCGTGACGTACGTCACGCGACCGACCAGCCGCAGGTCCGTCTCGCCGGTGGGCCCCTGCTCGCCGGGGGCCAGCGCGATCACCGCGGGCAGTCGGATCTGCTGCACGCCGCGCCGGCGCAGCGTCGCCTCGGCCGAGCGCGTGCCGCGGAACACCGTCCGCCCGTCGATCTCCACCGAGTAGTCGATGTCGCGGAGCGGGAGCGCGATGTCGTTGTCGTTGTACGCGTCGAGGGTGATCGAGACGGCGACGCCCTCGGCCGTGCGTTCGGCGAGCGTCGCGCCGGCGAAATCAAACCGCGGCGCGGTGGTGGCGGCGCAGGCCGGCAGCAACGCCGCGGCGAGGACCGGCAGAAGCACGACAGAAACGCGGGATACGGCCGTCGGGCGTGCGCTCATGACCGAGAGGGTATCGCCCGGCGCGCGTCCCTGCGCGGTCAGGTCAGCAGCATGGCCGCGATCAGGTTGAAGGCGTTGAACCCCGCGTGCACCACGACCGGGACGACCGGCGAGCGCGTCCGCTCGTACGCCACGCCCAGCGCCAGGCTGAGCACCGCCAGCGACGGGAGCGCGTGCCAGGCCACCGGCCCGCCCAGCGCGGCCGCGTGCGGGAGCACGAACACCGCCGTGGCGACGACGACACCCACGGCCGAGTCGCGCGCCGTCGCGTGCGGGTCGCGCCCGGTCGCGCGGGCGCGCACCGCGACCAGCACGCTCACCACCGCGCTCTGCAGGAACACGCGGTACACCAGTTCCTCCACCACCGGCGCGCCGACGACCACCAGCACGGAGCTCAGCAGCGCGGGCCACGTCCACCGGTCGGCCGTCAGCGCGCGGAGCGTCTCGTGCGCCAGCCGCTCCGGCGGAGCGCCCGAGACCGCCTTGGCCAGCACGGCCGACGCCGTCGCCGCGGCGATGCACAGCGGGAGCGTGAGCGCGAACGCGCCCAGGCCGACGGCCGCGTCGCGCCGCTCGCACGCCAGACCGATCGCGCGCCGGGCGTGCTCGGGCGCGGACCGCGCCATCAGCAACGCGCACAGCACGCCCACCGTCGAGGCCAGCCCGTAGCCCGCAAGGTCGCGCAGCGCCCTGGCCGCGGCGTCAGAGAACTCCGCCGTCGCCGGGAGCGACCGCGCCGCGCCCGCGCCGACAGCCATGGCCAGAAACGTCGCCAGCGCGCACGCCAGCCACGCCGCGCCGGAGATCGACGACGGGTCGCGCAGCAGCCCGCGTCCGGCCAGCCGGCGCAACGCGCCGGGCCGCAGCACGTCGCGCCGCCACAGCCACGCGAGCGCGACCGGCGCGCCCGCGAGCATGACGATCGTGAACCAGTCGGCGGCGGTGGGCATGCGTTCAGTTCGGACAAAGGCCGGTCGGCGGTCGGCCACGATAACACCCTCGGACGGTCGCGGCTCGCCGGTGCGATCGAAACCGGCGCCGGCCGTGCTGTTCCCGACGCGGCCGCGCACCGATAATGGCGGCATGACTGGCGTGCTCGCCGAGATCGTCGCCCACAAGAGGTCCGAGGTCGAGCGGCGCAAGGCCGAGACGCCCTTTGCCGAACTCGAGGGTCTGGTCGCCCAGCAGGAGCCGGCGCGGAACCTGTTCGCCGCGGTCACGCACCACCCCGACGCGTTCCACACGTCGGTCATCGCCGAGATCAAGCGCAAGAGCCCCTCTGCGGGTTGGATCCGCAGCGAGTACGAGCGCGACGACTTCGACCCGGCGAAGGTGGCCCGGCGCTACTACGACAACGGCGCGGCGGCGATCTCGTGCCTGACCGACGAGAAGTTCTTCGCGGGCCGCCTGTCGTTCATCGAGCGCATCAAGGAGGCGGTCCCGATCCCGGTGCTGCGCAAGGACTTCATCATCGACCCTTGGCAACTGTGGGAGAGCCGCGCGTTCGGCGCCGACGCCGTGCTGCTCATCGCCGAGTGCCTGAGCCTCTCGGAACTGCTGGACATGCAGATCCTGGCGCAGCGGCTGGGCCTGACGACGCTGGTGGAGGTGCACAGCATGGAGAACCTGCTGCGCGTCCGGCCGCACGTCGGCTTCCCGCACCCGTCGTACATGCTGCTGGGGATCAACAACCGCAACCTCGACACCCAGACCGTGGACATCGCCAACACCATGCGCATGGTCGATCTGGTGGAAGAGACCCACGTGCTGGTCAGCGAGTCGGGCATCCGCACGCACGCCGAGGTCAACAAACTCCGGCACGCCGGCGTCCGCATCGTGCTCGTGGGCGAACACCTGATGCGTGCTGAGGACCCCGGCGCGGCGTTGGCGACGCTGCTCGGGCAGAATCCGCGCTGATTGCGCAACCCGACGCCCGGTTTCGGGTACAAGTCTGCGTGATCCCGACAGGCCGCACGGCTGTTGCCCTCGACGATTGCGCCGCGAGGCACGGCTGGTCGATCATCGTGTGCGATTCCCGCGATCTTTGGCCGAGCGCGAACGCATCGGCCGCAAAGAGCAGGGGTACCATTGCGGACTGTTGGTCTTGCACAGACTCCTAACAAAATCCGTTCCGTGACGCAACGTACGGGAGGTTCGATGATGAAGCGCACAACGTGGATGTTCCTCGGGTTGATCGCCGCCGCGGCCGTGGCCCTTGCCCCCGACGCGCGTGCCCAGCACGCCGAGGACGCCAAGGCCACTCTGGCGGAGACGACCGCGGCGCTTCGCAACGTGGAGTCGCTGACGTTCAAGTCTCGCCGCTACGCGACCAGCATCCTGAAGGACATCATCGACTCCAGCGGCGAGGTGAAGATCTACCGGCCCAAGGGTCAGAGCACCACGTACGTGATGGCGACGGGCCGGATCAAGCAGCCCGGCGCGCCCGACAAGCAGTTGACGGTCACGCACGACGGCAAGGTCGTGCGTTGGCTGGATCACAAGACCAAGACGCTCATGGCCCGCCCGATGGGCGACAGCAAGGCCAAGGCCGAACTGACCGACCTGGGCCAGTTGCTCCCGGCCGAACTGCTCGCAGCGGACCCGTTCGCGCAGGACATGAAGGCCGAACTGATCGAGCGCATCGGCCTTGAGGAAGTGCTGGGCGAGGTGTGCGAGATCATCTCGGCCGGCAGCAAGGCCGGCGACGGCGCGCGCATCTGGGCGATCTCGCAGGTCGACCGCCTGCCGCGCCGCATGGAGAACGCGCGCGGCACGGGCTCGGACCGCCTCTCGATGATCTGCGACATGTGGGAAGTCCGGACGGACGTGAAACTCTCGGCCAAGGACTTCGAGATCGCGCTGCCCGCCGGCTACACGCTCGACGAGAAGATCCCGGCGCAGATCACCCCGCCCGCGGACGCCGTTCCCCCGCCGCCGGTCGAACTGGGCGTGCCCGTCGGCTCGCCCGCGCCGGAGTTCTCGCTCAAGGACGCGACGGGCAAGGACGTCAGCACGTCGTCGCTCAAGGGCTCGACCGTGGTGCTGGAGTTCTTCGGCACCAAGTTCGCCGGCTCGCTCAGCCGCGCCGACGACATGAAGGCGCTGTACGACGCGCACCGCGGTTCGGGCGTGAAGTTCGTGGGTCTGGCCTGCCGCGAGAACGACGAGGCCGCCCCCAAGGCGCACTGGCAGAGCCACGCCATGCCCTACCCGCTGGTGCCGCAGGCCGACGTCACGCTCGGCGAGTTCCGCGTGATCGCCTTCCCGAGTTACTACGTGCTGGACGCGCGCGGCAACGTCGCGGCGTTCTTCCAGGGCTGGCCGGGCCGGGCCGCGCTCGACGAGGCCATCAAGGCCGCGGCGAAGAACTGAGGCCGGCGCGCGCCGGCGGGTACGATCCGCCCGGTGCAGACGCTGACCGAGATCAAGAGCCTGCTCGAGTCGCGCGGGTTGCGACCCAAGAAGTCGCTCGGCCAGAACTTCCTCGTCGACCAGAACCTGATCCGCAAACTCGTGGACGCCGCGGGCGTCGGCCCCGGCTCGCTCGTGCTGGAGGTCGGCCCGGGCACCGGCACGCTCACAGAGGAACTGCTCTCGCGCGGGTGCGAGGTCGTGGCGTGCGAACTGGACGACGAACTGGCGCGGCTGCTGACCGAGCGCATCCCGCCCACGCTCAGGCCCGATGAGCGGCAGCGCTTCACGCTCGTGCACGGCGACTGCCTCGACGGCAAGCGGGCTCTCTCGCCGCGGATCGTCGGCGCGCTGCGCGGCCGGCCGTTCGCGCTGGTCGCGAATCTGCCGTACGCCGCGGCGACGCCGCTGATGAGCACGATCCTCATCGACCACCCCGAGTGCCGGACGCTGGCGGTGACGATCCAGCGCGAGGTGGCCGAGCGTCTGGGCGCAGCGCCCGGCGGCAAGGAGTACGGCGCGCTGGCGGTGCTGGCCCAGTCGCTGGCGCACGTCCGGCCCGTGGCGACGCTGCCGCGTGAGTGCTTCTGGCCGCGGCCCGACGTGACCAGCGCGATGGTGCTGCTGACGCGCCGCGCCGACCCGCTGGTGAGCGACCCCGCCGCGCTCGGCGCGTTTCTCCGCGAGCTGTTCGCGCACCGCCGCAAGCAGTTCGGCGCGGTGCTGGGCAGGGGCGTGGACTGGCCGTCGGTCGCGGCGGCGCCGGGCTGCGAGGGGATCGTGCCCACGCTCCGCGCCGAGCAGTTATCCGTGCCGCAGGTGGTTGCGTTGGGGAAGGCGCTGGGGCGGTTGTGAGCGAGCGGCACGTCCGCGAACACCCCGGCGGCGAACCGGCTCTCGACATCGAACGAAGATTCGGGTAGTCTGCCGATGTTCCCGGCAACGCAGCGGAGACGCGTTTCCGATGGGCGATTCGCCGACGCACCACCACGCACCGCGGGCCGCCGGCAGCAGCGGCGAGTCGGGCGCGGAGTCGCTGGCCGCGGCCCTGGAGCCGGTGCTGCGGGCCGCGTGCGAGGACCGGCTCTCGGCCGTGCAGTGGTTCCGCTCGTCGTGGCAGGCGGGCGGCGCGGCGACGGGCTTTGCAACATTCCGCGTCGACGACGCCGACCCCGTGCCGGTGGTCGTGAAACTGCCCGTCGGCCCGGCCGAGTACCGCTGGACGGTCGCGCTCGGCGGCCTGCCACACGCGGCCGAACGTCTGGACGACGGCCCCCTCGACGACGGCGGGTCGTGCGAGGTCAGCCCCGGATACGCGTGCGCCATGGGGCCAACGCCGCGGGTGTACGCGGCGGGGACAGCCATCGGCGGCTACGACCTGGCGTGGCTGGTGGTCGAGCGGCTCGACGGCACGCCCGTCTCGGGCGCGATGTCGCGCCCGTCGCTGGAGTCGATGCTCCGCGCCGCGGCGGACTGGTACGCGCGGGCCGCGCGGCTTCGCGTGGTGGACGGCGCGCGCGGCGTCAAGACCGAGAACTGGGAGTCGCTGCTGGCCCGCGCAAGGGAGGCGATCAAGACGCACGGCATCGCCGAGGCGCAGCGGTGGAACCACGCCGTGCACCAGGCGCAGCGCGCCCTGCCGACGCTGGTCGCGCGCTGGAACGCGCGCCCGATCAACACCTGGTGCCACGGCGACCTGCACCCGGGCAACGCGATGCTGCGGCGCGGCTTTGCGGGCAACGGCGCGGGCGCGTGCGTGCTCATCGACCTGGCCCTGGTGCACCCCGGCCACTGGGTCGAGGACGCGGTGTACCTCGAACGCCTGCACTGGGGCCGGAGCGAACTGCTCGACGGCGTCAAGCCGGTGAACTTCCTCGCCCGCGCCTGCCGCGACGCCGGGCTGGCGACAGGCGAGGACTACACGCTGCTGGCCAACGTCCGTCGCGTGCTGATGGCGGCGACGGCGCCCGCTTTTCTGGCGCGCGAGGGGCACCCCAAGTACCTTCGTGCCGCGCTCGAGATGCTCGAACGCTGCCTGCCGCTGGCGACGCGCTGACTCACCGTGCTACGGCACCAGCGCACGGACCGCCGCGAGCGCGGCGACGCTGACCGCGACCCACATCAGCAGCCCCTGCAGCAGCGGCCGCCAGCCCGCCCGGCGCAGCGCGCTGCGCGACAGGCCGGTGCCGATCAGGAACAGCGCGAGCGTCATCGCGGCCTTGGCGACGTTCCGCAGCGCGCCCGCGACGGGCGCGACCTCCTCGGCCCCCAGCGCCGACTGCGCGCCGGTGCGCACCGCGCACGCGACAACGAACAGCGCGACGAACCACGGGACGGGCGCCCCGGGCCGCCGGGCCGGTGCGCCGGGCGCTGCGCCCGGCCCATCGGCCCGCGCCATGCGCCCCAGCACCAGCGCGACCGGCACGATCCACAGCACGCGCGTGAGTTTGATGACCGTCGCCTCGGCCAGCGCACCGTCGCCGTACTGCTTGGCCGCGGCGACCACGCCCGCGACGTCGTGGATGCCCACCGCCGCCCACGCGCCGAACTGGCTCTGGCTCAGGTCCAGCGCGCGGCCGATCAACGGGTAGGCGTACACGCCGCCCGCGTTGAGCAGGAACACCACCGCCGTCGCCACCGAGATCGAGGCCGACGACGCGCCGATCACCGTGCCCGTCGCCGCGATGGCCGAGCCGCCGCAGATGGCCGTGCCCGCGGTCAGCAGCGACGAGACCTGCCGGTCGGTCGCGAGCGCTCGCCGCAGCGCAAGCCCGAGCACGAACACCAGCGCGATCGTCGCCGCGGCAAAGGCCATGCCCGACAGGCCCGCGCGCGCGACGTCCGACAGACTGATCGAGAAGCCCAGCAGCACGACGCTGGCCTGGATCAGCACGCGGCTGAGTTTCCTGCTCTCGGGCTCGAAGGCCGTCAGGCCCAGCAGCGCCAGCGCGATGCCCAGCGTGAGCGCGATCGGCGCGGTCGCCCACGGGTTCCACTCGGCAAAGCCCGTGAGGCAGTACGCCGCGCCCGCGAGCATGAGCCCGCGGCGGACCACGCGGAGGCCGGGTGGGGACGAGCCGGACATCGGCGCCTACAGCCCGTACACCGGGCGCAGCTTGCCCTCAAGGTGCCGCATCAGCGGGTCGGCCGAGAGCGGCTTGCCGGTGATCATGCGGCACAGGTCCGCCGCACTGTACCGCCGCCCGTGCCGGTGGATCTTCTCGCGCAGCCACGCCAGCAGCGGCGCAAAGTCGCCGCGGCGCATCCGGTCGCGCAGGTCGGGGATCGCGCCGTGGATGCTCTCCCAGAACTGGGCCGCGTAGAGGTTGCCGAGCGTGTACGTGGGGAAGTAGCCGATCAGGCCGAACGACCAGTGCACGTCCTGCAGGCAGCCGCGCCGGTCGTCGGGCACCTCGACGCCGAGGTAGTCCCTGAACCGCCGGTTCCACTCGCCCGGCAGGTCCTTGACGGGCAGTTCGCCGGAGATGAGCGACCGCTCCAGCCCGAACCGCAGCATGACGTGCAGGTTGTACGTCGCCTCGTCGGCCTCGACGCGGATGTAACTCGGCTGCACGAGGTTCGTCGCGCAGAAGGCGTCGTCGACGCCGAACCGGTCGAGCGAGCCGCCGGCGAACTTCTGCGCCCGCGGCAGGGCCCACTCCCAGAACTCGCGCGAGCGGCCGACGAAGTTCTCCCACATCCGCGACTGGCTCTCGTGGATGCCCAGCGAGACCGACTCGGCCAGCGGCTGGCCGAATCGCTCGGCCTTGGGCAGGCCCTGCTCGTACAGGCCGTGCCCGCCCTCGTGCATGGTGCCGTAGAGCGCGTCGGTGAACTTCTCGCCGCGGTAGCGCGTCGTCAGCCGCGTGTCGCCCGGCGCCATCCCCGAGCAGAACGGGTGGGTCGTCACGTCCAGGCGCCCGGCGGTGAAGTCGAACCCCATCGCCTTCAGCACCGCCTGCCCGAACTCGTGCTGACGCTCGGGCGCAAACGGCACGTTGAGGAACGCGTCGTCGGGCCGCCTGCCGCTGCCGACGATCTCCTGCACCAGCGCGCTCAGGCGCGGGCGCAGCGGCGTGAAGACGGCCTCGATCTGCGCGCCGGTGGCGTCGGGCTCGTACTCGTCGAGCAGCGCGTCGTACAACTCGGCCCCGGGCTTCTTCAGGCACTCGGCCTTCCGCCGCGTGAGCGCGAACATCTTCTCCAGCCACGGCCGGAACATCTCAAAGTCGTTCTTCTGCCGCGCCTCCTTCCACGCTTCCTGCGACTGGCTGCCGACCCGCGCCAGTTCCGAGACCAGGTCGGTCGGCAGTTTGGTCGCCAAGTCGTAGTCACGACGCATCTGCCGGATGTTCGCCGCCTCGGCCGAGGACGGGTCGCCCGTCAGGCTCCTGTCGGCCTCGCACTGGGCGATCAGGTCGCCCAGCCGCCTGCTGGTCGCCTGCTCGTGCTCGATGGCCGAGAGCGCGGCGGCCTGATCGGCCCGGTGCGCCGCCGCGGCGGGCGGCATGTACGTTTCCTGGTCCCAACTCAACAACCTGCCGATCGAGTCGAGGGTCTTGACGTGCCGGCGGAGACGGCAGAGTTCGGCGTAGTGCGGGGGCTGTGCGGGTTGGAGGGCGTTGGTCATGGCAGGACGGTAGGAGCCCC
>CALKJW010000017.1 GCA_937995595.1 uncultured Phycisphaerales bacterium | reverse complement strand
TCTCATGCCACCATCTTCGCACGCCGACGCCCAGCGGTTTTTTGAAAGCCGTCAAACAGGCGCGTTCTTCAACAGCCTGTTAGGTGAGTCGAGCCTCGAACTGTGCGGGGCTCTGGTATCCGATCGAGCTGTGCAGACGCTGTCGATTGTAGAAGACTTCGATGTAGTCAAAGATCGCGGCTCGGGCCTGTGCCCGGGTGGCGAAGCGTTGGTGATGAACCAGTTCGGTTTTGAGCTTGCCCCAGAAGCTCTCCTTGGGGGCGGTGTCGTAGCAGTCGCCCGCGGCGCTCATGCTGACGGAGATGCCGTGCCGGCCGAGCAAGGTCTGGTAGGCACCGCAGGCGTACTGCACGCCGCGGTCTGAGTGGTGCAGCAGACCGCGGCCTGCGGAGCCGGGCTTGAGGCCGCGCGTCCTCAGGGCCATCTGCAGTGCATCGCTCACCAGTTCGACACGCATGTGCTCGGCCATGCTCCACCCGATGATCCTGCGGCTGCACAGGTCCATCACCCCGGCCAGGTGCACGAGGCCTTCGCCCGTCGGGACGTAGGTGATGTCGGTCAGCCAGACCCGGTCGAGCCGATCACAGGCAAAGCCGCGGCCCAGCGTGTTGGGGGCGATCGGGTGCGGATGCCTCGCGTCGGTCGTCCGCACCCTGAACCGCCGGTGCGTCAGGGCCTTGATTCCCTGCACACGCATCACCTTGGCGACGGTGTTGCGGCAGACCTGCTCGCCCTGCCGGATGAGTTCGCGGTGCACGCCAGGGCTGCCGTACACGCGGCGGCTGTGCTACCGGCCGGAGCATGCACGGGCAGGATGCCCGTGCCACGCGCCCCTACCATCGCCCATATGCGCATCCTCCTCGCCAATCCCCGCGGCTTCTGCGCGGGCGTGCACATGGCCATCGACGTGGTCGATCAGGTCCTCGGCCTCTGCCCGGACCAGACCATCTACGTCTACCACGAGATCGTGCACAACAAGCACGTGGTGAACCGGTTTGTCCGCCGCGGCGTGCGGTTCGTCGAAGACCTGACCGAGGTGCCCGAGGGCTCGATCGTCGTCTTCTCGGCCCACGGGATCTCGCCCGCCGTGCGCGACCTGGCCCGGCAGCGACGGTTCACGACCGTCGATGCCACCTGCCCGCTGGTCACCAAGGTGCACTCCGAGGCGATCCGCTACGCGCGGCAGGGGTACGACATCCTGCTGGTCGGCCACGCCTCGCACCAGGAGGTCGTCGGCACGCGCGGCGAGGCCCCTGATTCGATCCAGGTCGTCGAGTCGCCCGACGACATCCCGAACCTGAAGATCCGCGACCCGAAGAAGGTCGTGTACCTCACGCAGACGACGCTCTCGACCGACGACGCCGCGGTGATCATCAACGCGCTCAAGGCCGCGTTCCCCGGCATCAAGGAGCCGCCCAGCAGCGACATCTGCTACGCGACGACGAACCGTCAGGCCGCGGTCCGGCAGATCGCCCCCGAGTGCGACCTGGTGCTGGTGGTGGGCTCGAAGAACTCGAGCAACTCGGTGCGCCTGACGGAGATCTCGGCCAACGTCGGCGTGCCCGCGTACCTGCTCGACGACGTCTCGGAACTGCGCGACGAGTGGTTCAGGGGCGGCGGGCGCGAGACGGTGCTGATCACCGCGGGTGCCAGCGCGCCCGAGGACCTGGTCGCCGAACTCTGCCGCCACCTGCTCAACCGCTACGGCGGGACGATCGAGCAGCGCGACGTCTACGACGAGGACGTCGAGTTCGGCCTGCCCGCGACGCTCAAGCGGCTGATGCGCGAGCAGGGCATCGACCCCGACTCCAAGCGCATCCGCGTCGGCCGGCACGAGATCACCGAGGAGTTGTACGGCGCGGTCCCGCTGACGGTCGG
This sequence comes from uncultured Phycisphaerales bacterium, assembly GCA_937995595.1. Classification (GTDB taxonomy): domain Bacteria; phylum Planctomycetota; class Phycisphaerae; order Phycisphaerales; family UBA1924; genus JAHBXL01. The sequence goes on along the minus strand of CALKJW010000017.1, from coordinate 35,729 downwards.
CGGCAAGGCCGTCTGAAGCCGTGTTGGGCGGCGTGGTGTTGGTGTCGGGTGGCGACGGGTTGGCGTTGGGCGGGGCGGTGGGCAGTTTGAGAGGCGGTGGCCGTGAGCAAAGCACCCGCGAACAGGTCCGGCTGTCGGCAGGCGAGCGCGGCGGACATCGACCCCGGCATGGCGTTCGAGCAGGCGCTGGCCGAGGTCGAGTCGATCGTCGACCGTCTCGAGGCCGGCGAGATCGGCCTCGAGGACGCGCTGGCGCAGTACGAGCGCGGCGTGGGGCTCATCAATCTCTGCCGCGCAAGGCTCGACAACGCGCAGCAGAAGGTCGAGGACCTCACGAAGCGGCTCGAAAAGGCCGATAACGAAGGGCCGGACGGCGGCGCGGGCGAGAGGTAGCCCGCGCGCCGGCTGTCCGAAGGCCCCTGCGACCCACGCGCGATGCCCGATTACCAGTTCTACATGTACGGCCTGCAGGCGATGTGGGTGGTGTTCGTCTTCGCGCTGGGCGCGTGCGTCGGTTCGCTCATCAACGTGCTGGTCTACCGCCTGCCGCTGGGGCTGAGCGTCGTCACGCCGCCCTCGCGCTGCCCGGCGTGTGAGACCAGACTCTCATGGCGGGACAACATTCCCATCTTCGGCTGGCTCGTGCTGCGCGGCCGGTGCCGCTACTGCCGGTCGGCCATCAGCCCCGAGTACCCGCTGGTCGAGTTGTTCGTCGCGCTGCTGTTCGCGGCGGTCTTCGTGCTGTGGTACGTCGTGCCCGACAACGCGGCGTGGCTCGACGTGCGGTGGGGCGCGGTCAAGCCCGAGTGGGCGCGGCCCGATCAGTTCTTCGGCTGGCCGCGCGACACGTGGCCCATCTTCGTCGTGCTGCTCGCGCTGCTGGGCGCGCTGGTCGCGATGACGATCGTCGACGCCAAGACCTTCACGATCCCGCTGGAGTTGCCGTGGTTCGCGACGGCGGTCGCGCTGGTGTTCCACGTCGGCTACGCGGCGTACATCACGTACAACGGCGGCCGGCTGCCGCAGACCGCGCCCGGCACGCAGTGGGCCATCCCGCTGCCCGGATGGAACGGGCGCGGCCCGATGAGCCCGGCCTTCGCGTCGTGGTGGCTCGGCGCGTCGATCGGCGGGACGGTGGGACTGATCGTCGCCAACGTGCTGCTCGCCGCGCGGCTGATCCCGCGGTCGTTCGCCGACTACGACCAGTGGGAGCAGCGCGTCCGCGCCGAGGCGAAAGCGCAGCGGGCCGGCGTGCCCGCGCCGATGGCCGAGCCGCGGCTGGACGCGGAGACGCCCGCCGCGCCCGATCCGGCGGCCGCGCCGACCTCGCCCGCGGGCGATCACGCGTCGGTGTGGCGCGGATTGAAGGGCGCCGCGCTGGCCGCGGCGGCGCTGGTCGCACTCGCGGCGTCGGGCGCATGGTTCGGGCCGACGATGAACGCGCCCAAGTGGGTGGGCCTGCTGGCCGGCGTGCTCGCCGCGCCGTTTGTCTACGCGGTCGCGGCGCGGCTCATGGAGCGACCCGCCGCGGCGGCTGCCAACGTGCCGACGACGGGCGACGCGGGCGATGACGACCTCCCGCCCGACATGTGGATCCGCTACCCGCACGCGCGGCGCGAAGTGCTGAAGGAAGTGCTGTTCCTTGCGCCGGCGGTCGCGCTCGCGCTGGCGGGCGGGTGGGTGTTTCAGTCGTGGCTTGCGTCGCGCCCTGCTGCGCCTGCGCTGTGGATCATGGTCCTCGGCGGCGTGCTGCAGGGGTATCTCGTCGCGGGCGCGATCGTGTGGGGCGTGCGGATTTTGGGCACGCTCGGCTTCGGCAAGGAGGCGATGGGCCTTGGCGACGTGCACCTGCTCGCGTCGGTCGGCGCGTGCTCGGGCTGGGTCGATGCCGCGCTGGCCTTCCCGCTGGCCGCGGTCGTCGGGCTCTACTGGGTGATGGTTTCGATCGTGCGCAGCGGGGGCGCGCCGCGGGCGATGCCCTTCGGGCCGTATCTCGCCGGCGCGACGCTGCTGGTGATCCTGTGCAAGCCGCTGTGCGAGCGCGGGCTGAACCTGCTCCTGCCGCCGCTGCTGGGCCAGGCGCCGATCAACCTGCCATGAACCGGTCGCGTCACTCCGCGGGCGTCGGCTCGATGCGCCGGACGCCCTCGGTCATCGCGAGTTCGCCGAGCCTGCCCAGCGCGATCGCGCCCACGACCACGCCCGCGCCCGGCGCCGAACCCTCGATCCGCAGGCCCGCGGCCGCGAGCCGCGCGAGTGTCGCGGGAGAGGTGTCGGCCAGCAGCACGGTGACCGTCACGCCCAGCGCGTCGCCCGTCGCCGCCGCACCGCCCGAGAGCTCGCGGACCTCGATCCCGGCCTCGCGCCCGATCTGCAGCGCTTCGGCGGCGGAGAGGTTGTTGCACGCCGCGGCGTCCATGGCGAGCCGCGCCGTGCCGGTCTGGCCGGAGCCGAAGACGTAGAGCCACAGGCGCTCGTCGAGGCGCCGGCGGAGTTCGGCGCGCCGCGCCTGCTCGGCCAGGTCCCGCCGCGCCTGCTCGGCAAATGCTGCGACCTGCCTGAGTTGCACCTCGGGCGGGGCCTTGGGCTCGTTGAGCGTGCTGCACAGATCGAGGGCGACGGGGTAGTCGGGCACGACCTGCGCCAGTTCGCACGCGAGGGTGCGGGCACGGTCGGTCTGCCTCTGCTCGGCCAGTTGCGCGACGCGGAGCACGACCTGCTCTCGCGTCACGAAGAGGTTGACGTGCGTCTGATTCGCGGCGTCCTCGATGACGACGGGGACGGCGTTGCTCAGGGCGCCGAGGAACAGATCACCGCCGCGGTCGGTCTGAGCGCGGGACTGCCTGTGCTCCTGTTCGGCGCGCCCGGTCTGGGGCGTGGCGCGTTGCCGGTCGCGCGGCATAACCTGGCTGAAGGGCCGTGCGTCGGCGGCGCTGTCCGCGGCCCCGGGTGCGGCAACGTTGGCCGGCCGGCCGCTCCTCAGCGTGTTTGCGGACTGCTCGCGCGGCGTGTTCTCGGCACGAGACTGTCCTGCGCCCTGAATCGCTGGCGCCTCGATCCTGCGAGCGTCGCTATCGGCGGCCGGCGCGGCCCCCGGTCGGTTCCGGGTCGGCGCCGGCGCGGCCCCCGGCGCTGCGGTCGGGGCGGGTGGCGGCGGCGCGGCCGCGCTTTCCGCGAGCACGTCGGCCTTGAGCATCGCCTCGCCGCCGAGCGAGCGTGCGGGAGCGTTGTCACCGGGCTGCACGTCGATGCGCACGATCGGGGGGATCGGCTCGGCGGGGTCGGCCGCGCGTGCGCTCCACGTCTCGTCGTGCGCCTGGTTCGGCGCAATGACGGACCCGGCGTCGTCCGTGCCGGCGGGCGGTTCGACCGGGACGTTGATCAGCCTCGGCCTGCCCGCGACGGTCATGCGCAGTTTGTCCACCGCGACGAAGGAGGTGTACTCGGACATCACGCCGAAGCGCTCGCCGATGCGGACGATCTCCTGCCGGAGTTCGCTCGCCAGCGTGCCGTTGTGCACGCCGTCCGGGTCGCGCGACTTGATCTGCTCGATCTTGGCGCGGGCCCACAGCGTCGCGATCGTGTCGTGCTCGGGCTGCCGCTCGGGCAGGTCGAGCGTGACGGTGCGACGCCACGGTCCGGCCGCGGTGTTGCCGCGGATCACGACCGAGCCCGCGCCGGGCTCGACGTAGCGCCCGAGGATCACCAGCGGCTGATCGTCGTAGAGGTCGGGAAGGCGGTCGAGCGGGGGCAGCACGTCGATCACCGGCAGTTGCTCGGTGAACTGCACGCGGAGGTCAGACAGCACGGGCGTGCGCGGCGCAGGTTGCCCGGCCGCGGCGCCGTTGCCGGCGCGAGCAGGCGGGCGCAGCACGATCGCGAAGAAGTTGCCGCGAGGGCCCGCGTGCGTGAAGACCTGCTCGGTCACCGCGTCGGCGCTCTGCCGCCAGTTGAGCACGAAGTCGCGGTTGGGAATGGTCGTGAGGTTCGCCAGCGCGACGGCCGATCTGCGCGGCAGGCCCTGCTCGTTGGTCATCGCGTCGGCGCGGGTCGTGCGGTGCAGGGGGGTGTCGATGCCGAGAATGCCCGGCCCGCCGGTGTCGATGGTGACCAGGATCGACAGGTCGTGCCCGCTGCGCGTCGCGGGCGGCGCGTGACCCGGCTCGACCGTGCGGCCCGCGTCCGCGGCGTGCGCCGGAGTCGGCCGGGCCAGCGAGAACCACCGCCCGCCGACGTGCCCCAGCGCGGGTGGGTAGAACATCCCGCGCTCGGTCGTGCCGTCGGCGTAACGCACGTCGAGCGCGCACCAGCGGTCCAGGCCGGCGATCGAATCGGGCGGCTCGATGGGCGTCGCGCCGCGGATCGCGGCGGCGAGCAGCGCGACGTCGGGGTTGCGCTCGCTGCGCGCAAAGCCGGGGCCGCGCTGGATGATCTCGATCGACGCGGGCGCGAGCAGCACCAGGCCGCGGCGGAACTTCAGGCCCTCCGGCAGCGCGTGCGTGTGGCCGCCGGGGTTCGCGGCGACGGGGACGAACCGCGGCTCCACGACCGTCGGGAAGACGAACGAAAACTCCCCGTTCTTCTCCCGGACGAACTCGACGTACGAGAGCGTGACGGCGACGGTCGCGCCCGGCTCGACGTTCGTCACCGATTGCGTGAAGACGTTGGACCGGTCCTGCTCGCTCAGAGCGCCGACGTGGTCGTGGTCGCGCGCGGCCTCGTACAGGTCGCGGGCCCGGTCGCGTTCCTTCACCTCGCCGACGATCACCCGGTCGCCGATGGTCATCGACATGCGGTCCACCGTGCCGCGGTGCGAAATCGGGAACGAGTAGACCGCTTCGATCTTGTCCGGGTGCGGGTTGTGGAAGGTCTGCGTCAGCGTGACCCGCGCGACGTGCCCGGTGATCTCCGCCGCGACGTCGGTGTGCGTGAGCACGCACGGCCCCAGGCTGTTTCCCGCGGCGTCGAAGGCTTCGAGCCTCCCGCCCTCGGGGCTCAGGATCGTGCTCTGGGCCGATGCGAGCGCGACAAACGGACCGCCGCGCTTGCCGGGAGGCACGAGGAAAGGCACCACGACCGCCAGCGCGACCAGCGCGGCAACGGCGAGGGGCGCGAGGCGAACGATCCATCGGCCGTCGAGGCCCGGACGCGGGCCGCGCGGCGCGGGCTTGAACTCCAGCGCGGCAGGCGCGGGCCCGGCGGCCGCTTCGTCCTCGGTGCGCAGCGCGGCCAGCAGGCGGTCGCGTCCGGCGGCGGCGCGTTCGCGGTTGTCGCGGTGCCAGTCGCGCAGGAGCGCGTCCAGCTCGTCGCCCTCGGCAAAGGGCGGCCGGAGGTCGTCGCCGCCCGCGGCGGGGGGGTTGGTGGGGGGCGTGGTCATGCGCGGGCCTCGCTCAGCAGTGCGGACAGTCGTTCGCGGGCGCGGCTCAGCAGTTTGTAGAACCCGCTCCGCGAAACGCCCAGCGCCACCGACGCCGCGGTCACGGGGTCGGACTCGAGGTAGTACAGGTGCAGCGCGAGTCGCTCGTTGTCGGGCAGATCGTCCATCGCGCGGCCGAGCCGCCGGAGTTGCTCGCGCCGGTCCGCGGCGTCGCGCGGCGAAGCGCGGCTATCGGGGCTCGGCCGGCCGGTGGAGGTGTGCGGTTCGCCGGGCATGAGTCCGTTCTCCTCGGCCGCGGCGCGTTCGTGCGTCGCGCGCCGGCGCGCTGCGCGGCGTCGCTCCGAGCAGACCAGCCGCGCGATGGCGTAGAGCCACGACCTCAGGCCGTCCGGGTCGGTGAGCCGGTCGAGCATGCGATAGGCCCGCAGGAAGGTCTCCTGCAGGGCGTCGTCCGCGTCGGCGTCGCTGGGCGAGTTCTGACGGCACAGGGCCCGCACCACCGGCCCGTGCCGGTCGTAGATGCGTGCGAAGCCTTCGTGCGCTTCGGGGCTCGCGCCCGCGCTCGTCCGACCGGCTCGGACCAGGGCAAGGTCCCGGGCGTCGTCGGTCATCGTGGGAGTCATGGCCGCTCGCGGGGCATTGTCCACGATCGGCGCGGCCGGTGCGCGACGGCGCAGGTCCGGAAGGTCCAAAAACAAACCCGGCTGCGACCGGTCAGTTCGCAGCCGGGTGCGAGGACTACTCAGCCCTCTCTCGCCTCTCTCTCACTCCAGAGTCTTGCCCGGGTGAATCCTCTCTCGTCCCGCCGGTCTCTCTCGCGGCTCTCTCTCACTCCTAGAACCCAGAAAGGGTTCCGTCCGGCAGGACAGACACACCAAGGCAAAACAACCGGAAAAGGCAGGAACAATGTACAAGAAATGACGGTTGTGTCAAGCAAGAACTGCCGATTCAAGGGATGAAAGTCTGGATAACTCCCTGTCGCAGGCCAGTTTAGGGGACTTATCCCCAACAATCTCCGGTATGTCGGACCATCTGCTGGCCAATACTGGCCATTTCAGGGCCGGATTGCGGCCGAAACGAAGCCGTTCCGGTTGCCGGCGTCAGGTCGCCCGAGCGACCTCGCGCTGCGCGTCCCACAGCATGACCTTGTCCTGCCGGTAGGCCTCCACGCCCATCTTGATCGCGACCATCGTCGAGCATCCGAGTTCGACGTTGCACGCCAGCGGGGCCGACTCGCGGATCGCGTCGAAGAAGTTGCCCATGTGGTCGCGCCGGCCCTCGACCTTGACCTGGTACTCGGCCGCGCCCGGGCGCGGGTCGACCTCGTCCTCGCCCTTGCTGTTCTTCCGCGTCGAGACCGTGACGCGGTCGGGGTTGTTGGCGCGGAACTGCCGGTGCCACGCCTCCTGCTCGCGGATGCGCAGCGAGCCGCTGTTGCCCGTGTCGGAGCCGCCGCCGAAGTACATCGTCGCGTGCTGGCCTCGGATGATGGTGTCGAGCCCGACGTCGTTGGTCATGACCGAGGCGAGAACGATCGTGTGCTCGCTCGGATAATCGACCATCATCATGAAGGTGTCGGGGATGTCGCGCTCGTCCTTTTCCAGGAATCGCCCGCCCGAGGCGACCACGCGCCTGGGATACTCGCCGTTCATCCCCGTGATCGCGATCAGCAGCGGCGCGAGACGGTGGTAGAGCAGGTCGGTCGCGACGCCGCCGTTGTAGGCGAAGTACTTTCGGAAGCGGAAGAAGTGGTCCGCGTTCCACGGGATCTTGGGCGCCAGTCCGTGCTCGTGGCCGAGCCAGCGGTCCCACCAGACGTACCCGTCGCTGTCGCGCGGCGCGTCCGGCCCGGCGTCCGGGTCGATGCCCCAGTTGAACTGCCCGCCGGTCGAGTTCCGGCAGTACGCGGCCTGGCTCCACGTGACCTTGCCGATCCTGCCCGCGCCGATCAGGTCACGCGCCTTGTAGTAGCCGTCGGCCGAGGTGCCCTGCGGCCCCACCTGCAGCACGCGCTTGGTCCGCCGCACCGCGTCGCGGCAGGCCAGCGCCTGCTCGATCGTGTGGCTCAGCGGCTTCTCGACGTACACGTCCTTGCCGTTCTCCATCGCCTCGATGGCCATCTTCACGTGCCAGTGATCGGGCGTGGCGATCAGCACCGCGTCCACGCCCTTGTCATCGATGACCTCGCGGTACTCCATCGTGCCCGGGCCCTTGCCGCCCGCGGCATCGGTCGGCGCGCCGTTCTCCACGGCGATCTTGGCGGCGTTGTTCAGACGGCGGCGGTAGACATCGCACACCCGCGTCACGAGGATGTTGTCCGCCTCGCGACGGCGCACCAGCGAGTTCAGGTGCGCGGTGCCCATGCCGCCGGTGCCGATCACGCCGATGTTGATCCGCCCGTTCGCGCCCAGGATCCGCGCGTAGGACACGGCGGGCATGAACGCCAGACCCGCGCCCGCCGCGGCGGCGGCCTTGATGAACGTGCGACGACCGAACCCGAGCGGCAGGTTGTTCATGGCGTTCTCTCCTCGCGGCACGACCGCCGCGCAGGCAGTCTACCCGAAACCGGCCCCGCAAGTCGCGGTTTGACGCGAAGTGTCCGTGCCGGTACCACATGGCGCAGGGCAGAGGGGTTGCGCCGCAGGAGCGGCGCGGAGGAGGAACGCGCCATGGGTCGCAACCTGTTCGCACCGCTCGCCGCGCTGCTGCTCGCCGCGCCCGCCGCGGCCCAGCACGCCGAGACCGCCGCGCAGCGCGACGAGCGCATGCAGTGGTGGCGCGAGGCTCGCTTCGGGCTGTTCATCCACTGGGGCGTGTACGCCGTCGCGGCGGGTGAGTGGGAGGGCAAGCGCGTGCCCGGCGTCGGCGAGTGGATCATGGAGAACGGGCGCATCCCGGCGAGCCGGTACGTCACGCTGGCGGAGAAGTTCGCCCCGAGAAGGTACGACCCCGCGGCGTGGGCCGCGCTGGCGCGCGAGGCCGGGTGCAGGTACATGGTCATCACCAGCCGGCACCACGACGGGTTCTGCCTGTGGGACACGAAGCAGGGCGACTGGGACGTGACGCGCACGCCGCTGAAGCGCGACCTGTTGCGCCCCTTGAAGGACGCGTGCGACCGCGAGGGCGTGCGATTCGGCCTGTACTACTCGATCATGGACTGGACGCACCCGCACTACACGCCGCGGCGGGCGTGGAACGACCTGCCCGCGCCCGAGGGCGGGCCGAGGTTCGAGACGTTTGTCAGTTCCGTTCACGCGCAGGTCGAGGAGATCGTCCGCAACTACGACCCGGCGGTGCTGTGGTTCGACGGCGAGTGGGAGAGCACGTGGACGACCGAGCACGGCGTCGCGCTCGAGTCACACGTACGGACCCTCAAGCCCTCGATCATCGTCAACAACCGCGTGGGCAAGGCGCGCGAGGGGATGGCGGGCCTGAGCAGGCCCGGCGAGCGCGCCGTCGGCGACTTCGGCACGCCCGAGCAGGAAGTGCCCGGGCGCGGCCTGCCGGGCGTCGACTGGGAAACCTGCATGACGATGAACGACACGTGGGGCTTCGTCCGCGCCGACACGAACTGGAAGTCGTCGACGACGCTCGTGCGCACGCTCGTCGACGTGGCCAGCAAGGGCGGCAACTTCCTGCTCAACGTCGGCCCGACGGCCGAGGGCGAGATCCCGCAGGCGAGCGTCGACCGTCTGCGCGACATGGGCGCGTGGCTCAAGGTTCACGGCGAGTCGATCTACGGCACGCACGCCGGGCCGTTCAACAAACTGGCGTGGGGCCGCTGCACGCAGCGGGCGAGCCCCAACGGCGCCACGCTGTACCTGCACGTGTTCGACTGGCCCGCCGACAACAGGCTCGAACTGACCGGGCTTGAGAACACGATCCGGCGCGCCCGTATCCTCGGGACGGACGCCGCGGTCGAGATCGACTCGCGGGGCCCGTGGCCGGTTCTGCGGGTCTCGGGCTCGCCCACCAACCCGCACGCGACCGTCGTGGTCGCCGACTGCGTCGGCACGCCGAAGGTCGCGGCGGTCCGCCTCAAGCCCGATGCCGAGGGCGCGTTCGCCCTGCACGCGCGGGACGCCGAGGTGAGCGGGCACGCGGCACGCTACGAGAGCGGCCCGGAGCGCGACTGCATCGGCTTCTGGACCGATGCTCGCGACAGCGTGTACTGGCCCGTCGAGGCCCCCGCGCGCGGCGCGGCGCGGTACACCGTCGAGATCACCTACGCCTGCGACCCCTCGACGCCGGGCGCGACGTTCGCCGTCGAAGTGGGGGAGGGGCCGCGCTCGCGCGTGCAGGCCGTCGTGCAGGACACGGGCGGGTGGGGCAACTTCGTCGCGGCGAGCATCGGTACCATCGTCTGGCCGCGCGGGGCCGATCGGGTGACCGTGCGCGTCGTCAACAAGCCCGGCAACGCCGTGATGAACCTGCGTTCGGTCCGCCTCGTGCCCGTTCGCGATGACAAGGAGATCCGATGAACCGTCGAGACTTTGTGCTGACGACCTCCGCCGCGGCGGGGGCGCTGGGCCTTGGCGGCGCTGCGCTCGCGCGCGACGCGCGACCCGCCGGCGCGCCAGCGCGCGCGGGGACGAAGTTCCGCATGCACTACGCGCCGCACTTCGGCATGTTCGCCAACCACGCCAAGGATGACCTGGACCAGGTCCGCTTCGCGGCCGACCAGGGCTTCACGGCGTGGGAGGACAACGGCATGCGCGGCCGCGGCCGGGAGTTTCAGGAGAAGTTCGGCAGACTCATGGCCGAACTGGGCATGACCATGGGCGTGTTCGTCGGGGCCGACATCGACTGGACCAACCCGACGCTGACCACGGGGCGGAAGGAGCACTACGACAGGTTCGTGGCCAACCTGCGCGACAGCGTGGAGGTCGCCAAGCGCGTCAACGCGAAGTGGTGCACGATCGTGCCGGGCGTCGAGGCGCGGAGCATCCCTTTCGGCATCCAGACGGCCAACGTGATCGAGGCGTTCAAGCGCGGCTGCGAGGTGTGCGAGGCCAGCGGGCTGGTGATGGTGCTCGAGCCGCTGAACTGGCGCGACCACGCGGGCCAGTTCGTGAGGTTCTCCGACCACGCGTACACGATCATGAAGGGCGTGAACCACCCGTGCGCCAAGATTCTCTTTGACATCTACCACCAGCAGGCCAGCGAGGGGAACCTGATCCAGAACATCGACCGCTGCTGGGACCAGATCGCGTACTTCCAGATCGGCGACAACCCCGGGCGCGCCGAGCCGGGGACGGGAGAGATCAACTACCGCAACGTGTTCGCGCACATCCACCGCAGGGGCTTCAAGGGCGTGCTGGGCATGGAGCACGGCAACAGCCGGGGCGGCGCGGAAGGGGAGTTGAAGGTGATCGCGGCGTACCGAGAGGCGGATTCGTTCTGAACCCGGTGACGATCTGTTGAGGTGAAGCAGCGGCAAGGTCGCGCATCAACCGCCGCGCAGCGCACGGCCGGGATGGCCGTGCCAAGGGAGTGGTACAGCGCAGGCCCATCGCACGGGCCAGGATGGCCGTGCTACGGGCGGTCAGGTTCCCACGAAGCGCGCGTAGAGGGCGCGGGCTCGGGCGGGGTCGGTGGTGCCCTTGATGATCGCGCGGCCGTCGCGGAAGACGGTGATCTCGGCGCGTTCGGCGTCGAGCGACGCGCGAAGCAGGTGCGGCGTGCGGGCGGTCGGGCCGTGCGCGGCCAGCCGCGCGGCCAGCGCGTCAAGGTCCACCGGGCGCGGGCCGTGTTCGCCCCCGGCGCGCTCGCGGATGGTCGGGAGCACCTGCACGCTCGCGCTGCCGCACAGCGTCGCGGTCGCGTCCGCCGCGGCGTCAAGAAACTCGAACCTCCGCAGGCCGCAGCACGGGCACGCGGGGTCGCGTGCGCCGGCGAGGTCGAGCCGGCGCCGGTGGTTGGTCCACAGATCGAACTCCAGCAGCGTCGGCGCGATCAGGTCGGCGCGGCCGAGCAGGATCTTGATCGCCTCGGTCGCCTGCACGCTCGCGATGATGCTCGTCGCGCCGGTGAGCACGCCCGCGGTGTCGCACGTCGGCGATGCGCCCGGCGCCGGCGCATCGGGAAAGACGCAGCGGATGCACGCGCTGCGGCCGGGAAGCACCGTCATCTGCATGCCGCGCGTGCCGACCGCCCCGCCGTAGACGTACGGCACGCCGTGCCTGACCGCCAGGTCGTTGAGGAGGTAGCGCGTCTCGAAGTTGTCGGTGCCGTCGACGATCACGCCCGGCACCGGCGCATCGGCCGCGGCGCGGCCATCGTGCAGGCCCAGCAGGCGCTCGGCGTTGCCCGCGTTGAAGTCGGCCACGTGCGGGGCGATGACGATCGAGGAGTTGATCCGTGCGAGTCGGGCCGCCGCGGCGACGGCCTTGGGCGCTCCTTCGCGCGCGTCGGCCTCGTCGTACAGTGTCTGACGCTGCAGGTTGGCCCACTCGACGACGTCGCGGTCGATGAGCGTGATTCGGCCGACGCCCGCGCGCACCAGCATCTCCGCCGCGACGGTGCCCAGCGCGCCGCAGCCGACGATCGCGGCGTGCGAGGCGAGCAGCCTGCGCTGGCCACTCTCGCCGACGCCGGGCAGGAGCACCTGCCGGTGGTAGCGGGCATGGTCGGACGCGGGGGCTTGCGTGTTGCGCTGGTCGCGGTCGCTCACGCGGCAATCGTACACGCGGCTTGACGGGCCGAGGCCGCGTCACGATCCTTGGGCGATGACCGCCGCGACACCCACAAACCCCACGCATGCGCCGCTTGTTCCGCCGCCGCCGTGGCGAGCGCCCGAGCCAATGCCCGGCGCCCACGAAACAGCGCGGCCGGTGCTGCGGTTCTGGCGGCCCGACGACGCCGAGGCGATGCGGGATGCGCTGGACGTCGATCGGGACTCGTTCCTGCCGTGGCTGGCGTGGACGCGCGACGACAACCGGACGGTGGAGGCGTGCGCCGCGGCGATCGATCGGCAACGGGCCGCGCGCCAGCGCGTCGAGCCCCCGGCCGACGACTTCACCATCGGGATCTTCGAGCGCGTGGGCGGCGGGGTGATCGGCGGGACGGGCCTGCACCGGGTGAACCACGGCGCGCACGAGGCGGAGATCGGGTACTGGGTGCGGCCCGATCGTCGGCGCGAGGGGCTGTGCTCCGAGGCGGTGGCGGGGTTGCTCACGTGGGCGTTCGCGTCACAGAGCGCGGGTGGGTGGGGCCTGCGGCGGGTGCATGTCCGCTGCGCGGGCGGCAACGAGCCGTCGCAGCGCGTACCGATGAAACTCGGCCTGCGGATGGAAGCGTGGCTGCGCCAAGAGCGATGGGTCGAGGGGCGCGGCTGGGATGACACGCTGGTGTGGGGCGTGTTGGCCGAGGAGTGGGAGGGGGCGGGGCGGCGAGAATGAAAGAGGGCCCGCCGCGCGGCGGGCCCTGTGGGGTTTCAACCAGTGTTCCGAACTCGCCACGGAGCGGCGAGATACCCGAAGCGAAGCCGCCGGATCAGCGGGCGAAGTGGGCGAAGGCCTTGTTGGCCTCGGCCATGCGGTGCACCTGCTCGCGGGTGGTCATGGCCTTGCCCTCCTTGCGTGCCGCGGCGTACAACTCGTCGGCGAGGCGGTGGGACATGGGCCGGCCCTTTTCCTCGCGCGCGGCGGTGATGATCCAGCGGAAGGCGAGCGACTGCTGGCGCTTGCGGTTCACGGGGATGGGAACCTGGTAGTTCGCGCCGCCGACGCGCTTGGAGCGGACCTCGACGAACGGCTTGACGTTCTCGACGGCCATCTGGAAGACCTGGATGGCCTCCTTGGGCGCGTTGGGGTCGGTCTCCTTGCCCAACTTCTCCTGGATGATGTCCATCGCCTCGTACACGACGCGCTGCGCGGTGGCCTTCTGGCCGTCGCGCATCACGCAGTTGATGAACCGCGAGAGCACCGTGTCGTTGAAGCGGGGGTCGGGGCGGAGTTGCGTGTCCGCGGCGGTGATTCTGCCTGCCATCGTCGAATCTCCTTGGGCTCATCCGCCGCGGCGGTCTGCCGCGGCCGTCTGTTCACCGCCCGTGCCTGGCGAGCACCGGGCGATTACTTGCCTATCCCCGCCGCCCCTGTGGTTCGCTTACTTGCCCTTCTTCGCGCCGTACTTCGAGCGGCCCTGCTTGCGCTTCTCGACGCCGAGGCAGTCGAGCGTGCCACGGACGACGTGGTAGCGCACGCCGGGAAGGTCGCGCACGCGGCCGCCGCGGACGAGGACGATCGAGTGCTCCTGCAGGTTGTGGCCCTCGCCACCGATGTAGGCGGTGACTTCCTTGCCGTTGGAGAGGCGGACCTTGCACACCTTGCGGAGCGCGGAGTTGGGCTTCTTGGGGGTGACGGTCTTGACCTGGATGCACACGCCGCGCTTCTGCGGGCACTCGTCAAGGTCGCGGACGCGCGACTTGGCGCGGATGGGCGTGCGGGGCTTGCGAATCAGTTGGTTGATCGTGGGCATGGCGATTCCGGGTCCGTAACGGGTCTCAAAGCCGGGCCGAAAGTGTAGCGGCGGGCCGCTGTTAGGCAAGGGCCGGGGCGGGGAGGAATCGCGGGAGACCCTATCTGGTCCCAAACAGTTGGTGAGTGCTCAGTGCGGAACGCGGGATTGCGGAGTGCGGACGGCGAAGTCTGGAGGTCGGCTCACCCGCGAGGACGGAAACGGTCCCTCGTTTCGACCTGCAACCGTGCAGCCGGGTCCGACGGGCGATGGCCCTTCGGCACGCCTGTCTGCGCACTCGGAACTTGTCTCACCCCGCGCGCTTGTCGCGCGTGATCTCGGCGTAGGCGTTGTGGTTGTGGATCGACTCGAAGTTCTCCGAACTGATCGAGTACCACGTCACGCGGTCCTCGGCCTCCAGCCCCAGCGCCAGGTCTCGGATGATGTCCTCGACAAACTTGGGGTTGTCGTACGCGGCCTCGGTCACGAACTTCTCGTCCGGGCGTTTGAGCACCGCGTAGACCGGGCACGAGACGGACTTCTCGATGATCTCGGCGAGTTCCTCGATCCACAGCCGGCCCTCGACGCGGACGCGAGCCTCGACCAGGCACCGCTGGTTGTGCGCGCCGTACGCGCTGATCTCCTTCGAGCACGGGCACAGGCTCGCGCCGGGGGCCATCACGCCCATGACGAAGTCGTCGGTCGCGCCGGTGCGGCTGGATGTGCACGAGAACGTCACCTTGTAGTCCATCAGACCCACCGCGCCGGTGACCGGCGCCTTCTTGGGGATGAAGTAGGTGAACTCGGCCTCGAAGTGCGCCTCCTCGGCGTCGAGCCGCTCGCGGATCGCCGCGGTGATCTGCGGGATCTCCTCGGGCGAGATCGGTCCCGGCGCGCCCAGCCCCGCGTGCTCGTTGAGCACCTCGAGGAAGCGCGACATGTGCGTGCCCTTCTGGTAGTGCGGGAGCGAGACGTACATGCTGATCGTCGCGACCGTCGTCTGCTCGGTGGCGCCGAACATCGCGGCGTACTCGCCCGGCACGCGCAGCCGGATGGGGTAGGTCACGTCCTTCACGCCGACCTTGTCGATCGGAACCTGCCGCGTATCGCCGGAGGCCTGCACGTCGGGCATGCCCACGGCCAGCGGACGCTTCACCACCTCGGGCGACGCCGGCCGCTGCGGGGCGGGAGTCTTCATGCTCACCACGTTGCTCCCCTTTCGTGTGTTCTTCTGCCTCATGGCTATCGCATCGTAGGCCGCGGCGGATTCAGGCCCGCCTTTCGAGCCGCGCGCCGACCGCGCGCCTTGGATGCCGCGGACCGGCCCGCGGTGGCGGTACGTTCACTCCAGCCACGCGTCGTCGAAGGTCATGCCGTCGGCCAGCGCCGCGGCGGGGCCGCGCTCGATCATGCCGGCGACGGGGTAGGCGCAGTAGTCCAGCGAGAAACTCGCCGCGGGGCGGTGGTTGCCCGAGAGGCCCAGCCCGCCGAAGGGGAGTTTGCTCGACGCGCCGGCGGTGCCGTTGTTGATGTTGATGCACCCGCAGCGCACCGCGGCCATGAAGCGCTGCGCCGACTCCTGCGAACGGGTGAAGATCGACGCGGCCAGGCCGAAACGCGTCGCGCCGGCCTGCTCGATCGCATCGTCGAGCGAACCGACGGTGGTCATGCGCAGCAGGGGGCCGAAGACCTCTTCGTCGCAGCCGGGGTCGAAGCCGCGCGTCGCGGCGGGCGCACTGGTGAATCGGTCGACGAGCATGACGCCCGGCGAGACGTACCAGCCGTCGCTCTCGCCGCGCGTGGCGCGCGGCGCGGCCTCGAGCACGACCTGCGCGCCGGCCTTTCTGGCGCGGGCCTGGAAGTCGAGCACGGCGTCGCGAGCCTCGCGCCGGATGATCGGGCCCATGAAGACGGGCTGCCTGGCGTGCGGGTCGCCGATGACCAGCCTCGACGCGCACGTGCAGACCGCGCGCAGGAAGTTGTCGGCCACGGCCTCGTGGACGATCACGCGGCGCGTGCAGGTGCAGCGCTGGCCGGTGGTGTTGAACGCGCAGCGCACGACCTCGATCGCGGCCTGCCGCAGGTCGGCGTCGTCCATCACCACCGCGGCGTTGTTGCCGCCCATCTCCAGCGCGACCAGCCGGCCCGGGCGGTCGAGGTTGGCCTCCATGATGCGCCGGCCCACGGGCCACGAGCCGGTGAAGAGGATGCCGTCGATGTCTTCGTGCGACACGAGCGCGGAGGCGATCTCCGCGCCGCCCTGCACGAGGTTCACCACGCCGCGCCCCTTGTCGGGCGCGTTCTCCTTCGCCAGCGCCTCGGCGAGCAGTTCGACCAGCAACTGGCCGACCGCGGGCGCCTTGTCGCTGGGCTTGAACACGACGGTGTTGCCCATCGCCAGCGCGGGGACGATGTGGCCGTTGGGCAGGTGCGCGGGGAAGTTGAACGGTCCGACGACGGCCATCACGCCGTGCGGGCGGAACCAGCACCGGCCGATGCGCTGCGGCCCGACCTCGACCTCGTACCCCTCCACGCGGCGCAGGCCGCCGATGGGCGAGGCGTCGAGCGTGATGTCGACCTTGCTGGCCAGCGCGCCGGCCTCGCCCCTGGCCTCCCACATCGCCTTGCCGGTCTCGTCGCAGATCAGTTCGGCCATCCTCGCGGCGTTGGCCTTGCACAGATCGGCGAACCTGCGCAGCACGTTGAAGCGGCTGTCGCGCCCCCACGCGGCCCACGCGGGCGCGGCGCGGCGGGCCGCGGCCACCGCGGCGTCGACGTGCCCCACGCGCGTGCCGCCCGACCAGACGACCTCCAGCGGCCGCGCGGGGTTGTGCGATTCGAGTTTGACCGCGCCGCGGCCGCCCGCGCCGAGCGCGACCCACTCGCCGCCGATCAGGTCGCTGGGCGAGTGCGAGAGCGAGGGGTGGTGCCGGTTGGTCGTCATCGGCGCTTGCCCCCGCTCGGCGCCTTGACGCCGGATCTCGGTTTGGACGCGCCGCTGCCGGGCCGCTTCCGGCCCGAGTTTCCGCGCGGGTGCGCGGCGTCGTAGGGCGTGACGCCGAGCGTCGCGTCCGCGGCGCAGTCGAGCGCCTTCCTCGCCGCGGCGGGGATCCCGACCCTGCCGCCGCGGAACGCGTAGTTGGTCTGCACGGCGCGGAACTCGCCCTCGGAGTCGGTCGCGCTGACGATGCCGAACTCGCGGCAGTCCTCGTCGGCCGCCGCGGCGTCGAGCGGCGCGGTGAAGGTGGCGCGGACCGGTTCGAGTTCGTCGGTCCGCGCTTCGAGGTGCGGGCCGCCGTCGAACGGGTCGATGCGGTCGCGGTAGGCAAAGCCGAGTTTCTCGAGCATGCGGCGCGCGGGCAGCGTCTCCGGGCCGACCTGCGCGATCACGCCGCGTGCCTCGGGCGGCAGGAGCGTCAGATAGATCTCCTCGCGCGGCATGAGCGCGGTGATGAACTCCTTGGAGTGCTGGCAGAAGCGGTCGGCTTCGAGGTAGGTCAGGTTGATGAAGCGTCGGCCGAGGTACTCCCACAGCGTGTTGCCGCCGCCCTCACCCTGGTGCGTGATCGCGCCCATCATCTCGGCGAGGATGCGGTCGGAGAAGCGATCGCGGTGCAGCGCGATGAAGTGGAACCGGACGTGCGAGAGGAATCGGCCGAGTTTCTCCTTGTGGCCGCGGTACGAGGGCTGCAGGATGAGGCCGCCGATCTCGGTCGGGCCGGACTCGTCGAGTTCGATCTGCGCGGTGATGTGCGTCATGCCCTGCTGGAGCGACTGGCTGAACATCTCGCGGCGGGAGAGACGCAGCGCGACGTTGGGCGCCCCCGGCCCGCCCATGGCGGAGATCAACTGGCTGGTGCCCAGCACGCCGCCGGACTCCGCGTCTTCGAGGGCGAACATGAAAAGGTCGGACCGCTGGGCGGCGGAGGCGGAGCCGTCGTTCATGCCGGGCGTGCCGGCGCGGGCGGGCTTGGCGCGCGCGGTTGGCGCGCCGCGCGCGGGCTTGCCCGCGCCGTCGCCGCCGCCCTTGGCAAGGCTCATGAAACTCTGGCGCGAGCGGAGGACCTTCTCGCTGATCAGGTCCTTGTCGGCGGGAAGGTTGATGAAGTGAACCATCCGCGCCAGTTTGTAGAGCGTGGGGACGTCCTCGATCTTGGCTCGGCGGATCAGGAACACGGGGGCCTCCTGTGGGCGATGCTACGGCGGTCCCCGCGACCCTTCCTGTGCACCGGGAAAGGGGTTCTCGCAGAGGCGCTGGGGGCGCGGAGGATGAGACATACTGGCAGCAATCGCGACAGGGTTCTGCCGGATCCGGGAACGAAAGGCCTTCTCGCTCGCGATGAATCGATGCTTGTCGTGTCGGTCTGAAACTCTGCGCCTCCGCGCCTCTGCGAGAAACGCCTCCTTTGCGACGCCGGCTCACTCCTCCGCCGCGGCGGCCGCCATGCCCTTCTCGATGCACGCGAAGACCCGCGGCCAGTCCCGCCCGTCGAACACCGGCAGCGGGGGGAGCATGCGGACGTGGTACGGCCCGTGCCCGCAGTAGAACACCAGCACGCCCGCGTCGAACAGGTGCCTGCACAGTTTCGTGACCCTGTCCTTCTTGCCGCCAAAGGGCGTGAACCGCATCATGCCCCCCGTGCCGCCGACGATGTCGGGCACGTCGGGCGCACTCGGGAACCACTCGGGGTGCTTCGCCGCGAGGGCCCGCACCTGCTGCGCGAACGCCGCGTGGTGCCGCGCGAACGCGCCGCTCGGCCCGTACCAGTTCCCGTCGCGCAGGCGCTCCAGCACGCTGGTGCCGATGCGGAATGCCGGGCCGCTGCTGGTGAACGTGCCCGAGAGCAGGCCCGGGCCGGGGTTGTACTCCTCGGTGTAGAGCGTGGCGCACGCCTGCGTCATCTTGCCGACGCAGAAGACGTCGACGTACTCGCCGAGGTTCAGCGCGTCGTAGGCGAACATCGACTCGGTGCGGCCGAAACTCTGGATCTCGTCGTCCCACACGGCGATCGAACAGGCCCTGCAGACGTCCATGAGCGCGGCGAAGAACTCGCGCGGCGCGGTGTTGAACCCGCCCTCGCCCTGCACCAGTTCGAAGATGAAGCACGCGTGCTGCTTCGGGTACCGCTCCACGTACTGCCGGAGGTGCCAGACCGCCATGTCGATGAACCGTGTCGTGCCCGACACGTCGCCCGCGCTCATGCACCTGGCCGCCGCGGCGTCGAAGAACGGCATGTAGTCGACCTGCGTCGAGAGCGGGATGCCGACGCGGTTGGCCGCGGCGTCGCCGATCTGGCTCATCGTCACCGACCGGCCCATGAAGCAGTCCTTGAAGGCGATGACGCGCGAGGCGGGGGCGTGCTTCTGGTAGCAGATCTTGATCGCGTTCTCGTTGGCCATGCAGCCGGAGGTGGTCGCGAAGCAGTACTTGAGCCGGCTGCCCTTCCGCGCTTCGTCGAGCAGGACGCGCGCGAACTCGTACGGCGCGTTGTTGGAGAGCAGGTTGCCGTTCTGGAGCGTGTCCTCCGCCGCGCCGAGCATCGACGCGCGGACCGTCTCGGGGTCCGAGTGGCCGAAGAAGTGCACGCCGATGCCGGTGATCATGTCCCACTTGACCGAGCCGTCGAGCAGTTCGACCAGCGCGCCGTTGCCGACGCCGGATCCGAGGTAGGGGTAGAGCAGCGCGCGGCCGCGAAGATCCGCGGCCTCCTTGAGCAGCGCGTCGTAGGACACCTTGAGGTCCTCGCGCGGCGGGCGGATATCCGTGATCGTCGCGCTGTGCCGACGAACCTCGGCGACGGCCGCGTCGATCGCCGCGTGCAGCGCGGGGCTGGCGAACAGTTGCTGTCCGGCGGTGGGCGCGGCGGCCGGGGTCGAGGGCGAGACGGGTCGGTTCACGGCGGTGGTCATGCGGGGCTCCGGATCGGCTTGCTGGTCGGCGTGGCGGCAACCAATGCTATCGGCTCTTCGCGGTGAGGAATCGCGATCGCGCGGCCGCTCAGCCGCCGGCCCTGAGCATCAGCACGGCCAGCATCTGGCACCGCGCCACCAAACTCGTCAGGTCGATCCATTCATCCGTCGTGTGCAGCCCGCCGCCCTTGACGCCCACGGTGTCGATCGTCGGCAGGCCCGCGGCCTGCATCAGGTTCCCGTCGCACACGCCGCCGGTCCTGCCGAACGGCAGCGGCATGCCGAGTTCCTGCGACACGTCGCGCGCGAGTTCGGCGAGGCGCCGCGTCTCCGGCGTCAGCGGCTTGGCCGGTCGCGCCAGCGCCGTGCGAACCCTGACGGTCGCGCCGTGCACGCCGGGCGTACGTTCCAGTTCCTTCAACTCTCGCTCGATCTGCTGCCACGCGCCGTGGCTGGGGAAGCGCGCGTTGCCCCACGCCGCGGCGTGGTCGGGCACGGAGTTGGTCGTCCTGCCGCCGCGGATCGGCCCGATGTTGAGCACCACGCCCTCGCGCGGGCGCGGCATCGCGGCGACGCGGTTGATCACGACCGCCAGCGCGTTCACGGCCGACACGCCGGACGTGAAATCGCGCCCGACGTGGGCCGAGCGGCCGAAGGCCTCGATCATGAACTGCGCGCTGCCGGCACGCTCGATGACGAGCCCGCCGTCGGCGGTCGCGGGTTCGAGCGCCAGGCCCACCCCGCCGCCGCCGCCCGCCGCGGCGACGCGCGCGGCCTCTTCGACGATCGCCCGCGCGCTGTGGAAGCTTCCGGTCTCTTCGTCGGAGTTGAGCACCACGCTCACGCGCGGCAGAGCGCCGCACTCGGCCAGCGCTTCGAGCGCGGCCATCGCGATGACCAGGCCGCCCTTCATGTCCACGCAGCCGGGGCCGGTCGCGCGGGCTCCTTCCGGCGAGATCGTCAGCTCTCGGAATGCGCCGCGCGGGTCGTGCACGGTGTCGAGGTGGCCGGAGATCATGATCGCGCCGCGGCCGTGTGCGGCGTCGGTCGTGCCGGCGCGCCAGTCGCCGATCCGGCAGATCGCCGTCGGCGGGATGGCGCCGCCCGGCGCGTCGTCGTCTTCGCGGTAGAGCCACTCCGGGCGCGGATCGCCGGGAACCAGTTCGCACACCGCGCCGATCGCGCGGAGGCGGTCGCACAGGCGCTGGCGCGTCTCGTCGAGCGCGGCCGCGTTGCCGCCGCCCGTCGGCAGTCCGACGTGCAGGCGCAGGTCGTCGAGCATCGCGCCGCGGCGCTGCTCGATCGACCTGCAGATTCGTGATTCGGTCTGGCTCAGGGTCATCGGGTTCCGGACTCGGCTCTGGCGCGTGAGTTGGTCCTGCCACAGACGACACGGAGTGCGCAGAGGATAGAAGAAAGCACTCGTCGGGATGCCAGCACGTCGTCTCTCCCGGCCGTGCTCCATGCCGGCCGTGTGCTCCCGCGCCTCATCTCACTTCGCGGTGCTCTCCGCGGTTCATTCCACATTCCACTCGCCTTCGAACACGTCCTCGGCCGGGCCGGTCATCAGGACGTGGTTGGTCCGATCGTCCCACTCGACCTGCAGGTCCCCGCCCGGCAGGTGCAGCGTCGCGCGGCGGTCGAGCCGGCCGGTGCGCACGCCCGCCACCAGCACGGCGCACGCGCCCGTGCCGCACGCCTGCGTCGCGCCCGCCCCGCGCTCCCACGTCCGCATGGCCGCCTCGCGCGGCGAGAGCACGCGGACAAAGTGCGCGTTCACCCGGCGCGGGAACGCGGGGTGGTTCTCGATGCGCGGGCCGACCTCGGCGATCTTCAGCGCCGCCAGTCCGTCGCCGCACAGGGCCCCGTTCGCCGCGTCGAAGAACACGACGTGCGGGTTGCCCATCGACACGCAACCGCCGATCCAGTCGCCGGCCTCGCCCGCGTCCACCACGCGTTCGATGGCGTGTGCACCGCCCGCGGCTGGCGCGCTGCGCAGCCGCGACTCATCGACCGGGATGCGCGCCGCGTCGAGGATCGGTTCGCCCATGTCCACGGTCGCGCTGGTCAGTTTCCCGGCGAGCGTCTCGTAGGCGATGCTCAGCACGCCGCGGCCGGTTTCGACGAGCATCGGCGCGGCCCGCACGCCCAACCGGTCGTGCGCGAACTTGGCGATGCAGCGCACGCCGTTGCCGCACATCTCCGACTCGGACCCGTCGGCGTTGAACATCCGCATGCGCACGTGCGCCGCGACGCCCGCGCCGGGCGCGCACACCAGGATCAGCCCGTCGGACCCCACGCCCCGGTGCCGGTCGCTGATGCGCCGGGCGAGCCGCGGCAGATCGGCGCGGAGCGCGAAGGCCCGCGCCGCGTCGGTCGAGCACGCGTCGACGTAGACGTAGTCGTTGCCGATCCCGTGCATCTTCACGAACCGCATGCGCCGCTCCTAGAACCCGAGATACGAGGCCAGCACGACCAGCGCGACCGCCGCGAGAAGCCCCGCCGCGGCGGCCCGCCTGATGCGCCGCGCGGCGGCGTCGATCGGCAGGTCGTCGGCGCGACGGCCGACGATGGCGCGGAGCCGGGCGATGCGCAGCTCGAGCGAGCCGTGCCGCCAACTGCCGCGGCGGAGCGGCACGCCGTTGAGGCGGCCGACCGATTCCAGCGCGCCGGCCATCGCCGCCGCGCCCTCGGGCGTGACCTCGCGCCCGCCGCTGAGATGCAGCGCGGCGAAGGCGTCGGCCTGCCACTCGAAGCGCCGGCTGACGTACATGAAGACCGCGACCGCGCCGACGAGGACGCCGACCATCGAGCCGACCTCGAGCCCCAGCGCGCCAAGGCCCCAAGCCGCGTCGAACAGCACGCCCCCGCCGGGCGTCGGCGCGGCGGCCAGGTACAGCCGGAGCACGGCCGACGCGCCGATCGACAGCCAGAGCAGCGTCGCGAGCATGACGGCGATCAGCCAGGGCACGTGCCTGTGCCGCACGTGCCCGAGTTCGTGGGCCATCACGGCCTCGACCTGCTCGCGCGGGAGCGAGTCCAGCAGCGCGTCGGTCAGCAGGATGTAGCGCAGCCGGCCCCACAGCCCCATGACCGCGCCGTTGATCATCGATCCGTGCGTGCGCCAGACCAGCAGTTCGCGCACGCCGACGTTGTGCTCGCGGCACATGTCCTCGAGCCGCGCACGCACGGGGCCGGGCGCGAGCCGCACCGTGTCCCAGATGTACCGCAGGGCGAGCGGCGCAAGACTCAGGACGATCGCGACGCCGACGAGTTGCGCGCCCAGCAGCACTCCGGGGCGCGTGTCGCGGTCGGCCGTCAGCGCGCCCAGCCACGCCAGCGCCCCGCCGACGACGGCGCGGTTGGCGGCCAGGTAGTCGGCGACGCGCTCGACGCACTCGGCCCAGCCCATGAGGAGCATGATGGGCACGAGGCTCAGCAGCACCTGGTGGCGGAACTGCGTGAACACGAAGCGGGCGCGCGAGGGCACCGGGTACATCGTCGCGCCGGTGTCGAGCCCGCGCATGATGACCGCCTGCCGGATGCGCGTCTCGATCGCGTAGTGACCCGCCCACGAGGCGCAGAATACCGCCAGCGCGGGCAGAAGGGCGACCAGTTCGTCGATCAGGATCACGTCGCCCATCACCAGCCGCACCGCGTCGAGCCAGCCCAGGGCGAGCGCCGCCGCGGCAAAGACGCACGCCGCGCCGACGCGCGCCGCGGCGCAGGCGCGGTCGGCGAGGGCCGCGCCCTCAACTCGCCCGGCGTCGAGCATCGCCGCGCCGGCCCGGCCGCCCAGCAGGGCGAGCAGCGCGAGCGCGCCCAGCGGCAGCAGCGTCATCGGGACCGTCCACCACCCGGCCGCGCCGTTGTAGAACGACGCGAGCGTGCGGCTGCCGGCGCGCAGCGAGTCGTGCAGCGCGATCGAGGCGAGCATCAGGATGACCAGCACGTGCAGCACGCGGGCTCCGGGTCCGTGCCTGCTCCGCGCGACGGCCTCGCCGCGGCGCGGGCGAGTCTCAACGCGGCGCGAGGATCTCCCCGAGGTCGATCACCGCGCCGTTCCACTGGTAGTAATCGGCGTTCAGCACGCCGGCCCGCACACTCGTCAGCACGACGTTGCTGCGCCGGTGGGACCGCGCGAACTCGAGATCTCCCGCGCCGGGGCCCGCGTAGTCGGCGTTGGCCGCGGTCTGGACGTGGAAGTGGTAGTGGGCCAGCGCCCGGGTGTCGGCCTCGAACATCTCCGGGGGCGCGA
Source organism: uncultured Phycisphaerales bacterium (assembly GCA_937995595.1). Taxonomy (GTDB): domain Bacteria; phylum Planctomycetota; class Phycisphaerae; order Phycisphaerales; family UBA1924; genus JAHBXL01. Next base: position 11,727 of record CALKJW010000017.1, on the reverse strand, counting down.
TGAAGGTCCGGTCGTTCTTCCGCTGGGCCGGGCGCGGCTCGAAGAGCGAGGCGAGGAAGCGCGACTCCGCCCCCGCGCCGCGGCCGCCGCCGCCAGCGGCCTCGACGCACCGCGCCGACGCGGCCCACAGCAGCCCGCCGTACTCGGTGCTGGTGTCGGCCCGGTCCTTGGCGGCCTGCGCGAACAACTCGGCCACGACGGCGGGATCGTGCAGCGCTTCGTCGATCACCAGGATCGCCAACAGGTCGCCCCACGCCAGTTCGTCGCGCCAGTCGCGGAGCGTCTCGCCCTTGGCGCGCACGCCGCCGTCGGCGCCACCGGCGCGCCACGTCCGCCGCCCCGCGAGCCGTCGCTCCAAGTGCGTCAGCAGTTCGTCGCGCCCGCTCGCGGCCCACTCGGGGCGGTGCTCGGTCGCCCAACGCACCGGCTCGACGTGGCGCAGCGCAAGGCCGGCACGCTGCTCGGGCGTGAGCCCGCCGACCGCCGTCGCCGCCGCGGCCCACCACGCGCCGCGCGTGGGGTCGTCGGTCGCGGTCATGCGCCGTGCCAGGTCGAGTTCGCTGCCGGTGACGGGCACGATGCCGATGCGCTCCCGCAGCAGCGCGATCTCGGCGACGGCCGGGTGCCCGCGCAGGTCCGGGCGCGAAGCGATGATGGCCGCGCGCTGCACCCCCTGCGGGTCGAGCCGGGCCAGCAGTTCCCACGCCGCGGCGCGGGCCTTCTCGGCCATCTCGCCCTCGTCCGCGCCGTTGGCGACCGGCTCGACGAACACGCCGAAGACGATGGACGCGAGGTCGTCCGCGGTCGCGCCGTTGTGGAGCGCGAGCAGGGCGGCCCGTTCGGGCCGGTCGTTGTCGGGTGGCGTCGGGACGGCCCGCGCGTAACTCCGCACCAGCGGCGAGGTGAGCGCCCGCCACGCCGGGTCGTCGGCACGCTCGCGCGCTGCGCGGCTCATCGCGTCGATCATCGGCCAGCCCGCCTCGGTCGGCAGGCGGAGTCGGATGAGGTTCAGCGTGTCGGCGCGGCCCGCCTCGGTCGAATCGCGCAGCAGCGCTTCGAGCGCACGCACGCGGATGCGGTCGCTCGGGCGGCCGATGGTCCACACCAGTTTCTTGAGCGCCTCGCGGGTCGCCTCGCGGTCGGCCGTGCCGGCCTCCACCTCGCGCCACGCCTGATCGATCGCGCGCAGGCGCCGGTCCTCGCCGAGTTTGCCGTCCGACACGTCGAGCAGCGGCTGGGCGCGGCCCACCGCCGCGAACGCCAGCGCCAGCGCGACCGTCATCACCTTCGCCATCACCAACGGGCCGTCCTTTCCTTGGCTGCGTCGCAGCACGGAACAGTAGCGCATGCGCGTCAGCCGCCCTGCGCGGCGAGGTTCTTCAACTCCCGGCGCATCACCTTCCCCGTCGGGTTGCGCGGCAGCGCGTCGAGCACGCGGACGTGGCGCGGCACCTTGTACCCGGCCAGGTGCTCGCGGCAGAACCTCAGCACGTCCTTCTCGTCAAACGCTGCGCCCTCGCGCACCTCGACGTACGCCACCGGCAACTCGCCGCGGATCTCGTCCATCACGCCGACCACGCCCGATTCCTTGACGGCGGGGTGGCGGTTGAGCACTTCCTCGATCTCGCGCGGGAAGACGTTCTCCCCGCCGACGATGAGCATCTCCTTCAGGCGCCCGGTGATGTAGAGGTGCCCGTCCTCGTCCATGCGGCCGATGTCGCCGGTGCGCAGGAACCCGTGCTCGTCGAACGCCGCGGCGGTCTCTTCGGGCCGCTTGAAGTACCCGCGCATGACGTTGGGGCCCTTGATGCGCACCTCGCCGTCGCGTCCCGGCGGCAGGTCGCGCCCGGTCTCGGGGTCGACGATGCGCTCGACGATGCGCGGCAGGGCGCGGCCGACGGAGTGCCGCCGCCACTCGTGCGGCCGGCACCAGTTCGTCACCGGGGCGGTCTCGGTCAGGCCGTAGCCCTCGTTGAGCGTGACGCCGAAACGCTCGCGGAAGCCGTCGAACACCGCCGAGGGCAGCGGCTCGCCGCCCGAGACGGTGTAGCGCAGGCTGGCGAAGTCCTCCGGTGTCGCGCTCTTGACCTGCAGGAGGGCGTTGTACATCGATGGGATGGCGATGAGCGCGGTGGCGCGGTGCTCGCGGATGAGTTGCACGATCTTCGCCGGCACGAACCGCGCGGTGTAGACGACCTTGCACCCGGCGGTGAGCGGCAGGAGCGTGAGCGCGGTGAGGCCGAAGGTGTGGAACTGCGGCAGCACGCCCGCGAGCACGTCGTCGCGGGTGAACTCGACCCACTCGCGGATCTGCGCGATGTTGGCGCCGATGTTGCCGTGCGTGAGCATCACGCCCTTGGGCCGGCCGCTGGTGCCGCTGGTGTAGAGCAGGAGCGCCAGGTCATCGTCGTGCGCGTGCGCGGGCCAGCGCAGCGCGGGCGCTCCGGCGAAGTCCAGTTCGTCCAGGCACACCAGATTGTCGGCGACCTTCGAGAGCGCGCCGGGGACCGCCGCCCCGTCCTCCTTGTGCGACGAGCGCAGAAAGTCCAGCATCGGCCCGACCGTCACCACGCAGTCGGTCTCGCAGTCGTCGATGACAAAGCGCAGTTCCTCGGGCTTGAGCAGGTAGTTCAGCGGCACCACCGTGCGGCCGAGCATCCACCCGGCCAGCAGCGCCATGGGGAACACGCCGCTGGTCGGCAGCAGCACGCCGAGCGTCCGCGCGCTCGACCGGCGCGAGACCTCCTCGGCGATGTGCAGCGCGCCAACGAGGATCTCGGCCGCCCGGTAGGCCCGGCGGTCGTCCACGATCACTTCCCGCCGCGGAGCCGACAGCAGTTGGCGGATGATGGGCCAGTGCACCGACATGGACACAGGTTAGCGGGAAGTAACCGACGCCGCACCGCCCTGAGCGGGTCGGGATGGGGTTCGATCGGGCAATGTCAGGGAACTTTCTGGAACCGACCGGTACCCGTGTGCGTCATAGACTCCGGGTAACGGATGCGCCCAAGGGCACGGAGGGGCGGGAGGGGGCGAGCATCCCGCGGCGAGCGCTGCGACCCTGCCGCAGCGGCCGATGCGGCGCACGCAGAGCGGTGCGCCCAATCGAGCCTGCCGCGACGCACAACCCCCGGCCACGGGTTGGATCGGAGCCCACATGATCCGGAGCCAGCAACCGCTTGTCCTTTCCGCCGTGGTGGCGGTGATCGCCCTGTACGCCGCGCCGGCGCGGGCGGGTGCCGAGCCCGACTCGGCCGCGAGCCCTCCGCCGCCCGCCGCCGAGGCGCCCCCGACAGAGGAAGCGACGCCCGCCGCGCCGACCGATGACGAGTGGCTCAAGCAGTTTGCGCCCGACCCCGACTCCGAGGCGAGCAGGCGCTACGCCGAGCAGCAGCGCCGCCGGCTCGCCACCGAGCGCGAACTGAAACTCATCCGCGCCAAGCACTTCAAGGGCATCCGCGGGACCGAACTGCGGCAGGCCGGCATCGCCAAACTCAAGGAGTACACCGATCCGGCCGTCTTTCCCGCGCTGCTGGAAGTGTTCGGCGCCGAGGGCGCCGACGTGCAGAACGCGCTGCTCGACCACTGGGCCGACATGAACCTCGACGAGGCCGACGCCACCATCGCGTGGGCGGCGATCTTCGGCAAGGACAAGGCCTTCCGCCTCGCCGCGGCGCGGCGGCTGGTGAAGAAGGCCGAGGCCGCGGACTGGAACGTTTCGAACCTCGTCAAGTCGGTCGTGGCGATCGGCCTGCGGCGCGAGAGCAACACGCAGGTCGCCGCGGCGGCCGAACTGGCCAACATGCTGCAACTGTTCGAGGCCATCCCCGCGCTCATCTCGGCGCAGGTGAGCGGCACCGCCGCGGGCGGCCAGCGCGCCCAGGACGGCGGCGACGCCGCGCTGGCGTACATCCTCGTCGGGAAGCAGGTCGCGTTCGTGTCGGACCTGAACCCGGTGGTGGGCGACAACGCGGTCGCCTTCGACCCGACGCTGAGCGTGGCCACCGAGGGCGTGGTGCTGCGCGTCATCGACGCGTTCGTCGTGACGTACAGAGTCGAGGTGAACCGCTCGCTGATCGCGCTGGCCAACAAGGGCTGGGACGGCCGCGACACCAGCCCCTTGGGCTGGAACACCAAGGCCTGGCGGCAGTGGTACGCCAACGAGTTCGTGCCCTACCGGCGCGGCATGGCCGTCAGGCCTTGACGCCGGACGCATTGATCCGGGCGTGAGTCCCGCGAAACCGGCTTGCACCCGGCCCGGTTGAAACGGACATTCTTCGCTGCCGCAGGTGCGCAACCGTCGCGTCGATGGCCGACGAAGAATGTCGGTGCGCAAACGCGAACGTGTATCGCGGCGCTTCCCAACTAGGACCCGTACGGATGCCCGATTCGCCGTCCATCCCTGCTTCGCGCCCGCGGCGGCGGCGATCGGCCCCTGCGCGTCAGGCGTTCGCGGTCGTCGCGGTCGCGGCCTTCGCGGGCGGGTTTGTGGCCGGGCGCGTCTCGCGCGAGCCGGGCGCAGCGCACGCGGCGGTGGGGGGCGAGGTCCGGCTCTCGCTCGACGATCTGCGGGCCAGTTGGGCCCGCGCCATCGAGGCCGCGCGGCCGGACCCGGCGAAACTCACGGTCGACGCGCTCGCGCCGGTCGAGACGTACTTTCAGGATCGTGCGCTGCCCAACGTCGAGCCGTTCGTGCGCGACATGGCCGGGTTCTTCTCGTCGCTCAACCTGACGTGGCTGCGCGTGCGCGACTGGTGGAGCCCGGTGCCCGGCTCGGGCGGCGGGAGTGGGGGGGGCGGCGGGAGTGGGGCGGGCGGTGGGAGTGCTGTGCGCACGCGTGTTGAGTCGAAGGTCGCCGAGTCGCTCGAACGGCGGATGGGCATGCCGGGCGAACTGGAGGCGGCCATCGCCGCGTCGATGCAGCGGTTCGAGGCGTTGCAGAACCAGTCGGACGCGAGGTTCCGCACCGAGGCCTACGCGGTGCTGCGCGGCGCGGGGGTTCGCGTCGACCCCGAGCGGCTCGACGCGCTGCGCAGGGAAGCGGCGCACGCCGCGCTCGTGGAGGCTCTGCACACGGTCAGCTCGCGCGAGGCCGAAACGCTCGCCGCGGCGAGCATCGGCGGGCTGGTCTCCAGTGTCGTTGTCGACGCGGTCGTGACCAGCGTGGTGACGACGGCGGTGGCGAGCAGCCTGTCGGCCGGCGCCGCGGCGGGGGCGGGCGCGGGCGGGGCCGCGGCGGGTGGCGCCGCCGCGGGCGGCGCGGCGGGGAGCGCCGTGCCCGTGGCCGGGACCGTCGCGGGCGTGATCGTCGGCGGCGTCGCGGGGACGCTGGTCTACCTCGCGGCGGACTCGATGTTCGAGTCGCGCGCCAGAGCGCGGATGACCGACGCGGTTCGCGGGATGCGGGCCGAGACGGTCTCGCGGCTGCACCGGCTGTACGCCGACTACTCGGCCGAACTCGACCGCCGGCGGGCCGCGCTGCTGGACCGCCTGCTGGTGGAGGCGCACTACCGATGAAACTGATATATATGTTGTGTCTTGTGTGCGTGCTCGCCGCCGCCGCGCCGGCGCAGGTCGTCCCCATCGCGCGCGAGGCCGCCGAGGAACTCATCGAGTGGATGCTCCGGCAGGGCGGGGCCCACGCCGACGACGTGGCCCGGCTCGGCGGCAGGTCCGCCGCGCGCCGGGCCGTCGAGGACCTTGCCAAGGTCGCCGGGCGCGACGCGGCCGAGGGCGTGGTCCGCCGCGGCGGGCCGGGGGCGCTGCGCGCGGTGCGCGAACTGGGCGACCTGGCGCCCGACGGGGCGCGGCTGGTCGCCGCGCACGGCCCGCGCGGCACGCTGGTCGTGCAGCAGGGCGGGCGGGGATCGGTCGAACTGTTCAGGCGCTACGGCGACGACGCGGTGCGCATCCTCGCCGACCAGGGGCCCGAGGCGGGCGCAAGGCTGCTCAACTTCGCGGGCGAGGCGCTCGCGCGGCACGGGCGCGTGCTGACCGCGGAGGGGCAGGCGCACCTGCGCCAGTTCCTTCCCGTGTTGGAGAAGGCCGAGCCAGCCGTGCGGTCGGCGTTTCTCGACAAACTCGCCGCGGGCGGGGACGATTTTCTCGTCTGGGTCTCGCGCCGGTGGAAGCCGCTGGCCGTCGCGGGCGGGCTGACGGTCGCCGCGATCACGGCGTACAAGGTGGGCGACGGCGTGGCCGAGGGCGTGCGCGGGGTGGTCGACGCGATGCCCAGCCCGGCGCGCGACCCCGCCGCGTGGTTCGCGTGGTGGCTGCCGGTGCTCGCGCTGGCCGCGCTGGTCGTGGCGGGGTGGGTGCTGCGGGCGCGGTTCGCGCGGCGCGCGTGAACGGGCGGGCGAGCGTCGCGGCGCGCGCGATCAATCGAGCAGCTCGCCGACGAGCGACAACTGCCTGCTCTCGGTGATGCGGCAGCGCGCGACGCGGCCGACCAGCGACTCGGCGCGGGCCGCGCGATCGGCCGGCAGGTCGACGTGCACGATCAGGTCGCCATCGGTGCGGGCCGAGACCTGCACGCCGCGTGGCGCGGCGTCGGGCCTCGGCGCTTCGTCCTCCGACAGCGGCGGCATGGCGCAGGCCGAGGGCGTCCCGTGCAGCGTCTCGGGCGCGCCCAGCGGCCGGCCGCCGATGGTCAGGGCGACGCCCGCGTGCGCGTGGCCGTTGCCGCGCGCGTGCGGGGCGCGCGCCGCGCGCTTGACCTCGCGCCGCGACAGCCCCTCGACAAACACGTCGAGTTCCATGCCCACGTACTCGGCGCCCACCTCCGCGCTGATGCGCTGCTGGAGCGCGAGCAGTTCGTTGTTGCGTCGGCGCTTCACCGCCTCGGGCACGTCGTCGGGCAGTTTGTCGTAGGCGACGGTGCCCGGGCGCGGCGAGTACTTGAAGATGAAGCAGTTCTTGTACCTCGCCCGCTCCAGCAGCCGCGCCGTCGCCAGAAAGTCCGCGTCGCTCTCACCGGGGAACCCGACGATGATGTCCCCCGCGACGGCCAGCGGCCGGCCGATCTCGGGCTGGTGCAGGAAGGCCCGCGCGCGGTCGAGGAACTCGAGGTACTCCTCGACGGTGTAGCCGCGGTTCATCGCCTTCAACTGGGCGTTGGAGCCCGACTGCGCCGGCACGTGCAGGTACCGGCAGATGCGCGGGTGGTCGCGGATCACCTGCAGCACGTCGTCGCCGAAGTCGCGCGGGTAACTGGTGACGAAGCGCAGCCGCCGGATCGCGGGCACCTCGTCGTGGATCCGCGCCAGCAGGTCGGCGAAGGTCGTGACGCCCGTGCCGCGGTACGGGTCGGCGCGGTGCCCGCCGGCGTAGGCGCGGCCCTTCTGCGGCTGAACGATGCCGTTGACCGTCACCGCCGCGCCGTGCTCGAAGCGGTAATGGTTGACCGTCTGCCCGAGAAGCGTGACCTCGATCACGCCGGCGTCGGCGAGTTTCCGGCACTCATCGACGATGTGGTCGGGCGGCCGGTGCACCTCGGCCCCGCGCGTGAAGGGCACGACGCAGTAGGTGCAGAACTTGTTGCAACCGCGCGTGATGCGGACGTAGGCCGAGCCTCTGTGCCCGCCCTCGCCGCCCGCCGGCGAGACCGCGCGGGAGAGGTCGAGCATCTCCAGCGTGTCCTGCGCCGCGGCGAGCGTCCCCGACCGCCGCGACGTGCTCCCCTGCAGCGCGACCTGACGGGCGGACTTCGCGCCCTCGGCATCGGCGTCGGCCTGCAGCGAGTCGCGTGTGCGCACCGCGTTGTCGAGCAGCGCGGGCAGTTTGTCCAGTTCGCCCGGCCCGCAGAGGATGTCCACCACCGGCATCCGGCGGATCAGGTCCTCGCCGTCGCGCTCGGCCATGCACCCGAGCACGCCCACGACCACATGCGGCTCACGCTCCTTGCGCAGCCGGTCGAGCCCGAGACGCGACCAGACCTTCTGCTCGGCGTGCTCGCGCACCGAGCAGGTGTTGTAGAGGATCACGTCCGCGGCGTCCGGCTCGCCGACGAACCGGTAGCCCAGCGCGCGCAACTGCCCCGCGACCAGTTCCGAATCCAGTTCGTTCATCTGGCAGCCGAAGGTCTCGAGATACACCGAACGCGCGGGCATGGGTCGATGGTAGGATCGGCCGCGCGGGCGTTTGGCGCCGACTGTCGGCCGGCGCCGAATGTGCCGATAATCTCACCCGATCATGAGCACACCGGCCACACCGCCGCGCGCAGCGCACCGAAGACCCCGCTCCCGCGGCCGCGCGATCCTGTTGCGGCTCATCGTGCTGGGCTTCGGCCTGATCGTGGGCCTTTTCGTCGCCGAGATCGGCCTGCGCGTCGCGGGCTGGCCCGTGGTCGGCAATCTCATCGACGGCAGGCGCGTGAACACGACGCAGCGCGGCGGCGCCGAGGGCAGCGCGTACCGCGGCCTGGGTCGCGACCTGCGCCTCGTGCACTTCGACTACGACGTGCGCTACACGCTCAACCGGCACGGCTTCGCCGAACGCGAGCCCGCGCCCAAGGCGCCGGGCGAGCGGCGCATCGGCCTGTTCGGCGACTCGTTCACGATGGGCATGGGCGTTCGCGTGCCGGAGCGTTTCGGCGACGCGTGGTTCGCGCAGGTGCGCGACCGGCTGCCGGCCGGCACGACTTTGTGGAACTTCGGCATGCCGGGAACCGGCACGCTGCAGCAGGCCGCGCTGCTCGACGGGGCGGCGCGCGAGTACGACCTCGACGAACTCGTGCTCGCCTTCTACAGCGGCAACGACGTGACGGACAACATCGAGGAATCGGCCCACGACCCCGGCGCGGCCGCGATCGCCGCGCCGCCGCGAGAGAACCCGCTGCGCGCGTGGGCGCGCGAGCACGTGCGCCTCTCGACCTTCCTGTGGTACTACGGCCTCCGCGCCTTCTCGGCCGCGTGGTGGCCGAACCTCTACACGCCGGAGACGCTCGACCAACTCTGGCCACCGACGCAGCGCGGGCTGGAGCGGTTTCTCGCCGCGGCGGGCGGGCGCCCTGTCACGATCTGGTACATCCCTTCGGCGCTGGAATCCAGCGACGAGGCGTGGCGGGCCCACCGCGACCGACACGGCCTGAACGACGCCGGCCGGTTCCTGCTTCGCGACCGCGTGCGCGACTGGGCCGCGGCCAACGGCGCGGGCTTCGTCGACCTGACCGATGCGCTGCGCGCACACCCGCTGAGCGAGACCAACTTCCGCGTCGATCCGCACTGGCGGCCGCTGGGCCACCGCGCCGCGGCCGATGCGCTCGCCCGGCGCGAGGACCTCGGCCTGCCGCGCGCGGCGAAGTGAGCGGCCCGCCGGAGCAGACCGACCAACGGCACGCGTGCGCCGACGGGCGACGCTGGCGCGGCCCGCACGCATTGCCCGCGCCTCAGCCCCCCGCGCTGCCCTCGCCGCCGGGCAGCGTCATCGACCACGGGTCGAGGTAGGTGTCGATGTCCTCGCGCGTGATCGTCCGGCCGTTCACGTCCTTCTGGCCGACCACCGTCTCGTACGCGAGTTGCCGCACCGTCTTGCCCTGCTTGAAGGCGTCCTTGGCCAGCGCGGCGGACTTGTCGTAGCCGATCACCGGCACAAGGCTCGTGCACATCGCCAGCGAGCCCTCGATCAGGCCCTTGCACCGCTCGATGTCCGCCTGCAGGCCGCCGGTCCCCTCGGGCCCGTCGAGCAGGTTGTCGGTGAAGACGTGGCACGAGCGCGCCAGCAGGTGCGCCGAGTCCAGCACGTTCGCGGCCATCATCGGCATCGCGACGTTGAGATCGAGCAGCGAGCCGATGCCCCCCACGCCGCCCAGCGCGACCGCGTGGTCGTTGCCCATCACCTGGCACGCGGCCATGATCACCGCCTCGCAGATGACCGGGTTGACCTTGCCCGGCATGATCGACGAGCCCGGCTGCACCGCGGGCAACTGCAACTCGCCGATGCCGCAGCGCGGGCCCGAGCCCATCCAGCGGATGTCGTTGGCGATCTTGGTCAGGCTCACCGCGACGGTGCGCAGGTGCGACGAGGTCTCGACGAACGCGTCCTTGGCGTGCTGGGCCTCGAAGTGGTTCACCGCCTCGCGGAAGTGGATGCCGGTGCGCCGCGTGAGTTCCGCCGCGACCAGCGAGCCGAACTGCTCGTGCGCGTTGATGCCGGTGCCGACGGCGGTGCCGCCGATCGCCAACTCGCTCAGCGTGTGAAGCGCGCGGTGCAGACGCTCCTCGGCGTGGCGCATCTGCGACGCGTAGCCGGAGAACTCCTGCCCGAGTCGGATCGGCGTCGCGTCGGCCAGGTGCGTGCGCCCGATCTTCACGACCTTGTCCCACGCCGCGGCCTTGCGCTCCAGCGATTCGGCCATCTTCTTCACGGCCGGGAGCAGGTCGTTGTGGATCGCCTCCGCCGCGGCGAGGTGCATCGCGGTGGGGAACGTGTCGTTGCTCGACTGCCCCATGTTCACGTGATCGTTCGGATGCACGCCGCCCTGCTTGATCCACTCCGGGTCCTTGCTGCGGCCGATGGGCTGGTGGGCGCGCACGCACACAAGGTTGGCGACGACCTCGTTGACATTCATGTTCGTCGACGTGCCCGAACCGGTCTGGAAGATGTCGACGGGGAAGTGCCGCGACAGGCCGCCGAAGGCCGGCAGGCCGTCCTGGATTTCGCGGCAGGCTTCGAGGATCGCCGCGGCGCGCTTGTCGTCGAGGCGGCCGAGTTTGTTGTTGACGGTCGCGCACGCGGCCTTGAGCAGGCCGTAGGCCTTGATGACCTCGGCGGGGACGGGCCGGCCGGACATCGGAAAGTTCAGCACGGCGCGCTGGGTCGATGCGCCGTAGAGCGCATCGGCGGGGACCTCCATGGGGCCCATGGTGTCCTTCTCGGTGCGGGTCGCATTGGAGGCGGCGGGCTTTGCGGCAGGGGCGGAATGGGTGGCGGTGGTCATGGGCGAGTGTATGGAGAGAGTGCTGAGTTGGGAATGCGGAGCGTGGGGCGGAGGGGCCGCCACAGATTCCACGGATGGCCTCGGATGGGGACGGCTTCAGTACGCGTCCGGGGCATGAGCCGAGACCTCGCGTGATGGGGTGATCCGCGGCGAGCGCCGGGGCGGCCACAGGCCCGCACGATTGCATTCGTGCGGGAAACACTGCCGCGGCGAGGCGCCGGAACGGTCAATCGCACATCAGAGAAGTGGTCTTGACGGTGACCTTTCCCCCCAAACCCGGTCCACGCGGAGCGATAGTCTCCGGGCGGCCACAGGAGGATCAAGGTCATGGCGAAGAAGCGGCACTCGGCGGAAGAGGTCATCCACAAACTGCGGCAGGCGGACGTGGAGCTCGGCAAGGGCAACTCGATCGCGGGCGTGTGCAAGCTGCTGGGCGTCACCGAGCCCACGTACTTCCGGTGGCGGAAGGAGTACGGCGGGCTGAAGGTCGATCAGGCCAAACGTTTCAAGGAACTCGAACAGGAGAACGCGCGGCTCAAGCGTCTGCTGGCCGACGCGGAGTTGGACAAGGCCATCCTGCGGGAGGCGGCCCGCCCAAACTTCTGAGCCCGGCACGTCGGCGTGTCGCCGTCGAGCACGTCCAGACCGAACTGGGCGTGAGCGAGCGGCGTGCGTGCCGCGTGCTGGGCCAGGCCCGGGCGGTGCAGCGGCACACGCCCGTCGTGCGTGACGACGAGGATCGGCTGACGGGGCGGATTGTGGAACTGGCGGCGGTGTACGGGCGGTACGGC
>CALKJW010000016.1 GCA_937995595.1 uncultured Phycisphaerales bacterium | reverse complement strand
TACGAGGGCGGCGACATCGAGATCAGTTTCAACCCCAACTTCCTCGTCGACGTGCTCAAGGTCGTCAACGACCCGCAGGTGATCGTGGAGTTGAAGGCCCCGAACAAGCCGGGGCTGATCCGCTCCGAAGCGGGCGACTTCCTGTATGTGGTGATGCCGGTGAACCTGCCGGCCTAGCGCCCGCGGCACACCTCCCAACGCAGCGCGAACAGAACGACCGCGCGAAGGGCGCGGCCGGGCCGCTTGGCCCGTTGGACCGGTCGCCGCGCCGCGGCTTTCTCTTGCATTCTGCCGCCGTTCGGGTAGTCTGAACCCGTGCGGGGGCGCGGCGGTCTCGGTCTCGTGGGAGGTGCTCTGTGCGGACAACTCGTTTCTCGGGCCGGTCGGCGCGGCGCAACGCGCTGCAAGGCGTGACTTTGCGCGCAGGCACAGCGCGTGCCGGCGATCGTCGCCTCGGCGAGCGCGGGCTGCTCGAAGCGCTCGAGCAGCGCGTGCACCTGGCCCTGGTCTTGTGGGACGGCGGCCCGGACGGGCTGGGCACGAACTTCAACGACCCGGTGAACTGGGAGAACGACACGCCGCCGTAGGCCGCGACCGACGACGCCGTGATCCCCGAAGAGTTTGCCGGGATCGCCATCGTCATCAACGGCAACCCGCCGGGACCGATCGGTTCGCTCACCAGTTACGCCGACATCAACCACACCGGCATGGGGACTCTGCAGATCTCCGGGACCGCGCCGAGTGTGCTGCACGGCAACTACCAGCTCGGGGAAGACGCCTCGATTCAGAACAACAACACGCTCACGTTCAACGCCAACTTCTTCTACCGCGGCTTGATCTTCGGATCGCCGGGCTCCGTCGTGTTTGGCCCATCCAGTTTCGTGGACATGGCCAACGTCACCATCCGCCAGCCGACCAGCAACTTCGGCGTGGTCAATCTGCTCGGAGACTTGGAACTTGGCAGTCAGTCCGGCGTCCCCGCGGTCTTCACCAACGAAGTCGGCGGCTTCTTCTCTCACGAGACCGCCTCGGACATCTACGGCAACGGATTGCAGGCCTTCATCAACAACGGCGACTTTGCCGTCAACCACGGCGGCGTCACGGACATCGAACTGCTGGATTCCTTCGTGCAGGGATCGACAGGTCGGACGTACGTCAACGACGGCGTGCTGTTGATCGCCGGGAATCTCTACAGCGCCTCGCTCGCCGGGTTGTTGGAGATTGCCGCCGGAGCGGAGTTCGTCTGCCGCGCCGAAGACACCTACTACAACGACGGCTTGCTGATCACGGGCGATGGGACGCTCACGTTCGACCTTTCGATCGACCACTTCATCGGCGGCGGCGTGCTGTGGTCGCCCGCCGTCGTGTCAATCTCCGGATTCGTGTATTTCGACCCCGACGCGACGCTCACGATCAACAGCCCCGACTTCGCTGTCGATGCCGAGTTTTCCGGCCCCGGCACGCTCACGATCGCCGCCGACACCAACGCCTACATGCCCGTGGCGCGCTTCGACGTGAACGTCTTCAACTTCGGCGCCATCGAGGCCGAGGGTGGCGTCGAAGTCTTCGGCGAGCACGACTTTGTCAACCACGGGACCGTGGTCGTGTCCAGCGGTCTCTCGATCGACGCGTCGGCGCGGTTCATCAACCGCGGCGGCCTGACGTTCTCCGCCCAGATCAGCCCGAACCACTACCTGTTCGTCTCGGGCGAGTTCGTCAACCAGACCGACGGCGACATCCTGATCGAAGACTCCGCGCAGGTCTACTGGGAAGGCTACCTCGGCGGCGCCTTCACCAACAACGGGTCCATCATTGTGGGCAGCGGCTCGCTTCTCGAGTTCCTGCTCGCCAACGTCGTGATCGGACCGGCATCGGCCCTCAGCGGGCCCGGTTCGTTCGCGCTCGTCGGCTACAACGACGGCGAGAACATCATCGGCACCGCCGTGACGTTCCCCGCAAACACCTTCGGCCTTGCCGGGGCCGTCGGCGTCGGCGTCAACTGCTCGGTTACACTCGAAGGCGACGTGGTCTTTGGCGAGAGCGTGGTCATCGAGGGCGGCGGCTCGCTCCTCGGCGCCGGCAACCTTACGTTCGGCGGCGGCTTGATCACCGAGAGCAACGCGGGCGCGGGCGCTTGGGCCGCCATCGGCGGTTCCGGCACGGCCACCATCCCGACCGGTCAGACCGCCGTCCTCGCCGGGACCATCATCGCACGCGCGTTCAACGTCTTCGGCGAACTCCTGATCGCCAACGCGCCGGCCGACAACCCGGTCGCGGTCCGCGTCCAGGACGGTGCAACGCTCGCCATCCGCACGGGTGCGGTGCTTTCGTGGGAAGGGGACTTCGACATCGTCGCGTGGGACTGCTACGCCTCGTGGGACCAGGCGGTGCTTTCGTGGGAAGGGGAATTCGACATCGTCATCCTGTCTTCGTCCACGCTTCTGAACGAAGGACAGATCAACAAGATCTCGTCGACGCTCGTCTCGGTCCTCGGTACGGGCGGCATCATCAACGCCGCGGGGGCGACCATCAGCATCGCGGGTGGCGACCTTGCGCTTGCCGCGTCCGGCGGATCGGCCAACAACGGCTCGATCACCATTGCGCCGGGTTCGCAACTCACGCTCGCGGCACAGGTCTCTCACGGTGGGCTCGCGGCGATTTCCGGGCAAGGTTCGCTGTACATCATTGGGTCCACCCAGTTCTTCGGGGCACAGTTGCAGCACACCGGCAGCACAACGATTGCCGGGGCGATGTTGACCTTTAACGCGGCCACTGTGTTCGCCGGCCCGGTCGCCGTGTCCGCCTCGCATATCTCCGGCCCGGCCAATCTGACGTTCAATGGCGGGCTCTCGTCGACCAATGACACCTGGAACGGCTCAGGCCTGCTGACGATCCCGGTCGGCGCGGCCGCCACCATGTCCGGCCCCGTACTGGTCTCGCGCACACTCAACAATCTCGGCACTCTCTTTGTGACCTCGGGCACAGTCATCATCGAGGCGTTCACCAGCGTTTCCGGCACGACGCTCACCGGCGGCGCGTGGGTCATCAGCGGCACGCTCATTCTCCCCGTCGGCACGCCCAACCTCACCACCATCGGCGCGGCGGCGCGCATCGAACTCCGCGGGCCGGGCGCGACCTTCGGCGGCGTGCTCGGCCTGCTGGCCGTCAACATCGGCACGCTCACGCTCCACGACGGCGCGCCGTGGGCCTTCAACCCCGTCGGCGGCGTGTTCACCAACAACGGCACGTTCAACATCACCGGTGTCGGCACGATCACCGTACCCGCGCACGTCACGTTCAACAACGGCGCGGCGGGAGTGCTCGGCGGCACGCTCAACATCGGCGACCCCATGCGCGGGCCCGGGCCCACCATCGAGTTCGGACCCTTCGACGGCGGCGGGGTCATCAACATCAACGCCACCGTCGCCTTCAACCAGGACTTCGAGATCTTCGCCGTCGTCAACCTCTTCATCCCCGGCACACTCACCGGCACGGGGAACATCCTCGTCTCCGGCACCTTCAACTGGTACGGCGGGGCCCAGCGCGGCACCGGCAGCACCAGCGTCGGCTCCGGCACCACCCTCAACATGTTCGGCGACGGGGTCATGACCCTGGCCCGCAGCATGACCAACCTCGTCGCCGGCAACTGGACCGGCGGCTGCCTGCTGCTGGAGGGCGGCCAGTTCGCCAACGCCGCGGGCGCGACCTTCACCATCAACGGGCAGGTCGAGGTGCTCAGCACCGAGCAGGGCGGCGAGTCGTTCAGCAACGAGGGCGAACTCGTGATCGCCCCCGGCTCCGACGTCACCTTCGGCACGGGCCTGGCCGTGAGCAACACCGGCGTGCTGGTCATCGAGTCGTACAGCTTCTTCGCCGATGACCAGACCTTCGACGGCACCGTCGAACTCGCGCCCGGCGGCGAGATCGACGGGCCCGGCAACATCACGTTCCTCTTCGGCTTCATCTGGACCGGCGGCGCGATGTCCGGATCGGGCGTCACCACCATCGCCGCCGACGCGCTGCTGCTCATGGGCGATGGCAACATGACCCTGTCGCGCAGGCTGGAGAACTTCTCGGTCGCGGGCAGTTGGACCGGCGGCTGCCTGCTCATGGCCGGCGGCGTCTTCAACAACAACGCCGGGGCGTCCCTGGACGTCTTCGCCGACCCGCAGATCGATGTGCTCGACGTCAGCGGCGAGAACGCCTTCAACAACCACGGCCTGATCACCGTCTGGACCGGCGAGTTCATCATCGGCGTGCCGGGGACCAACTCGGGCACCATCATCGTCATCCCCCCCGACACGCTGGTCTTCCTCGCCCCGTGGACGTACCTGCCCGGCTCGAGCCTCGAGGGCCCCGGCGGGGTGCGCTTCGGCGGCGGCCTGCACTCGTTCCCCACCGGCGCGTTCTCCATCACCGGGCCCGTCGGCCTGCTCCCGGGCGCGACCCTGGTCCTGCCGGCCTCCAGCCTGCCCAACTACAACCCCGCGACCAACACCTTCAGCGGCGGCGAATGGACCATCGGCGCCGGCGCGTCCCTGTTCCTCAACGGCGCCGACATCCGCGTCATCGGGGCCGGCACGACCTTCCGCCTGATCGGCAACGGCCAGCTCGACGCGCTGGCCAACCTGTCGCGGATCGACGGCACGCTGGTCCTCGAAGACGGCGCCGCGCTGGACGTCAACCCCGACGCCGCCAACGGCGCCCTGCTCAACAACGGCCACCTGCGCATCGGGCCCGGCTCGCTCCTGAGCATCGCCGGCTCGTACCTGCAGTCGGCCACCGCCTCGCTGCACGTCGGCGTCGCGGGCACGAACACCGCGCAGATGGGCCGGATGCTCGCGACCGGCGGCGCGGCGCTGAACGGTTCGTTCGAACTGACCTACGAGAACGGCTTTGCCGCGGCACGCGGGCAGGAGTTCCGCGTGCTCTCGTCGGCCGGCACGACCGGGGCGTTCTCCTCGATCGCCGCGCCACCGCCGCCGGGGAGCAACCTCAAGAGCCCGGTGCTGGCCGATGCCCTCGGCGTCCGACACCTGGTCACCCACGTGGCCGACTGGAACAACGACCTGGTGGTCAACGTCCCCGACATTTTCGACTTCCTGACCGACTGGTTCGCCGGCCGCGCCGACTTCGACGGGCTCAACGGCACCGACGTTCCCGACATCTTCGCCTTCCTCGCCGCTTGGTTCAGCGCGTGAGCGTCGCGCCGCCAAGCGCGGATCACCACCCCCGCGCCGTGTCAAGCGAGGCACGGAACTTCGTGCGCCCACGCCGCGCTTGACAAAACGCGCCGAGTGATTAGCGTTGCCATTCCCGCCGCGCCGGTCCGGCCGCGGCGAGACGTGCTTTGCAGGTCCTTTCAACGTTCCACTCGCAGGGTGCCCACGTGCCTGGTCTCTCTACGCCCACACGCACGAACCTCCCGGACCGCCAGATGTGGGGCAGCATGCTGTCGCACCTGCGCACCAGCCACCCCGAGATCTGCCGGCAGTGGTTCGAGGAGATCGAGCCCCTGGGCATCGCCGGCGGCGTCCTGCGGCTGCGCGCCCACTCCCAGATCCACCGCGACTACCTGCAGCGGACGTGTCTGGAGCCGTTCAACGACGCCGCGCGCACTGTCTCCGAGCGCCTCATCAGCGTGCAGTTCCTCGGGCCGGACGAACGCGTCGAGCCCGCCGCGCCGAACGCGCCGGCCGTCGCGACGGAGCCGCGCGTCGTCGTCCGCTCAGAGGCCGCCCGCGAAGCGATCGATAACGCTCCCCCTCGAACGCGTGACGCACAACCTGTCGAACGCGAGGTGTGGCCCACCACGCCGCGGCCCACAACATCTGGAGGCACGCACCCGCACTCGCTGGTCCTGAATCCAGATTACGTCTTCGAGAACTTCGTCGTCGGTCCCGGTTCGCGGCTGGCCCACGCCGCGGCGGTGGCCGTCGCCGAGAAGCCCGGCCGCGCGTACAACCCCTACTTCGTGCACGGCGACGTCGGCCTGGGCAAGACGCACCTGCTGCAGGCCATCTGCCTGCGCATCAAGCAGGCCGAGCCCGCGGCGCGCATCTTCTACACGTCGTGCGAGGGCTTCATGACCCAGTTCATGGAGGCCGTGCAGGCCGGCGAGATGACCGCGTTCCGCCATACGTTCCGCGACGTGGACGTGCTCGCCATCGACGACGTGCACTTTCTGGCCAAGCGCGACCGCACGCAGGAGGAGTTCTTCCACACCTTCAACAGCCTCTACCAGGCCCACAAGCAGATCATCCTCTCCAGCGACGCCCCGCCCGAGGAGATCCCGGACCTTGAAGACCGCCTCGTCTCGCGCTTCAAGTGGGGGCTGGTCGCCAGCGTCGCGCCGCCGTGCTACGAGACGCGCGTCGAGATTCTCAAGCAGAAGGCGCGGCTGCGCGGGTTCGAGATCCCCGACGACGTCGCCTGCCACATCGCCGCGAAGATCGACACCAACATCCGCGAACTCGAGGGCGCGGTGGTCAAACTGCAGGTCCTCCGCGCCCTGGAGAAGCGCGACGTGGACATGGCCCTCGCGCTGGCCGCGCTGGGCGACGAATCGGCACGCAACGACCGCTCCGTGCAGATCCAGACCATCATCGACGCGGTGACGGACTTCTTCGGCGTCAAGGTGTCGGACCTGCAGTCCAAACGCCGCCAGCGGTCCATCGCCCTGCCGCGGCAGGTGTGCATGTTCCTGGCCCGCCGCCACACGCGGTTCTCGCTGGAGGAGATCGGCGGGTTCTTCGGCGGGCGCGACCACACGACCGTCATGCACGCCGTCAAGACCATCGAAGCGCGGCTGGAAACCGACGCCGAGTTCGCCCGGCGCATCGTCGCCATCGAGAACCTCGTCAAAGCCCCCGCGGCCTGACCGCGCGCAACCGACACGCGCCGGGTGAACAAACGGTGGAAAACCGGACGGCCGCGCTCGCTCCGTGTCGTCCCGACGAAGCGGCCGCCGACGGCGCGCCTGTCGGTTGTCCCGGGCCGCCGAGCGCACCAGCGCGCAACCGACACACAACCGACAGGTTGTTCATATCCGCACGCGTCACCAACTCTCGCCGCCGAGCAGACTTGCGCTGGCGTCCGCTTGGATTACCCACACTCCGACAGGGCTTGTTTCTAGCACTACTTGCTCTCTCTTCTCTTTGAAGAACTAGACAACCCGCAGCCGCATCTCGCGCCGGCCCGACCGATCGGTCTTTGTTCACCCGCCCCCGCGCCGCCTGTGCATAACCATCCGCTCAACGCTGGCAGCGCGGGCACCAGACGGTCGTGCGTTGCGCGACGACGGCCGACCGCAGCACGCCCCCGCAGCGCGTGCAGGCCTCGCCGCCGCGGCCGTAGACGGCGTGGCGCGACTGGAACTCGCCGGCCCTTCCCGCGGCGTCGCGGTAGTCGCGCAGCGTGCTGCCGCGGGCCTCGACCGCTTCGGCGAGCACCCCGCGCACCGCCGCGGCCAGGTCCGCCGCGCGTCGCGGCCCGAGCCGCGCGGCGAGTTTCCGCGGCGGCACGCCGGCCCGGAACAGCGCCTCATCGGCGTAGATGTTGCCCACGCCGGCAAGCACCGCCTGATCGAGCAGCGCGGCCTTGACGGGGCGGCGCGAGCCCCGCAGCGCTTCCCACAGGCGCGGACCGTCGATCTCAAGCGCATCGGGGCCGAGCGAGGACCACAGCGCGTCCAGATCGGCGAGCGTCGGCACGGCGCGGAGGCACCCGAAGCGGCGCGGGTCGATGAACACCATCGTGCCGGGACGGCCGCGTGCGGGCTCGAGTTCCCAGCGCGCGTGCACGTGCGGCGACGCGGCGTCGGCCGCGCCCGCGCGGCGGGCGTGTTCCCCGTTCGCTGCGCCGGGCGCCAGCGCCTCGAGCGCGCCCGTCATCCCGAGTTGCACGACCAGGGCGCGCGACGACGGCTCGCGTGCGCGGCCCGGCGTGCCAGCCGGCCCGGCGCCGACGATGGCCAACTGCTTGCCGCGGCGGAGAACATCGGTGACGGTGCAGCCCTCGAGCAGATCGACGGGGGCGACCGGCACGGGACGGGCCGGACGCACGCGGGTTGCGTCCGACGCTGGATGATCGCGTCGGGTCGCGCCGCGCTGGCGCGAGAACCCGCCGCGCGGGTCACCGGGCGCGATGAGCACGTCCCGCCGGAGCAACGCCGCGGCGAGGATGCGCCGGCCGACGAGCACGGGCGCGAGCGTGCGGCGGATGGTCTCAACCTCGGGCAGTTCGGGCACGCCGAAGAGTACGAAGGCATCACCGAAATCGCGGCGTGCCTCGCGGCGTCGCTGCGCTTCGCCGCGAGGCGTGAGAGTATGCAGAGGCCGGTTGTGCGTTGCTCGCGGGCCGGGATCGATTACACTGCGCGTGACCATACGCCGCCGGAGAGACATGTTGTTGCTTTGTCCAAAGGATAGCGCATCCGTTGTGGAGTGCCGTGCGAACAGGAGTTCATGGCGAAGAAGCAGCGTGAACGCGGGCTGTTCGGGCAGCCGATCAGCGAGGCAAACGATCAGGAGACAGTGCGTGTGGTGAAGC
>CALKJW010000015.1 GCA_937995595.1 uncultured Phycisphaerales bacterium | reverse complement strand
CCCCCCCCCCCCCCCCCCCCCCCCCCCCCCCCCCCCCCCCCCCCCCCCCCCCCCCCCCCCCCCCCCCCCCCCCCCGCGGGGCCGGGAGGACGGGCCGCGCCCGCCCGACCCGCGTGCACCTGCTATCGGCCGCGGCGGCGGCGCGCATCGGCCGGCCCGCGGTTCTCGGGCGTCAGGACGGGTCGAGCCTGCCGGTCGCCCTTCACGGCAGCAGCGTGTAGCCGTCGGGCAGGCGCGGCACGAGCACAACGATCACGCGGCGCGTGACCGGCGGGCGGGCCGCGGCCCGCTCGGCCGCGCTGTCCGAGGTCGGCGCCGAGCGCGACGCCGGCTGCACGGTCGAGAGCAGCATGGCCTCGCCGATGGTGGGAATGGTCGCCGCGGGCGGGCCGGCGCGCGGGCCGATGGGGTCGCCGGCGGTCGGCGGCGCGGGGGTCTCGTCGCGCGGGCCGGCGCGCACCACCTGCCCCACGCCCGGGGCGGCGCCGCCCGCCGCGCTCGGGTCGGCGCGCGCGGCCTCGTCGGCCAGTCGTTCAAGGTCCGCGCCGGGGGGCGCGGCAAAGAGCACCACGGCCTCGTCGGCGCGGCCCGCGCTGAACCGCACCCACAGCCGAGTGAACAACTGCCCCTGGTCCGCCGCGGCGATGCTCGGCGGCGCGCCCAGCAGCGCGTCGGACGCGGCGGGGCGCGCGGCGTCCTGATGCTGGGGAAGCAGTTCCACGCGCAGCACGGGCTCGACGCCGCGCTCGCCCGGTTCGGGCACGACCCACGCGCGCGCCAGCAGCCGCAGGCGGCCCGGCCCGAGCCGCAGGCGCTCGGCCTCCAGCGCGACCGTCTGCCCCGAGGGGCCCTCCGGCCCGCCCACGGCCTCCGTCCACACCAGCGCCTGACCCAGCCAGTTGCGCACCGATCGCGGCGGCGCGCCCGCGAGCACGCGCAGACGCTCCAGATCCGACACCGGCACGCGACAGGCGCGCAGGCCGTGCGCCGCCCAGAGCGCGGCGGCGTCGGGCGGCAGCGCGTCACCGCCGCGCGACACCGCGCGCAGCGCCGAGGCGAGCGTCGCCAGCGGCGCGTCGGTCGACCACGCGAGCACCTCGATCCCCGGCTCGGACCGCCCGGCCACGGGCGCGACGGGCGCGTCGCGCAGGTCACCCGCCACCCCGGCCCCCCCTCGCGACGGACCGGCGCACGACGACAGCGCGGCGCCGAGCGCGGCAAGGGTCAGGGCGATCACGCGCGTCCTCACGCGCGACGGTTCGTGCCGCGCGACGCGTGGTTCCGCCGTTGGGGCACGCGCGCTCACGGGCACTCGTTGATGCGGTCGATCAGGATGCGGATCAGGCCGAACTTGTGGCGCGTGTGCGGGAAGACCAGCCGCGGCAGATCGAGGTGGTCGTCCTCCTCGGGCAGCGGGCCGCGCAGCACCATCACCGGCTTGCCGCCGGTCGCGCCGTTCGGCACGGGCGCGGGGCGGATCAGGATCTTGAACTCCTCGGTCAGGCGTTCGACGTCGCGCTGCGCGATCGGCCGCTTGAGGCGGATCACCAGGTCGTCCTTCACGTACCGCGAGGAGTGGTAGACGCGGTAGAACTTGAGCACCTCGTCGACGGCCTCGCGCGGCGTGTTGCACAGGCGGTAGAGCGAGACGTCCTCGGGGCTGATCCACCCCCGGTTGAGCAGCAGCGTGCGCATCGAGTGGTTCCACTCCTGCCAGTACGTCTGCCCCTCGCCCTCGCACAGGACGATCGGGATCATCGAACTCTTGCCGGTCTGGATCAGGGTGAGCGCCTCGAACGCCTCGTCCATGGTGCCGAAGCCGCCGGGGAAGAGCGCGACCGCCTCGGACTGGCTGAGGAACATGAGTTTGCGCGTGAAGAAGTAGCGGAAGTGGATCAGTTTGTCGTCGCCCGCGATGACCTCGTTGGCGGTGGTCTCGAACGGCAGGCGGATCGCGACGCCGAAACTCTGCGCGCGCCCCGGCCCCTCGTGCCCGGCCTTCATGATCCCGTCGCCCGCCCCGGTGATGACCATCCACCCCGCGTCGGCCATGAGGCGCCCGAACTCGCGGGCCGCGGCGTAGTCGGGGTGCGTCGGCGGTGTGCGGGCCGAGCCGAAGATCGACACCTTGTGCGGCTCGGCGTACTGCCCGAAGACGCGGTAGGCGTAGCGCAGTTCCTTGATGGCGGTCGCGATGAGTTTGAGTTCGCCGGTGTCGCGCCCGTCGGGGATGAGTTTCAGGCCCGTGGTCAGCAGGTCCTTGACCAGCCGCGCCTCGGGCGACCCGGCCCGACCGCCGACCTGCGCGATCAGTTCGTCGAGCCGCGCGGCGATGGCGGGGTCGTCGGCGCGCCGCGCCGGCGCGGGCTCGGGCGGGAGGCTGACGCCCGGCGGCGTGGGGAAGATGCCCGAGGGCGGGTTGAGTTCGACGCGGTTGTGCTCCGGCATCAGGCCCACAGGGTAGCGCGCCGGACCGGCCCGCTCAGCCGTCGGGCTCGGCGCGCCCCGGCCCGCCGACGGGCATCGCCGTGGGCGGCAGGGGCGCGGCGGGCCGGGCCGCCCCGTCGGTACGGGCCTGCTCGCGCCGCGCGGCACGGTCGCGGACGATCTCCCCGGCCCGCGCGTGCGACGGGTTCAGCAGCATGCCGATGAGCGTCCGCGTCGTCGCCAGCGACTCGGAGCGCACGTCCGGGTCGGCCACCGTGCCGCGCACGCGCGTGGTCACGATCTCGTCGCGCAGCGCCTCGAACACGTCCGACAGCATCGGCACGCGCTGGTTCGACCGGCTGTTGAAGCGCATGTCCAGCGACATCTCCGGCAGCGTCACCGTGCCCCAGCCCATCAGCGAGACCGAGCGCGACAGCACCGCCACGCGCTCGAACTCCGCCACGCGCCCGCGCAGGTGGAACTCGCCCTGCATGTAGTCGAAACGGTCGTCTCTGGGCAGCATCAGGTTGCTCATCTGCACCAGCGGCAGCACCACCGGCAGCCGGATCACGTCGCCGTGCGCGACACGCACCGCGCCGCGCCCCACGCGCGACTCGGGGTCGCCCGCCCGCCCAGCGACCGACAGCCACGCGTCGATCATGCCGCGCGTGCGGTCCGCACGGCCCGCGCCCGGCGCGTCGCCGTCGCCCTCCGGCGCGGCCAGTTCCTCGAGCACCGGCGCAAAGAGCACGCCCGCGCCCAGCACGTCGGCGCGGAACTCCCGCCCGCGACCGTCGCCGGGCGAGGGGCCGATCCACGCCGTCGCCCACACGCGCCCGTCGTGGCAGTCGGCCCAGGCCGAGACAACCTCGACGCCCGTGCGAACCCCGCCCCCCGCGTCGGCCTCGGGGCGCGACGCGATCTCGACCACTCCCCCCGTCATCGACAGGCCCGCGACCGACAGGCGCGACAGGCGCATCTCCGCCCCGACCTCCGGACCGCGCCCGGGCTCGACGCCGGCCGCGACGAACACCTCGCCCTCGGCGTCGGTGATGCCCACGCCCACGTCGGCCGCGCCGCCCGCGAACCGGAACGCGCCGTCGAACGCGACGGTTGTCCGGTCGCCCTCCGGGTCGTCGTCGGCCAGCGAGAGCGACAGGCGCGCCTCGGGCATCGAGAACCCGCCGTCGATCCGCAGCGACACCGCCGCGGCCCCGGCGGCCACGTCGGCCGGGAGCAGGCCGAGCAGGTCGTCGGTGACGGCACGCCCCTGCACGGAAAGAACCAGGTCGGCGTCCAGCCCGCGGCCGGGGACGTACGACCAGTCGCCGTCGGCCTCCGCGCTCCAGTCCCCGGCGGCGCAGCCGAGCGCCTCGACGCGCCCCTCGATGCGGCGCGCCGCCTCGCCCTGCGCGGGCGGCACGGTCTGGAATGAGACGTGCCCGTGCAGCGCGTGCAGGCGGACGCGCCGCCCCAGCCGCGTGAACTCCAGCGCGCGCGGGCCGACCAGCCCCGACGCGCCGGGAACCTCGCCGCGCAGTTCGACGTGCGCGTCGAACAGCCCGCTCGCCTCCAGCGCGCCCAGCCGCTCGACGGTCGCCGGTTCGAGCCCCTCGGCCAGCAGGTCGGCGACGAAGCGCGACTCGAACGCGGCGTCGCGCAGGTCGATGGTCATGTCGGCGTCGGCGATCAGCCGCTCCAGCGGCGTGCCCTCGGGGGCCTTGGCGTCGAACAGGAACGCGCCGTGCAGCGCGAGCGAGCCGGCCGGCTCGCCGTCGTAGTCGACGCCGGCGTGGAAGCGCTCGAAGGCGACGCGCGACGACGGGCGTTCCCCCGCCCCCGGCTCCGACGGTTCGTCGCCGAGCGTCGCCGCGCCCGAGACGTCGCGCAGACCCACACGCCCGGCCAGCGCGTCGAACGACACCCCGCGCAGGTTCGAGAACGTCACGCGAACGCGCGGCGAGTCCGCCCCCGCGGCCACGTCGATGCGCAGCGCGGCGTCGGCGCGGCCCTCGGGCGCGCGCCGCGCCCGCACGTCGCCGAACGCCGCCGCCGCGTCCGCCGAGAACACCCCCAGCAGCGGGCCGAGCGGCGCGCCCAGCGACAGGTCGCGCACGTCCGCCTCGGCGGCGACCGCGCCCGACCGGGTCACGCCCCCGTCGGACTCGGGCGGGATGAGTTGAGCCGACAGGTCGAGCGTGAACGTGCCGCAGGGCGCGCCGCCCACCGCCGCATCCCCGCCGGCCGCGCCGTCCTCGACCAGCGTGCCGCTCAGCCGCTCGACCCGCACCTCCGTCGGCCGCACGCGAACCGCGCCCGAGACGCCCGCGACCCGCACCCGGTCCGGCGCGGCCTCGCCCGGCGCGGCGCGCGGGCGGGCGCCCAGCGCGTCCATGCGCACGGTCACGTCGTAGTCGACGCTCTCGTCGCCGCGCCCGGCGTCGACGATCAGCGCGGTGCAGTCGACGTTCCCCTCGATCGCCAGGCGGCGCAGGATCTTCTTGGCCGAGACGGACCGCGTCGCCTCGGCGTCGGCGTCCTCGGGCACGGCGTGGATGAGCAGGTCGTCGACGGGCACGCCGGCGGCGTCGATGCGGATCGTCGGCTTGATGACCTGCTCGCCGTTCTCGCGCAGGACGATGCTCGCGGCCAGGTCGGCCCGCCCGCCGCGGAGCCCCGCGAACGTCCCGCGCGTGAGCGTGGCGTCGTCGTCGGTAATGCGCAGTTCCACGTCGCGCGCGAGGATGGGGAAAGGGAACGGCTCGGGCAGGATGCCCGCCTCGGCGAAGCGCACGACCACGTCGGTGGTCCACTCGACGTCGTGCCCCAGCGGCCGGTGCACGCGGATGTCGATGTCGGCCAGACCGCCGAAGGGGAACACGGGCGGCTCGTCGCCGGGTTGACCCTCGCCGTCGCCCGGCGGGCGCACCAGCCCCGCGCCGAGCAGCGCGTCGTGGCGCGCCTCGTTGAACAGCACCTCGAGGATGCGCCGGCGCGAGCCCGGCATCGCCGCGCGGAGGTGCTCGTCCACGGGCACGCCCGTCACGGTGACCGACACGTCGGCCTGCGCGTCGTCGGTCAGCGGGGAGATCTGCGCGCCGCCCCGCAGCCGCGCGCCCGTCGGGCCGACGCCGGCGATGTCGAGGATGTTGATGCGCCGGTCGTCGAATGTCGCGCGACCGTGCATGTCGCGGAACGGGTAGGGGAACTTGTGGAACGCCGCGGTCCCGTTGCGCACCGTGAGCCGGCCGTCGGTGACGACCACGGGCGCGGCCTCGCCGCCGACCGGCGGCCCGCGCGCGATCGTGACCCTCGCGTCGACCTCGCCGGTGGGCCCGGAGAAGAACTCGAAGTACTCGCGCGCGGTCCGCGGGATGTACGGCAGAAAGCCCGGGTTGCGCGCCACCGTCAGCCCCTCCGCCGAGATCTCGCACGTCAGGGCGCAGTCGAAGCTGGTGCCCTCCGTGCGCAGCACGACGCGCGCCGGCGACGTCTGGTCCTCGAACACACCCTCCAGGTCGGCGTGCAGCCCGGCGCGCGACAGTTCGATCCGCCCATTCACCTTCGACAGCGACAGGTCGCCCGGCAGGTCCCCGCCGCGCTCGGCGGGGACGAGGATGTCCATCGCCACGTTCTCCGGCCTGAGCGTCAGCCGAACGCCCGCGGCGCGGTCGTAGGCGAAGGTGGTCTCCTTGATCCGCCCATGGATGCCCAGCCGGCGCCAGATGTCGCGGAACGCCGTCGGCACCGCCTCCGGCGGCCACGCCTCCAGCGGCAGGTTCAACAGCCGCAGCGACGCTTCGGCGCGCGCCAGGTGCACCGAGCCCGCGAGGATCATGCCGCGGGCCAGCGGCGCGGCCGCCGCGCCGGGCGCCGACGTGCGCCCGATCTCCTGCATCTTGATGGTGTACGACCCGTCGTGCTCGGCGACCATCGAGCCCGCGACGTGGATGGTGTTGAGCAACTCGAACCTTTCCAGCCGCGCCGAGTGCTCGGCGAACTCGATCCGCCCGTCGTAGATGTCCACCGTCGGCGGCGCTCCGGCCATCCCCCCGGCCCCCCCGCCGCCCACCCCGCCGCCGCGGCCCAGCGCGCCCAGATTCAGCGAGCCGTCGTCGAACGACTGGCTCAGACGGAAGACGGGGTTGTACAGCCGCACGCCCCGCGGGCGCGGCGTGCCGAAGCCCGACCACGACACCACGCCCGTCCAGTCCAGATCGATCTCGGCCTTGCGGACAGTGACGAACTTCCCCGCCGGGCCGTCGATGCCGGGCGCGATGAACTCCACGTCGCGCGCGATCAGGCGCCCGGTCACGTCGATCCGTGCCTTGCGGATGCGCACCTCCGCGCCGGTCAACGCGGCCAGTTGCTCGGCGATGCCGTCGCGCACCATCGGCGAGCGCGCCAGCAGAACTGCCCCCAGCACCAGCCCCAGCGGCACGAACAGCAGCAGCCGCACGGCCAGACGCACACGCCACCGCCGCCGCGGCGGCGGCGCGGCCGGGGCGGACGCGGCGTTGGCAGGTTCCCTGGGCAACCCGCCAATGGTAGAACGGCCGATCGCCGATCCGGCCGCCCCGTTCGAGGTTTGGGCGGTATCCTGCCCCCGTGGCCAAGCCCCGCGAAGTCTTCGTCTGTCGGACCTGCGGCGCGGTGCAGTCGCGCTGGTTGGGCAAGTGCCCGGACTGCGGCGCGTGGGACTCGCTCGAAGGCGAGCGCGTCGAGAAGAGCGCGGGCAGGGACCCGCAGCGCGGCGTGGTCGAGGCCTGGCGCGCCAGCGGGGCCGACGTCGCCGAGTTGATGGTCGAGGCCAAGGCCGGCGCGGCGGGCGCGCCCGTCGCCGTGCCCATCGCGCAGGCCGCGGGCAAACAGTCGCCCGCGCGGCGGCTCGTCACCGGCATCGGCGAACTCGACCGCGTGCTCGGCGGCGGGCTGGTGCCCGGCAGCGTCGTGCTCATCGGCGGCGACCCCGGCATCGGCAAGAGCACGCTGATGCTGCAGGCCGCGGGGCTGATGGGCACAGCGGGGACCTCGGGGCACGAGGTCCATCGCGTCCTCTACGTCTCCAGCGAGGAATCCGCCGAGCAGGTGCGGATGCGCGCGGCGCGCCTCGGCGCCGCGGCGTCGCCGGGGCTGTTCGTGCTGGCCGACACGAACCTGGCGCGCATCGTCGAGCAGACGCGCAAGGTCGCGCCCGGGGTGCTGGTGATCGACTCGGTGCAGATGATCTACAAGGCCGATCTGGACGCCGCGCCCGGATCGGTCGCGCAGTTGCGAAGGTGCGCCGCGGAACTGGTCTACCTGGCCAAACTCAGCGGCATCGCCGTGGTGCTCGTCGGGCACGTCACCAAGGAGGGGCGGCTCGCCGGGCCGCGGCTGCTCGAGCACCTCGTCGACGCCGTGCTGTACTTCGAGGGCGACCGCTACCACGCGCACCGCATCCTCCGCGGCGTGAAGAACCGCTTCGGCACCACGCTGGAGATCGGAATCTTCGAGATGACCGGCAGCGGCCTCAAGGAAGTCCCGGGCGGCCTGGGCGTCGGCGTGCTCGACGGCGATCCGTCGGCGCGCGAGGCGAAGGTCGGCGCGGTCGTGTGCCCCGTCATGACCGGCACGCGCTGCGTGCTGGTGGAGTTGCAGGCGCTGACCGCGACGGGCTTCATCGGCGCGGCCAAGCGCAAGAGCAGCGGGCTCGACCCCAACCGCCTGGCGATGCTCATCGCCGTGCTCGAACAGCACGCGGGGCTGCGACTGGCCGACCGCGACGTGTTCGCCAGCAGCGTCGGCGGGCTGCGCGTGGGCGAGCCCGCGGCGGACCTCCCGCTGCTGATGGCCATCGCGGGCGCGCACCACCGGCGCGCCGTCTCGCCCGGCACCGCCGCGGTCGGCGAGGTCGGGCTTGGCGGCGAGGTCCGCGCGGTCACGCAGATCGAGCAGCGCCTGCGCGAGGCGGGGCGGCTGGGCTTTGCGCGCGTCCTCGTGCCCGCCTCGCAGACGAACGTGAAGGCCGGAGGCGTCGAGGCCGTGCCGGTGAAGACGGTCTCGCAGGCGATCGAGGAACTGGCTTAGCTATGCACGTCACCGACGACCGCGGCAGGCGCGTCCGGCTCATCCCCCAGCAACAACTGGGGACCTTGCCCGGCGCCTCCAGCCCCATCCCCTTGGACGCGCGCGCCCGCATCGTCGGCGAGGCGCAGTCGCTGCAGTGGTCGCGCGCCTTCCTGCCGCGGATGGGACTGGTCCTGCTGATCCTCCTTGCGTGGGGCGCGGCGTGGGTCGTCGTTTCCGCGAGGTTCATGGTGAGCGCGCCGCTCCCGCCGATGGTCAAGGGCGCGACCGTCGCGCTGGTGCCCGTCCTGCCGCTGCCGCCGCTGATGTGGTGGCTCGTCCGCTCGGTGCGGCAACGCGTCGCGCGGCTGGTGGTCAACGAGCGCTACTGTGCCACCTGCGGCTACCCGCTGGGCCAGATCAACGCCGCGGCTGACGGCTGCACGGTGTGCCCGGAGTGCGGCAGCGCGTGGCGGGTCGGTCCGCCGCCGGATCGTTGATCCGCTCACGCCGCGGCACGCTTGCCGGTGGGCACGCCCATCAGCGCGCGCTTCAGGCCGTCGAACGCGACGCGCTCGACGGCCTCCTCCAGCGCGACCCACTCGCGCTGCCGGCGGTGGCGTTCGTCCCAATCGCGGGCCAGTTCGCGCACCAGAAGCGCGAACAGCCGCACGCGGTGCACACGCCCGCCGCGCTCGTAGTCGTAGTGGCCGATCTCGCCGCCGATCTCCGCCTCGACCACGCCGGCTTCCTCGAACGCCTCGAGCACGGCCTGATCGGCCGGCGAGTTGCCGGGGTCGATCCCGCCCTTGGGCACGATCCACAGCCCCGCGCTGTTGGTGATGAGCAGCACCTCGACCCGCCCCGACGGCACCACCCGGTACGGCACCGCCCCCGCCTGCATCACCAAACGTTCCTCGCGGCGCGACTTGCCCATGCGTCCCTCCGTGGCTCGGCCACCGGTTCGGCCATGCCGCCCGGGCCTCCTGCCCAGGCCTGAACATCGTCACGATCCGCGCGGGGACTTCAGGTTCGACCCGGCCCGACCGCGGGCAGGCCGTCTCACCCCGGCATGGGGAACTGCTCGCACAGCGCGCGGACCTCGGCCCGCACCTGCCTTGCCACGCCGTCGCTCCCGCCGCTGGTCAGCACGCGGTCGATCCAGTCGGCGATGCGCGTCATCTCCGCGACGCCCAGGCCGCGGGTGGTGACGGCGGGCGTGCCCAGACGCACGCCGCTGGTGAACTTGGGCGGGCGCGGGTCCTCGGGAATGCCGTTCTTGTTGCATACCATGCCGGCGCGGCCGAGCCAGTCCTCGGCGTCCTGACCGGTCAGGTCCGCGTTCTTGGGCCGCAGGTCCACGAGCATCAGGTGGTTGTCGGTCCCGCCGCTGGTGATGCGGTAGCCGCGCTCCGCCAGCGCGGCCGCGAGCGCCTTGGCGTTCGCCACCACGCGCCCGGCGTAGTCCCTGAACTCGCGACGCAACGCCTCGCCGAAGGCGACGGCCTTGGCGGCGATGATGTGCATGAGCGGCCCGCCCTGCACGCCGGGGAAGAGCGCCTTGTTGATCTTCTTGGCCAGTTCCTCGTCGTTGGTGAGGATCAGCCCGCCGCGCGGGCCGCGCAGCGTCTTGTGCGTCGTCGTCGTCACCACGTGCGCGTGCGGGAACGGGCTGGGGTGCACGCCCGCGGCGACCAGCCCCGCGATGTGCGCGATGTCGGCCACGAGCAGCGCGCCGCACCTGTCGGCGATGGCGCGGAAGCGGGCGAAGTCGATCACCCGCGGGTAGGCCGAGTAGCCGCACAGCAGCACCTTGGGCCTGTGCTCCGTGCACACCCGCTCGCAGGCGTCGTAGTCGATGCGCTCGAACTCGGGGTGGCTCCTGTCGTAGTGGAGCGGGTAGTGCACGGGCCTGTAGAAGACGCCCGAGAAGTTGATCTTCATCCCGTGCGAGAGGTGCCCGCCGTCCTTGAGGACCAGCGAGGCGAAGGTGTCGCCCGGCGACATCGTGGCCATGAACGCGCCCATGTTGGCCTGCGCGCCCGAGTGCGGCTGCACGTTGGCGAACTTGCAGCCGAACAACTGCTTGGCGCGTTCGATGGCGATGGTCTCGACCCGGTCGTGGAACTCGCACCCGCCGTAGTAGCGCGCCCCCGGGTAGCCCTCGGCGTACTTGTTGGTCAGGCACGAGCCCATCGCGTGCATGACCGCGCGCGAGACGTGGTTCTCGCTGGCGATCAGCTCGAGCGTGAACGCCTGCCGCTCGGCCTCGCTCGCCATCAGCCCGGCGATCTCGGGGTCCTGCGCGCGGATGAGTTCGTTGACCTTCGCGGCGATCGGGTCGGTGTGGGACATGGGCGGATGGTATGAGTGCGGAGTGCGGAGTGCGGAGCGCGGAGTGCGGAGTGCGGAGTGCGGAGTGCGGAGTGCGGAGTGCGGACGATCGTACAGAAACGCCGCTCCCCGCATTCGCCCTTGCGAACCTCTCAGAACCTCACCGTGATCCCCGCGAACACGCCCGCGACCGCGCCGACGTAATCGAACTCCGAGGCGTCCTCGCCGTCGCTGAGCGAGAACGCCACCTGCCGCCAGCCGAACTCGACGCCGATGTTCGGCGTCGGCGTCCAGCGCACCGCGACGCACAGGTCCAGCGAGTACACCGAACGGTCCGACTCGATCCACCCGCCGCCGGTGGCCTGCAGGTCGATCTGCAACCGCCGCGCCAGCGGGAACTCGACGCGCACGCCCCCGACGGGCTCGATGAACGTCTGGTCCGTCGACGCGCTGGTCCCGTCGTCGCGCGAGCGCAGGTCGATGTCCACGTCGTGCAGGCGCACGCCCGCCAGCGCGACCAGCCGGATGCCCGACTCGATCGCGCGCTCCGGGTTCTTCGACGCCGCGCCAAAGTCCCACGAGTACACCTCGTACCCGCCCGTCGCCTCGAACACGGCGTAGTCGAACCTCACCGACAGCCGCTCGCCGGGCGAGACCTCGACCGACCCGGCGCGGAAGGCCGAATCGGCGACGGTGCTGTCGCGGTCCAGCGAGAACGCGCCCGCGCTGAACGCGAAACGCCACCGCCCCGCCGCGACGTGCAGTTCGCCCGCCGGAGAGAAACGCGGCGTGTCGAGGTTGAGTTGTTCGATGTCGACCCTGTCGCCCGAGTCGGCGAACGCGCCCGGACCCGTGCCCGACGCCGCGGGCAGTTTCAGTTCGCCCGAGGGCGAGGTCCACCACAGCCGCGGCGAGAGGCTCACCTTCCACTCCACCGGCGGGAGAGCAAACTCGCGGCGTGCCGGCTCGGATAACTCGGCCTCGGCCGGCCGCGGCGGATCATCGGACGCGGCCGCGAGCGCCGCGAGTATCGGCGCGAACGCCGCCCCGAACACCGCCAACCCCCGCACGAAATGCCCGCTCGCCATCGCTCGCTCCTTGCGCTTCAATGCGGCGAGAGGATACCCGACCGTGACCCGCGACCGCGCCAGCGCCGACCCGCCCCACCCCGACACGCCCGGCGGCGTGCCGGTCGCGCCCGGCGTGCGCGTGCCCGCGGCGGCGCTGCGGTTCAGTTTCGCCCGCTCCTCCGGGCCCGGCGGGCAGAACGTCAACAAGGTCTCGACCAAGGCCGAACTGCGCGTGAACGTCGACGACCTGCCGCTGCCGGCGCGCGTGCGCGCCCGCCTGCGCCGGCTCGCGGGGTCGCGGTTCATCGGCGGACAGACCGAGGCCGACGAGTCCGGACGCGAGCACGTGGTGGGTGGTGAGATTTCGCTGGCCGCGGATGAACACCGCTCCCAGTCGCGCAACAAGGCCGAGTGTCTCGACCGGCTGCGCGAACTGCTGGTCGCGGCGATGGCCGAGCCGAAGATCCGCCGGCCCACGCGCCCCACGCGAGGGAGCCAGGACCGCCGCATTGCCGACAAGAAGGCCCGCGGCCGGATCAAGCGCGGCCGCGCTCGCGGCGACGACGAAGGCTGATTGTGCGACCCCAAGCCGCTGCCGCGAGCGTCAAAGGCTTGCACGGGACATTCCCTCAGCCATGATCCCCCCTGTATTTATCGGAACTGACCGAAGATTCGCCTGATTTCGGGGATCACGAACGCGGCCAATGCCGTAAAGAGGGATAACGTACACGTGCCTGCGGCCTGGAAACCGCGGCACTCAACAGAGGGAGAGATCATGCGCACGTGCGTCTTGGGTGTTGCTGTTGTCTGCGCTTCGGCTGGTTCGGCCTGGGGCGCAGTTTCGTGGTCCTACTTCGGCCTGGGCGACGCGGGCTTCAACGCGCTGACCGACAACGGCGCGCTGGAGCGCGCCGTCACCGAGGGCCGCATCGGCGACAACCTCGCGTCCGGCACTTGGGAGCGGGCCATCTGGCGTCAGGGCGGCGTCACGATGCAGACCAACGGCAACTTCGTCTGGACCAACGGCCAGGCCGTCGGGTTCGAGATCAACTGGAACGGCACGGACACGCTGACCTACACCGTCGGCTCACAGTCGCTCACGTGGAACGCCGTGCCGGGCGCGTTCACCGACATCTTCGTGCGGACCCGCTCGGGCGCGGACTCGACGCTGGAACTGTTCGACATGGACATCGACGGCGTGGCATTCGGCCCGCTGACCTCGACCGGCAACGGCGACGTGCAGTACATCCGCATCTCCAACGACTTTGCCGACTTCGGCCCCTTCTCGATCAAGGGCCAGGCACGGCTCTCGTGGGACGCGGCCAACCGGCCCACCAACTCCGCGCTGGCACACCAGTTCAAGTTCACCAACACGACCGACATCCCCGCGCCCGGCGTGGCGGGGCTGCTGGCCCTTGGCGCGGGCCTGGCGGCCCGTCGGCGGCGCTGAGACCCGTCGGCGACCCACAGCACGGACCGATCGACGCCCGGCGCGACCGCGCCGGGCGTTGTCGTTCCGGCCCGAACCGAACGGGGCCGGGACGCTACACTCGCGCCTTGGCGCCGGTCGCGCCCGACGCGCTCGAACACCGACCCATCGGAACGGATTCCCGATGTCCACCACCACCGCACCCGCCGCGCACGTGTCCAGGACCAGCCGCAGCAACCCCGACCGCGCCCCGCACGACGACCTGTCGTGGCTGACACAGTACCGCGCGCGGTTCGTCGTCTTCGAGGGCCCCGACGGCTCGGGCAAGAGCACGCAGTTCCGCCGACTGGCCGACGGGGCCAGGGCGTGCGGCATCCCGCTGTGCGAGGTGCGCGAGCCGGGCGGAACGCCCGTGGGCGAGAAGATCCGCGAGGTGCTGCTGGCGCGCGTGCAGCCGGGCATGGACATGACCCTCCGCTGCGAGATGCTGCTCTACATGGCCAGCCGCGCCGAACTGGTCGAGCGGCGCATCCGCCCCGCGCTCAAGGCCGGCGAACTGGTGCTGGCCGACCGCTTCGTCGCCAGCACGCTGGCCTACCAGGGCGCGGCGGGCGGGCTCTCGGGCGCCGACATCTCCGCCGTCGCGCGCGTCGCCACGCAGAACCTCCAGCCCGACCTGGTCGTCATCTTCGACCTCGACGAGACCGCCGCGGCCAGGCGCCTCAGCCCGCTGCTGGACCGCATGGAGGCCAAGGGCGCGGCGTTCCACCGCAGGGTGCGGCAGGGGTACCTCGATCTGGCTAAGGGCGACCCGTCGCGCTACGCCGTCGTCGACGCGAGCAGGGACGCCGAGTCGGTCTGGCAGAGTTTGTGCCGGACGCTCAGCGACCGCGCCCCGACACTCCCGGTCAGGCGATGACCGCCGCACTGCTCATACTCGCCGCGTACCTCGCCGGGTCCGTCCCGTTCGGGCTCATCATCGCGCGCGCACGCGGCGTGGACATCCGCGCGCACGGCTCGGGCAACATCGGCGCGACCAACGTCGGGCGCGT
This sequence comes from uncultured Phycisphaerales bacterium, assembly GCA_937995595.1. GTDB lineage: Bacteria > Planctomycetota > Phycisphaerae > Phycisphaerales > UBA1924 > JAHBXL01. The sequence goes on along the minus strand of CALKJW010000015.1, from coordinate 8,126 downwards.
GCTGGGCCGCAGGTGGGGCGCGCTGTGCTTTGCGCTCGACGTGCTCAAGGGCCTGCTCCCCACGCTCGCGGCGGGCTGGCACCTGGGGCTGGTGCGCTTCGACGGCACCGAGCCGACGGCGACCGTTTCCACCGGCGCGCTGTTCGTCTGGCTGGGCGCGATGAGCGCGACCGTGGTCGGGCACATGTTCCCCGTGTGGCTGGGGTTCAAGGGCGGCAAGGGCGTGGCGACGGGGTTCGGCGCGCTGCTGGGCGTGTGGCCGGTGCTCACGGCCGCCGCGGCCGGCGCGCTCGTCGTGTGGCTGGCGAGCGTGAAACTCACGCGGATGGTCGGGATCTCGTCGGTCCTCGCAGCGCTGTGCCTGCCGGTGTTCGTGCTGGTGCAGCCGACACTGGCCGCGGCGATGGGCCGGGGCGATCATCCGCCGGTCTGGCCGTTCGCGGTGGTCGCGTGCGTGCTGGCGGCGGTGGTGGTGATCAGGCACCGGGCCAACATCGCGCGGACCTTTGCCGGGACCGAGCACCGCGTCGGCCGGCGCGCCTGAGCGCCGGTTATCGGCGCCGGCAACGCCTGCGGGTCGTGCGGGCTGCGCGAACCGGGACGGCTGTGCCGCGGCGCCGTCACGGCCCCGCAGGTCCGCCCATGGACGACAGACCGCCGCGGGACGATCAAACGACGCGACCGCGCGGCGACGGAACGCCGCGCCCCGACGGCACCGGAGGCGAAAGTGGACAAGTCCAGCGTCATCGGCAGCGTGATGGGTCTGTGCTGCTGCCTGCTCGTGGGCTACATGGCCTCGCACGGCCACTGGGCCATGTTCTACTCCGAGAAGGGGCTGATCATGGTGTTCGGCGGCACCATCTCGGTCATCTTCATGGCCATGCCGATGGACCGCATCAAGCAGGTCCCCGGCTACTTCAAGCGGTTCTTCTTCGACAAGGGCGTCAAGCCCGCGACCGTCATCACGCTCATCGCCCAACTGGCCGAGAAGGCCCGGCGCGACGGCATCCTCTCGCTGGAGGCCGACATCGCCAAGATCGACGACCCGTTCCTCTCCAGCGGGCTGAAGATGGCCGTCGATGGCAACGCGCCCGAGACCATCGAGAGCACGCTCCGCATGGAGGTGATGGCCATGCAGGACCGGCACAAGGCCGGCAAGAAGTTCTTCGACCTGATCAAGTTGTACGCCCCCGGCTACGGCCTGGTGGCGACGCTGATCGGGCAGGTCGGCATGTTCGGCGGCCTGGCCAACGCCGAGATCGGCCACCTCGGCCACATGCTCGCGGTCGCCGTCGTCGCGACCATGTACGGCACCATCCTCGCCAACGCCGTCGCCGGCCCCATCGGCGACAAACTCGCGCTCCGCTCCAGCGAGGAGATCCTCGGACGCGAGATGATGCTCCAGGGCATCCTCTCCATCCAGGCCGGCGACAACCCGCGCGCCACCACCGACAAGATGCTCGCGTTCATCCCGCAGCCCAGCCGCGCCGCGCTCAAACTCGCGGCCTGACCCCGCCCCCCACTCCACACGCCCCGAGGCCCGCCCATGGCCGACAAGCACGACAACGCGGCGCACGGCGAGGAGAGCCACGACAAGGGCCACGGCGGCGGGCACGCCGGCGGCCACGGCGGTCACGGCCACGGCGGCGGCGGGCACGAAGAGGGGCACGAGGGCGCGCCCGAGTGGCTCATCTCGTTCGCCGACATGGTCATGCTCATCATGGGCTTCTTCGTCATCCTGCTGGCGATGAACATGCAGAAGCCCAGCATGGGCGGCATCGGCGGCGAGGGCGCGAACCTCACCAACGACAAGATGCTCGAACTGGCGCTGTCGCTCCGCGCCGCGTTCAACAACCCGGTCGATATCGACTCCAACGACCCGCGCGACGCCGCGCTCATCCGCCGCATGAAGGCCATGCGCGACCGCGGCGAGACCACCATCCCAGGCCCCGACGGCAACAGGCACGACGTGCAGGCCGTCCGCCCCAGCGACTTTGTCAACGACGGCGCGGTCGTCGCCTTCGCCGAGGGAGGCACCGCCCTCTCGGCCGAGGGCGCACGCACCATCGCCCAGGCCGCGGAGCGCATGCGCGGCACACGATGGATCATCGAGGTCCGCGGGCACGCCAGCGCGGCCGAGACCATGCGCGACAAGGAGAAGAGCATGCGACTGGCCTTCGACCGCGCGCTCGTCGTCGCACACGAACTGGTCCGCAACGGCGTCTCCTGGGACCGCCTCCGCGTCTCGGGCGCGGGCGACAACGAACGCCTCGTCCCCGTCGCACGCGGCACGGCCCACCGCTCCAACCAGCGCGTCGAGATCGTCACCACCAACGAGAGCATGGCCCCCGACCCCTACTCGGCCGGCTCCGAGCAGCGCTGAACGCGCACCCGCCGCGCACCACCCCCCACCCCCGCGCACGCCGCCCGAATCTCCAGCGATCGCGCCCCTCGGGCCGAACTCTGTTTCCCCGCGCGACGGCCCCGGCCGCCGCGGCACGAACGGAGCGCGACCATGAACAAGCGTTATCGGTCCTTCGCCGCCGGTCCCGCGGTCGAGCGCCTCGAGCCGCGCACGCTCCTCGACTCCACCCTCCCGCTGGTCACCATGCAGATCATCGACAGCGACGTCGCCGAGGAGGGGCCAAACCCCGGCGCCATCCGCCTGCACCGCACCGGCGTGCTCGACGAGCCGCTGTTCGTCTTCTTCGACATCCAGCAGCCCAACCCGCCCTCGCAGCGCGGCATCGCCACCAACGGCATCGACTACATCGGCCTGTCGAACATCGTCCGCATCCCCGCGGGCAAGCGCACCGTCACCATCCCCATCATCCCCATCGACGACCTGGAGGTCGAAGGGCCCGAGGACGTGCGCTTCTTCATCATGCCCAGCGAGACCTACCGCCTCGACGAGACCAACCCCCTGCGACGATCCGGCGTCATCGTCATCCGCGAGGACGACGCGCTCCCGCTGGTCACCATCCGCGCGGCCGACGCCTCCGCCGCGGAGATCGGCGGCGCGAGCGCGGGCTCGGTCGACACCGCCCGGTTCATCATCACGCGCACCGGCGACCGCGCGCTGCCGCTGAGCGTCAACTTCCGCATCCGCGGCAGCGCGACCCACGGCGTCGACTACGAGCGCATCGTCCCCGAGGGCCAGCCCACGCGGATCACCATCCCGGCCGGGCGCAGGCAGGTCGCGATCACCATCCGCCCAATCAACGACAACCTCTTCGAGGGCGACGAGACCGTCCGCATCATCCTCCAGCCCAGCACCGGCCAGACCTACGCGCTCAACGCCGACAACCCCGCCGAGGTCTCCGCGTACATCACACTGCTCGACAAGCCGCTGGTCTCCCTCATCGTGACCGACCCGTTCGGGACGCAGTTCCCGCAGGACACCGCGAGCTTCACGCTGCTGCGCACCGGGCCGATCGACCGCCCGCTCCAGGTCCTCTACACGCTGGGCGGCACCGGCGTCGCCGGGCAGGACTTCCGCCGACTGCCCCAGGTGCTGACCATCCCCGCCGGGCAGGCGACGCTGCTGGTGCCCATCCGCGGTCTGGGCAACGACCAGGGCGGCGGATCCAAGACCGTCCGCCTGACCCTCCGCGCCAACAACGCGTACAACATCAACGCCGCCCAGCCGATCCTCGTCAGCAACTTCGTCACGCTGCTCGACGAGCCGGTCTCGCAGTAGCCCCGCCCCGACAGCCTCCCGCGCGCCCGTGCGCGGCCCGCCGACCCCGCCGCGGCATGCTTGCCCGCAGGGGCGGGCGACTATGATCCCGCCCACTCCCGGAGTCTGTCGCCACATGCCCCACGTCATCGCCGAGCCCTGCATCGGGACCAAGGACACGTCCTGCGTCGAGGTCTGCCCGGTGGACTGCATCCACCCGACCAAGAACGAGGCCGATTTCGGCAAGTCCGACCAGTTGTACATCGACCCGGACACCTGCATCGACTGCGGCCTGTGCGTGGACGAGTGCCCGGTGAAGGCGATCTTCCCGCAGGACGACCTGCCCGAGGAGTGGAACAAGTACATCCAGATCAACCTGGACTACTACAAGGCCAAGGGCTGACGCTCCGCGTCCGTGTGGCAGTCGCCCCACCGGTGCCATCGTCGAGATCTCCACAATCCACCGCCCTGGTCTGCCGGTTTGGCCTGTGCGGCCATTCGCGGCAGGGATGCCCCCCGTCTGCGCCGTCGGTCGAACTCCACCCTGGCGGCGGCAAAGAACCAGCCGCGGCGGAATGAAGCCAGTCTTTGACCTCGGATCGAGCGTGAGACATTCGCAGCACGTCCAAGGCGTCAATGGTTGATTATGTCCTTTATGGCACGGCGATTGCTCTCTCATCCCAATGGGGAATGGAGATCGCCACATGCTGCCTCGATCACTCATCTCGACCGTTTCTGCCAGCTTGGTGTTCGCCTGCGGTCTGTCCGCACAACCCCTGCCAACGCTGGAACTTGGCCTGTTGCCAGGCGACCTGTCGGTCGGCGCGGCGGTGAACTCGCAGCAGGGCTTCGCCGCGGCCAAGGGAGGCGAGCAATACCTCATTGCGTGGACGGACTATCGCGCCAGGAGCGTGAGCAGCCAGGCGATCCAGAGCGATGGCGATGTCTTCGGTATTCGCGTTGACGAGGACGGGAACGCGATCGACGCGATCCCGTTCCTGATTGCCGGCGGGATGGGCCTGCAACAGAAGCCGCGGGTCGCTTGGAACGGCGAGAACTGGCTGGTGCTGTACACGTCGCAGGTTCCAGAGAGTGGATTCTTCGCCGACAGACTGCGCGCGGTGCGGGTCTCCCCTGCGGGACAGGTGTTGGATGCAACGCCGCTGGTGATTCCGCCGACGCAGTTCACGCCGGACACAATCGGCCTGCAGGTCGCGGGGTTGAACGGCCAGTGGCTGGTCACGCGGTGCGTATATCACAACGACGGGTTCGGAACCTTCCTGGGCGGGCAGCGCATCAGCGGCGCGGGCGTGCTGCTGGATGCCGCGCCGTTGGTGCTGAGCGACTGGGTGTACGGCGAAACCCGAACGTTGGTCGCCAACGGAGAGTACCTGGTGGTCGGTCCCGATTGGAACAACTCGACGACGATCAAGGCGCGCCGTATCAACGCGAGCGCGCAGCCGATCGGCGCCGCGTTCAACGTGCCGAGCCTGAACATCGCCACAAACGGGAGCGAGTACTACGTCGCGTGGCTCTCGGGATTTGTGAACCTGGTCGGTTCGAGGATGACCTCGACCGGCACGCTGCTCACGCCGGGCGGGACCCTGCTCGTGCCGAACTTCGGGCAGTTCAATCAGGCGGCGCTTTCGCACGATGGCGCGCAGTGGTGGATGGTGTGGGGCGCGGCGGACCAACTCCGCACAATGCGGATTGACCCGGCCGGCGCGGTGCTTGACCCGGGCGGTGGCGTGCTGTGGCCGATCGTCATCGGCGGAACCATCAACAACGCCTACAACCCGACGCTGCTGCCGCGGACGGGCGGGGGCGTGAACCTGCTGTGGTACGACCAGCGCTTGGCGCTCGGGTACGACAGCAACGTCTTCTCGCTGCCGATCTCCGCGGCCAACACGCCGGGGACGGAGCGTTGCCTCTCGACTTCGACACGCAACCAACGCTCGGCAGACCTGGCGGCGGGTCCGGGCGGCGCCTCTGCCGCGGCGTTCATCAGCGAGTTGGCGAATGACGACCGTGTTGTAGTGCAGTTTCTCGATGGCTCGGGCGCGGCAATCACGGCCGAGCCGATTATCGTGCACAGCGCGCCGACGATCGGACGCGTCGGGATCGCTTGGAATGGCTCGGTGTACATGGTGGTGTGGGATGAAGGAGCGAGCGGCCTGACGCCGACGCAGGTCCGGATGCGCCGGATGAACGCCGAGGGCACGTTCATCGATCCAGCAGCGGTGGATGTGATGCCGGGCTTCAACGCGGCGGTCGGTGCGCTTGGGAACAACTTCCTGGTGGTCGGTGCAAAGTTCCGGCCGAATCCGCAGTGGATCGACCTCTACGGCACGCGGATCGATGGGCAGACCGGTGCGTTCTTCGACGGCACGCCGGTGCTGCTGGCCAGCGGCTACGTCTCGGGACTGCCGCGGGTGCGGAGCGACGAATCGCGGTGGCTGGTCACGGCCCACTCGATGTGGTCGCACAACTCGACACAGAGCGATGCGCTGCTCACAACCCTCGGCGCGGCGGGTGGCCCGACGCCGGCGAACAACCCCACACCGTACTCCGGGGGAACAGGCGATCTCGATGTCGCGTTCTCCGGGAGCAAGTACCTGCTCGTCTGGCGCATGAACACGCTGTCTGCCGCGGACAACTACGTGGCGGGTCGCATCATGCACGAAGACGGCACTTTCGGCCCCGACTTCACCATCGCGCAGGCCGCGGGCCGGCAACTGCGGCCGACGGTGGCATGGGATGGCGCCACATTCATCGTCGCGTGGGAGGATCAGCGAAACCAGAGCTCGTTCTTCGATGCGCGCACGGACGTCTATGCGGCACGAGTGAGTGAGTCGGGCGTTGTGCTGGACAACCCCGCGTTTGCGGTTGCCGCCGGACCGCAGGGAGATGCGGACCCGGCGATCGTCTCCTCGGACGGCGTGACCTTCATTGCCTCGAGCCGGTTCACAGTCAATGGGACGTACGACAGCTACCGGGTCGGCATCACCCGCCTGGGCGATGCGGCGTGCGCGGCGGACTTCGATGGCAACGGAACTCGCGACGTCGCCGACGTGTTCGCTTTCCTCGCCGCGTGGTTCGCGGGGGAGCCCGCCGCGTACGAGTTCGGAGGCACGCCCGGGGTCCCGGCCATCTTCGCGTTCCTGACCGCGTGGTTCGCCGGGTGCTGACGACCAGTCGAGGTATGGTTCAGCCGTGCAGCGTTCAGTCTGGTACGCTGGTCGGATGAATCATCGACAGAGCACACGTGCTTGCCGGTGCACCGTCCGTTGGCGCGCCATTGCCGCGATGGTCGCGCTGGCCGCGGTCGGCGTCAGCGGCTGCGCCTCGCGCCCGACCACGCTCGCCGCGGGCGCGACGGCCGCGGCAGAGGCCGCCGAGTCACGCGCGGTCATCGCCTCCGGCCACGCGGGACGCTTCGCCCGCGGCGCGGTCGCGGCGGACCACGAACTGGCCAGCGCGGCGGGCGCGGAGATGCTCGCACTGGGCGGCAACGCCGTCGACGCCGCGGTCGCCGCGTCGTTCGCCCTCTCCGTCGTCCGCCCGTACTCCTGCGGCATCGGCGGCGGCGGATTTCTGATCGTCCACCTGCCCGCCGACCCCGTCCGCGGACGCGTTTCGACGGCCATCAACTACCGCGAGGTCGCGCCCGCGGCGATCGACCCCGCCTTCTACGAACGCGACGCCGACCCGCGCGCCAGCGTCGAGGGCGGCAAGGCCGTCGGCGTGCCCGGCACCGTCGCCGGCCTGCTGCACGCGCTGGAGCGCTACGGCACGCTCGACCGCGCGACCGTGCTCGCGCCGGCGATCCGGCACGCGCGCCACGGCTTCGTCGCCGACCCCGACTACGCGCGGACCGCCAAGGACCTCGCCGCGCGCTTCGAGCAGCGCCCCGAACTCAAGTCGCGGTTCGCGTTCGTGTGGGAGCGCTTCCTGCAGCGCGGCCTCGCCGACGCGGGCAGCCTGATCCGCCTCCCCGAGCAGGCCGACGCGCTGGAGCGCATCGCCGCGCTCGGCGCGCCGGGGTTCTACGAAGGGCCGGTCGCCGAGGCGATCGTGCGCGCCGCGGCACGCGACGGCGGGACGCTCACGCTCGCCGACCTGCGCGCCTACCGCGCGCAGGAGGTCGAGCCGCTGCGGTTCGGATTCGCCGTCTGGACCTTTCTGGGCATGCCGCCGCCGAGTTCCGGCGGGCTGGCGATCGCGCAGACGCTGGGCGTGTTCGAACTCTGCGGCGGCGCGTACGAGTTGCACGCCGAGGAGCGATGGACGGGGCGCACCACGCACCTGTTCGTCGAATCGATCCGCCACGCCTTCGCCGACCGCGCCCGCTGGCTGGGCGACCCGGCGTTTGTCGACGTGCCCCGTGCGCGGCTGCTGCACATCGAGAACCTGGCGCGATTGGCCGGGCTGATCGACCCCGCCGCGC
>CALKJW010000014.1 GCA_937995595.1 uncultured Phycisphaerales bacterium | reverse complement strand
CTGCCGACGAGCACGGTGCAGGCGGGACGCCTGCCCAACCGGGCAGTGAAGAGCGACGGGCAGGATGGCCGTGTTACGGGGTTTACACCAGTCGCGGCAGGGGCGTGAGCCTCTCCGGCCTCGCGGCCCGGGCACGCGTGAGATAGGCGTCGAGCCAGCCGCGGGCGCGGTCGGGTGTGTTGTGGCAGGCGACGATCGACTCGTGGTCGAGGGAGTCGATGCGGTCGTTGGCCGCGCGGAGGGCATCGAAGGAGTTGCGGAGAGCGACCTCCACCGGGATGCGCTCGGGGTTGATGTCGATGCCGAACCAGCCGCGATAGCCGTGCATCTTCAGCGTGTACAGGATCGCCTCGGCAACCTCGGGGGACACGACGCCGACGCCGAGGTCCTGGTCGTAGTTGCCCAGCGGCTGGCTGTTCCAGTGCGTGTGCGCGAGGCGGCCCTCCGACAGCGGCCAACTGAAGGCGTACGCGCCGTCCTCAAAGCCCATCAGCGCGTGCCCGACCTCGGGGTTCATGCACACCAGTCCGTGGCCGTCGGCGAGCAGTCTCCTGTTCGCATCGGCGCGCAGCATCGCCTCGACGTCACGGCCGAGCAGGATGCCCTCGGGCGTGGTGCCGTAGAGAATGTGCCCGCGGGGCTCGTAGGGCTTGGGCTCGAACGCGATGCGCACGCCGGGCACCGCGTCCATCGCCTCGGCCAGTCCCTCGGCGAACCGCGCCCTTGCCGCGGCGAAGTCGAGGCCGAAGCCGTGCTCGTACCCATCGATGCCGGGCCAGACGACGGCGAAGTCGGTGTCGAGTTGCCTGTTCAGGCGCAGCGCGCCGATGGTCCGCTCGATCGCGGCATTGCGCGGGCCGGGCAGCGGGTTCGAGAGCGAGCCGAACTCGAACTGCCTGTCCCAGAACAGCAGGGGAATGACCGTGAGAACGCGAATGCCGGTCTGCCGGCTGAAGGTCTGCCACAGGCCGAGGTTCTCCTCGTTGATCTCGTTGGGGTAGTGGGCTTCGAGTGCGCCCAAACCGTCCTTGGCGAGTTTCACGGCGATGTCCAGCCGCTGCTCGATCGTGAGATCCGGGAAGTACTTGTCGTGAAACCGGCTCTGCGCCGGCGACAGGAACCAGATGCCGGCGGAGAACTTCAGGTCCAGCGAGAACGTCTGCAGGTGCCTGACGGTGTCGGCCGGTGTGCGGCGGGTGGATTGGGGGCGGAGGTCGGCAAGGGGCATGGAGGTTCTTCCGGAAGGAACTCGGAGACGCAGAGAGCGCAGAGCGAACGCAGTGGAAGACGCAAGAGGATTGAAATGGAGAAGGAGTGAGAGGTGGGTGCGATGCTACTGCGCGGAAAGTTCGGCGAAGGTGCCGCGGAGGTCGCGGTACAGATGGTCGTAGGCGGCGCGCGGGCGTGCGTACGCGGCGGCCGCGGACGGGTTCGGCCGGACTTCCGCGACCACCGGGATGACGGCTTTGCACGCCGCGGCGGCGGATTCGAACGCTCCCGCGCCGACGCCCGCCATGATCGCCGCGCCCAGCGCGGGGCCCTCGTCCCCGCCCGCGCCGACGACCTCGCACGGCGTGCCGAAGTTGTCGGCCAGCATCTGCCGCCAGAGGGTGGACCGCGCGCCGCCCCCGCCGAGCCGTGCAAGGCGCACGTTCACGCCGACGGCGCGCATCAGGTCGAGCATCTGCGTCATGCCGAACGTGACGCCCTCGAGCACGGCGCGCACGAGGTGCCCGCGCGTGTGCCGCGAGGTCAGGCCGATCCATCCGCCGCGCGCGTGCGGGTCCGGGTGCGGGCAGCGCTCGCCGGTAAGGTAGGGGAGGAAGACCAGACCCTCGGCGCCGATCGGCACCGCCGCGGCCTCCCGCACCAGTTCGTCGTACGGCACGCCGGGCGCGAGCACGGAGCGCGCCCAGCGCAGCGACCCGCCCGCGCTGAGCATGCAGCCGGTGAGCGACCAGCCGCCGCTCTGGCGGGCGGTGCCCGTCGCCGCGCACATCGTGTGCAGCCGGCCGACGGGCGCATCGGCTTGCGTCGGCGACACGTCCCGCCGCGGGCGGTCGGTGTGGGCGAAGATCACGCCGCTGGTGCCGATCGCGGCGAGGACCGCGCCCGGCTCGACGACGCCCGCGCCGACCGCGCCGGCCTGGTTGTCGCCCGCGCCGGCGACGACGGGCGTGCCGATGGCAAGGCCCGTCTGCCCCGCGGCCCAGTCGGAGATCAGCCCCGCGACCGCGCACGACTCGCGCACCGGCGGGAACAGCGCGGCATCGACCGACACCGCGCGCAGCACGTCGCCGCTCCAACGTGTGCGCGCATCGACGTCGAGCGCGAGCGTTCCCGCGGCGTCGCTCACGTCGGTCGCGATCTCGCCCGTCAGGTGGAAGCGGACAAAGTCCTTGGGCAGCAGCAGGTGCCGCGCACGCGCGAACCGTTCGGGCTCGTGCTCGCGCAGCCAGAGGACCTTGGGCAGCGTGAAGCCGGTGAGCGCGGCGTTGCCGACCAGTTCGACCAGTCGCCTGCGCCCGCCCGCGGCCTGCTCGATCTGCTCGCACTGGCGCGCGGTGCGCTGGTCGTTCCACAGGATCGCCGGCCGCAGCGCATTGGCCCGTCCGCCCGACGCCGCGGCGTCGGCCCCGAGAAACACCGCCCCGTGCATCTGGCCGGAGAGTCCGACGGCGGCGACGCCGTTCGGGTCGGCGCCCGACGCAGCGATCAACCGCCGCGAGATGCGGCAGACCGCCAGCCACCAGTCCTCCGGGTCCTGCTCGCTCCAGCCGGGGCGCGGCTGGCTGAGCGGGTACTCGACCGACGCCTCGGCGATGATGCGCCGCGTGCCCGCGTCGAGCAGCACGCCCTTGGCGGCGGAGGTGCCGATGTCGAGCCCGAGCAGCAGGGACATGCGGGCAGTCTACCGTTCCGCCGCGCGGGACGAAACCGGGCGTGAATCCGCCGACCCGCCGCGGCACGAAGTGCGGGTCGGTCGCGGCGCGAGAGGGTCGGGGCGCGGCGGGCGATGGAGCAGCCATGGGCGAGCAGGTCGCGTTGATCACGGGCGGCGGGTCGGGCATCGGGCGCGCGCTGGCCTGTGCGATGGTGGGGGAGGGCTGGTCGGTCGCGATCATCGGGCGGCGCGAGCAGGCACTGGCAGAGACCGCCGCGCTCTCCGGCTCGCCGCAGCGCGTGCTCACGCTCGCGCTGGATGTTTCCGAGAGCGCGACGGCCGCGGACGCGGTGTCGCGCACGGTCGAACGCTTCGGGCGGCTGGATGCGCTGGTCAACAACGCGGGCAGCGCGCCGTTGGCGTCGATCGAGAAGACCACGCCCGCGCTGCTGCAGGAGTGCTTCGCCGTCAACGCGCTGGCACCGGGGTACCTGACCGCCGCGGCGTGGCCGGTGTTCAGGCGTCAGGCGGAGGAAGCCCGCGCGCAAGGCAAGTCGCCGCGAGCCACGGTCGTGAACGTTTCATCCATGGCGACCAGGGACCCGTTCGCGGGGTTCTTCGCCTACGCCGCGGCCAAGGCGAGCGTGAACCTGATGGCCCAATCGTGCGCCAAGGAGGGCCGCGCGATCGGCGTCCGCGCGTTCGCCGTCGCGCCCGGCGCGGTCGAGACGCCGATGCTCCGCGCAAACTTCAACGACAGGTCCATCCCGCCCGCCAGGGCGCTCGCGCCCGAGGCGGTGGCGCACGTCATCGCGGCGTGCATCCTCGGCGAGCGCGACGCCGAGAACGGACAGGTGATCTGGGTGCCGAGCCCGTGACGGTCAGTTCGGCGGGCGGTTGCCGGGCCGTCCGCCGCCCGGCTCGCGCCGCGCGGGCGCCTCGTCGTCCTTCTCCGCGTCGGGTTGGAAGAGGTCGTGCGCTTCCTTTTGGAGGGCGAGCAGTTCGTCGCGGGCCTTGGTCGCCTCGGCGCTGTCGCCGCTGACAATCGCGCGCTCAAGTTCGAACGCCTTGATCGTCGTCTTGATCATCGACAGGCGGAACTCCTTCTGGAACGCGGCGGTGTCGTCCTTGAACCGGGCCTTCGCCGGCTCGCTCATCTTGGCTTCGCTGATCTGGCCCTTGGCCGAGACCAGCGCGCTCTGCAGCGACTGCACCGACGAGAGGTCCTGCCGACGGCTGATCTCGTTGAACTGCGACCGGCGGAGCGTCCGCATCGCGCGCCCGGCCTGCTCCATCGAGTCGTGCAGCGACGGCGCGTTGCCCGGTTCGCCCTCGCCGCCGCCCGGGCCGAGCCGACGCGGGCCCGCGGTGGCCAGCGCGCGCAGTTCGTCCTGGTCGAGCACCTTGTCGTTGTTCGTGTCGCCGCGTGCAAAGAGCCGCTCGCGCTGGTTCTCGGGCACCTCGTCCCACTGCAGTTTGCCGTCGCCGTTGGCGTCAAACCGCAGCAGGCGCTCGACAAACCCGTCGCCGCCGCCCGGGCGACCGGGCTGGCCGGGCTGCCCGGCGCCGGGCTGGCCGCCGCCACCGCGTCCGCCGCCCGCGCCCGGCTGCGCCGCGGCGGCGACGGCGACAAGAGCGAAGCCACCCAGGACGAACGACAGACGACGCGCGTGACTGTTCATCGATGACTCCCGCATTCCCGCCTCCCCGCAGCCGCTGGTGCGCGCGCGGCCCGCGGCCGCGCTCAAGGTCCAACGCCCTGCAAGGCCTACCGATTGCGGCCCGCCCGGATTCACGCCGCGCGGGTCGATTGGGCTTATCGTACGGGCCCGCGGCCCGGCCCGCTCGCACCATGCCCATCGACGCCGCCATTGTCCTGTTCGCGCTGGCCGCCATCATCGGGATGCTGGCGTTCACGCGGATCGCGCCCGACGCGATCGTGGTCGCCGCGCTCACGTTCCTGCTCGCCGTGCCCGTGCCGACCGACGCGGGCTGGAAGCTGGGCGTGCTCGGGGTGCGTGAGGCGCTCTCGGGCTTTGCCAACCCCGGCGTGGCGACGGTCGCCGTGCTGTTTGTCGTGGTCGCGGGGCTGCGCGAGACGGGGGCGATCGACGCGGTCTCGCAGCGCCTGCTCGGCAGGCCCGGCGGCGTGCGCGGCGCGGTGCTGCGCGTGTGCGCGCCGGTGTGCGCCATGAGCGCGTTCCTGAACAACACGCCCGTCGTCGCGGTGATGATCCCCGCGCTGCAGGACTGGGCCCGCAAGTTGAACATCGCCCCGTCCAAACTCATGATCCCGCTCAGTTACGCCGCGATCCTCGGCGGGACCTGCACGCTCATCGGCACCAGCACCAACCTCGTGGTCGCGGGGCTGGTCGTCGACCACACCGACCTGCGCCCGCTGCGGATGTTCGACATCGCGTGGGTCGGCGTTCCCGCGGCGATCATCGGCGGCGCGTTCGTCGTGCTCGCCGGCCCGCGCCTGCTGCCCGACCGCCGCTCGCCCAAGACCATCCTCTCCGACCCGCGCGAGTACACACTCGAACTGCTGGTGCCCGAGGGCAGCGCGATCGCCGGCAGGACGATCGAGCAGGTCGGCTTCCGCAACCTGCCGGGGTGCTTCCTGGTCGAGATCAGCCGGGGCGACGAGGTGCTCGAGGCCGTGGGGCCCGAGCACGTGCTGCGCGCGGGCGACCGGCTGCTGTTCGCGGGCGTGGTCGACGCCATCCGCGAACTGGCCCGCGCCCGCGGCCTGGTGCCCGCGACCGACCAGATCTTCAAACTCGACTCCCCGCGCTACCGCCGCAGGCTCTTCGAGGCCGTCGTGTCGGCCAACTGCCCGATCGCCGGGCTGACCATCCGCGAGGGCCGCTTCCGCAACCGCTACAACGGCGCGGTGATCGCCGTGGCGCGCAGCGGCGAGAGAGTCCGCGGCAAGATCGGCGACATTGAACTGCGCCCCGGCGACGTGCTGCTCATCGAGGCCCCGCCCGGCTTTGCCGACCGCCACCGCGACTCGTCGGACTTCCTGCTGGTCAGCGCGCTGGAGGATTCCACGCCGCGCCAGCACACCCGCGCGCCGGTCGCCGCGGTCATCCTGGTCGCGATGGTCGCGCTCGCGGCGTTCGAGGTGTACCCGATGCTGGTCGCCGCGATGCTCGCCGCCGGCGCGATGATCGTCACGCGCTGCTGCACCGTCCGCGAGGCGCGGCGCAGCGTGCGCTGGCCGACGCTGGTCGTCATCGCGGGGATGCTGGGCTTCGGCCGCGCGATGGACAGTTCGGGCGCGGCGAGGCTGATCGCCGACTCGGTCCTCGACATGGCGGGCCAGCACCCGTGGCTCGCGTTGCTGGCGGTGTGCGCCGTCACGTCGCTGCTCACCGAGGTCATCACCAACAACGCCGCGGTCGCGCTGGTCTTCCCCATCGCGCACGCCGCCGCCGACCGGCTCGGCGTGGACTTCACGCCGTTCGTGATCGGGATCATGATGTCGGGCTCGGCCAGTTTCGCCACCCCGCTGGGCTACCAGACGAACCTGATGGTGTACGGCCCCGGCGGCTACACCCTGGCCGACTTCCTGCGCATCGGCGTCCCGATGAACCTGCTTATGCTTGCCGCGACGGTGACGCTGTCGCCGCTGATGTTCCCGTTCCACGTCTGACGCGGCGCGACCGCTCGCGCCGTGCAAGGAGCCGAGTATGAACGCCACGCGCACCGTTGCGACGATCACGCTCGCCGCGCTGGTGGCCTGCGCATTGGCCGCGGCGGGCTGCGAGACCGCGCCCAGGTCCGACTCCGACCGGCAGGTGCTGAGCATCCGCTCGCGCGAGGCGCTGGACGCCTTCAAGCGTGCCGACCCGTCGCTGGAGCGCACCCTGCGCGAGGCCCGCGGCTACGCGGTCTTCCCGTCGGTCGGGAAGGGCGCGGTCGGCATCGGCGGGGCCTACGGGCGCGGCGAGGTCTACGAGAACGGCCGGATGATCGGCTACTGCGACCTCCGGCAGGGCACCATCGGCCTGCAACTCGGCGGTCAGGAGTACATGGAGCTGATCGTCTTCCGGACCGTCGAGGCGCTGGAGCGGTTCAAGACTGGCACGTTCGAGTTTTCCGGGCAGGCGTCGGCGGTCGCTGTCCGCGCCGGCGCGTCCGAGACGGCCAGTTACGAGCAGGGCGTCGCGGTCTTCACGGCGACCAAGGCCGGCCTGATGTTCGAGGCGTCCATCGGCGGTCAGAAGTTCACCTTCGAGCCGCGCTGACCGGCTCGATCACGCCGGGTACGTCGCGCTGGTCTTGTCGGTCTCCCACACCGTGACCGAGCGCAGCCGCACGCCGGGCGAGGCCGCGGCGATGGCGGGCGCGAGCAGGTCGTAGCAGACCTTGGCGATGTTCTCGACCGAGGGGTTGACGCCGCCGCGCGCGGTGTCGAACTCGGCCGTGTCCTCGTTGAGGTGCGTGTGGTCGAACCGGGCGATGACGCGCTCGGCGGTGATGCGCTCCAGCGCGTCGAGGGTGAAGGACGGTGCGCCGCCCACCGGCACCTCGACGCACGGCTCGACGCGGTAGTTGTGCCCGTGCCCGCGCGGGTTGTTGCACTTGCCGAAGATGCGCCGGTTCTCCTCGTCGCTCAGCGTGTGGACGTGCAGCCGGTGGGCCGCGGCGAACTCGAACTGCTGGCGCAGCAGCGCGACCGTGGGCGTGCGGGGGCTCATCTCGACGGAATAGTACGGGCTGAGCCTCCAGCGCACCGACTCGACCGCGCCGCCGTTGCGGATCGCGCGGTCCAGCGCCGGCAGCACGCCGCCGAGCACGGACGCGGGGCTCGCACCGGGATCGGCCGCGCACGCGTCAGCGATCGCCGGGATCGCCGTCGCCCGCGCCGCGCGGTCGATGTCCTTGATGTTGATGAAATACCCGGTGCGCGGGTCCACGTCGCCGCGGCAGCGGATATCGAGTTCGTAGTGCCGACCGATGCCCGCCATCGGCGGGTGGGCCGCGAAGGAGTTGTGCGCGGGCGCACCGGGCGGAGCGGCGGCGGAGCCGCTGTTGACGCTGAACCGGACCGTGCGCGTCAGGCCGACCATGACCGATGGTAGTTCGAGGATGCAGCGCGTTGCGGATTCGCCCGCGACCTTTCGCGTGCGTGCGCGGTACGATTGCTCCGCGGGCCGCAAGACCGGCCCGCCAAGGAGGCGATCATGTCCTGTTGCCACGGTGGCGGATGCGGCGACGGCGGGTGCGGCGATGGCGGCGGCAGCGCCAAGGCGGTGTGGGCGTTGGCGGCGGTGCTGGTCACCGGGGCCGCGGTGGCGAGCGTCGTGGCCATGGGCCATCCCCGCGGCGGCGACCCGCCGACGGGCGCCCAGCCCGCCCAACAGCCCGAGAAGCCCAAGCCCGCCGACGGCGAGCACAAGGACGTCAAGCCCGCCGACGTGCTGTCGTTCAAGGTCAGGCGCATCGACGGGACCGAGGAGGACCTGTCCAAGTACAAGGGCAAGGTCGTGGTGATCGTCAACGTCGCGAGCAGGTGCGGCTTCACGAGCCAGTACGAGGGGCTGCAGGCGCTGTACGCCAGGCACAAGGACGAGGGGCTGGTCGTGCTGGGCTTCCCCGCCAACAACTTCGGCAACCAGGAGCCGGGCGAGAACAAGGACATCGCCTCGTTCTGCACCGGCACCTACGGCGTCGAGTTCCCGATGTTCGAGAAGATCAGCGTGAAGGGCGAGGACGCGCACCCGCTCTACAAGGCGCTGGCCGCGCAGCCGAAGCCCCTCGGCGGCGAGCCGAAGTGGAACTTCACCAAGTTCGTGATCGACCGCGACGGCAAGGTCGTCGCGCGCTTCGACGCCGATCGGGCGAACGTCCGCACCAAGAACCTCGAACAGGGACTGGTGAAGAAGGTCGAGCAACTGCTGGCCGCCAAGCCGAAGGCCGAAGAGAAGAACTGACCCCGCGCCCCGGCGCGGCGGCGGCCGACTCCGCATGGGCAACTACCGCTACATCGCCTTGACGCCCGGCGGCGAGCGCGTGGTCGGCGTGCTCGCCGGCGCGAGCGAGCAGGCCGTGCTCGCCGAACTCGAAGCGCGACGGCTCACGCCCGTGAACGTCAACGAGGAGGCCGAACGCGGCGGGCTCCGGATGGGCGTCTCGACGCGCGAACTGGCCGCGAGTTACACCCAACTGGCCGACCTGCTCCGCGCCGGCGTACCGCTGATGCGCGGCCTTCGGCTGCTGGCGGCGCGGAAGTCGTCGGCCCGGCTGGCGCAGACCTTCGGCGAGGTCGCCGACTCGGTCGCCGAGGGCGTCGAACTGGCCGAGGCGATGGCCGCGCGGCCGGAGGTCTTTCCCAAGGTGCACGTCGCGATGGTGCGCGCGGGCGAGAAGGGCGGGTTCCTCGAGCAGGTGCTGGCGCGGCTGGGGGCGTTCCTGCAGAGCCAGGCCGACATGCGGGCGCGGGTCGTCGGCGCGCTCATCTACCCGATCGTGCTGGTGGTCGTCGGCGGGGCGATCCTCGGGATCGTCTTCGGGGTCTTCGTGCCTAGGTTCAAGCCCATCTTCGCGAAGATCGACCAGCAGGCGGGCCTGCCGCGCGTGACGAAGATCGTGCTCGGACTGGGCGACTTTGTCTCCACCTGGGGCGTGGTGCTGGTGCCCGTGTGCGCGGCGACGGTGTTCGTGCTGTGGCGGTTGGCCCGGCGGCCCGATGTCTCGCGCCGGATCGAAACCGTGAAACTGCGCCTGCCCGTGCTCGGCCCGCTGCTGGGCGCGATGGCCGTCGCCCGGTTCTGCCGCATCCTCGGCACCATGCTCGGCAACGGCATCCCGCTGCTGACCGCGATGCAGATCGCCCGCGACGCCGCGGGCAGCGTGCTGCTCGAGGACGCCATCGGCAACGCCGCCGAGGCGGTGCGGCAGGGCCAGCCGCTCGCCCCGCCGCTGGCCGAGAGCGGGCTGATCCAGCCCGACGTGGTCGAGATGATCACCGTCGGTGAACAGGCCAACAACCTCGACGGCGTGCTGATCACCGTCGCCGAGACGCTGGAGAGCCGGATCGAGCGCATGCTCGGCGTGGCGCTCAAACTCGTCGAGCCCCTGCTCCTGCTCCTGCTGGCGGGCGTGATCGGGCTGGTCGCGATGGGCCTGGTGCTGCCGATCTCGCAGATGGGCTCGGCGATCCGATGAACGCCGGCGCGATACCCGCTCGTGACAATGGGAATCCCTGACAGGCGCGGGCGAAGCCGCGCGGGCGTCGCGGCGGTAAACTCATGCGGTGGCGGGTCGGGCGGGCACGGACGGCCGGGGCGGAGGGCAGAGGAGGCTGAACGGATGAACAGGACCGAATCGACCGTGCGCGCGGCGGTGTCCCGCGCGTTCACGCTGCTGGAAGTGATGATCGTGATCGTCATCATCCTCGCCATCGCGGGGCTGGTCACGGTGAACCTGATGGGCTCTCGCGACCGCGCGACCGAGGGCAACGTGCAGATCCAACTCAAGAGCCTGCGCGACGCGCTCAACCAGTTCAGCCTCGAGTTCAACCGCTACCCGACCGACGACGAGGGGCTCGCGGTGCTGTGGGACAAGTCCAGACTGTCCGAGGACGCGGACCAGGCCAAGTGGCGGCGCTTTGTCGAAGAGCCGATCCCGACCGACGCGTGGGGAACCGAGTGGATCTACCTGCAGGTCGGCGAGCGCGCGCCCGAGGGCAAGTTCGACCTGCTCTCGGCCGGTCCGGACAAGCAGGAAGGGACCGAAGACGACATCAACGTCTGGCCCAAGTCCGCGCTCGAGGGGATCGATGGGAGCCGGTCGTCCGGCGGCAGTTCGGCGCCGCCGCCGCCCGCCCGGCCCTGAGTCGCCTTCGCCGCGCCGGGCCGCCGTCTCGCCGGGTCGTCCGGCGCACTCGGAGCGTTTGTATGTGCCGCTCGGCCTTCACGCTCTTGGAACTGCTCATCGCCGTCGCGCTGGTCGCGATGGTCGCGGGAATCGTGCTGCCCGTCGGGGTCTCTCGCCTCGCGGCCGACCGTTTCGATCAGGCCCAGCGGCAACTGGCGTCCGCCGTGATCATCGCCCGGGCCGATGCGCAACGCCGCGGCGTGATCGTTCGGCTGACCGTCCGGCAGGACGAGCGCGGCGCGACGCTGTGGAGCGAGGAGGCGGAGACCGTCGGCTCCGGTGAACAGCGCCGCGGCGAACGCTCACGCCCGGCGCGCAGCGAGTTCGTGCTCGACCTGCCCCGCGGCGTGCGGTTCGCTCTCATGCCCGCCGAGGACGACCAAGCCGCGGACGCCGAGCGCAACGATCGCGACGCCGAGCGCGACGACAACGAGCCGGAGTTCGTCGAGGGAACGGGCGGCGGGACGCTGTGCGTGCTGCTGCCCGACGGCAGCGTGCTGATGCCGCGTGACCTGTTGATGGTGTTCGACGCGGGCGACCGGCGCGAGGCGCGGGTCCGGTTGAACCGCTGGACGGGCGAGGCGTCGTTCACGCCGTACGTGCGTGCCGAGGGCGAGCCACCTCCGCCGCGTGCCGCCGGCGGACAGGGGGCTACGCCATGACCGCCCGGGCCGCGGCCTCGCGCTCGTGCGTGCGCGGCCGGCGCAGGCCGCGCGGCGCGCTGCTCATGGAGATGATGCTCGCGCTGGCGGTCTTTCTCGGCGCGGCGCTGGCGATTCTCTCGGCCATCGGGCAGTCGGCCTCGTCGCTGGCGGCGGCGAAGGAGCGGCAGCGAGCCATGGACCTTGCACGCAGCGCGCTGTCGCGCATCGAGGCCGGCATCGACACCGCCGAGACACTCAACGGCCCCGTTCCCGAGTGGCAGGACGAGGAATCGACCTCCGAGTTCGCCGAGACGCCGCCGGCGCCGACGGGATGGGAACTGTCGATCCGCTCGACGCCCTACGGCGGGGCGGGCCGGGGCGCGGCGGGCCCCGGCGGCGGCCTGACGCTGATCGAGGTGACCGCGCTGCGGCGCGAGCCGGGCCGGGCCGCGCCGTCGGTCGCGGTCACGCTGCGCCAACTCGTCCGGCTCGGGGCCGAGGCCGAGGACCGCGTGGGCGATCTGGACGACATCGGCCGCGCCGCCGAGCGTGCCCGGAGCGGCGCCAGAGGGGGCGTACGATGAGCGTTCGACGCGGGTTCACCGTGATGGAGGTGCTGCTGGCGCTGGGCCTTGGCGCGATGCTCGCCGCGGCGGTGACGGCCTTCGCGTGGCGCACGGCGTCCTCGCAGCGGGCGCTGGGACTGGCCGCGAGCGACGCGCAGGGCGCCGACGCGCTGCTGGACCGACTGGAGTCCGACCTGCTGGGCGCGATCGCGGGCGACGCCCGCCGCGGCGCCGGCGTGCAGGGGAGTTCGACGCGCCTGCGCGTGCTGACGCGCGGCGTCGATCTGTCCGACGCGGGCGCGAGCGACCTGCACGAGGCGGTGTACGAGTTCATCGGGCCGATGCTGTGGCTGGCGCGAGGGCCGGCGGGCGCGCCGGGCGAGCGGCACGCCCTCTCCGAGCGCGCCATGCGCGCCCGGTTCCGGTACTTCGACGGGCGGTCGTGGTCCGCGTCCTTCGACAGCGCGGCCGCGGGCCGCCTGCCCGCCGCCGTCGAGGTCGCGCTCTGGTTCGAGCCCGTCGGGGAGCGGGCGGGGGCGCCCGAACGCTGGCCCGAGCCCGACCGGGTGCGCGTGCTGGTCATTCCCGATGCGCCGGAGGCGGCGTGGTCGCTGCGCACACGGGCCGATGCGCCGCAGGGGGGTGCGCCGTGAGCCGCGCATTCGCCCTCTACGCCGTGCTGATCACCGTCACCATCGGCGCGCTCGTCGCCGCGAGCGTGGTGTACTCGGCGCAGGCGCAGCGTGTGGCGGCCGACGCGGCGGCGCGGCGCGTGCAGAGCCGCGCGCTGGCGTGGAGCGGCGTGCAGGCGGCGCAGGAGGAACTCCGCGCCCAGCGCGCCGACCTGCTTCTGGGCAGGCGGCCGGTCCTGAGCGACGAGTGGCCGCTGTTTGTCGACGGCGACGGCCGGCGCGCCGTGGCGCGCCTCGTCCCGATCGACGGGCGGGCCGCGGTCAGCGAGTCCGGCAAGATCGACATCAACGCCGCGACCGCCGAGATGCTCGCGCTGGTGCCGGGGCTCGACGCCGAGGTCGCTGCGCGGATCGTCGCGGCGCGCGGCGCGGGCAAGTTCGGCAGCGTGCGCGACCTGGCGTTGATCGAGGGGCTGCGCAACGCCTTCGGCCCGCGCGACGACGCCGAGCCACCCGCGAGCACGGACGCGTTCGTCCCGCCGGTCGATGTCGCGCCGCCCCGCCCGCTCGAGGACCTGCTGACGGTCTTCGCGTTCGATCCCAACGTGCAGGCGGGCATGGGGCGCGGGGCCGAGTCGCACTCGGGTGCGCGGCGCATCTCGCTTCGCGGCCAGTGGTCCGACGCGCTGGGCGAGGCCATCCGCGAGCGCTACGACGAGGCGACCGCGAACATCGTCAAGGCGGTCATGGAGCAGGGCTCGCGCTTCGAGCGCGATTCCGACCTCGTCCGCGTGCTGCGGCGCTACAACAGCCCGCCTGCCGACTGGGCCGAGGTCGTCGACGTGTTCTGCGCCGACCCCGCGCCCTTCCGCGTCGGACGGGTTGACGTGCTCGCCGCGCCCGCCGCGGTGCTGGCGTGCGTGCCGGGGTTCGACGCGGCCGCGGCGGAACAGGCCGTCGCGCTGCGCGACAAACTCGCGCCCGAGCAACGGTTGAGCGTGTGCTGGCTGGTCACCGAGAACATCCTGACCCCGGACAGGTTCGAGCAGGCCTTCGAGCACGTGTGCGCGCGCTCGATGCAGTGGCGCATCGTCGTCGAGGCGGGGTTTGTCCCCGCCGACACCGACGAGGGCGACGACCGCCCGCCGCTGCAGGACCGCGTCGTGCTGGAGGCGGTCGTTGACGTCGCGTCCGAGCGGCCGCGCGTCGCGTACCTGCGCGACATCAGCGCTGCCGAAGCGGCCCGGCGGGTCGGCGCGTTGGGCTTGGCCGGGCCCCGTCCCGGCCCCGACCAGCCCCCGGCCAACTTCGAACTTGCGCCGCCCCCTGCATCCGCTGACCCCGGTTCGGCGGTATCCTCGTCTCCGAGGCGGCCGACGCGCGGCACGGAGAGCCCGCGCCCGGCCGCTCCGGCCGATGCCGGCGACGCGCCCGCGTCGGACTCGGACCCGAGGGTGGGCCGTTGGACCGCCGGCGGGCGAGGGTGAGCGAGGCTTGCACGAGGGTTTCGATGGAGCGGAACCAGGTCGCCATCAACTTGGAGAGCAACCGCCTCGTGGCGGTCGCCGCGGGCGTGCAGTCCGGGCGCGTCACCGTCCGCGCATGGCTCAGCGTGCCGCGGCCGCCGGCGCTCGATTTCAACGACGCCGCCGCGGCGGGCCGCTGGGTCTCGTCCGAACTCAAGAGCGCCAAACTCTGGAGCGCGGCGCGCCGGGCCCGCGTCGTGTTCGCGGTGTCGCGCGGCGAAGTCGTGATGAAGCGCATCGCCTTCCCGCCCGGCACCGATCCGGACGAACTGCCCGGCATGGTGCGCCTGCAACTGGTCCGCCAGTTGACGGTCTCGCCCGAGAACGCCGCGATCGACTACGTGCCGATCGACGACGGCGAGAGCGGCGCGGCGGTGCTGGCCGCGGCGCTCCAGGGCGACCGGCTGGAGTGGCGTCGGGCCGTCTGCCGCGCGGCGGGGCTGCGGCTCGGGCGCGTCGCGCTGCAGTCGGCCGGCGCGGCCGCGCTGCTCGCCGAGGTGGCGCAGGGCCGCAGCGGCGGTACGCTCGGCGTCGCGCTGGGCGCGGAATCGACCGAGTTCGTCATCGTCGAGGGCGGGCAACTGGTCTTCGCCCGGGCCACCGATCTGGTGCGGCCCGCGAGCACCGACGAGGCCGACGCCTTTGCGCAGAAGGTCGCCGTCGAGGCCAAGCGCACGTGGATGTCGTACCGCGCCGCGCCCGACGCGCCGTCGATCGAGGCCGTGACCGTGCTCGGCTCCGACCCGCTCAGCCGCCTTGTCGCCCAGCGGTGCACCGAGACGCTCGACCTGCCGAGCGACGCCGCCGGGTTCCCGCGCTACGTCGAGATCGCCGCCGACATGCCCGAGGCCGACCGCTCGGCCGTCGCGCCGCTCATCGGCCTGCTCGCCGAGCCGGCGATCGGCAGGGCCACGCTGGACTTCGCCTCGCCGCGCCGCGCGCCGGACCTTGCCGGGCAGCGCCGGCGGCTGGTGCTGCTGGGCGCGCTCGCGGCGATCGTCGTCGGCGGCAGCGCGTTCACCGCCGCGCGCCTCGACCTGCAGCGCCGCGAGCGGACCCTGGCCGGCCTGAAGGAGGAGTGGGGCCTGCAGTCCGAGCAGTACGCCGAGTTCGTCCGCATGCAGGCGCGGCTCGAGCACCTCCGGCGTTTCCGCGACAACGAGATCGACTGGCTGGCGCACCTGAACATGCTCTGCGCGCAGATGCCCGACCCGCGCGAGGCCGTGCTCGACAGCGTCACCGCCAAGAGCGACGTCGAGGTCGTGTACGCGCCGACGCGCGATCAGAGCGTCTACACGCCCGCGGCGTGGGCGGTGCGGCACGACGGGTCGATGTCCATCGCCGGCTCGATGAAGCGCCGCGAGGTGGCCGACGCCCTCCGCGCCCGGCTCGTCGCCGACCAGCGCTACAGCGTGCAGACCCGCGGCTCGGACCTGCCCGACCGCTTCGAGTGGACGCTCACCACGCGCTTCCGGACTCCCGACGACGCACCCGGCCCGCGCGCGTCGGACATCGCCACGCCGCCCGCGGCCGCGCGGAACGACCCCGAGCCCGCGCCGCGACAGCCCGAGAGCGCGACGCCCGCGCCGCGAACCGAAGCGCAGCCCGCGCAGCAGCCCGCCGCCGCGCCCGCCAACACGCCGCGGACCGACCAGCCGCGCAACCAGCGGCCGCGCCCGACCCGCGGCGGGGGAGGCGGCGGATGAACAGGCGCACGCGACAGGCGTTGAGCGTGGCCGCCGCCGCGGCGGTCGGCATCGGCTGCTGGTGGGGCTGGAGCACCTACAGCGGCCGACGCCGCGCGCTCGACGCGGAGATCGTCCGCTACCGCGAGGGGCTCGACTCGCGCGAGGTCGAACTGGCCGACGCGCCGCGCCTGCGAAAACGGTTCGACGAACTGGCGGACATCTCGCTGGGCGCAAGCGAGGAGGAGGCCAACGCCGTGCTGCGACGGGCGCTGAACGAGATGGCCGCGCACGTCGGCCTCCGGCGCGCACAGGTCTCGACCTCGACCTCGCGCCCGCAGGTCAACCCCGCGACGCGCTCGCGCCTCCGCGAGTTCCGCGCCCGCGAAGTGCGCGAGCGGCCCGACTTCCACGCGCTGTCGGCCACGCTCACCGGCGAGTGCTCGCTCGAGCAGGCCGTGCGCACCATCGCGCTGCTCAACGCCCAGCCGTGGGTCTGCCGCATCGACGGCGTCGGCCTGCGCGTGCTCGGGCGCGAACGCGAGAGCGTCGACCTGTCGGTCACCATCACCGGCGTCTTCGTGCGCGGCGGGAGGTCGCGCTCGACCGACGAGTCCGCCGCGCGCATCTGGAGCCCCATCGACGACGCGGCCATCGACCCCTGGCGGGCGATCGTCGCCAAGAACGTGTTCCGCGAGCCGCCCGCCCCGCCGCGCCCGCCCGACCGCGAGCGCCCGGTAGTGGAGGCGCCGCCGCCCCCTCCGCCCCCGGCCGCGCCCAGCCTTGCCGATTGGCGAATCACCGCGGTCGTGCAGTCTCCCTCCGGGCCGGAGTTGTGGATCGTCAACACGCGGTCGGGCGAGACGCGAACGCTCGCACCGGGTGCAGAGGTGTTCGGCGCCACATTCGTGACCGGTTCCGGGGAAGTTGCTCGCATCCGAATCGGGGAGGACGTCTTTGAAGTTCGCCTAGGGTCAACCCTCGCGGAACGCAAGTCGGTGTCGTAATCGGTACACTGGCGTCGCGCGGCGAGCGGAGACTGGCCGGCGCACACGCCGTCTCCACCGGCAATCGCGTGCGTGGCCGGTGGGTCGGGGGAGGGTCGAAGGGGCGGGGGGGTAGGGGGTGGGGGTGTTCAAGGAGGGACGGAGACGTGAGAACCCGCCCAGCCCGTCGTTTGCTTGTTCCCGCGCTGATTGTGCTGGCCGCGGGTCAACCGGTGTCGGTGTTCGCACAGGCCGAGGGCGCCGAACCCGCGGCGGGCGCGCCGGAGGGCGCGCCCGTCGTGGCCGCGCCGGAGGTTGCGCCGGTTGCCGCGCAGCCGGAGCCGGTCGCGCCAGCGCCCGCCGCGCGTGACGAGCGCATCGAGTTCAACTTCAAGGACGTCCCGTTCGAGCAGGTGCTGGACTTCATGGCGCGCCAGACCGGCCTGCCGGTGATCCGCGAGGCCGAGGCGCCCAAGAGCGGCCTGACGTTCATCGGCGCGACCAAGTACACGCTCGACGAGGCGCTCGACGTGCTCAACCGCCTGCTGTTCATGCACGGCGTGCAACTGCGCCGCGAGGGCCGCTACCTGCTGCTGACCAAGGCCGAGGAGATGCGCGCCTTCGGGCAGGTGGTCGGCAAGATCCCCGACGAGATCGGCTCGGCGGAGGTCATCACGACCGTCGTGCCGCTGAACAACGCCGTCGCCGCGCCGCTGGCCGAGCAACTCAAGGGCATGGTGAGCAGGTTCGGCGGCATCACCGCCCTGCCGCAGCAGAACGCGCTGATCATCGTCGACACCGCGGCCCAGTGCCGCCGGCTCCGCGGCGTGATCGAGCAACTCGACGCCGACCGCCCGCGCGACGCGCAGTTCAAACTCTTCCCGCTCAGGCACGCGCAGGCCGAACGCGTCCACGCCGCGCTCAAGGGCCTCATCGCCGAGCGCAAGCAGATCACCTTCGTCGACCAGCAGGGCCGCAAGACCACCGTGCAGGACGACCAGATCGAGGGCTTGAGCATCCAGCCCGACCCGCGCACCAACAGCATCATCGCCGTCGGCCCCAAGCCGCGGCTCGAAGTCGTGGGCGAACTGGTCGCGCTGCTCGACCAGCCCGACGGCGCGGGCACGGGGCGCGAGATGCTCACCTTCGTGCTCGGCGGCGTGAACGCCGACGACGCCGCGGGGCACGTCACACGCCTGTTCCAGCAGCGCGGCGAGCGAGGCGGTGGGGGGGGCGGCGGAGGGCCGCCGGAGCCCGGCTCGCGCCCGACCATCCTCCCGCTCCCGCAGCAGGGCAAACTCACCATCGTCGGCACCGCCGAGCAGCTCGCCCTGTGCGCCGCGCTCATCGCCGAGATCGACCCCGAAGCGACGCCGACCACGCCCGAGGCCGACGGCGCGCCGCGCCGCGCCGCGCCCGAGTCGCGCGTGGCGGTGCTGCGAACGCGCCACCTCACCGCGCAGGCCGCGCTGAATCTCGTGTCGCGCCTGCTCTCGCCGCGCCAGACCGCCGTGCTGCGCTACGCCCAGGGCGTCGACGACCGCAGCCTCGTCGTCTCCGGTCCCGTGGCCGACGTGGAGGCCCTCGAGCGCCTCGTCAAGGGCCTCGACGTCCCCGCCGAGCGCGACCGCGAGGCGCGGCAGGTCCGCATCGCGCAGGGCGACCCGGCGAAGGTCGTCGCGCGGGCCGAGCAGTTGTACAGGCAGTCCTCGCGCGCCGAGACCGAGCCGGTCGCGGCGTCGCTCGAGGGCGAGAGCCGCACCGTCACGCTCGTCGGCAGTTCGGTCGCGATCGCCGCGTTCACCGACCTGCTGCGTTCGGTCGAGTCGGGCATCGTGGTCGAGCGCGAGACGCGCACGCTGACGCTCAGGCACGCGCGCCCGAGCCAGATCGTCGGACGCATGGCGCAGCTGGCCCGCACGCTGCTGGAGCCGGGCGACGGCTCGGCGTACGTCGAGCCGCGGTTCGACGCCGTCGACGAGACGCGCTCGCTCATCGTCCGCGCGCGGCCCGAGGACCTTGCCGCGATCGAGTCGCTCGCGGCGTCGATCGACGGCGCGACGGCGCGCGACGCGGTCTTCCGCGTGCTGCTCGTGCCGTCCGATTCTCTCGCCGCGGTGCGCACCCGCGCCGCGGAGATCGAGCGCGAGCAGGTGGCGATGGTCCCGGGCGCGGCGCGCGTCGACGTGCAGGAGGACAGGGAGCGCGGCGCGCTGCTCGTCAGCGGCGACGCCGAGGCCGTCGCGCGCTACGCGCGGATCGTGGACGAACTGTCGCGCCTGGCCGCCAAGCCCGTCGTCAGGGTGCTCGAACTCAAGTTCGTCGAGTCCGGCCCCACCGCGCAGGCGATCAACCAGTCGCTCGCGCCGCTCGGCGGCTTCGGGCCCGCGGGCGGTCGCGTCAGCGTCTCGTCGGCCGAGGGCTCCAACGCGCTGGTCATCAGCGGCAGCGCGGCCGACGTCCAGATGGTCGAGGACATCGCCCGCTCGCTCGACCTGGAGGGCAACAAGCCCGGCGCCGTCTCCGTCGCCACCGTGCAGATGAAGCACGCCCGCGCCGAGGCCATCGCCCCGATCGTGCAGCAGCTCCTGCACCGCGACCCGGCGCCCCAGTTCCAGCAGTTCCGCCCCGGCACGCGCGTCCCCGTCGCCGCGGCCGAGCAGGCCCGCACGCTCGTGCCGGTGAAGGTCGCGGCGGACCGTCGGCTCAACGTCGTCGTCGTCAGCGGACCGCGCGAGTCGGTCGAGGTCGCCAAACAGGTGATCGCCGACCTCGACATCGACATGGCCCAGACGCCGCAGGGCGCCGCGCGCGTCGTCCGCGTGCTCACGCTGCAGAACGCCGCGGCCGACGACGCCGCGCAGAGCGTGCAGGCGGTCTTCCAGGACGACGGCGCGGGCATCGCGGCCGAGCCGGCCCCCGTCGTGCGCGTCGACCGCGCCAGCAACTCGCTGGTCGTCCGCGGCACCGAGCGGCAGATCGCCTCGATCGAGGACCTCGTGAAAGGTCTGGACAAGGCCACCAGCGCGGCCAGCCGCGACATGCGCCTCATCAACGTCGACCGCTCCAAGGCCGATGCGCAGATGCTGGCCGAGGCGCTGCGCCGGCTGCTCGAACAGCGCGCCGCGACCAAGGTCGAGGTGATCAGCGTCGAGGAACTGCTCGCCCCGGCGCGAGACGACAAGAAGCAGGGCAGCAACGCCGCGCCGCTGCGCCCCGGCCCCGACGCTCCCGCCGCGTCGGGGGCGCACGCCGTGGCGGCGTGGCTCGCGGCGGCGGTCATCGGCGCGCTGGACGAACAGGCCGCGCAGCCCGAAGACGGCGTGACCATCGCGGTCGACCCCGCGACCAACTCGCTGATCATCTCCGGCAGCAGCCGCGCGGTGGACCGCGCCGCCGCGCTCGCGGCCGAACTCCAGCGTCAGATGCCCGCCGAGCCGCTGCGTCTGCGAATCGTGACGCTGCCCGAGGGCGTCGACGCCAACGTGATCGCGAGCATCGTGAACCAGACGGCCGCGCAGATCGGCCAGGCCACGGCGCAGAACCCCGGCGGGTTCACGGCGCGCGTCTCGGTGCAGGCCGACCCGCAGGGCGGCGCGGTCATCGTCTCGGCCAACGACACGGACTTCGCCGTGCTGGGCGAACTGATCGGCGCGGTCAGCAAGCCGCTGCCCGGCTCGACGCTCACGATCAAGGTGTACCCGCTGACGAACACGAGCGCGCCGCGCGTGGTGCGCGCGGTGTTCGACCTGTTCAGCCCCGTGCCGCGCGGGCGGCAGGCCCAGCGCGTGCTGCAACTGGCCTTCGACGGCGGCGCGGGGCCCGACGGCCGCGCGCTGCGCATCGACCCGGCCACGGTGCGGGCCACCGCCGACCCCGCGGGCCGCTCGCTCATCATCGCCGCGCCCGCCGACGCGATCCCGCTGCTGGACCGCTTCATCTCGCTGCTCGACCAGGCGCCGATGCAGGACCAGTTCGCGCTGCGCCGGTTCGCACTGAGCAACGCGCGGGCCGAGCAGGCCGTGCCGATGCTGCAGCAGGCGTTCGAGGCCGCGCGACAGGCCGCGCCCGAGTCGCCGCGCCCCTCGCTGATCGTCGACGCCCGCACCAACGCCGTGCTCGTGACCGGCACCGAGAGCCACCACCGCGAGTCCGAGCGCCTGCTGGCGCAGATCGACCTGCCCGCCGAGGCCGACGGTTCGGAGACCGACATCATCGCGCTGCGCTCGACGCGCCCCAGCACCGCGCAGCGCATCGTCGAAGCGGCGATCGTCGGCAACGACCCCGCGCGGCGCGAGCGGCTCAGGCTCACCGCGGCCGACGAGACCAGCGTGCTGGTCGTCCGCGCCCCGCGCGAGATGATCGACGAGGCCCGGCGCATCGTCGCGCAGATCGATTCGTCCGACGTCGCCGGCCTGCCCGTGCGCAGCCTGAAACTCGAGCGGGCCGACGCCGAGGCCGTCGCGGCCGCGCTGCAGCGGTTCTACGACGACCGCGCGAGGGCGTCGAGCCGGCCCAACCAGCCGGCGCGCCAGCGCCAGGTGGCGGTGATCGGCGACCGCCGCAGCGGCTCGCTGGTCGTCGCCGCGAGCGAGGAGGACTTCGCGCAGGTGCAGTCGCTGGTCGCGACCTTCGACGCGCCGTCGGCGCGCCAGGACATGCAGTTCCGCGTCATCGCGCTGCGGCACGCGCGGGTCGCCGAGATCCGCCAGACCGTCGAGGGCGTGGTGGAGGAGGTGAAGTACCCGTCCAACTGGTGGTCCGGCAACCGCCGCGCCGCGCAGGAGGACACGCTCAGCGCGCAGTTCAACGACCGCGCCAACAGCGTCGTGCTCTTCGGCCAGGGCGAGGCGTTCGACACCATCGAGAAGATCATCCAGGCGCTGGACACGCCCCAGCCCGAGGGCGCGCGGCTCGTCGTCCGCGCCGTCAAACTCGTCAACGCCAGCCCGCAGTCGGTCGGCCCGGCCATCCAGTCGGCCATGAGCACGCCCGGCTGGCCGTGGTGGCGCGGCAACGACCCCGACGGCGTGCGCGTCGAGGTCGACCGGCGCGCCGGCGTGCTGCTCATGATCGGCCGCGAGGACCGCGTCGCGCAGGCCGAGCGCTACGCCAGGGACCTCGACTCGGCCTCGGGCATCGCCGACCGCGAGGTCGAGACCATCCGCCTGACCTACGCCGGCGCCGAGCGCATCGCGGCCAATCTGTCGCGCTTCTTCGAGGGGCGCGACCGCGGCGCGGGGCTGGAACGCAGCGTCGTCAGCGTGATCGGCTCGACCGAGGGCAACGTGCTGATCGTCGCCGCCTCGCGCGAGGACATGGCGCAGGTCCGAGCGTTCGTCACGCAGATGGACCAGCCCGAGGAGACCGAGGGGCGCGTCCGCGAACTCTACCGCCTGCGCAACGCCGAGGCGGGCGAACTGGCCAGCATCCTGCGCGAGCAGTTCCCGCGCACGCTCGCCTCGCGCGAGGGGCTGGTGATCGTCACGCCCCAGCCGGGGACCAACTCGGTGATCGTCTCCGCGCCGCGCGAGTTGTTCGAGAAGGTCGACGCGCTGGTCAACAGCCTCGACGCGCCGCCCGAGGCCGAGATGTCGCGCATCGTGACGGTGCAACTCGGCCAGTCACGCGCCGAGGACGTGGCCCAGTCGCTCACCGCCGCGCTGCCGCGGAGCGTGAAGGTCAAGGTCACGCCCGTCCGCCGGACCAACACGCTGCTGCTGACCGGCTCCGACGAGGCGGTGCGGCTGGTGATGTCGCAGATCGCCGAACTCGACGCGACGCCGCCCAGGCCGCAGACCGAGTTCCGCCGGATCGACCTTGCGCACCAGGACGGGTACGACATCGCCTCGACGCTGCGCTCGCTGCTGTCGCGACGCCAACTGGGGCCCAACGAACCCGCCCCGGCGATCAGCACGCTCTCGCCCGGCACCACGCTGCTGGTCTCGGCCACGCCCGACCAGATGGAGGAGATCCTCGCGGTCGTGAAGGAACTCGACGTCGCCCGCGCCGGCAAGCGCGCCACCGAGTTCATCCCGCTCCGGTTCGCCGACCCCGAGGCGACGGCCCGCGCGCTGGAGGTCTTCTACGGCCAGTTCGCGCGCGAGGCGCAGACGCCCGGCGCCCGCGCGGTGAGCATCCTGGCCAACCCCGCCAGCAAGAGCCTCGTGATCGCCGCGGGCGAGGCCGAGTGGCCCGGCATCCGCGCGCTGCTCGAGAAACTCGACTCCGAGGAGTACGACACCTCGCGCCGGCTGGAGATCGTCGCGCTCAAGCACGCCGACGCCGAGAGCCTCTCCCGCGCGCTGTCCGAGGCGTTCAGCGCGCCGCTCCGCGCCGAGATCGAGCGCGAGCGCGCCCGCCGCCAGCCCCAGCAGCCGCGCCGCGCCGACGACCAGTTCCCCGAGTTCCCCACCGTCGTGCTGTCGAGCAAGGAGGTCGTGAGCGTCACCGCCGAGCCGCTGACCAACTCGCTGGTCATCGCCGGCCCGCGCGACCAGACCGAACGCATCCGCGCCGTCGCGCAGCAACTCGACGTGCCCGCCTACTCGCAACTCCCCGAGCCGCGGATCATCGCGCTCAAGCGGGGGCCCGCGACACAGGTCGCCGCGACGCTGCGGCAGTTGTTCGTCGACACCGCCGAGGCCGGTCGCGGCCGCGCAAACACGATCACGGCGCGATCGGTCCTCATCGTCGGCGACGACCGGAGCAACGTCATCGTCGTCCGCGCCGACGACGCGCAGTTCGCGCAGATCAAGGTCATGGCCGACTCGCTCCAGCAGGAGGGCGACCGCTCGCAGGTCAGCGTGCGGGTCATCCGCGTGACCAACTTCCCCGTCGCGCGCGTCCTGCAGACCGTCCGCACGACCTTCCAGCCCGTCGCGCAGCAGGCCAACGAGTCGCTCACCGTCGAGATCGACCGCACGGGCAACAACCTCGTCGTCGCCAGCAGCGAGCGCCTCTACGAGCAGATCCGCGCGCTGGTCGTCGAACTCGACGCGCTGGCCGCGCCGCGCGGCGGCGCGCCCGCCGACGGGACCGTCCCCGGCCTGAACCAGGGCATGCTCCTGATCGACCTGGAGCACCACACGCCCGAGCAGATGCGCGCTACGCTCGAGCAGATGGGCCTGACGCGGCCGCAGCCGGCCGACCGCCCCGGCATCGTCGCCGAGCCGGTCACCATCGTCCCGCTCACCAGCCGGCGCGCCATCGCCGTCATCGCCGGCCCGCAGGACGGCGCGGCGGTGCAGTCGCTGGTCCGCTCGCTCGACCGCCAGCCCGCCTTCGCCGACCAGCACGTCGCCTTCATCCGCCTCAAGACCGCGCCCGCGGCCAACGTCGCCGCGGCGGTCGAGGCCATGCTCAGGCCGCGCACGCAGGACTCGCAGGTCGAGCTCGCCGCCGCGCTGGCCGAGCAGGTCCGCCGGCTCACCATCCACCGCAGCGAGGCCGACAAGGCCAACCTGCAGGTCGACCTGTCGCGCCCGATCAGCGTCTCGGCCGAGCCGCAGACCAACGCCGTCGTCATCGCCTCGACCGAGGGCAACGTGCTCGCGCTCTCGCAGGTTGTCGAGATGCTCGACGCCCTGCCCGTCGGCGAGGCCGTGCTGGTCCGCATCTTCCCGCTCCAGAACGCCTCGGCCACGCGACTGGCGGGGGTGATCCGCGGCATCTTCGACCAGGGCGACCGCCTGCGCACCAACCCCGGCACGACCATCCGCTCGCAGCCCACCAGCGAGACGGGCAAGGCCCTGACCGGGCAGGTCGCCGTCAGCGTCGACGAGCGCACCAACGCCATGATCGTCGCGGGACGCGAGGAGGCCGTCGCGCTGGTCGAGGTGCTGGTCAAGCAACTCGACAGCGAGCGCACCACCAGTTGGATCGAGCCCCGCGTCATCCGGGTCGAGCACGCCGACCCCGTCCGGCTCGCCTCGACGGTGCGCCAGGTGCTGCTCGAGAACGTGCCGCCCTCGCCCGAGGCCGAGGCGCTGCAGCGACAGGTCGCGCGCTACCGCATCCTCGCCGAGGGCGGCGACCCCGCCGACGTGCAGGGCATGATCCAGGCCGACCGCTTCGCGCCGATCTCAACGCTGGTGATCCTTCCCGAGCCGACCCTCCGCGCGGTCATTGTCGTCGGCAGCCGCGCCAACGCCCAGGCCGTCGCCGAGATCGTCAAACTCCTCGACGTCCCCGCCGCCGCGGCGGAGAACACCGTGCGCATCTTCGCGCTCAAGGTCGCCGCGGTGGACCGCGTCGCGGCGATCCTGCGCGACGTCTTCCGCGGGCAGGTGCAGAGCGGCGCGCTGCTCCCGCAGGACGATCTGGTGATCTCCTCCGACGTGCGCACCAACGCGCTGGTCATCTCGACCAGCGCCCGCTCGTTCGCGATCGTCGAACGGTTGATCGCGCAGCTCGACGCCGACGCCGGCGGGCCGACCGTCGGCCTGACGGTCATCCCCGTGCCCAGCGGCGACGTGACCCAACTGGCCCCGCGCATCGAACGGCTGATGCGCGACCGCATGGAGGCCGCGCGCCGCGCCGGCGGCATCGCCGGGCCCAGCGACACCCTCTCCATCCAGCCCGACACCGCCAGCCGTTCGCTCATCGTCGCCGCCAGCAGCGAGAACGTCGAGATCATCCGCGGGCTGGTCGAGGAACTCACGCGCGGCGGCGAGGCCGTGGCCGGGCTCGAATCGGTCGACGTGGTGCCCGTCCGATCCGCGCGGGTCGAGGAGGTCCTGCAGGCCGTGCAGACGCTGTACGTCGACCGGCAGGTCCGCGACCGCGGCCCCGACGCGGTGCGCGTCTCGCTCGACCTCCGCCTCAACGCGCTGATCGTCCGCGGCACGCCGGCTGACATCCAGGCGGTGCGCACGCTCGTCGAGCGGCTCGACGGCACCGGCGTCGCCGCGGTGGCCGAGATCAAGCGCATCGAACTGACCAAGGCCGACGCCGCCGAGGTCGTGCGCCTGCTGCAGAACGTGCTGGCCGGGCGGCCGATCGCCGGGCCGGGCGTCGTCGGCGCGCGGAAGGCCCAACTGCTCCGCTTCGTGCGCGGGCAGACGGCCGCCGAACTCGCCGCGGGCGCCCACCGCGAGCCCACCGAGGCCGAGATCAGCGGCGCGATCCAGGAGCAGGTGACGCTCACGGCCGAACTGCGCACCAACTCGATCGTCGCCGTCGCCCCGGCGCGCCTGATGGTGCTGATCGAGGCGCTGGTGGGCGATCTCGACTCGACCGTCGCCGGTGCGCGCGAGATCAAGGTCTTCCGACTGACCAACGCCGACGCCCGTGCGATGGCCGAGGTCCTGCGCGAACTGTTCAACCTGCGCCAGAACGGCGCGACCCTCGTGCTCGTGCCCGGTCGCGCCGACGACGCCGCGGGCGTCCCGCCCGCGCTGGGCGAGGACGCACTGTACCCGTCGCTCGACGAGCGCCAGCAACTGGCCATCACCATCGACGCGCGGACCAACTCGCTGCTGGTCTCCGGCACGCCCGAGTACCTGCGCCGAGTCGAGGAGGTCGTCAGCGAACTGGACAGCATCGAGGCCAACGAGCGCGACCAACTGGTCTTCGAGCTCCGCAACGCCAAGGCGGCCGAGGTCGCCGCGACGCTCCGGCAGTACTTCACCGAGCAGGCCAGCACCATCCGCAGCGTGCTGGGGGCCGACCGCGCCGGCTCGCTGGCCCGCATGCTGGAGCGCGAGGTGACGGTGCAGGGCGACACCCCGAGCAACCGGCTGGTGGTCGGCGTGTCGCCGCACTACCGCGAGACCGTCGAGCGCCTCGTGCGCGAACTCGATTCCACGCCCCCGCAGGTGATGATCCAGGTCCTGCTGGCCGAGGTGACGATCGACGCCGAGCAGTCGTGGGGCATGGACATCTCCGTGGGTCCCTTCGGGGGCGAGATGTACGGCGTGCGGACGCTCGCCGCGGGCGCGAGCGTCGTCACCGCGCTGGGCGTGCCGAACCTCTCGGTGTCGAGTTCGGACTTCGAGCTGCTCATCCGCGCGCTGGAGGCCCAGGGCCGGCTCGAAGTCCTCAGCCGCCCGCAGATCCTCGTCAACAACAACGAGGCGGCTCGCATCCAGGTCGGCGAGAACGTCGGCATCGTCGAGTCCGTCGAGCGCCGCGACAACGGCAACACGCTCGCCAACGTGAAACGCGAGGACGTGGGCATCATCCTCAACGTCACGCCCACGATCAGTTCCGACGGGTTCGTCCGCATGGACATCGTGCCCGTCATCTCCAGCCTCTCGGCCCGCACCACGCAGGTCACCGAGGACTTCCAGGCCCCGATCATCACCAAGCGAGAGATCGAGACCAACGTCCGCGTCCGCGACGGCGAGACCGTCGTCATCGGCGGCCTGCTCCAGACCACCGAGGAGGAACGCCGCACCAAGGTCCCCCTGCTGGGCGACATCCCCTTCGTCGGCGAGGCGTTCCGATCCACCAAGCGCACACAGGCCCGCACCGAACTGCTCGTGCTGCTCACGCCGCGCGTGATCCGCGGCGGCGGCGAGGACGAAGTGTCGAGCATGCGCGTCCTGAGCGAACGCGAGGTCGGCCGCCTGCGCCAGCCAGCGCGGATCCTCAACTACATGCGGCCCCTGGACGAACAGCCCGAGCCCGAGCCCATGCCGCCCACCGGCACCGGGCGCGGCCCGAGATCGGAGCCCTGATGCGACCGTTCGCCCCCTCGCACCGCCTTGCGAGCCTCTCCCGCGCGGCGTTGCTCGGCGCCGCGGTGTTCGTCGCCGGCTGCGTGGCCGACGGCCCGCAGGGCAAACCGCCCCCGCGGCCGGTCCCGGCGCAACCCGCCGGGGTGGTGCCGACGGTGCTGGAGGTCGCCGCGGCCCGCTACGCCAACGACAGCGACAAGAACGGCTTTGCCGACGAGATCGTCGTCACCGCGTTCCTCTTCGCGCCGCCGCGCGATGTCCCGGTGACCGTGCCGGGCGCGTTCCGGTTCGAGATCGAGAATCTCTCAGGCGAGCGCATGGGCGTCTGGACGTTCGACCGCGACGCCTCGGCCCGCGCGGTCGAGCGGCTGCTGCCCGGCCCGGGGTACCGCTTCCGGTTCTCGATCCTCGAGCACGGCACCGACCGTCTCCCCACGCAGGACGTGCAGTTGCACTGCCGGTTTGAGCCCGCCGAGGGCGAACCGATCCGTTCGCGCGGGCCGATCCGTGTGACCATCGGCCAGATCCGGTAGGGTCCGGTTCGTTTGGTGCCGCCGATCCCATAAAACCAGTGCTGGCATGCATTTGTGTGCTGGTTGCGCACCGAGGATTGGCGCGATCTTAACAATCCGGAGGGGTGCGATCTCGCCGCGCGGGGGATACTTCTTCGCACACGGGGGACACGCCTTCACGCAGGAGAACCGGAACATGAAATCGATCTTCGCAGCGTTTGTCGCCGTCGGCGCGATGGTCGCCGGCGCCGCGGCCCAGGTTCAGGTCGACTCGGCCCTTCCGACGTACACCCCGGCCCAGGGCGTGTCGGGCAGCCTCAAGAGCATCGGCTCCGACACCCTCAACAACCTGATGACCTACTGGGCCGAGGACTTCAAGAAGTTGTACCCCAACGTCAAGATCGAGATCGAGGGCAAGGGTTCCTCGACCGCGCCCCCGGCGCTGATCGAGGGCCAGGCGCAGTTCGGCCCGATGAGCCGCCCCATGAAGGGCGCGGAGATCGACTCGTTCGAGAA
Source organism: uncultured Phycisphaerales bacterium (assembly GCA_937995595.1). Classification (GTDB taxonomy): domain Bacteria; phylum Planctomycetota; class Phycisphaerae; order Phycisphaerales; family UBA1924; genus JAHBXL01. Next base: position 45,722 of record CALKJW010000014.1, on the reverse strand, counting down.
GAAGTACGGCTACAAGCCCCTCGAACTCCGCACCGCGGTCGACGCGCTGGCCGTCTACGTGCACAAGGACTGCCCGCTCAACGAACTCTCGCTCGACCAGGTCCGCAAGATCTTCTCGGTTGACGGCCCCGAGATGACCTGGGGCGACGTCGGCGTGAAGGACCCGGCGTGGGCCACCAAGCCCATCAGCCTCTACGGCCGCAACTCCGCCTCGGGCACCTACGGCTTCTTCAAGGAGCACGCGCTCAACAAGAAGGACTACAAGCCCTCGGTCAAGGAGCAGCCCGGCTCCTCCGCCGTCGTGCAGGCGTGCGCCACCGACAAGTTCGCCATGGGCTATTCGGGACTGGGCTACAAGACCGCCGACGTCAAGGCCCTGAAGATCTCGGCCAAGGACGGCGAGAAGGCCTACGAGGCCAACCCCGAGAACTCCTACGAGGGCGTCTACCCGCTGGCCCGCTTCCTCTACGTCTACGTCAACCACAAGCCCGGCAGCACGATGGACCCGCTCCGCGCCGAGTTCATCAAGATGATCTACTCCCGCCAGGGCCAGGAGTCGGTCGTCAAGGACGGCTACTTCCCCGTCACCGCCGACATCGCCCGCGAGGACCTGAAGAAGGCCGGCCTGCCCGTCCGCTTCTGATCCGGTACTGATACGCTGACAACATCCCGGAGCGGCCTTCGGAAACGCGGGCCGCTCTCTTTCTTCCTCCACCGCGACCCCCACCACCCGGCCGGAACACACGTTGAGCGACGCCGCCCGACACGCCGCACACGCCACGGACTCGGCCGCGGCCGCGAAGGCCGCGCGGCGTCGCGGCACGCTGCACCGCGTGCGCGTCGCCGACCGCGTGGCGGCGATGTCGATTACCGTCGGCGGTCTGGGCGTTATCGTCGCCGTGCTCGGCATGCTCGTGTTCCTCGCCGCGGAGGTCGTGCCGCTGTTCGGGCGCGGCGATGCGACACCCCGCGCCAGCGGTCGTGCCGACCTTGGCGGCGAGCCGGTCTTCGGGCTGACCGACGAGTACATCGGCCTGTGCACCGCGGTCCTGCGGACGGGCGAGGCGGTGACCTTCTCGCTGGCCGACGGCTCGGTCACCGCGCGCCAGTACCTCGGACCCGAGGGCGCAACACCGACCGCGTGGGCGTTCTACCGGGGCGATGGGTCCGTCGCGCTCGGCTACGCCGACGGGCGCGTGCAGACCGGGCGCATCGGCTTTGCCGCCGAGTTTCTCGCGCCCGACGAGTTGACGCCGGACCTCCGCGCCATGCCCGTCGGTTCGCGGAAGGCCCGGGGGCGCGGCTTTGTCGAGCGCGTGCAGGGCGAGCAGTACCGGGCGGTCGCGCCGGTTGTGGAGATGCGCGACCCGGTCGCGCTCGACCACGGCTCGGGCGCGGTCGTCGCGCTGGACTACCGCGTGTCGAGCGCGTCGCAGTGGCTCGTGGCCACGCGCGAGGACGGCAGCGCGGTCTTCAACCTCGTGCGGGTCACCACGCCGCTGGGCGGCGGCAAGCCGCGCATGCGGTTCAGTTCCTACCCCTTCACGCTCGCGCTGCCCGACGGGCGCGACGAGCCGCGGTGGACGTTCCTCACCGGCGACGGCGCGCACGTGCTCATGCTCTGGCCCGACGGCTTCTGCCAGCGCTACGCCGTCGTGCGCAACGACGAGGGCGACTACACCGCGCGGATCGCCGACACGATCACCATCCCCGGTTCGTCGCCCGGGCGCGGCGCGCGCGTCGTCTCGGCGACGATGCTGCTGGGCTCCAAGACGCTCGTCGCCGGCACCGACGACGGCCGCGCACTCGGCCTGTTCGTCGCGCGCGACGAAGCCGCGTTCACGCCCGACCGCCGGCGACTGGTCGTCGCGCACGACTACGTGCTCAGCGACGCCGGGCGCGAAGCCGTTCACGCGCTGGGCATCGGCCAGCGCGACCGATCGTTTGTCGCCGCCGACGCGCGCGGGCGCCTGTTCGTCCGCAACATGACCACCGGCAAGGCGATCATCGACCTCGACGACGCCGCGCCCTCGCCCGTCGCCGTCGCCGACATCACGCCCAAGAACGACGGGCTTCTCGTCGTCCACGCCGACGGCGCCTTCCGCGCATGGGACATGGACCCCAAGCACTCCGAGGCCGGCTGGACCGCGCTGTTCGGCAGGGTCTGGTACGAGGGCGACGCCGAGCCGACGTTCTTCTACCAGTCGTCCTCGGGCGACGACGCCGCCGAGCCCAAACTCAGCGTCACCCCGCTCATCTTCGGAACCCTCAAGGCCACGGTCTACGCGATGCTCTTCGCCGTGCCGCTCGCCGTGCTCGCGGCGGTCTTCACCAGCGAGATGCTGCACCCGACGGTGCGCAACCGCGTCAAGCCCGTTGTCGAGGCGATGGCCTCGCTGCCATCGGTCGTGCTCGGTTTCATCGCCGCGATGGTCGTCGCGCCCTTTGCGCGCGACTGGCTCGACACCATCCTCGCGGCGTTCATCGTCGTGCCCTTCGCCGTGCTCATTGCCGCGCACGCGTGGCAGATGCTGCCCGTCCGCGTCACCAGCCGCCTGACCAGTTTCCAGCACCTGCTGCTGGTCGCCGCGGCCGTCGGACTCGGCGGGGTGGTGGCGCTGCCCATCGGCGCCGCGGCCGAGCGCGTGCTCTTTGCGCCCAGCACGGCCGACGTGCTGGTCCTGGCCGGCTCGTTCGAGCCGGTGGCCGAGTCCGACCGCCCCGCGTGGATCGGTAACCGCGCGATCCTCGACGATCAACTCAACCGCCGTCTGCGAAACGAGGGCCTGTACTTCCGCAACGGACAGGTCGTGCGGCCCAAGGGCGACCTGCGCGACCCGGCCGTCGCGGCCGTCGTTTCGGCCAACCGCCTCGACCGCGCCGACCTGCGCCTCTGGCTCGACGGGGTCATCGGCCGCGCCTTCCCCGGCTGGTTCGTCCTGATGATCCCTCCCGCGGCGGTCGTCGCCTTCCTGCTCAAGTCCCGACTGGTCGAGCCGCTCGTGCACCGTCGCGAGTCGCTTCGGTTCGGCTTCCCCGCCGCCGCGGCGGAGATGGCGATGCTCCTGGCGGTGGGGGCCCTGACGCTCGCGGTCGCGGCCGTGCTGGCGGGCGGTCTGACCGGGCTGGGGCTGGACGCGCGCGACTCGGTGTTCGGGCCGTTCAACCAGCGCAACAGCCTGATCGTCGGCATCATCATGGGCTTTGCGGTCATCCCGATCATCTTCACCGTCAGCGAGGACGCGCTGAGCAGCGTCTCGCCCGCGCTGCGGTCGGCCTCGCTGGGCGCGGGGGCGACGCGCTGGCAGACCGCCGTCCGCGTGGTCATGCCGGTCGCCGCGTCGGGCATCTTCTCGGCGGTCATGATCGGCCTGGGCCGCGCCGCCGGCGAGACCATGATCGTCCTGATGGCCACCGGCAACACGCCGGAGATGAACTGGAACATGTTCAGCGGGTTCCGCACGCTGTCGGCCAACATCGCCACCGAACTGCCCGAGGCCCCCGTCGGCGGGACGCACTACCGCGTGCTCTTCCTGTGCGGGCTGGCACTGTTCGCGATGACGGCGGTGGTGAACACCGCGGCCGAACTGGTGCGGCAGCGGTTCCGCAGGCGGGCCGCCGGATTGTAAGTAGAATATAAGAACAAATGTAAGAAACAATGGCTGTGACCGCCGACAACCCCGCCCCCGCACGCCGCCTCCACCGCCGGCCCACGCCGCTCTCGGCCCGCGGCGAGCCGATCGTCTGGATCACGGGCATGGCGATGGTCGTCTGCATGGTCATGATCCTGGTCCTGCTCGGCCTGGCGCTGGTCATGGGCTCGCTGACATTCTGGCCCCGGCCCATCGAGCGCGTCACGCTCCGAACCGGCGAGGCCCTGCTGGGCGTCCCCGTGCGCGACGAGGCCTACGACCCGGGCGCTCAGGACGCCGCCGCGATCGCCGCGCTGCGGCAGGCCGGGCAACTCGACCCGGCGACGCTCGACCGTGAGGGCCGGCCGAAGCGCCGGCTCTACCGCGTCGGCAACCGCGAGTTCGGCGAACCGTTCCGCTGGGTGCCGCTCTACACCATCGCCGAGCGATCGACCGAACCCCGCGCCGTCCTGCTCGAACGCCTCGACTGGGGCGTGTGGATCGGCATCCCCGAAGCGATCGTGCGGCAGGAGACGATCGACTTGCCCGCCGGGTCCGAGCCGCCCGCCGAGGGCCGGACCCCCGACGGCCTGCGCTACGAGCAGCGCGTGACCGGCGAGGAGGGCCCCGGCGGCGCGGTGCGCGTGCTGCGCCGCACGTACTTGGCCGAGGGCGATTCGACGTGGGACCAGTTCAAACTCGTGCACCCGCTGTCCCGCGCCACCGCCGCGAAGGTGCGCTCGATGCAGAAGCACGACGTGGGCGAAGTGAACTTCCGGCTCGAGTCGGCCCGCCTGAAGATGCGCGAGGCCGAACTCGCGCTGGCGCGGACCCAGAGCGGCCGGCACGCGCCGATCTCGCTGCCTGCGTGGCTCTCGATCGCCGGGCTGGGGCTCGGCGCCGTCGGTCTGGGCCTGTCGCTGTCGGCGTCCCGCTCGCGCGCCCTGCGCGCCGGCAGGCCCGACCGCGTGGGCCGGCGCATGGTGTCCGCCGTCGCGTGGTGCGTCGGGCTCGGCGCGCTGCTGGGCGCGTGGCTCGAACGCCCGTGGGCCGCGCCCGACATGACCCCCGAGAAACTGGCGGAGGTCCGCCGCGAGTACGAGGCGACGACCGCCCGGCTCAACGCCGAGTACGAGGAGATCCTGCGGCGCATCCGGGCCGTCGACTTCGAGGACGCCGCCACCCGCATCGTCGTGCGCGAGATCACCGGCGGCCGCTTCGCGCCCCTCCGGCAGACCGAGCCCGACGAGCCCCTGCGCCTCTCGCAGGTCGTGCTCGGCGTGCAGGCCAACACGCTGAGTTTCCGGGGCAAGGTGGGCGTCTATCTCGAACGCTGGCGCGAGTTCCTGCTCGACGAGCCGCGCGACACCAACACCGCCGGCGGCATCTTCCCCGTCATCTTCGGCACCGTCTCGCTCACCATCCTGCTGAGCGTGATCGTCGTGCCGCTGGGCGTGGTCGCCGCGCTCTACATGCGCGAGTACGCCCGGCAGGGCCTGCTCATCTCGATCGTCCGCATCGCCGTGAACAACCTCGCCGGCGTGCCGAGCATCGTCTACGGCGTGTTCGGGCTGGGGTTCTTCTGCTACTTCGTCGGCGAGTACGTCGACACCGGCCCCGCGCCCGCGCACGTCGCGGCACGCTCGTCGTGGTGGGTCGGCGTGCTGGCGCTGGTGGGCACGGGCGTCGGCGCGGCGTGGCTGGGCCTCTTCGCCCGGCCCAAACCCGGCACCGCCGCAACCGGCAACCAGCGTGCGCTGGGCTGGTGCGCCGCCGCGCTGTGGGTCGGCGCGGCGGGCGGCGCGGTCTGGCTGCTGCTCACCACGCCGTACTTCAACGGCCTGTACGAGGCGAACCTGCCCAACTCGGTCTTCCGCTCGCGCGGCCTGCTCTGGTCCGCGCTCACGCTCGCGCTGCTCACCCTGCCGGTCGTGATCGTGGCGACCGAGGAGGCGATCGCCGCCGTGCCGCGGACGATGCGCGAGGGCTCCTACGGCTGCGGCGCCAGCAAGTGGCAGACCGTCCGGCGGATCGTGCTGCCCCGCGCCATGCCCGGCATCATGACGGGCATGATCCTCGCCATGGCGCGCGGCGCGGGCGAGGTGGCCCCGCTGATGCTCGTCGGCGTCGTGAAACTCGCGCCCGAACTGCCCGTCGACGGGCACTTCCCCTTCGTGCACCTTGAGCGGAGTTTCATGCACCTGGGGTTCCACATCTACGACGTGGGCTTCCAGAGCCCCGACTCCGAGGCGGCACGGCCGCTGGTGTGGACGACGACGCTGGTGCTCGTGGTCGTGGTGCTGATGTTGAACCTCAGCGCGATCCGCCTGCGCTCGCGGCTGCGGCGCCGCTTCGTGGGCGGGGCGTTCTAGGAGAGGGTCATGGTGGCGATGAACACCCGCGGCGGACAACCCCAGACGAACCTCCGGCCGATCCGGCCCGTCGGCATCGACGTACCATCGCCGCACCACCGGGAGACCGCCTTGGCCGGCGCAGCGACACACAGCACGGGCGATCGGCCGAGCGTCATGGACGCCGTGCGCACCGGCGCGGCGTTCGAGCCCGTGATCCACCCCGAGATCGATGCGCTGGACCCGATCGTGCAGACGCGCGGCTTCGAGTTGTTCTACGGCCAGACCAAGGCCCTGCACTCGATCACGATGAACATCCCGCGCAACCACGTCACCGCGCTCATCGGCCCCTCGGGCTGCGGCAAGTCCACGCTGCTGCGGTCGATCAACCGCCTGAACGACCTGGTCGACGGCGTCTCGACTCGCGGCGAGATCCTCCTCAACGGCGAGCCGGTGTACGCGCCCGACGTCGACGTGATCGACCTCCGCAAGCGCATCGGGATGGTGTTCCAGAAGTCCAACCCGTTCCCGATGTCGATCTTCGAGAACGTGGTCTACTCGCTCCGCATCGACGGCGAACGCCGCAGGAACGTGCTGATGGAGGCGTGCGAACGCAGCCTCCGCTGGGCCGCGCTGTGGGACGAGGTCAAGGACCGCCTGAAGGAGTCGGCCCTCGGCCTTTCCGGCGGCCAGCAGCAGCGACTGTGCATCGCCCGAGCGATCGCCGCCGAGCCCGAGGTCCTGCTGATGGACGAGCCCTGCTCGGCGCTGGACCCGCTGGCCACGCTCAAGATCGAGGAACTGATCCACGACATCGCCGAGCGCTACACCGTCATCATCGTGACGCACAACATGCAGCAGGCCTCGCGCGTGAGCGACTACACCGCGTTCATGTACCTCGGCAGGCTGGTCGAGTTCAGCCCCACCGACCGCATCTTCCAGAACCCCGCCCTGCCCGAGACCGAGCAGTACGTGACCGGGCGGTTCGGCTGAACCCGCTCCCGCCGGGCACGCCGCGCCGGGCCGAGTGAGCCGACGCCCCAAGGGCGGTCCTCAGCGTTCGGAACCCGTCCGAGTCTCCGGAAATGGTCACTCCGGGCCCCGATCGCGCCGATCCTACAGCCTACGATGTCGGTCCCATCCCGTCCTCGGCGGCGAGCGGCGGGCGTGGGCCGGGCCGGTCTGATAACCACATCCCGGTTCCAGAGTGGTTCTTCCCCTGCGGGGTCTTCCAATGAGTGACGCGCTGCGCGGCGTCCCGCCATCGGTGAACAGTTGGAGCGCCGAGTATCTCGACGCGGAGTACGCCCGTTTCAAGGCCGATCCGGACTCCGTCCCGGCGGACCTGCGGTCGTTCTTCCAGGGCTTCGACCTCGCCGCGGCACGCCCGGGCGCGGGCCGCGCCGCGGGCGGCGCGCCGACCGATTCGGTCACCGCCGAGGCGCTGCGGTTCCAGTCGGCCGTGGCGGACCTCATCGAGGCCTACCGCTCGATGGGCCACCTGGCGGCCAAACTCGACCCCTTCGGCCGCGCGCCGCAGCCGCCGCGCGTCCTGAGCCTTGAGTACCACGGTCTGAGCGAGCGCGACCTGGACCGGCCCGTGAACCACGGCACGCTGCCCCTGCCGGCCGAGGCGACGCTCCGCGACATCGTCGCGTTTCTCGAGCGGACCTACTGCGCCAGCATCGGCGTGCAGTGGGGGCACATCGTCGACGCCGAGGAGCGCACCTGGCTCCAGCAGCGCTTCGAGCAGCACGGCGGGCGGATCCCGCTCGACCGCGGCGACAAGGCGCACATCCTCGAGCGCATCGTCCGCGCCGAGCAGTTCGAGAAGTTCCTGCAGAAGCGCTACCCCGGCGACAAGCGCTTCAGCCTCGAGGGCGGCGAGGCGCTCATCCCCCTCATGGACCGCGTCATCGACGCCGCGAGCGAACTGGGCGTCGAGGAGATGGTCCTCGGCATGCCGCACCGCGGCCGCCTGAACGTTCTGAACAACATCCTCGGCAAGAGTTACGAGCAGATCTTCACCGAGTTCGAGGACACCTGGGCCGACGAGGGCGGCGGGGGCGGGGGCGACGTCAAGTACCACCGCGGCTACTCCGGCGAGCGCACGCTCCGCAACGGCCGCTCGATCCACCTCGCGATGGCCAGCAACCCCAGCCACCTCGAGTCGGTCAACGGCGTGGTCATGGGCCGCTGCCGCGGCAAGCAGCGCACCCGCGGCGACGAGGCGCGGACGCGCGTCATCCCCATGCTGCTGCACGGCGACGCGGCGTTCATCGGTCAGGGCACAGTCGCCGAGGCGCTCAACCTCTCGCGCCTGGAGGGGTACACCGTCGGCGGGACGGTGCACGTGGTGCTCAACAACCTGATCGGCTTCACGACCGGGCCCGAGGACGCGCGCTCGACGCGCTACTGCACCGACATTGCGCTCATGCTCGAGTCGCCGGTGTTCCACGTCAACGGCGAGGACCCCGAGGCCTGCATCGCCTGCGCGCAGATCGCCGTCGAGTACCGCCAGAAGTTCCGGAAAGACGTCTTCATCGACATGTACTGCTTCCGGCGCTACGGCCACAACGAGCAGGACGAGGCGAGTTTCACCCAGCCGATCCTGACCTCGCTGGTCAAGGCCCAGCCCGGCGTGCTGCACACCTACTCGCGCAAGTTGCTCGCCGAGGGCGTGATCAACGAGGCCGACATGGAGGCCATCCGCCGCCGGCTCGACGAGGCGCTCGAGCAGGCCCAGCAGGCCGCCAAGAAGAAGCCCTACGACCCCACGATCGACCCCGGCTCCAAGCGCTGGTCCGGCTTCGGCGGCGCGTACTCCTTCGAGCCGGTCCCGACCGGCGCGACCATGGCCGAGATCGAGCAGGTCTGCGCCGCGCTGGGCCGCGTGCCCGAGGGCTTCCACGTCAACCCCAAACTCAAGCAGCTGCTCGCCGACCGCGCCGCCCTGCCCCGGACCGGCGAGGTCAGTTACGCCGACGCCGAGAGCCTCGCCTTCGGTACGCTCCTGATGCAGGGCCACGACGTGCGCCTCTCCGGGCAGGACTGCCGGCGCGGCACCTTCTCCCACCGCCACGCCGTGCTGCGCGACATGGTGACCGAGGCCGCGTACGTCCCGCTGAACAACATCCTGCCGCAGGCCGACGGGCTCGACGGCCAGCCCCCGCGTGCCGACGGCCGCACGCAGGCCCGCCTGCACGTCTACGACTCGCCGCTGTCCGAGGCCGCGGTCATGGCCTACGACTACGGCTACAGCCTGACGGACCCGAACATCCTCGTGATGTGGGAGGCGCAGTTCGGCGACTTCGCCAACGGCGCGCAGGTCATCATCGACCAGTACCTCGCCAGCGGCGAGATGAAGTGGGAGCGCTGGTCGGGCCTGACGCTCCTGCTCCCGCACGGGTACGAGGGCGCGGGGCCCGAGCACTCCTCCTGCCGCATCGAGCGCTTCCTGCAACTGTGCGCCAACGACAACATGCAGGTCTGCTACCCGTCCACCGCCGCGCAGGCGTTCCACATGCTCCGCCGCCAGGTGAAGGCCAGGTTCCGCAAGCCGCTGATCGTCGCCACGCCCAAGAGCCTGCTCCGCGTCCCGACCAGCCGCATCGAGGAACTCACCTCCGGCCACTTCCAGCACCTGCTGGACGACCCCGCCGCGGCCACGGGCAGGGTCGATCGCGCCCGCGTCAAGAAGGTCTACGTCTGCGCCGGCAAGTTCTACCACGAACTCGCGGCCCGGCGCGAGGCGACCGGCCGGTTCGACACCGCGCTGGTCCGCGTCGAGCAGTTCTACCCGTTCGACGCCGCGCTGGCCAAGCGAATCTTCTCGCAGTACCCGGGCGCTCAGAGCGTGACCTGGGTGCAGGAAGAGCCCCGCAACGCCGGCGCGTACCTGTTCATGGCCGACCTGTTCAAGACGCTTCTGGGCATCGACCTGCGCTACATCGGCCGCGCCGCCTCCGCGACGCCCGCGACCGGCTCCAAGCACGCGCACAAGGACCAGCAGGAGGCCGTGCTCGCCGAGGCCTTCGGCCCCGTCGGCGCCAAGGCCGCCCCGCACGCGACGCACGCGGGCAACGGCGCGGCGTCCCCGTCCGCCGCGAACAAGCCCGCCGCCAAGCCCGCAAGGGCCAAGGCCTGACGCGGTTCCTGACCGCACGCGATTCGACCAGCACACGAAGACCACCCGCGACCCACACCTATGCCGACCAACATCGTGATCCCGGAGATGGGCGAATCCGTGACCCAGGGCGTGATCGCCGCGTGGCGCAAGAAGCCGGGCGAGTTCGTCCGGCGCGACGAGACGGTCCTCGAACTGGAGACGGACAAGATCACCGCCGAGATCCCCGCGCCGGCATCGGGCGTGCTGCAGCCGGGCGCCAAGGAAGGCGACACCGTCAAGGTCGGCGCGATCGTCGGCCGCATCGACGAAGCCGCGGAACCCGCGGGCGGCGCGGCCGCCGCGCCCGCTCCCGCCGCGCCCGCTCCCGCCGCGCCCGCCAAGGCCGCCGCACCCGCCGCGGCCAACGGTCACGCCCCGCACGCCGATGCACGCGCCACGCCGGTGGCCCGCAAACTCGCCGAGGAGCACGGCATCGACCTGTCGGGCATCGTCGGCACCGGGCCGGGCGGGCGTGTCAGCGAGCGCGACGTGCGCGAGGCCGTGGAGTCGCGCGGCAAGGGTTCAACGGCGGTCGCCGCCGCGCCCGCCGCCGCTCGGCCGACAACGGCCGCGCCCGAGGGCGGGGTGCGGCGCGAGAAGATGTCGCAGTTGCGCCAGCGGATTGCGGCGCGCCTCGTCGAGGCCCAGCACACGGCGGCGATGCTCACGACCTTCAACGAGTGCGACATGTCCGCGGTCATGGACCTGCGGAAGCAGTACAAGGAATCGTTCGAGAAGAAGCACGGCATCGGCCTGGGTTTCATGTCGTTCTTCGTCAAGGCCGTGGTCAACGCGGTCCGCGCGTTCCCGCTCGTGAACGCGTCGATCGTGCAGAACGCGGCGACCGGCGAACTCGAGATCGAGCACCACGACGGCGTGCACGTCGCGGTCGCCGTCGGCACGCCCAGGGGCCTGGTCGTCCCGGTGCTGCGCAACTGCGAGAGTCTGTCCTTCGCCCAGATCGAGCAGGGCATCAAGGACCTGGCGGTCAAGGCGCGCGACGGCAAACTCACGCTCGCCGACATGCAGGGCGGCACGTTCACGATCACCAACGGCGGCATCTACGGCTCGCTGATGAGCACGCCGATCCTCAACCCGCCCCAGTGCGGCATCCTCGGCATGCACGCGATCAAGAACCGCGCCGTCGAGGACCCGAAGCACCCCGGCCAGGTCGCCATCCGCCCGATGATGTACCTCGCCCTGTCCTACGACCACCGGCTGGTCGACGGCGCCGAGGCCGTGCAGTTCCTCGTCACGGTCAAGAACTGCATCGAGGACCCCGCGCGCCTGATGCTCGGCGTGTGAACGGCCCCGACCTCGCCCGATCGATGCGCGCCCCGGCGGCGACGCGATTATGCTGTAGCCCAGGAGGCCCGGCATGTCGTCCACCCAGCCCGCGCAGAACATCGACTCGATCCTGACCGAGAACCGCGTCTTCCCGCCCGGCGACGCACGCGGCCTGTCGTTCGACCGCTGGCACGTCGCCTCGCTCGACGAGTACCGCGCCCTGCACCGCCGCTCCGTCGCCGACCCGGAGGGCTTCTGGGCCGAGGTCGCGCGCCAGATCTCCTGGTTCAGCCCGTGGAAGCGCGTGCTGGAGTGGCGGCCGCCCGACGCCCGGTGGTTCGTCGGCGCGACGCTCAACGCGTGCTTCAACTGCGTGGACCGGCACGTCGAAGCCGGTTTCGGCGAGTGCGTCGGCCTGATCTGGGAGGGCGAGCCGGTCGGGCCGCACGGGCCCGAGATCCGCCGCCTCACCTACCGCGAACTGATGATCGAGACCTCGCGCTTCGCCAACGCCCTCAAGGCGCTGGACGTCAAGAAGGGCGACGTCGTAACGATCTACATGCCGATGGTGCCCGAACTGGCGATCGCCATGCTCGCCTGCGCGCGCATCGGCGCGGCCCACAGCGTCATCTTCGGCGGCTTTGCGCCGACCGCCATCACCGAGCGCGTCATCGACGCCGACTCGCGCGTCATCATCACCGCCGACGGCGGCTACCGCCGCGGCGAGATCGTCCCGCTGCTCCGCAACGTCGACGACGCGGTCGTCGCGCTGGCCAACCACGGGCACGTGGTCAACCACGTGGTGGTCCTCGAGCGGGCACGCTCGCTCGCGCCCGACAAGCGGTTCCGCACCGGCGAGCCGCGCATCGGCCCGACGAGGTACCACTGGTGGGCCGACGTGCGCGGCGCGGCGTCCGACGCCTGCCCCTGCGAGCCCATGGACAGCGAGGCCATGCTGTTCCTGCTCTACACCTCGGGCTCGACCGGCAAGCCCAAGGGCATCCTGCACACCACCGGCGGGTACCTGACCTACGCCGCGCTCACCGCGCGCCTGACGTTCAACCTCAATCCAGACGAGCCGGGCACGGGCGACACGCGGGGCGGGCACGGCCAGACGTTCTGGTGCACGGCCGACATCGGCTGGGTCACCGGGCACACCTACGTGCTCTACGGCATCATGGCCAACCGCGTGCCGACGCTGCTCTACGAGGGCGCGCCGAACTTCCCCGCCGTCGGCGCGGGCGGCGACCGGTTCTGGGACATCATCGCCCGCCACCGGGTCACGCAGTTCTACACCGCGCCCACCGCGATCCGCACGTTCATGAAGTGGGGCGACGACCTTCCCGCGAGGCACGACCTGTCGAGCCTGCGCGTCATCGGCACCGTCGGCGAGCCGATCAACCCCGAGGCGTGGATCTGGTACCACGCGCACATCGGGCGCAACCGCTGCCCGGTCGTGGACACCTACTGGCAGACCGAGACCGGCGGGCACGTCGTCACGCCCCTGCCGGGCGCGACGCCCACCAAGCCCGGCTCCTGCACGCTGCCCATGCTCGGCATCGACGCCGCGATCGTCAACGAGCAGGGCGAGGAGATCGGGCCCAACAAGGGCGGGCTGTTCGTGATCCGCAAGCCGTGGCCCGGCATGCTCCGCGGCGTGTACGGCAACCGCGAGCGCTTCGTCAGCAACTACTGGGCCCGCGTGAAGGACCCGAAGACCGGCGCGCCGTACTACTTCTCGGCCGACGGCGCGCGGCGCGACGAGGACGGCTACTTCTGGATCCAGGGACGCATCGACGATGTGATCAAGGTGAGCGGGCACCTGCTGGGCACGATGGAGGTCGAGAGCGCGCTGGTCTCGCACCCCGGCGTGGCCGAGGCCGCGGTCGTCGGCGTCCCGCACGACATCAAGGGCAACGCGATCGTCGCGTTCGTCACGCTCAAGCCCGCGTGGCTGCGGGCCAACGGCCGCCAGCCCGACGACGCGCTCAAGAAGGAACTCGGCGCGCACGTCGCGAAGGAAGTGGGGGCCCTGGCCCGCCCCGAGCAGGTGCGCTTCGCCGAGGGCCTGCCCAAGACCCGTTCGGGCAAGATCATGCGCCGCCTGCTGCGGGACGTCGCCAGCGGCGTCGAGAAGATCACGCAGGACACCACGACCCTCGAGGATTTCTCGGTCGTCGCGAAACTGCGGGCCGACGAGGAGTGAACCCGCCCGACGTGCCGCGCACGCGCAGGTCGCCGGTACAACCCCGCGGCCTACCATCCGCACCCAAGCACGCACTTTTCAGCAGGACCCACCGCCATGAAGACCCGACTCTCCGTGCTCTCGCTGATCGCCGCCGCGGCCCTGTGCCTGCCCGTTTCGTTCGCTCCCGCGCAGGACACGGGCGCCACGCCCGCGCCGGCCAAGCAGCCCGAGGGCGACAAGCCCAAGACCGACGAGAAGACCGAGGACAAACCCAAAGAGGAGGCCAAACTCGTGTACGTCAAGATGAAGACCTCGATGGGCGACATCGTCCTCGAACTCAACCACGAGAAGGCCCCGATCACGGTCAAGAACTTCCTGAACTACGTGGACAAGGGGTTCTACGACAACACGATCTTCCACCGCGTCATCGACGGGTTCATGATCCAGGGCGGCGGGTTCACCGAGGACCTCAAGCAGAAGGACACCGACAAGCCCATCAAGAACGAGTGGCGCAACGGCCTGAAGAACAAGCGCGGCACCATCGCGATGGCCCGCACCAACGACCCCGACTCGGCCACCGCCCAGTTCTTCATCAACGTCGTCGACAACGCGCGCCTCGACGAGCCCATCTCCGGCGGCGCGGCCTACGCCGTCTTCGGCCGCGTCATCTCCGGCATGGACACCGTCGACAAGATCAAGAGCGTGCAGACCTCGACCAAACTCTTCGCCAACCGGCAGCAGATGGGCGACGCCCCCGTCAAGAACGTCGTGATCGAGAAGGTCACGCGCATGACCGAGGAGGAGGGCCGGAAGGTCGCCGACGCCAAGCCCGAGCCGGCCAAGAAGGAATGACCGCGGCGCGCACCCGCGCAGCGAATCTCGCAAGCACCCCCACGGACCCGGGCCACCCGCCCGGGTCCGTGTGTTTCTACTTGCCGACGCCCAGGAACGGCAGCACGATCGACAGCGCGATCAGCAGGATGATGATCCACTCCAGCAGGTCGGCGCGCACGCCCGCCTGATGGTCGCTGAGTTTCTCGTAGATGCTCTCGAGCGCCCTGAGTTTGCGGCCGATGGTCTCGTCGCGCTCCGGCAGGTGGAAACGCGTCGCCGTCATCCGGTACAGCCGCGCCAGGTACTGGTCGCCGATCAGTTTCAGCGCGTTGTTCACGTTCTCGAACAGCAGCGCGCTGTCCACCTGCAGCCGGCCGATCCGCGTGAGCGCGCCGGCGCGCGGCGGCAGGATCCACCAACGCCGGCGGCCCTCCTGCTCCGTCAGCGTGCGGTACGCCTCTTCGAGTTGCGCGTCGAGCCGGTCGTCGAGGATGCGCAACTCCAGCAGTTCGACGTTGGCGAACTCGAGCACCGTCACCGCTTCCTCGGCCTCGGGGTCGAGCACCAGCGCCGCGTTCCAGTCGACGAGCATCGCATCGCCGCGCCCGTACGACAGCCGGCACGCCAGCGCGTCGCGCAGTTCGTCGTCGGACATCTCCTGCCGCTCGCAGCGGAGCACCTGCGCCAGCAGCGCGGGACGCTCGTGCAGCAGCGTGGCGGGGGCGCGCCCGTCGGCCAGCGCGCCCACGTGGAACACGGTGTAGTCCTCGGTCGTGTGGTCCATCCGCGGCTGGCGCGCAGCCCGGCCCAGCAGCGCCAGCAGCGACTCGGCCTGCCGGCGCGCTTCCTCGCGCACCGCCGCGCTGTCGAACACCGCCTCGGCAAGGTCCAGCAGGGCCTGCGCCGGGCCGTCAAAGTCGATGCGGAAACGCACCGAGATGGCGCCGAAGTCGAACACGACCATCTCGACCGCGGGCGCGGTGCGGAACGCGCCCAGTTGCAGCGCCGGCGCGGCCCGCGTCACACGCAGCGGCGCGGGGCTGTACTCAAAGTACGGCGGCGCCTTGCGCGTGTGCCGCACGGCGACGCGCTCCGTCGCCCCGCTGATCAGCCGCTCCGCCTCGTCAAGATCGACCCCGTGCGCCACGTCGAACGCGTGCAGCAGCACGCACCGACCCGCGCCGGGGGCGATTGAAGGTGTGCCCGTTTGGCTCGTCGCTTCGGCTCTGTCCAGAGGGGACGGGCTCATCGGGCATCGACTCCTGACACGGTGCGCGGCAGACTATACTCGCGACACGCCCGGGCCCGCCCGTCAGCCGCGGCCCGCGCTCCGCACGTACGAGGCGCCCCGGAGTCCCCGGGCGCACCCCGATGAAGCAGCGCCTCGAACTCGACATCCTCCCGCAGCCCGACGACACCACCTGCGGGCCCACCTGCCTGCACGCGGTCTACCGCTACTACGACGACCGTCTCCCGTTGGAGAAGGTCGTCCGCGAGGTCGAGCGCCTCGAACACGGCGGGACCTACGCCGCGTACCTCGCCCTGCACGCGCTCCGCCGCGGCTACGACGCCACGCTCTACACGTGGAACCTGCAGGTCTTCGACCCCACCTGGGCCGACCTCTCGCCCCGCGACATGGCCGCGCGGCTCGAAGCCCGCTCCAAGCTCAAGTCCCACGCCCACCTCCGACGCGCCCACCAGGCCTACCTCGACCTGCTCCGCGCAGGCGGCGAGGTCGCCTTCGAGGACCTGACCACGCGGATGATCCGCAAGTTCCTCAACCGCGGCACGCCCATCATCTCCGGCCTCTCCTCCACCTACCTCTACCAGACCATGCGCGAGTTGGGCCACGACCTGCGCGACGACGACATCCGCGGCGACCCGCAGGGGCACTTCGTCGTCCTGTGCGGGTACGACAAAGAAGACCGCACAGTCCTCGTCGCCGACCCCATGCACCCCAACCCGGCGTTCCAGGGTCTGCAGTACGTCGTGGATATCGACAGACTGGTGTGCTCCATCCTGCTGGGCATCCTGACGCACGACGCGGACATGCTCGTCATCGAGCCGCGCTCGGAGGACGGCGATTCCCGCCGCGGCCGGGTCCGACCCGACAGGCACAAGGGCAAGGCGTGACCACGTGTCGATCCTGATCGTCGTCAACTCGCCCGACAAGTGGCCGCTGCACGTGCCCGGCGTCGAGGTGGTGTCGGCCCGCGGGTACGTCTCCGAGGCGCGCTTCAGCGACCTCCGCGGCGTCAAGGTCTTCAACCTCTGCAAGTCGTACCGCTACCAGTCGCTGGGCTACTACGTCTCGCTCCTCGCCGAGGCGCGCGGGCACCGGCCCATGCCCAGCATCACGACCATCCAGGACCTCAAGAGCCCGACCATGCTCCGCCTCGCGGCCGACGACCTCGAGGAGGCCATCGAGGACCACCTGGCGCACCTGGGGTCCGACGCCTTCACGCTCTCGGTCTACTTCGGTCGCAACCTGGCGCGGAAGTACGACCGCCTGGCGCTCAAACTCTTCAACCTCTTCCCCGCGCCGCTGCTGCGTGCCGAGTTCGTCCGCGAGAAGACCTGGACGCTCAGCAGCATCGCGCCCATCCCCGTCGGCGACGTGCCCGCCGACCACCGACCGTTCCTGCTCGAGGTGGCGCAGGAGTACTTCGCCGGCCGCCGACGCGCCGGCGCGGGCGTCGGCCGCGGCGCGTCGCGATTCGACCTGGCCATCCTCCACAACCCCGAGGAGGACGCGAGGCCCTCCAACGACGGGGCGATCGAGAAGTTCGTCCGCGCCGCGCGCGAACTGGGCATCGAGGCCGACCTCATCACCCGCGACGACTACGCGCGCCTCGCCGAGTTCGACGGCCTGTTCATCCGCGAGACCACCCGCGTCAACCACCACACCTACCGCTTCTCGCGCCGGGCCGCGGCCGAGGGGCTGGTCGTCATCGACGACCCCGAGTCCATCGTGCGCTGCTCGAACAAGGTCTTCCTCGCCGAGATGCTCGAACGCCACGACATCGGCCACCCGCGCACCTTCATCGCGCACAAGGACAACATCGAGGACATCCCGCTCTACGTCGGCTTTCCCTGCGTGCTCAAGCAGCCCGACTCGGCCTTCAGCCAGGGCGTGCTCAAGGCGACCGACCCGGCGATGCTCGAGCGGCAGACCCGCCAACTGCTCGAGGGCTCCGACCTCGTGATCGCGCAGGAGTTCGTCCCGTCCGAGTACGACTGGCGCGTCGGCGTGCTCGACGGCAAGCCGCTGTTTGTCTGCAAGTACCACATGGCCAAAGGCCACTGGCAGATCGTCACGACCACCCGCTCGGGCGAGAAGGAGTTCGGCAAGGTCGAGGCGGTGCCCGTCGAAGAGGCCCCGCGCAGGGTCGTGTCCGCCGCGGTCCGCGCGGCCGGCCATGTCGGCGACGGGCTCTACGGCGTCGACGTCAAGCAGGTCGACGGCAAGGTCTACGTGATCGAGGTCAACGACAACCCCAACATCGACTCGGGGTACGAGGACAAGGTGCTCGGCAAGGACCTGTACCTGCGCGTGATGCAGGTCTTCCTGTCGCGCATGGAGGCGCGCCGCGAGGGCCGCGCAAAGGTCTGACGGAGAGCCGACGTGCCGCTGCGACTGTTTGAAGCCTTCGGGGTCGAACTCGAATACATGCTCGTCGACGCGGCGACGCTCGACGTCGCGCCCGTCGTCGACCGCGTCATCGCCGCGCGCGCCGGCGAACCCCACAGCGAGATCGAGGCCCTCCGCGCCGTGTCGTGGTCCAACGAACTTGTCGCGCACGTCGTCGAGATCAAGACCACCGAGCCCCGCCCGGACCTCTCCTCCGCCGCGGCCGACTTCGCGGCCAACATCGGCGAGATCCACCGCCTGGGCCGCGCGCTGGCCCCGCCGGTGCGCATCATGCCCGGCGCGATGCACCCGTGGATGGACCCGCGCCGCGAAACCGTCCTCTGGCCGCACGAGTACCACGACGTCTACGCCAACTTCCACCGCCTGTTCGACTGCCGCCGGCACGGCTGGGCCAACCTGCAGAGCGTGCACCTGAACCTGCCGTTCGACGGCGACGAGGAGTTCGCACGCCTGCACGCGGCGGTGCGGATCGTGCTGCCGCTGCTGCCCGCGCTGTGCGCCGCCAGCCCGGTGATGGACGGCCGCCTGACCGGCGTCGCCTGCAACAGGCTCGAGGTCTACCGTGCCAACCAGTCCGCGGTGCCGTCGCTCTCGGGGCGCGTGATCCCCGAGCCGGTCTTCACGCGCGACGACTACCAGCGCGTCATCATGGACCCGATCGCGCGCGACGTGGCGCGGCTCGACGGCTCGGGCCTCATGAAGCCCGAGTGGATGAACTCGCGCGGCGCAATCGCACGGTTCGACCGCGGCTCGGTCGAGATCCGCGTCATGGACGTGCAGGAGTGCCCGCGCGCCGACCTCGCGATCGTCCGCGCCGTCGTCGGCGTGCTGCGGTGGCTCGCGGCCGAGGGGCCGTGCCCGCTGGCCGCGCAGCGGCAGTGGGGGATCGACCCGCTGGTCCGCGTGCTCGACCCGTGCATCCGCGACGCGGGCGCGGCGGAGATCGCCGACGCGGACTACCTCCGCGCGCTGGGCTTCACCGCCGCGCCGCGCTGCCGCGCCGACCATCTCTGGGCGCACCTGCTCGACCGCGCGGGCCTGCCGTGGCGCGACGACGAGACCCTCGCGCCCCTGCGCCTCATCCTCGACCGCGGCACGCTGGCGCAGCGCATCGCGCACGCTCTCGGCGGCCGGCGCGCCCAGATCCCGCGCTCCGATCTGACCAGGGTCTACGGCGAGTTGTGCGACTGCGCCGCAAGCGGAAGGATGCTCGGTGAATCGCCGCGCTGACCGGTTGATCGTCACCTGCGAGCACGGCGGCAACCGCGTGCCCGCGCGGCACCGCTCGCTGTTCGCACGCGCCGCGGGCACGCTGCGCACGCACCGCGGGTGGGACCCCGGCGCGCTGCCGCTGGCCCGCCGCATGGCCAGCGTGCTCGGCGCTTCGCTCGATTTCTCCACTGTCTCGCGCCTCGTGGTCGACCTGAACCGCTCCGAGACTCACCCTCGCATCGTGTCGCGATGGACGGCCGCGCTCCTGCCCGACCAGCGCGAGCGGCTCCTCGAACGCTACTACCGCCCCTTCCGCCGACGCGTCGCCGAGCGGGTTTCCGGCACGATTCGGGCCGGAAATCGAGCGGTGCACGTGTCGGTCCACAGTTTCGCGCCCGTGCTTGAGAGGGTGCGACGGAACGCGGACATCGGCCTGCTGTACGACCCGCGCCGAGCGGGTGAACGGTCGCTGGCCGCGGCTTGGAGAGCCGCGCTCGCCCGTCACGCGCCCGCCCTGCGCGTCCGCATGAACTACCCCTATCTCGGAACCTCGGATGGCCATACAACCAGCCTCCGAGGCCGGTTTCAGCCCGATCGCTACGTGGGAATCGAACTCGAGATCAACCAGCGACTGGTGCGTTCCGGGGCGCGGTGGAAGGCCGTGCAGGCCGCGATTGTCTCGTCTCTGGCCGAGGCGCTGGAGGAGGTCGGCCGGACTGAGGCTACCGGCCGCTCGCGTCCGCGCGGTCGGAAACGGGCCTTGCGCCCGTAGAAAACCGAGGTTTTCCACACCCGCGGAGTTGAAGATTACCGGCAAATGGTGTACAACAACGCCCCGGTTGATGGAGCAACCGGCCACAAAGTCCCTTTTTCCATGGAGAAGACGATGGCGAAGAAGACCGCTGCCAAGCCCGCTGCCAAGAAGCCCGCGAAACTCACGCAGGCCAGCAAGCCCCGCAAGAAGAGCGAGTTGTACAACATCCTCGCCGAGCACACCGACCTGACCCGCAAGCAGGTCGCCGGCGTGTTCGAGGCCCTCGGCAAGGTCATGGCCGTCGACCTCGCCAAGCCCAGCGACGGCAAGCCCCGCATCTTCGTCGTGCCCGGCATGATGAAGGTCCAGTCGATCTACAAGCCCGCCACCAAGGCCACGACCAAGCCCAACCCCTTCAACCCCGGCGAGATGATGACCGTGAAGGCCAAGCCGGCCCGCACCGTCATCAAGGTCCGCCCCCTCAAGGGCCTGAAGGACATGGTCTGATCCATCGTGCCGCTGACCTTCGGGTCGGTGCCATCGGGTCAGCGCATCAAAGAACCTCGCACCGCCGACGGCGCACCCGTCGGCGGTGTTGCTTTTGTGCCGCCGCAACTGCCTTCACTCGCATCCGACCACCGCCGCGATCACGCGCGGCGCCAGTTCCGCCAGCACGCGCTCACGCGTCGGCGCGTGCCCGGCGCCGAGCGCGTCGCGCATGGTCGTGATGCGCTCGCGCAGGTCTTCCGGCGCATCCGAGGTCGAACACTCGACGTTCACGCCCACGCCCACCAGCACCCGCAGTCCGTCGCCCGCGCCCGCGGTCTCGGTCAGCACCCCGCACACCTTCCGCCCGTCGAGCAGCACGTCGTTGGGCCACTTGGTCTGCAGTCGCGCCGCGTGCGCCGGACCGACCGCGGCACGCAGGGCCTCCGTCACCGCCGCGCCGATGCGCATGCCCAGCCCGTCGCTCACCTCCGCGTACGGCCGCGAAGGCCGCAGCACGAACGTGCACCACAGCCCGCCGCGCGGGCTGCTCCACGCCCGCCCGAGCCGCCCCACGCCCGCGGTCTGCGTCGCCGCGACGATGACCAGCGGATCCGGTGACGCAACCTCGGGCGCGCCCGCCTCGACCAGCCGGCGCGCGTGCAGGCTCGTCGAGTCGATCTCGTCAAAGTCGATGCGGCGGAATGACGGAGCGACGGACATGACGTGTGTCGGGTGGGCCGGCACTCCGTGACGGCCGAGAGTCGCCTCAGGTCTGCAGCACGCCCGTCCTGAACGGCCGCGAGTAGTCCCAGTTCTCGGTCATCGCCAGCGCGCCGACGAGTTCCTCGCGCGTGCGGTGGGGCTGGATGATGCGGTCGAGCCACCCGCGGGCCGCGCCGTGCCGGATGTCCGCCTGCTCGGTGTAGCCGGCGTGGATCGCGGCGTAGATCGCCCGGTGCGTCTCTTCGTCGATGGTCTCGCCCTTGCGCTTGCGGCTCGCCTCCTCGATGGTGGTCAGCACGCCCGTCGCCTGGTTGGCGCCCATCACGGCGCACTTGCCGCTCGGCCACGCGAGCGTGACAAACGGGTCGAACCCGCGCCCGCACATGGCGTAGTTCCCCGCGCCGTACGACCCGCCCACGATCACCACGATCTTCGGCACCACGCAGTTGCTCATCGCGTTGACCATCTTCGCGCCCGCGCGGATGATCCCGTGCTGCTCGCTCTCCTTGCCCACCATGAACCCCGTCGTGTCGTGCAGGAACACCAGCGGGATCCTCCGCTGGTTGCAGTCCATGATGAACCGCGCGGCCTTGTCCGCCGAGTCGTGGTAGATCACGCCCGGCAACTGCACCGCGCCCGCGCCCGTCCGCGTGACCTTCTTCTGGTTCGCGACGATGCCGCACGCCGCGCCGCCGATCCTCGCGTACCCGCAGACGATCGACGGGCCGTAGTCCGCCTTGTACTCGTCAAAGTCGGGCGCGAGCGTGCCGCGGTCGTTGCGCGAATCGACGATCGCCGCGATCAGGTCGCGCACCTCGTACTGCGCCCCCGGCCTGTCGGTGAAGAAGTCGTACAGCCGGTCGCCGCCGTGATACGACGGCGCGCACCGCGCGCGCGGCCCGGCCGCGGGGCCGTACTTGCCCATCAACTCGCGCAGCCGACGGATGCACGACTCGTCGTCTCTTTCCTTGAAGTCGATGGTCCCGCTGATCTCCGCGTGCATCGTCGCCCCGCCGAGTTCCTCGTCCGTCACCGACTGACCGATCGCCGCCTTCACCAGCGCCGGCCCGGCGAGGTACAGCCCGCTCCCCTCGGTCATCAGCAGCGTGTCGCACAGCACCGGCAGGTACCCGCCGCCCGCCACGCAATACCCCATGATCGCCGCGATCTGCGGGATGCCCTCGGCGCTGAGCACCGCGTTGTTGCGGAAGATGCGGCCGAAATCGTCGGTGTCGGGGAACACGTCCTCCTGCAGCGGCAGGAACACGCCCGCCGAATCAACCAGGTAGATCAGCGGCATCCGCGCCATCTGCGCCATCATCTGCGCCCGGATGATCTTCTTGCACGTCATCGGGAAGAACGCGCCGGCCTTCACCGTCGCGTCGTTCGCGATGATCATGCACCGACGGCCCTGCACGCACCCCACGCCCGTCACGACCCCCGCCGCGGGCGCGCCCCCGTGCTCTTCATACATGCCCCACGCGGCCCACAACCCCAGTTCCGCAAAGCCGGGGATCTCCGCCGCGTGCACGTTGACGCTCGGCGCGTCCTTGGCGGCGCCAACCGATCCGGGCTTGTCGATCAACCGCTCGATCCGCTCCCGCGCGGTCAGCCGCCCCTTCTCGTGCTGCCGCTCGATCGCCTTCGCTCCGCCGCCCTGGCGGATCTTCGCCTCGATCCGGACGTACGCCTCGGTCAGTTCGCGCAGCGTCGGCGGCGCAGCCGCGGCGGCCTTGGCCGCGGGCTCGGGAGCGGGGGGGGAGGGGGGAGTCGGCGGAGTGTTCGACATCGGGCCTCCAAGGGGCACGGCATGGCCGCAAAACGCGGGTCAAGCGTAGTCGCCGACGCGGCCGGCTACCGCCCGCGCTTGGCCTGCGTCAGCACCTTCTTGAGCGCGCCGGCCAGCCACGCACGGCGCTGGTCCGTCAGCACCGATCCGAACTTGATGGTCCTCTGCTCGGTCTCGATGCCGATGAGTTTCCGCCGCTGCCCGTTCCGCTCCGCGGCAGACTCCACGAACTTCACCGCCTTCACGCGCGAAGCGTCGAACCGCCGCCTCCAGCCGATCGGCCCGATGCCCGTGAACACCACGCCCTCGGGCCCGCGCAGGCGCACCACGACGCGACCCGCCATCGCCACCAGCGCGGCGCACAGCACGCCCAGCCCGATCGCGACAAACGGGATCAGGAACACGCACAGAAACAACGCCATGCCCAGAGGCATGCCGATGCCGATGCTGTTGTTGGATCCTCCCGGGCCGTTGGTTGCGCTGGGCGCGGGGAACCACGCGGGGATCGGCCCAACTAAGTTCGTCCACAACCCCGCGGTCGCGATCAGCACGAACACGCTCACGATGCTGTTCCAGAACGCCGCGAAGAACAGCAGCGGACCGGCCGTCGTCAGCGATCGCGCCGAAGCGACCAGCACCGCCTGACCGCCAAAGTCATCAATGCGGCACCCTTTCGGCGGCGGCGCATTGGCCGCTTCGATCGCCGCGGCATCTTCCAGCGGCGTGGCGAGGTCCATCAGGCGCGAGAGCTTCCCGCATCCGCGGCAGAGGGCCACGCCCTCCCCGACGTTGATGTCCGCGATCGGGATGTCCTGCCCGCACGGGCATGTCACGCTCACGCGGCCATCCTAACCGATGCTCTCGGCAACCCTGCCCGCCGCGTCAGGCTCGCGGGTGTGCGGCGACGTCGCGCCTCTTGCGCGCACATGCGCGCGTCGGTCCAGCCTGAACCGTTTCGCATGCGGGCCTCCGTGCCGGGTTCGGACATCTGGTTGGACGCGCAGCCATTTGCGGGCCCGCAAGCGCCGTTGCCGCACCAACTTCCGAACTTTTCCACAACTTGCAACCTTTCACAGACCGAACATTGACAACTGTTCGGTACTTGGTAAACTCCTCCGCAGTCGGGCTCGCGACCTGTGCCGCCCCCGACCCGGACCGTGCCCCCTCATGGATGTCGGGGCCCCGGCCGTGCACGGGGACCCGGAGCGCCTGGCCCGCACCCCTCGGGGCAAGCGGAGCCCAGCCACGCCCGGCAGCAGAAAGGAGGGCCTTCATGGCCCGCGCATCGTCGTCCAATCACACCGCCGTCGAAGTCGAGTCCAAGCCCGCCAAGGCCCCGCAGGCCGCCGCGGCCCAGCCCCCGGCCATCTCCAAGGAGAAGGCCAAGGCGCTGGACATGGCCGTTGGTCAGATCGAGAAGACCTTCGGCAAGGGCTCGATCATGAAACTCGACGAGCACGCCTACGCCAACATCCCCGGCATCTCGACGGGCGCGATCTCGCTCGACCTGGCGCTGGGCGGCAAGGGCATCCCGCGCGGCCGCATCATCGAGATCTTCGGCCCCGAGTCCTCCGGCAAGACCACCCTCGCCCTCACCGTCGCCGCGCAGGCCCAGAAGACCGGCGGCGTCGCGGCGTTCATCGACGCCGAGCACGCGCTCGACCCCACCTGGGCCCGCCGCCTGGGCGTCAACATCGACGACATGCTCGTCTCCCAGCCCGACACCGGCGAGCAGGCGCTGGAGATCTGCGAACTCCTCGTCCGCTCCAACGCCGTCGACGTGATCGTCGTCGACTCGGTCGCCGCGCTCATCCCCCGCGCCGAGATCGAGGGCGAGATGGGCGACGCCGTTGTCGGCCTGCAGGCCCGCCTCATGTCGCAGGCCATGCGCAAACTCACCGGCGTCATCGCCCGCAGCAACTGCACCGTCATCTTCATCAACCAGTTGCGCGAGAAGATCGGCGTCATGTTCGGCAGCCCCGAGACCACCCCCGGCGGCCGCGCCCTCAAGTTCTACGCCTCCGTCCGCATCGACATCCGCCGCATCAGTTCCATCAAGGAGGGCGATGTGGCGGTCGGCAACCGCGTCCGCGCCCGCGTGGTGAAGAACAAGGTCGCCCCGCCCTTCCGCGAGTCCGAGTTCGACATCATGTTCAACGAGGGCATCTCGACCTCCGGCGACCTGCTCGACATGGCCGTCGACGCCAAGGTCATCGACAAGAGCGGCGCGTGGTTCAACTACGGCGAGGTCCGCGTCGGCCAGGGGCGAGAGAACGCCAAGCGCTTCCTGAAGGAGAACCCGGAACTCTTCGAAGAGGTCCGCCGCGCCGTGCTCGCCGCGCGGGCCAGCAACCCGCCCGCCGCGGTGCCCGTCAGCGGCGACGAGGACGAGGGTAACCCCGGCGACGAATGATCCGCGCCGGCCCACGCCGCGCCGCCGTCAACCTCAGGCACACCGGCACGGGCCGCGGGAGACCTCAACCCGCGGCCCGCGTCGCGTCCGCCGCCCCACGCCGCGCCGCGAAGCGCCCGACAAACCCCGCCACCGCCCCGGCGCACACCGGGATGAACCGGTCGTCCGTCCACAGGTTGTTGTGCCCGGCGCCCTCGACCTCGACGGTCTCCCCGTCCGGCGCGGCCGCGGCGATGGCGCGCCCGTCCTCGACCGGGCACACCTCGTCCTCGGTCCCGTGGATCACCAGCAGCGGCACCCGCAGGCTCGCCGCGTGCGCCGCACGGTCGAACCCGCCGGCGTCCGCGCCCGCCACCCACGACAGCCCGTAGCCCTGTCGCGCGCCGACCACGGCCATCACCACCGGCAGGTTCCATCGCCACGGCAGGCCGCGAATCTGCATCACCCGCTGCGCCGGCACCCGCGGCACGCGGTAGGGGGCCTCGGCGATCACGCCGACGACGCCCAGCCGCGCCGCGTCCTTCGCCGCGACGACGATCGACACGCCCGCGCCCAGCGACGAGCCGTACAGCACGATCGGTTCGGTCGAGCCGAGCCGCTCCAGCAGCGCGACCAGATCGTCGCACTCGCGCGTGCCGAGCGTGCACGACCCCGGCGCGTCGCCGTGCCCCGGCAGGTCCCACATCACCACCCGCGCGCAGCACGCCAGCAGCGCGGGCAGACGCGACAGCGCGACCACGCGCGAGTCGCCCCAGCCGTGCGTCAGCACCGCCGTCGGCCCGTCGGCCCGCGCCCCGCAGATGTCCCACACCGGCAGGTCGCGCCCGCGCGACGCGAACGACCACGACGAATACTCGACCCGTCCCCACGGCACGCGGACCTCCGGCGGCTCTCCCGGAACCCCGCGCGCAACAGCCCACGAGTACGTCCGCCGCGGCGGGCGCGTCAGCGTGCGCAGCGTGAACGCGACCACCGCCAGCGCGAACACGCCCAGCCCGGCCGCCAGCAGAAGAAGCAGTCCGAGAAGGTCCATGGTCGCTCGATACTCTATATAAGTTATAAAGCGTCAACCCGTGAACAGGTTGCGCAGGTCGTTGAAGGTCACGATGACGAACACCGACGCCAGCAGCGCCAGCCCCGCCAGCGCGGCGATGTTCTGCACCATCGGCGAGACCGGCCGCCCCGTCGCCTGCTCCCAGATCAGGAACACCATGTGCCCCCCGTCCGCGATCGGGATCGGCAGGAAGTTGATCACCGCCAGGTTCACGCTGATCAGCGCCATGAAGAACAGCAGCCACACGACGCCCCGCCCCGCCAGCAGCGTGCCGACGTGCGCAATCCCCACCGGCCCCTTCAGGTGCGTCACCTTCACCGTCCCCTGGAACAGCCGCGCAAACGTCAGGTACGTCGTCAGCATCACGCTGTGCGTCTCGCGCAGCCCCATGCCCACCGCCTCCAGCGGCCCGGCCGCACGCAACACCCCCTCGGCCGGCACGAACTCCGCCTCCGAGATCGGGCTGCGCCACTCCCGCGCGCGGAGCCAGCGCAACTCGTCGGCGTGCAGAGTCCACGCGACACGCTCGGTCAGCGGTTCGCTCCCCGCCGCCGCTCCCGCTGTTCGCGGCAGCTCCACCAGCAGCTCGACCGTCGCAGCCTCTCCCGGCGGCACGCCGGCGGCGAACTCGCCCAGCGCGGCGGCAACGTCGTACAGCGTGCGCACCGGCCGGCCCTGCACCTCGACGATCCGCGAACCCGGCAGCAGGTTCAGCATCGCGCCGCTCGGCGCCGCGCCCCCGTCGCTCCGCGGCGAAGTCGGCCAGCCCGCGACCCACGAGCCCACCCCCGCCGAGTCCCGCGGCGTGAAGCCCACCTGCCCCTCGCGGCTCACAGGCAACTCGCCCAGGTCCACCTCGTCCCACCCGCCGCCCGCCCGCGGCCGCATGACGACCGCCCGGATGCTCTTCCCCCGTGCGGCACGGATCGCCGCGACCCCGTCCGCCATGCTCGGCCATTCCAGCCAGCCCAGCAGGGCGAACACGTCGCCGCGGCGAAGGCCCGCCGCCTCGCCGCGATCGTTGGTCGCCGCGACACGCAGCACCGGCGTCAGCCCCAGCAGGTGGTCGATAGCCCAGTTCGCGCCTTCTTCGACCCGGAACGCAGTCGTCTGCATCGCCGGCGTGGGCGTCAGGTTCGCCTCGATCTCGCGCCCGTCCGTGGCGCGGAAGACGGCCCGCATCGGCCTCCCGTCCGATTTCGCCGCGGCCTGCGAGAGATCGTGCGCCGTCGTCACCTCGCGCCCGTCGATGCGCACCAGCGTCATGCCCGGCTCCAGTTCCGGCACGCCGACCGCCTCGCGGAAGGTCTCCCATTGCCGGCGCGCCGCGGGCGTGCGGGCCTCGGGCAGACGCGCCGACATCGCGGGGCCGACGCCGATCATCTGCAGGCGCGTCCCTTCGTCCACCCGCGGCACGACCTCGAACCGCAGCGGCGTTGCCACCCCCGGCCGCTCGATCTCCACCGAGACCGACGACCCGCGCCGGGCCATCGCCGTCGCCGTGATCAGGTCCTCGAACTTCCCCGGCTCCCTGCCGTTGATGCGCACGATGCGGTCGCCGGCGCGCAGCCCCGGCTCGCTCACCCCTGCCGAATCGCCGTTCACCGGCACCGCGTTCGCGGCGGGGGTCCCCGGCCCCACCAGCCCGATGATCGGCGGCGTGACCTTCAGCCCGACCATGAACACCACGATGAACAGCACCGCGGAGAGGATGACGTTCATCACCACGCCCGCCGAGATGATGACCATCCGCTTCCACACCACGCAGTTCTGGAACGAGTCCGGTGCATCGCTCGTCGCCGCGGGGTTCGCGTCGTCCTGCCCGAGCATCTTCACGTAGCCGCCGAACGGCAGCGCGTTGAAGCGGTACTCCGTCGGGCTGATGCCCTTGTCCTGACCGCGTTCGGCAAGGCGAAGATACTCCGCCTCGCTGCTGCCGCGGCGCACGCCCAGCCCCTTGCGGTACGAGACCACCGACGGCCCGAACCCGACCGCGAACGCCAGCACCCGCACGCCCGCCCACCGGGCCGCGAGAAAGTGCCCCAGTTCGTGCACCACGATGATCATCGTGAAGCCCACGATGACCAGCAACAGGTCGGGCAGAGACGTGAAGAACGACGTGAGCGAGGACATGCACGGGATCCTATGGGCAGCACAGGGGGGAAGGGACGGAGGGAGAACGTCCCTCGCGCCCGCCCGCCGGACGGGTTGATCGGTCGTTGCCCGCCGGGCGTGCAACAATCGCCGCATGAGCAAGCCTTCGGCAAACTGGCGCAGCAGCGACCGCATCCCCGTCGCCGTGGTCGGCCCGACGGGGTATACCGGTCTCGAACTCATCGAGATTCTCGGTCGGCACCCCACCATGCGCATCGACTACCTCGCCTCGGCCCGCGTGCCGACGCCGCGCATCGACCAGGAGTTCCCGCGACTGGCCCACCGCCTCGCGGGCCACCCGACGGGCGAGTGCGAGCCGATCGACGCGGCGAAGATCGCCGCGCGCTGCCGCCTCGCCTTCCTCTGCCTGCCGCACGAGGCCGCGATGGAGCACACGCCCGCGCTGCTCGCCCGCGGCGTGAAGGTCGTGGACCTCTCCGCGGCCTACCGCCTGCGCGACGCGGCGACCTACGAGCGCGCCTACGGCCACGCCCACACCGACGCCGCCCGTCTGCCGCGCGCCGTCTACGGACTCACCGAGTGGTTCCGCGACGACGTCCGCGGGTGCGACCTGTGCGCCAACCCCGGCTGCTACCCGACCGCCGCGGCGGTCGCGCTCCTGCCGCTCCTGCGCGCGGGGCTGATCGACCCGTCGTCGATCATCGTCAACGCGGCCTCGGGCGTGAGCGGCGCGGGCCGCGCGCCCAAGCCCAACCTGCACTACCCCGAGGCCAACGAGAACTACTCGGCCTACGGCATCGGCGTGCACCGGCACCAGCCCGAGATCGCCCAGACGCTCCGCCTCCGGGGCGGCGAGTCGGGCGCGGCGCTCGCCGGCGAGCCGCTGTTCGTGCCGCACCTGCTGCCGCTGGAGCGCGGGATTCTGGAGACCATCTACGCCGCGCCCGCCGCGCCGGGGCTCGACACGGGCGCGGCGCAGTCGTGCCTCAAGGCCGCGTACGAGCGCGAGCCGTTCATCGTCGTGCGCGACGACGCGCCCACGCTGCGCGACGTGCAGCGCACGAACATGGTGCACGTCAACGGCCGCGTCGTGAACGGGCGCGTCGTGCTCGTCGCGGCCGAGGACAACCTCGTCAAGGGCGCGTCGGGTCAGGCGGTGCAGAACGCCAACCTGATGCTCGGCCTCGACGAGACCGCCGGGTTGCTGTAGGCGCGGGAAATCTCACGGCCGCGCCGCGAGGAACACCAGCACCATCGCGTCGTAGATCGCGTGCGCGCCGACCACCACCCCGAAGCCCCGCAGCACGTACACGTTGCCCAGGTACGCCCCCGCGATGGTGATGAACACCAGCCGGTGCACGTCCGGCGCGCCCGAGGGCAGCCGCGGGTCGTGGTAGAGGGCGAACGCCACCGCCGTGCCGAGCACCGCGACGGTGCAGGCGATCCAGTTCTTCGCGCCCAGCAGGTCGCGCACGACCATGTGCACCAGCGCGATGCCCACCAGTCGGAAGAGCATCTCCTCGTACAGCCCCGCGCCGATCGAGATCGTCAGCCGCGCCTGCCACGACTCGGCCATCAACCCGCCCCCCCCGCACCCCCCGCCCACCCCGCCTGCCCCGCCCCCGGCCCCCGCCGACACGCCCGACGCGAGCGCGACATCCGGCCCCAGACCCGCCATCGCGCTCATGCGGCTGTACAGCGCCGACAGCACCAGCAGCGGCAGGGCCCACGCGATCGACTCGGCCAGCATGCCCAGCAGCGTCGCGCTCCGCACCCGCCACGGGTCGCGCGACATGACGTGCCATACCAGCAGCACCGTCACCAGCGCGACGCCCGGCACGAACAGGCCGACCACGCCGAGGGCCTGGAAGAAGTCGCCGAAGAGTTTCTGCGCCTCGATCGTCTTGCGCGTGCCCGCCTCGGGGTTGGTCAGGTACACCGCCGAGCCGAGTTCGTACAGCAGCACCAGCGGCAGCAGGAACACCAGCACCGGCAGCGGACGCGTCGACGCCCACCAGTAACTGTCGAGTTTGTCGCGCGTCGAGGGCGCGCGGTCGCCCGCGCGCGGTTCGTCGCGCCGCTCGCTCCCGCCCGTGCTCTTCGCGCCTGCTCTCGCCACCGCCAATGAGCGTAGCGGATCGCCGCACGCCCTGCGCGGCGCGGGCCCGCCCGAAAGCACAGCGGCCCGCGCTCCATCCGGGGCGCGGGCCGTGGGGTGTTGCTCTGCTGCCGCTCGAAGCGGCTTCGGCGCGGCGTGCCTTACTTGGCGCCGGCGCGTTCCTTGAGCCGCTTGTTCAGCCGGCTCTTGCGGCGGGCGGCCTGATTCTTGTGAATCACGCCCTTGGCCGCGGTGCGGTCGATGAGTTTCTGCAGGCTCTGGAACGAGGTCTTGGCCTCGGCCACCTGCCCGTGCGTCAACTTGTTCAGGAAATCGCGGATCGCGTCCCGCATGGTGCGGAGCCGCCAGCGGTTGCGGGCGCGACGTTTGGCGTTCTGACGGATGCGCTTCTTGGCCGAGAGCGAGTGAGCCATATGAGCCTTCGGGTCCTGTTTGCAACGGGGATTCGACGTGCGAGGGCAAGTATTGGCCGCCCGCACCTGCCGATCAAGGCTGCCGCGCCGTGCAGGCCGCTCCCGGCTGCGCCAACCCCGGCGCGGCCCTCAAATACCCGCCCCAACCGCGGCCCGCGCCGCGACTGACCCGCCCATTTTCCGACCTTCCCTTGCCGCCCGATTTCCCCTTTCCTACCATGCGGCCCCTGAGCGGGCGTAGCTCAATTGGATAGAGCACCTGACTACGGATCAGGAGGTTAAAGGTTCGAGTCCTTTCGCCCGTGTTGCCTTGCTGTTTGTCCGGGGACGTCTGGGGGCGGGTGGTTGGGGGTCAGCGAGATTCGATCGGCGCACGCCGGCGCGGCACGCGCCGCCGCGCTACGCCACGTCCTCCGCCCACTGCTCCAGCGACTCCTTGACCGCCGCGGCCTCGCCCACGGCGCGCCCCGCGTTCATCGCCGCGTCAAACGCCTCCGGCCCCAGCGCGGCACGCACCTCGGCCACCGCCTTCTCGTGGTCGGCCTTGTCCTCGACGGCGATCGCCGCGCCGGTTCGGTCGCGCATCGCCGCGGCGGCCCCGTAGAGCCGCGCGGCGCGTTTCGGGAACCCCGACGCCATCGCCAGCCCCGCGAAGCCATCGACCAGCAGCGCGACGTCGCCCGGGCTGCCGTACTCGCGGAACAGTTTCAGACTCTCGGTGTACCGCTCCCGCGCCGCGGCGAGGTCCTTGCGGCGCATCGCCGCGTTGCCGAGGTTGCACAGCACGCCCGCGGTGTACAGCCTGTCGCCCGCCGCGCGGAACACGCCCAGACACTCCTGCCAGTGCTTCTCGGCGTCCTCGACCTTGCCCTGCGTCAGCGCGAGCACGCCCATGTTCAGCAGCACGCCCGCGACGCCGCGTTTGTTGTTCAGTTCGCGCTGGATCGCCAAACTCTCGTTGTAGAGTTTCTCCGCCCCGTCAAGGTCGCCGCGTGCCTGCGTCACAAGGCCGAGGATGTTGAGCGTCCCCGCCAGCCCGACGTTGTCGTTGATCGTGCGCCGCACCTCGATCGACCGGCTCAGGAAGTCCGCCGCGACGTCGAGATCGCCCTGCATCTTGGCCAGCCATCCCGCGGCGTGCAGGACCGTCGCGCGGTCGCGCGTCGGCGCGCCGGCGGTGTCGGCCTCCAGCGCGCCGGTCATGTGCGCACGCCCCTCGGACAGGTGCCCGCGCGACCACCAGTACCGGAACAGCGCCGCGCCAAGCCGCAGGGCCTTTGCCCCGTCGCCGCCCTCGGCCGTGCACCACTCGCTGGCGGCGCGCATGTTGTCGTGCTCCGACTCCAGTCGGTGGATCCACACGCCCTGCTCGGCCCCGCGCAGGTGCTTGTCGCACTCGGTCGCGAACTCCAGGTAGTAGTCCAGGTGCGCCGTCCGCAGCGCGGGCCCTTCGCCGGTCTCCAGCAGTTTGTCGCGGCTGTACTGGCGGACCGTTTCCAACATGCGGTACCGGGCCGCGTCGGTCGCCGCGGCGTCGTGCTCGTGCTCGAACACCACCAGCGACTTGTCCACCAGATGCGTGAGCAGGTCCACGACCTCGAACTCGTCGATGCCCTCGCCCGAACACACGCGCTCGGCCGCCTCCAGACGCCACCCGCCCGCGAACACCGACAGCCGGCGGAGCAGCGTCCTCTCCTGCTCGCTCAACAGGCCGTAACTCCAGTCGATCAGTGCGCGCAGCGTCTGCTGCCGCGGCAGGGCCGTGCGGCTCCCGCCCGTCAACAGGCGGAAGGCCTCGCCCAGACGCTGGGCGATCTGGACCGGCGTCATCGCCTTGAACCGCGCGGCCACGAGTTCGATCGCCAGCGGGATGCCGTCCAGCCGGTGGCAGATGCGCGCCACCGCGCCGGCGTTCGCGTCGTTGAGCGCAAACTGCGGCGCGACCGCCTTCACCCGCTCAAGCAGCAACTGCACCGCGCCGAACGGCTCCAGGTCCGCCGCGCCGCGCACGTTCTTCGGGTCCGGCGTCGCCAGCGACGGCACGCGGAACGTGTGCTCGCCGGGGATGCCCAGCGCCTCGCGGCTGGTCGCCAGCACGCGCACGTTCGGGCACGCGCGGAGGATCGCGTCCGCCAGCCGCGCCGCCGACTCCAGCACGTGCTCGCAGTTGTCCAGCACGATCAGGCACATGCGCTGGCCGATCGCCGCCAGCAGCAACTTGAGCAGCGGCCTGCCGCCCTCCTCGCGCACGCCCATCGCCTCGGCGCACGCCTGCACCACCAGCCCCGGGTCGGTCAGCGGCGCCAGTTCCACCAGCCACGCCCCGCCGTCGAGTTGCGCCGCCGCGGCACGGGCCGACTCGATCGCCAGCCGCGTCTTGCCGCACCCGCCCGCGCCCGCCAGCGTCACCAACCCAGGCTCGGCGAGCATCTGCGCGACCTGCCCCAGTTCGCGGTCGCGCCCGACGAAACTCGTCACCTGCCGCGGCAGGTTGCCCGCGACGGCCTGCGCCTCCGCCGCGGGCTTGAGAATCGTGGTGCGCACGCGCGTCGGCAGCGGCGTCTGCGCGCTGGCGAGCAGGCCCGCCAGTTCCAGCCGCGCTTCGCCCGCGTCCTTCAGCCGGTCGTCGAGTTTCTTCTTCAGGCACCGGCGGATCAGTTCGTCCAGCCGCGCGGGCGTCCCGTCGGGCAAGCTCGACCAGTCCGGGTCCAGCATCAGCGTCGCGGCGATGGCGTCGGTCGCGGTCGGCCCGCTGTAGGTGCGCCGGCCGGTCAGGCACTCGTAGAGAATGCACCCGAAGGCCCAGATGTCGCAGCGCCGGTCGACCGGCTGCCCGCGCGCCTGCTCCGGGCTCATGTAGCCCGGCGTGCCCATGATCGCGCCCGCCTCGGTGCGGACGGTGATCGAGTGCTCGACGCTCTGGGGCGCGCCGCCCGCGGGCGCCTGCTTTGCCAGGCCGAAGTCCAGGATCTTCAGCACGCCCTCGCTGGTGAACTTGATGTTCGCGGGCTTGAGGTCGCGGTGGATGATGCCGCGCTGGTGCGCAGCCTCCAGCGCTTGGGCGATCTGCACGCCGACCCTGCACGACTCCTCCCACCCCAGTCTGCCCTGCCTGAGTTTGTCCGCCAGCGTCAGGCCTTCGACCAGTTCCAGCACCAGGTACGTCGCGCCCTGGTGCTCCTCAAGGCCGTAGATCGCCGCGATGTTCGGGTGGTTCAGAGACGCCAGTGTCCGCGCCTCGCGCTGGAAGCGGGCCATCGATTCCGCGTCCGCCGCGAACGACTCGGTGATGCCCTTGAGCGCGACGCGCCGGTCCAATCTCGGGTCGCGCGCCAGATACACCACGCCCATCCCGCCGCGCCCGAGTTCGGCCTCGACCTCGTACGGCCCGATGCGGAAACCCGGCGCGCGGGCCGACATGACCGTCGGCTGATCGTCCCCGCTGCCGGTCGCGGGCGGCGGGGCCGCCGGTCGCGCCGGGGCGGCGGTCGGTGCATCATCCGCGCCGGTTCCGCCCTGCGCGGTCTGCGCCGCACGCGGCGGCGCGTTCGGCGCATCGTCGCCCGCCGCGTGCGAAGCCGCGCCCGATGACGCGGCGGGCATCGCCGTCGGCGTGTCGTCGGGCGAGGATGGCGGCACGGGGGGATACGTCATGCTCGCACAGTCGCGCTCCCGCACGCACCGCGCCCGGCGCCGCGCCGGGCTTCACCGCATGCCGCGCAGGTGCTCAATGTACCACGCGTGCGACCGCGCGCCCATCCGGTAGCACGCCAGTTCGAACTTCTCGTTCGGCGAGTGCACGCGGTCGTCGTCGAGCCCGAAGCCCATGAACACCGTCTCCAGCCCGCAGACCGCCTTGAGTTGCCCCGCGACCGGGATCGACCCGCCGCTCTTGATCATCGCCGGCGCGCGGCCCGTCGCCTTCTCGACCGCCGACGCCGCGGCACGCAGCAGCGGCGAGTCCGTCTTCACCGTCGCCGGGTCGCCGCCCGAGTGCAGGTGGAACTCCCACCGGCAGCCCGGCGGCGTGCGCTCGCGGCACCACGCGAAGAACGCCTCGGCGATCTTCTGCGGTTGCTGGTCGGCGACGAGCCGGAAACTCACCTTCGCCGCCGCCCACGCGGGGATCACCGTCTTGGCCCCTGCGCCCGTGTAGCCGCCGTAGATGCCGTTGATCTCCGCCGTCGGCCGCGCCCACTCGCGTTCCACGGACGTGTACCCCGCCTCGCCCACGTCCGCCTCGGGCGGCAGGCCGATCTTCTTCAGCGCGCCCGCGGCGTCGACGTTGAGTTTCGCCCACGCCGCCCGCTCGTCGGCCCCCAGCGGGCGCACCGAGTCGTAGAACCCGGGGATCGTCACCCGCCGGTCCGCGTCCCACAACTGCGAGAGCACCTTGACCAGTTCGTTGTTGGGGTTCGGGCACCGACCGCCCCACAGGCCCGAGTGCAGGTCCTGGTTCGGGCCGTGCAGTTTGATCTCGGTGTAGGTCAGGCCGCGCACGCCGTACGTGATCGCCGGCTGCTCGCGCGAGAGCATGCCCGTGTCCGAGATCAGGCACACGTCGCACTTGCGGAACCGCTCGGCGTTCTGCCGCAGGTAGCGTTCGAGGTTCACCGATCCCGACTCCTCCTCGCCCTCGAGCAGCACGGTGAAGCGCGCCCCGCCCGCGACCTCGCCGCCGGCCTGCTTCCACGCGCGCAGCGCTTCGAGGAACATCATCACCTGACCCTTGTCGTCGCACGCGCCGCGCGCCACGACGCGTTCGCCCGGCCCGCCCGGTGTCGCGGGCTTGACGACCGGCTCGAACGGACCGGACTCCCACAGGTCCACCGGGTCGACCGGCTGCACGTCGTAGTGCCCGTAGAACAGCACGTGCGGGCCCGGCCCAGCCTCGACGCCCGGCGTGGTCGCCAGCACGATCGGGTGCCCGCTCCCCGCGGGGTCGCCGGTCTCGTGGATCTCGGCGTGCAGACCGCTCTCGCGCAGGTGCGCCGCGGCCCACTCCGCCGCGCGGCGCACATCGGCCTTGTACGCCGGGTCCGTGCTGATGCTCGGGATCTTGAGCCAGTCGATCAGTCGCGAGACCGACTGCTTCTCGTTGGTCTCCAGCCACGCCAGAACGTCGTTGATGCCGGGCATGCGGTGCTCCCTGGGTCGGCAAGTGTACGGACACCGCGCCCGATCGGTGCGCGCAGCAAAAAGGCCCCCGCCCGAGGGCGGGGGCCTGTGGTGCACTGTCGATCAATCCCGTGTCAGATCAGCACGGGCCGACGCCATGAGCGAACCACGCGCCGAGGAAGGCGAAGATCGCCGGCACGCCGGGCGTGCCGCCAAAGTTCGTCGCGGCGGCGTTCCCCGCGAACCAGTCGGAGAGGAACGCGAAGATATCCGCGACCTCGACGATCGTGTTCCCGTCCCAGTCGGCCGGGCACGGGTTGGGGCACGACACGCCGGTGCAGTTGGTCGCGAACGAGTCCGGCGTGCCGCCGGAGAACACGCACCCGCCCAGCGCCAGCACCGTGCACGAGCCGTTCAGGCAGCACGCCACGCTCTGGCCGTTGCAGGTCGTCTGGTTGCAGGCAACGCCGTCACCGAGGTAGAACCCGCCGGCCGTCGCGCACGCCGCGGCGGTCACCACCGAGCAGGTCTGGTCCAGCAGGCAGCACGCGCCGGTCGCCGGGCCCAACGGGCACAAGTTCAACGGCGAAGCCGTGTTGCGCGGAGCCGGAGCGCCGGGGAAGAAGTCCGGCGCGTTCTGGTCGGTGTCCCGGCAGCCACCGTCAAGACGGAAGTTGGCCACCGTGTTGGTCAGGCCGGGCGCGCCGTGCAGGCCCTCCTGGCACGACTGGCCCGTGCCGTAGGCGACGAGGTCCATCACGCTCGCGTGCGAGCAGTTGGTGCCGATCAACGTCGTCGTATTGACGAGCGCCACCTTGCCGCCCGTCGCACTCATCGAGATCATGCCGATGGCGTCCGGCGTGGGCAGGTCGAGCGTGCCGCCCGTGCCCTGCGCCTGCTGGATCAGGTAGTACTGGCCCGGCTGCAGGACAAACGAGGTCAGGTCGGTCTTGGCGCTGAAGGCACCCGCGCTCGAGGCGTACTGCACCGACCAGCCGGTCAGGTCGACCGGCGTCTGGCCGCGGTTGAAGATCTCGATGAAGTCGTTGCGGTACGTCGCGCCGGTGTTCCCGCCGCCGCCGTACACCTGGCTGATCACGACCTGCGAGGCCGACGGCGTGCAGGTGATGATCTCGACCTGCCCGCTGCCGGAGACCGTGCGGCCGTCGAGGTCCGTGCCCTGCCAGGTCATGGTGCGAACGCCGACGGGGAACGCGCCGACGGCGAACTCGAAACTCCAGGTGTTGTCAAACGCCACGCGGTCGCCGTTGGTGCCGTCGTCGTACAGCGCCTGCGACGCCGAGCCGCCCAGCAGCGAAAGGTCCGCCGTCACCGAGCCCGCGGCGAACACCGGGTTGCCCGTGCTCGCGGGGTTGATGAACACCACCACGCGGGCCATGCCGCCGCTGGTGCATAGCGCCAGCGGCTCGATCAGCCCCGAGGCCGACGGGTAGCATCGTTCAACCAGCACGTCGACGGGCGTCGTGGTGGTGCGGCTCTGCGCGTCCGAGACTGTGATCGTCATGCTCTTGAGACCGGCCGAAATGCCCGCGCCGACCGTCTGGGTCCACTCGAACATGTTGCCGCCGATGTTCGTGAACGACTGGCTGTTCGAGCCGCCGATCGGCCCGAGGTTGCCGGTCACCGTGATGCCCGTGCTCGCCGGCATCGAGCCCGGCGTCACGCTCACCGTGATCGTCACGTTCTCGGTGTTGCAGACGACGAACGGGTTGGCCGAGGCCGAGCCCGTCGGCGGCGTGCCGCCGCAGTTGCCGAACGTCGAAGCCGAGTTCCGCGGCGAAGGGGCCTGCGCGATGAAGTCCGCGCTGTTGTCGTTCGTGTCCTGGCACCCGCCGTTCAGACGGAACAGCGCGGTCGTGTTGCTCGGAGCCGGAGCCGGGCCCGTGCCCTCGAAGCACGACGCGTTGGACGCGTAGCCGATCAGGTCCACCACGCTCGCGTCCGTGCAGTTGGCGCCGATCAGCGTCGTCGAACTCACCAGCGCGACCTTGCCGCTGCTCGCGCCCATGGCGATCGTGCCCGTCGCGTCGGGCGTCGGAAGGTCCAGTGTGCCGCCCGCTCCTTGGGCCTGCTGGATCAGGTAGTACTGGCCGGGCTGCAGAACGAACGAGGTCAGGTCGGTCTTGGCGTTGAAGTTGCCGGTGACCGAAGCGTACTGAACCGACCACCCCGTCAGGTCCACCGCCGTCGCGCCGCGGTTGAACAGTTCGATGAAGTCGTTGCGGTACGTCGCGCCGGTGTTCCCGCCGCCGCCGTACACCTGGCTGATCACCACCTGAGCGTTCCCGGTTCCGGCGATACACATCGCCGCGGCGAGCATGCCCGCCAGTTGCTTGAAGATCCTCATCGCGTCGTTCTCCTTTGGACGTGTTTGGAAGTCTCGGATTCGTCGTGCGTCCGACCCGTGCCGGGTCGTTGGATTCGTTTCGTGCCGGGTCGGTCATGGCCCGGTTCTCGACTCGTGGTGGCGCTTGCCGCGAGGGCAAAGAGAGTGAGCCGGAGGGCAGCAGGGCGAAGAAGCAGGGGCGGTGGGGGGGGTGAGATGGGAATGGCGGGGAGTTGAGGGGGCGGGGGGGAGGGGGGGCGGCAAGGTCTGCGCGTCTCGGACCGGGCGCAGAATCATGGCCGCGAGCGATTCCGTGCTCTTTTCAGTCCGAACTCAAGGCCCTGTGCTGTGGCAGGTCGGGGAACCTCTCTCCCCGTTGCCGAGACAGAGGATAGCCCAAGGCCGGGACGGAGCAAGGCACCGGGCTCTCAGACAGCCTGATTTGCGGTCAAAGTATGGTCAAGAGGGGTGCAACGGCCAGCCCAATGGGCCGCAGGGGCAGCGACCCGATGCCGGGCATTCCCTCACGGGTGCGAAGGTCAGGGCAGGACCTGGCCGGCGGTGTGGAACGCCTGGGCCTCCTCGCTCGCCTGACCGCCCGTGAAGATGCTCCCGCTGGGGTACCACGGGGTCGCGTCCCGACGGGCCTGATTGACGCCCATGTCGCCGGCGTGCCCGTCGAAGTACACCACGTTCATCTTCTCGCTCGGGTGCCGGAAAGAGAGTTTGTGGTTGTTCGGCGCGCCATCGCCGCCGCGGCCATACGCCTGCGACCCACGGAAGATCGGCCCCGGATCGGTGAACGAACTGTACCACTGCGGGTTGGGCGTGATGTCGAAGTCCAAGACCTGCTGGCTCGTGAGGTATCGTGTGCCGTCGGCGACGAGCACCTTGTTCGACAGTTGAGTGCCCACCTTGTCAAACCGCGGCGCGTACGTGGACACGACCGACACCGGCGTTGTGAATCCATACCGCGGGATGATCGACAAGGGCTGGCCGTTGGGCCCAAGCGGGCGGAACCGCGCCGCCTGCGTGGCGTTGGGATAGAGATGGAACGCGGCCGGAGAGAGGTAACTCACCTGCTTGATGCCGACTTCCTGGATCATCGAGACAAAGTCCGACAGGTCGCCCGCGCCGCCCCAGTGCACCTGTTCGAACTTGGTGGCTGCGCACCCGTAACGCTCGAAGATCTCCTTCGAGCGCCGCGCCCTGTTCGTGGACATCCGCGCGATGTCGCCCATGGTCGGGCTGATCCAGTCGTAGGTCGTGGTCGGCATGTCGCTCCGCGTGTCGCCGAGGTAGCCGGCCCCGTTGTCGATCTGCCCGCCCATGCCCGAGGTGTTCACGCCCGCGAAGTAGTCCTTCCAGTCGTTGCCGTAGGTCAACTGTCCGACGGCCAGTTGCCGGGCCGAACTCTTGCACACCATCTGCCGCGCCGCCTCGCGGGCCTTGCTCAGCGAGGGCAGCAGGATGCCCACCAGCAACGCGATGATCGCGATGACGATCAGCAACTCGATGAGCGTGAACGCGTTGCGTGCCGGGCCTCGTCGCTGGGTCTGTGTGCTCATGGTGCCGTCCTTCGATCGCCGCGGGGTCATCTGTTGCCCGGGTAGCGCACCGGCTTGCCCGGCGCGATGAGCAACTCGCCCGTCTTCGGGTCCACCGCCTTGTTGGTCACGTCCTTGTCGAGGTACTGCAGCAACTGCATGTCGCGCGGGTTCACGAACAGCGTCCCATCGTCCGCCCTGTCAAGCCGCACCAGTTGCAGTTTGCCGGTCGTCGGGTGCAGCGCTGGGTTCGTGATCCGGGTGCGATTCAGGTTCACTTCGTAGATCTGCCCGCTCTCGACGTCCACCATCAGGACCACGTTCGCCAGTTCGACACGATCGCCGCCGAAGATCGT
This sequence comes from uncultured Phycisphaerales bacterium, assembly GCA_937995595.1. Classification (GTDB taxonomy): domain Bacteria; phylum Planctomycetota; class Phycisphaerae; order Phycisphaerales; family UBA1924; genus JAHBXL01. The sequence goes on along the minus strand of CALKJW010000014.1, from coordinate 5,161 downwards.
CCACGCAGCGGAGCCGATGCCCACGACCAGCCCGATCACGATCAGCGCGATCTGCCACGGCTTGGCTTTCATCGTGCCGGCATCTCCCAAACCATGCCCGCGGCGGCCCTGCCGCGGGTGTCAGAGCCCCGAACTCAACCCGCCGAAGCCGCGGGAATCAACGCGGTAGGAGTGTACTCGCCGCCCCGCGGGTTTGCCGGAACAGGTCCCGACTTTGCGCACCCTTGACCATCGAGCCTCGGTGGGCGAGACCGCCCCCCGACGGCTCCCTGCCCTCTTCCCTCTCACTTGTCAGCAATCGACAGGTCCAGAACCACAGGGTAGTGGTCCGACGCGTACCCCTCCGGCGGCGGCGTCGTCCGCCAATCCACCCCCTCCGGACGCGCCGGGACGCCCAGTACAAACCGCGTCTGCGGCACCACGCGCCCGGCCGCGCCGGGGCTGAGCAGGATGTGATCGATCACCCGTCCCGATTCGTGCGTGATCCAATCCGGGTCGCCCTTGACCCGATCCGCGAACGCGTCCACAAACCCGCCGCTGATGAACGTCCGGTACGGCTGTTCCCCCGGCTGGCAGTTCAGGTCGCCCAGGATCGCGATCTGGTAGTTCGGGTCAAGGTCCAGAAGTTCCTTGGCCAGTTCGACCGTCTTCATCGCCTCACGGTTGCGCCAGTAGTTGTTGTCGCGTCCGCTCTTCTGGTGCACCACGAACAGTGTCAGCGAGTACGCCGCGACGTCGGGCTTGGCGGCATCCGGCACCTCGATCGTCACGCGCAGCGGCGAGCGGCGGAACTCGATCGGCTCGCCGCGGAACTCCGAACTCTGCGGGTGCGTGCCGCCCAGCGGCAGGCCGGGCCACACCTTCGCGTCCTTGAGCGGGAACCGGCTCAGCACCGAGTTCTCGATGCCGCGCGAGTCGCCCGAATCCAGCGACACCACGTGCGCGTAGCCCATGTCCGACAAGAACTCGTCGCGGAACCACAGCAGCGCCTGCAGCGACTCCACCTCCTGCAGCGCGATGACGTCCGGGTTGGCGCGACGGATCGCATCCGCCGCGGCGGCGCGATGGGCCGCGGGCTTGGTCATGTCCTTGTCGTCAAACCGGCCCGTCAGCGCGGGGTCGTCGTGCTCGTCGAACAGGTTCTCGATGTTGTACGACATCAGCCTGATCGTCCCCGCGGGCTTTGCCGGCGCGGTCGCGACGCCGAAGCGGAACGCGCGCGACGGCGCGGCCGCCGGCGCGGCGTCGGCGGGCGGTTTGGTCGAGGGTTGCGCGGGGGCGGGGGACGTCGCCGTCTGCGCGTGCACCGACATCGACGCGAGCAGCAACGCGCCGGGCGCGGCGAGAGCGAAGAGTCGGAACCAACTCATGGAAGTTCTCCGTGGCTTCGTGGATCGGCGGCTTGTACCGCGCCGCGTCTACACGGATGCTACCCCGCGCCCGGGCCGCAGGCCCAGCACCGCCGAGAGCCGCGCGACCGGGCGTGAAGGAACAACCAAGTCCCCCGCGTCGCGCCCCAGAACCGCCGCCGCGGCGGCGTATCCGCTGCGCGTCGCGCCCTCCATCGTCGCGGGCCAGCCCGTGTCGGTGTAGTCGCCCGCGAGGACGATGCCCGATGGGCCGATCGTACCGGGGCGGATGGTCTCGCTCTCGGGCGTTGGCGCGAAGGTCGCGAGTTTCTCCTTCACCGCGCGGACGCGCACGAGGCTCGCCGCGCGCGAGCCGGGCAGGCACGCGCGCACGTCGGCCAGCACGCGCCGGCCGATCTCCTCCTCGTCCAGCGCGACCCACTCGTCGGCCGCGCTCACGACCGCGTGCACGTACGTGCCCTCGATGTTCTTGCGGAACAGCCACTGCGTCGGCCGCTCGACCAGCACGCAGTGCGGCATGTCGCCCAGCACGTTGCGGTCAAACTCCATGTGCACACCGAGGATCGGGCTGTGCGTGAACCGCTCCAGCGGCGCAAAGCGCGGGTCTCGCGCCCGGTCCGCCTCGCTCACCAGCCGGTTCACGCGCTCGACGGGCACGGCGCACACCACCGCGCCCGCCTCGATGCGCCGGCCGTCGGTCGTCGTCGCGCCCCGCGCGTCGATCGTCTCCACACCCGCGCCCAGTTCCACGCGCCCGCCCGCCGCCGCGATGATCGACCCGGCGCGCCCGTACAACTCCACCAGCGGCACGCTCGGCACGCCGATCCGCGCCGCCGCGCGGTTGGCCAGAAAGCCCTCCTGGAACACGTGCAGCGCAACGCTCGCCGCGACGCGCTCGACGGCGAGGTTGCACGCGCTCACCACCACCGGCTCCCAGAACCGGCGCACCACGCGCTCGCCCTGCCCGTGCCCGCGCAGAAACTCGCCGAACGTCCGCGAGCGCCACGCCGCGCGGTCGGTCCGCAGGATCGCCACGCAGCACCGCCCGATCGACGACGACTCGCGCAACGTCAGCAGCGGCGCGCACAGCATCGACACGCCGAAGTGCGCCGGCGCCGGCAGCGGTCCGGGCCGGATCACGCTCACCCGCCCGCCCTCCACCCAGTACTGCTCGTCGTGCCAGCGGATCTTCTCCGCCGCGCCGAGCCGCGCGAGCAGATCCAGATAGTTCGTGCAGCACCCCAGCACCACGTGCTGGCAGTTGTCCAGCACGCGCCCCGTCCGCACGTCGGTGAACGACGTCGCCCGCCCGCCCAGTTTCCGCCGCGTCTCCAGCAGCGTCACGCGCGCGCCCGCTTCGGCCAGCCGCACCGCCGCGGCAAGGCCCGCGATCCCGCCGCCGACCACCAGCACGCTCGAGCCCGCGCTGTTCACGACCGCCACCACCCCCGACGCGACCCCCACGCCGCGCGCAGCGCGATCGCCGCCTTGCTCGCGCTGGAGAGCCGCACGCGCGCCGCGCTCACGATCCGCGCCGGGTCCGCCTCGATCACGCCCAGCAGGCCCGAGTAGATCCGCGTCATCGCCCACAGCGTCGGCGCGCAGTCCGCGCTCACCAAACTCTCCAGTTCCGCCGATCCGTCGTAGTGCGCCCGCGCGATGGCCGCCTGCTCGAGCACCAGCGCGGCGCACCGCGCCGGAGCGCTCCACGCCCGCAGCGACTCGGGCGTCAGCCCGTGCCGCGCAAAGGCCTCGGCCGGCAGGTACACCCTCCGCGGCGTGTCGTCAAAGTCCTGCGCAAAGTCACGCAGGATGTTGGTCCGCTGGAACGCCTGCCCGCGACGGATCGCCAACGCCTCCGCCCGCTCGCGGTCCGCGCCGGGCCGCAGGCCCCAGATCGACAGGCACGCCAGCCCCGCCGTCGAGGCCACGCGGTAGCAGTACCGCTCCAGGTCCGCCTCGGTCGTCACCGGCCGCGCGGCCAGGTCGTCCTCCAGACCCGCCAGCATGTCGCGAAACACCCGCGCCGGCACCGGGAAGTGCGCGATCGTCGCGCCCAGCGCGTGCCAGAACGGCTCCGGGCTCTCCACCGCCTCGCGGCGCAGCAGCCGCTCGGTGTTCGCGGCAAACCGCGCCAGCGCGGCGCGTCGATCCTCGATCGACGCCGGCGCGTCCGCAGCGTCGTCCGCCGCGCGCATCCACGCGTACACCGAGTAGATCGCCGATCGCCGCGGCTCGGGCGTCAGACGCAGGCCGTAGTAGAAGTTCCGCGCCCGCGACCGCACCACCTGCGCGCACGCCGCGAACGCCTCGCCCAGTTCGCCGCTCAGCGACAGCCCCGTCGCACTGCGCGAAACCTCCGGCGCGGCGTCAAGCGTGCTCGTGCTGGCGGTGGCGGATCGGGTCATGCGGAATCACGCGCGGCGATTGCCGGCAACCCGCGACCGGACCCAAGCCCGGGCGACGAGCGCCGCTTTCGTCACTCTGCCGAGCCGCGGCCTGTGCCACAGCGTTGCGCATCCCATGCGCTCGACAGCCCTGACGATAGCCTCGCCGCCCGCCCCGAACAGCCAGACCACCGGCGCCAGGCCCGGGTCCAGCAGCCGCGGCAGCGGCCGGCCCGCCGCGAACAGCGCCGACGTCCGCTCCACCAGCGGCCGGACCGCGCGGATGTACCGCACCCGCGCCGCGGCGTCGCCCGGCGTGTCCACCCACGCGCGGAGCATCTCCGGCGTGATGCCCGTCTCGCGCGAAGGCAGGTACACCCGGTCGCGCTCCAGCAGGTCGCGCCGAACGTCCTGCCAGAAGTTGATCAGTTGCAGCGCGGTGCACGTCGCGTCGCTCATGGCGAACCGCTCCGCGTTCGCGCCGTCGATCTCCGGCGGCGCATACCCGCCGAGCATCAGCACGATGCGGCCCACGGGGTTGGCGCTGCGCGTGCAATAGTCCACGCACTGGTCCCACGTCTCGTACGCGCGCACGCGCTGGTCCTGCTCGAACGCGTCGATCAGGTCGAGAAACGGCTTGGCGCTCAGGCCGTGCGCCGCGTGCTTGCTCGCCGTCTCGCGCAGCGCGACGAACACGGGGTGCGCCGGCGGCGCACCCGCGCCGACGTCGAAGCAGGCGACCGTCTCGCGCTTCCACCAGTCCAGCAGCGCAAGCGACCGCGCCCGCGCCGCGTCGTCGGCCCCGGTCTCGTCGCCCAGGTCGTCGGCCCAGCGGCAGAAGGCGTACACCGCCGCGAAGTCGTCGCGCAGCCGCGCAGGCACCAGCGACGTCAGCACGCTGAAGTTCTCGTAGTGCGTCGTCGCCAGCCCGCGGCAGTAGTCGAGCGCCGCGGCGAGCGTCACAGGCCCGTGCGCCGGCGGGGGGGCGTCGGGCCCGATGATCGGCAGCAGGTCGATGGGCGGCACGCGCGGGTCGAGGGCGGCCCCCTTGCCCGCCGGCGCGCCGGCAGTGGGGAAGTGGGTGGGCTGTGTTGGTGCGACCGCCGCGGGCATGGGGGAGTGTAGATGGAGCGGCGGCTCTATATTGAAACTCTCAAACAGCCATCTGCGAGCCTATTCGTTTGGTGCAGGACGCTAGCAGGTCGTTAAACAAGTGTACGTGACGGGACGGGGGCGTTGCTCGGCGCGGGTGCCGGGGGCGGGTGGCTGGTGTCGATCGGGTCGCCGGGGTCACGCGGGGGGTTGGGCCGCGTGCCTCATGCCAGGAGCCTGCTCATCCGCACCATGTTGAGCGTCGCCAGGGCGATGTCGGCCAGTTGCTGGATCTTCCATCGTCCCACCACC
>CALKJW010000013.1 GCA_937995595.1 uncultured Phycisphaerales bacterium | reverse complement strand
GCGAAGAAGGCGTTGATGACGATCCGGTCCACGACGTCGTAGGTGTTGTCCAGCAGCGGCGCGTAGTACGCCGTGAACGGATCGGGGGTGTTCATGGGCGACTCCATAGAGAGGATGGAGCGCGATCGTACCGGACCTCCGGACTGCGGCGCAGCCGCCACATCTGCCGGGCGCAGTCCCGGCCGATGGCTAGACTCTTCCCGCACTCCGCACTCCGCACTCCGCACTCCGCACTCCGCACTCCGCACTCCCATGTCCATCTTCACCAAGATCATCCGCGGCGAGATTCCCTGCCACAGGGTGTACGAGGACGAGCACGTCTTGGCGTTCCTCGACATCGCGCCGCTCAGCCCCGGCCACACGCTCGTCATCCCCAAGGAGGAGAAGGCGACGCTCGACGAACTGAGCGACGAGTCCGCCGCGGCTATCGGGCGCGTTTTGCCGCGCATCTGCCGGGCCGTGATGCAGGCCACCGGCGCGACCGCGTACAACGTGCTGCAGAACAACGGCGCGGCGGCGCACCAGGCGGTCTTTCATGTGCATTTCCACGTCATCCCCAAGACCGCCGACGGGCGCGGGCTGGGCATCGGCTGGAACGCGGGCAGACTCGACCCCGCGGCGGGGCGCGAACTGGCCGCCAAGATCGCCGCGGGCGTGACGCCCGGCCGTTGACCGCGCTGCCCCGTACCATGCGACCGATGGCCGCGACCGAAGCCTCAACCCGCCCGATCCGCAAGTTGCCTCCGCTGCTGGTGAACCAGATCGCCGCGGGCGAGGTGGTCGAGCGTCCGGCGTCGGTCGTCAAGGAACTGCTCGACAACGCGCTCGACGCCGGCGCGACGCGCATCACCGTCGAACTCGAGCAGGGCGGGGTCGAGCTCGTCCGCATCACCGACGACGGCGCGGGCATCCCGGCCGATCAACTCCCGCTCGCGCTCGCGCCGCACGCGACGAGCAAGGTTTCGACGGTCGACGACCTGGACCGCATCGCGACATACGGCTTCCGCGGCGAGGCGCTGGCCTCGATCACCTCGGTGGCGCGGGTCTCGCTGCGGTCGCGCACCGCCGCCGACACGGGCGCGAGCGAGATCCGCGCCGAGGGCGACCGCGTCGAGCCCGTGCAGCCCGCCGCGGGGCCGGTCGGCACGTGCGTGACGGTGCGCAACCTGTTCTTCAACACGCCGGCGCGGCGGAAGTTCCTGCGCACCCCGCCCACCGAGCAGGGCCACTGCGTCGACGCCGCGAGCGATCTGGCGATCAGCCACCCGGCCGTCGGGTTCACGATCGTCTGCGACGGCCGGCGCGTGCTGGAGGTCCCGCCCGATCAGTCGCCGCGCGAGCGGGCGCTGGCGGTGCTGGGCAGGGAACTGGAGCCGGAACTGCTCGAAGCGCACGTCGACGCCTTCGACGACTCGCGCGGCGTGGCGATGTGGGGGCTGGTCGGCCGGCCCGCGCTGGCCCGTGCGACGGCCAAGGCGATGAAGATCTTTCTCAACGGACGGCCGATCCGCGACAAGACGCTGCAGCACGCGCTGCGCGAGGCCTACCGCGGCCTGATCGAGCCGGGCCGCTACCCGACCGCTGTTCTTATGTTACAAATGGACCCCGGCGCGGTCGACGTGAACGTGCACCCGCAGAAGACCGAGGTGCGTTTCCGCGACCAGTCGATGGTGCACTCGGCCGTGCTGCGCGCGGTGCGCGACGCCCTGCAGCGCGCCGACCTGACCCCGGACTTTGCGCGCACCGGGTTCGGCGCGCGGGGGTGGGGGGGCTGCGCGGGCCTGATGGGCGCCGGCGCGGCAGAAGAGCGGGCGCCCGTTGCCCCCGCGGGCGACGCCGCGGGTCGCATCAGCCGGTTTGTCGAGTACTTCACGCGCCAGGTCCCCGGCCGCGCCAACGAACGCCTGTCGTTCGATGCGCTGCGGCGGAGCCTCGACGATACGGGCGCAGATCAATCGGCGCCCGCGCCGCAGAGCGCGAGCACGCCGCCGGCGGCCGCGCCATCCGGTCGCTCGCCGGCGCAGGACGGCGCGCCGCTCGGCGCGCCGCGGCCCGCCGAGCGCGTGCTGCAGGTGCACAACCAGTACGTCGTGACCGAGGACGAGCAGGGCCTGGTGATCGTCGACCAGCACGCGCTGCACGAGCGCGTGATGTTCGAGTACCTGCTGGCGCGGCTTGGCGCCGAGGGCACGCTGGAGAGCCAGCGCATGCTGGTGCCGGCGGTCGTGCAGGTGTCCGCGGCGCGACTGGCGCGCGTCGAGGAACTCCGCCCGCTCCTGGCGCGTCTCGGCGTCGCGGTCGAGCCCATCGGCCCGGCGAGCGTCGCCGTGCAGTCGTTCCCGACGTTCCTCTTCGACAAGGGCGTCGAGCCCGGCGAGTTCGTCGCGGAGATGCTCGAACGCGCCGAGGCCGAGGGCTTCGCGCCCGGCAGCGAGGAAACGCTCCACGAGGTTCTCGACATGATGGCGTGCAAGGCCGCGATCAGGGCGGGCGACCGCATGAGCCAAGCCGAACTGGTGGAACTCATCCGGCTGCGCGACGCGGTCGACCGTTCGAGCAACTGCCCGCACGGCCGGCCGACGTCGATCCGCCTGTCCATCCGCGAACTGGACAGGCGCTTCGGGCGGGTGTGACAGGACGAACGCGAGCGTGGCGCAATGAAAAAGGGGCCGGATCGCTCCGGCCCCTCGCGCGCGTTGGTCTGGGTAGACGGGCCGCCTTGCCGCGCTCAGTACCGGTAGTGCTCGGCCTTGTACGGGCCGTCGGGCGACACGCCGAGGTAGTCGGCCTGCTCCTTGGTCAGCCGGGTGAGTTTCACGCCGAGTTTGGCCAGGTGCAGCCGCGCCACCTCTTCGTCGAGTTTCTTCGGCAGCGTGTACACCCTGCCGCTCTCGTAGCGGAGGCCGCTGAGCGTCGGCTTGTTGTTGGCGTTCAGCCACAGGTCGAGTTGCGCGATGGTCTGGTTGGTGAAACTCGAACTCATCACGAAACTCGGGTGGCCCGTCGCGCAGCCCAGGTTCATCAGCCGGCCCTCGGCCAGCACGAGGATGCTCCGGTTGCTCTTGGGGAACACGAACTCGTCGTACTGCGCCTTGATGTTCACGCGTCTGGCCGCGCCGCTCTTGACCGCCGCGTACAGCCCGGCCATGTCGATCTCGTTGTCGAAGTGGCCGATGTTCGCGACGATCGCCTTGTCCTTCATCCGCTGCATGTGCTCGAGCGTGATGACGTTCTTGTTGCCCGTCGCCGTGATGAAGATGTCGGCGGTCTCCACCACGTCCTCGAGCACCGTGACCTGGTACCCCTCCATCGACGCCTGCAGCGCGTTGATGGGGTCGATCTCGGTCACGATCACGCGGCAGCCCTGCCCGCGCAGCGCCTGGCAGCAGCCCTTGCCGACGTCGCCGTAGCCGAGCACGACCGCGACCTTGCCGCTGAGCATCACGTCCGTTGCGCGGTTCAGCCCGTCCACCAGCGAGTGCCGGCAGCCGTACAGGTTGTCGAACTTGCTCTTGGTCGCGCTGTCGTTGACGTTGATCGCCGGGAACGCCAGTTGGCCCTTCCTGGCCATCTCGTACAGCCGGTGCACGCCCGTGGTCGTCTCCTCGCTGACGCCCTTGATCTCCCTGCAGAGCTTCGTCCAGTAGCCCGGACGCGACGCGATCGTCTCGCGCAACAGGCCGAGGATCACGCCCCACTCCTCGGGCTCGCTCGTGGCGTTGAAGGCCGGGACCTTGCCCGCCTTCTCGAACTCCGCGCCCTTGTGCACCAGCAGCGTCGCGTCGCCGCCGTCATCGAGGATCAGGTTCGGCCCGACCACGCTTCCCGAGGCGTCGGTGAACTTGAAGATCTGGTCGGTGCACCACCAGTACTCTTCCAGCGTCTCGCCCTTCCACGCGAAAACCGGCGTGCCCCTGGGCGCGCTGGGCGTGCCGTCCCGGCCGACGACCACCGCCGCCGCGGCGGAGTCCTGCGTGCTGAAGATGTTGCAACTGGCCCAGCGCACCTCGGCGCCGAGTTCGACCAGCGTCTCGATCAGCACGGCGGTCTGCACGGTCATGTGCAGCGAGCCGGCGATCCGCGCGCCCTTGAGCGGCTTCTGCCCCGCGTAGCGCTCGCGCAGGGCCATCAGGCCCGGCATCTCGTGCTCGGCGAGGCGGATCTCCTTGCGGCCGAGTTCAAATTCGTTCAGGTCACGGACCTTGAAGTCGATCTTCCCGATCCGGTCGGGCGTCAGGGTGATCTTCGAGGGCGTCACGGTCGGCTTGGTCATCGTCGTCATCAAGGTCTCCTCAGGCGTTGGGTGTCTTCAGGTCGTCTGTTGCCGGGGGGCGCGTTCGTTCGCCCGGCGCGTCCGGTCAGTGGTCCGCAAAGGCCGTGCACGCGAACAGCCCGGGGCCCTTGGCATCGGCTTCCGGCGTCTGCGGCACAAACCGAACATCGCCGAACCCCGCCCGCCGCAACTCGTCCCCCAGCCGCTGCTCGCCAAAGCCCAGCCAGTGGTGCCCCATCGTGTGCCGGTAACTCTGCCGGTCGTGCTCGACCATGTCCACGATCAGGGCCACGCCGCCCCGCCGCAGCACGCGACGCATCTCCCCCAGCGCGGCGGCGATCTCCGGCACGTGGTGCAGCACCAGGAACGCCACGACGGCGTCGGCGCTCGCGTCCTTGAGCGGCAGCCGCTGGATCTCGCCGCGGACGAACTCGACGTTGCCGCGGCCCTCGAGCCGCTTCTGCGCGGCCTTGAGCATCGCCGCCGAGGCGTCGACCGCGATCACGCGCCTGACCAGCGGGCTGAGCAGTTCCGCCACGTTGCCCGTGCCGCAGCCAAGGTCGATGACGGTCCACTCGCGCGGCAGGAGCGCGAGCAGGCTCTCGGCCGTGAAGCGCGTGCCGAACAACTCGCCGCGCACCTCGTCCCACTGCCCCGCGACGCGCCCGAAGAACGACTGCGAATCCTGCCGCCGCTCGGCGATCACCGCCGCGAGCCGGCGGACGTCCTCGGCCAGTTCGGGGGTGGTGCCGGTGCCGGTCGGCCCGCCGAGTTGCTCGCGCACGACGAGCCAGAGTTCGCGGCAGGGCCGCGGCAGGTCGTCGAGCACGAGGCGGTAGAACGTCGCCGTGCCCTCGGTGCGTTTGACGAGCCAGCCCCCGTCGCCGAGCACCTTCAGGTGCCGCGAAACGGTGCTCTGCGGGAGTTGCACGATCCGCGCGACCTCGCCGACGGACAACTCCTCGCGCTCCAGCATCCGCAGGATGCGCAGGCGGACCATCTCGCCCAGGGCGACCAGGCGGTCGGTGAGGAGGGAGTTGTTGGTCGAGCGCTTCATTCCGGTTCTTCGCGGCACGGGCGTCCCGCCCGTGATCCCTCGTCGCACGGGCATCCCGCCCGTGATCAGTCCCCCGCGGCAAACCCTCCCCTATCGGTATCGACCATTCGGCGAGGCGGATTCATCCGTCCATCCGGATAAACGGATGATAGGGTGGGGGGTTTGGTGGTCAAGGCGGCGGCCGCGAATGGCCTTTGGTGGGGCGCGCGTCCACGCCGCCCTTTCGGTCGGCCAGATCCTCAAGGCGCGGCAGAGCGCAGGTCCAACACAACGGCCATTCACGGTTGCACCGGTCGCGCGCCAAGCCGCGGTACCCGCCGGAGGTCACAACCGCCACGACCTACCAGTCCTTGCCGCCGCCTCCGGTATCCTCCGGCATGCCCACGCGCGTCATCGCCAGCGATCTCCGGCAGGTTCTCAAGCACGTCCGCGTCAAGCCCGGCTCGCGCGTGCGGCTCTCGCGCCACGACTGCGCGTGGACGCCCGGCAAACTCGGCCGCGAGGACGTGACCGCGCTGGAGGCCGATGAGGTCCGCGACCGGGCCAAGGAGATCATCCGCCGCAACGTGCAGGCGCTGGCCGACGCACAGGAGTTGCTCTGGGCCAGCGACACGCACGCGGTGCTGGTGGTGTTTCAGGCGATGGACGCCGCGGGCAAGGACGGGACGATCAAGCACGTGGCCAGCGGCCTGAACCCGGCGGGGTGCGAGGTGGTGAGTTTTAAGGCGCCGACGCCGGAGGAACTGGACCACACGTACCTGTGGCGCGTGCAGAAGCGTGCGCCCGAGCGCGGCAAGATCGTGATCTTCAACCGCTCGCACTACGAGGACGTTCTGGCCGTCCGCGTGCACCCGGAACTGCTGGGGCGCGGCAAACTGCCCGAGGGTTCGGCGCGCGGGCGCGAGCTGTGGGCCGAGCGCTACGAGGACATCAACGCGTGGGAGCGGCACCTTTCGCGCAACGGCACGCTGATCCTGAAGTTCTTCCTGCACGTGAGCAAGGCCGAGCAGCGGCGCCGGTTCCTCGACCGGCTCCGGCAGCCCGAGAAGCGCTGGAAGTTCGACATGGCCGACCTTCAGGCGCGGGCCGAGTGGGACGACTACACGCGCGCCTACGAGGACGCGATGAGCGCGACCAGCACGCCGTGGGCGCCGTGGCACGTCATCCCCGCCGATCACAAGTGGGTCATGCGAGCGCTGGTCGCCGCGATCATGACCGCCGAGATTCTCGCGCTGCCGCTGCGCTACCCGACGCTGACGCCGGCGCAGCACCGCGCGCTGGACGACGCGCGGCGGAAACTCGAACGCGAGCGGGACTGACCGGCGCTCAGCGGCGGTCGGTCGGCACGTCGGCCACGGGCACGATCTGCATCATGCGCTCGGTCGGCGGGACGCCGAACGAGGGGCCGACGATCTGGCCGAGTTGCGCGGCGAGCGCCGCCACCTCGCCGTTCTGCGGCGCGACGAAGTACGCCATGCGCAGGCGTTCGATGGCGCGGGTGGTGTCCCCCGCGGCCATGTAGACCTTGGCCAGGCCCAGTTGCGGCTCGACGGACATGCCGCCGTCGACCCGTGCCGCGGCGAGCAGGGCGCGGGCCGCCTCGTCCTTGTCGCCCTGTCGCATCGAGAAGTCGGCCAGCAGGGTCCAGTCCGACATGCGGCCGCGGTCGATGGTGCGCGAGCGGAGCAGGCGGTTGAGTTCCTCGTACTGCTTGTCGGCATAGAGGCCCTCGCAGGTCTGCACGAAGACCTCGTCGTTCTCCGGCGTCAGGCGGTAGGCCAGCAGCAGTTGCTCCCGCGCCTCGGCGGTGCGGCCCTGGGCCAGCAGCGTGCGCCCGAGCATGTAGTGCACCTCGGGGCGGGCCGGGCTGCGGTCGAGATACTCGCGGTACTCGGCCTCGGCCTGCGTGTACTCGCCGCGGGCAAAGTGCGCGTCGCCCGACTGGCGGACGGCCAACAGCGACCGCTGGCAGCCCGACATCGAGCCCGCCGCGAGCAGCAGGGCGACGGGCAGAACGAACGAGAACGCGCGGCGAACAGGCTTGCGGGGCATGGTGAACTCCGTTTCGTGAGCCGGCGCCGGGGCGGTGCGCCCCGCCGCGGCCGGGGGCAAGTGTATCGGGCGGGCCGCTCCCATCCCAGCGCCTTGCCGCGAATGGCGTAGGATCGTGCCATGGCGCGCTGGGTGCTCCTCCGCCACACGCTGCCGGACGGGACGAGCCATCACGACTGGATGCTCGAACGCTGCGACCACAGCCACGCGGGCCTGCAGACGTTTCGCCTTGCCGACGGCGTGCGGCCGACGGATGGGGGCTTGCGGTCGTTCAGTGCGGAACACCTCCCGCCGCACCGGCGCGAGTATCTGGAGTATGAAGGCCCCGTTTCTGGGGATCGTGGTTGGGTGCGGCGCGTCGATTCGGGCCTGTGCGAAGTCGTAGACGCCCCACTCGAAGGTGTGCGCATCACGTTGTACGACAGAAGTTTGCGTGTGATCTGCCGTCGGCTTGGCCGGATGCTCGAATGCGGCGGCGACGAGGGCGACGCGGACCGCTGGCGCTTCGACTTGGCAGGTTAGCGCGATTCTGGCATACTGCCTTGGACGCGGGCGCTGGCCGTTCGGCCGTACGCGGCGCTGAAGTCTTCGGCGCTACCGGCTCGCGCAGACCGAGAGGAGGCCGACATGCGGACGTGGACCGGTCAGGACCTGCATCCGATGGGCGATGGCGCGGGCGGCGGTCAGCCCGCCGCGGGGTTTCACCCGGCGGTGGTGCCGACCAGCAAGCCGCCGAACGTGCCGGAGACCAGCGAGCCCAAGCCCAAGATCCAGCACATCAACCAGTCGCTGGCGGGGGGCGGCTCGGGGCGGCACACCGACAACTGGAAGCGCAAGACGAACCTGACCGGGACGGGCGCGACGCACATCCGCTCGTTCTTCTGCCGGCTCAACCCCGAGTCGCTGGCGAGCATGGACGATCAGATCAACCGCTGGCTCGACGAGCACCCGGACTACGAGGTGAAGTTCGTCAACGCCTCGGTCGGCGAGTGGCAGGGCAAGATCCGCGAGCCCGCGCTGATCGTGAACATCTGGGTGTGACGCGCTCGCGGCCGCGTCGGGAACGGGCCGATACTCATGCCGCGTGTGCGGCGTGCTGGGCATCGCCTGTTCGCTCGGGCGGCGCATCGGGTTGAACGATGCGCAGGTCGTCGCCATGCGCGACGCGATGGCGCACCGCGGGCCCGACGGCGCGGGGCTGTGGCGCTCGGCGCAGGGGCACGTGGCGCTGGCGCACCGGCGGCTGGCGGTGATCGAGCCCGACCCGCCCGAGCACGGCGCACAGCCGATGACCACCGACGACGGGCGCTTCGCGCTGGTCTACAACGGCGAACTCTACAACGACGAGGACCTGCGGCGGGAGCTGCGGCGCGCCGGCGTGGTGTTCCGCACGCGCTGCGACACCGAGACGGTGCTGCACGCGCTCGCCGCGTGGGGGATCGGCGCGCTGGCGAGGTTCCACGGCATGTTCGCGCTCGGGTTGTTCGACGCGCGCGGGCAGCGGCTGCTGCTGGCGCGCGACCCGCTGGGCATCAAGCCTCTGTACTACCACGCGGCGGTCGGGGACCGCGCGCAGGTCGTCTTCGCCAGCGAGATCCCGCCGATCCTTGCGCACCCGGACGTGCCGCGCGAGCCCGACTGGGCGACGCTGAGCGCGTACCTGACGACCATCCGCACGACGCTCGGCGAGCGGACGCTGTTCGTTGGCGTGCGCGCGGTGCGGCCGGGCGCGTTCGTCGAGTTTGACCTGGCACGCGGCTGTCAGGCACGCGCGGGCGAGTTCTGGCGCGGCGCGCGGGTGCTGCCCGCGGCCGAGGTCGACGACGCCGGTGCGGCCCGACGGGTGCGCAGCGCGGTGGCGGAGTCGGTCTCCGCCCACCTGCGGTCCGACGTGCCGGTGTGCTCGCTGCTCAGCGGCGGGCTGGACTCGACGATCATCGCGTCGCTGGTCGCGCGGTCGTCGCCGGTCGACGGGCTGCGGACCTACGCGGCCGGGCACGACGACGGCGCGCCGGATTCGGACCTGTCGTGCGCCCGGCGCGCCGCGGCGGAACTCGGCACGGCGCACACCGAGGCGCCGATCACCCGGGAACTGTTCCTGGCGCGCTGGCCGGAGATGGTCGCGCGGCTGGGCGTGCCGCTGAGCACGCCCAACGAGGTCGCGATCAACGAGGTCGCGCGGCGTCTGCGGGCCGACGGCCGCGTCGTCGCCCTTTCGGGCGAGGGCGCCGACGAGTTGTTCGCCGGGTACGACGCGATCATGGCCGCCGCGGCGGAGTTCGAGGCCGCGCACGCGGCGCGGGCCCGCGGCGACGCGGCGCAGACCGCCGCGGAGCGGGCGATGCTGCACGTGCGAGCGGGCGCGTGGACCCCGCCGGAGCGCAAGGCGGACGTGCTGGCCGCCGACGTGTGGCGCGCGGCCGAGGGCGACGCGGCGATGCGGGCGATGCTGGGCGCGGAGTTTCTCGATCTGGCCGAACAGGCCGGACCGCACGCGGGCGCGGCGGACGTGCACCTGCGGTACCTCCGCCGCGTCAACCTCGCGGGCCTGCTGCAGCGTCTCGACACGGCGACGATGCTCGAGCGCGTCGAGGGCCGCACGCCGCTGGCCGATGCGCGCATCGCCGAACTGGCCGAGTCGCTGCCCGTGGCGCACAAGTTTGTGCCCGCAGCGCCGGCGCAGACCAAGCGCTGCCTGCGAATCGCGTTCGCGCCGGACCTGTCGCCGTGGGTGGTCGCGCGGCCCAAGGCCAGTTTCCCGCTGCCGTTCCAGAGGTGGCTCGACGGCGCGGGCGACGCCCTGCGTGGCAGCGGCTTTGCGGCGAGCGTGTTCGCGCCCGGCGCGGTGGAGGCCGTCGCGCAGCAGACCGGCGCGCTGTGGCGGCTGGCCTGGCCGATGCTTAACCTGGCTCTCTGGGGCGAGCGGTGGTGGGGGAGAGGGGCGGCGTGGGCGCCCGCGGGTCACCGGTCGTCGTCGGCGGGCGTGGCGGCCTCGGACGGTGCCGGCGCGGCCGGCTTGAGCAGCGAGTCCCACGTCGTCTGCAGCACGCGGACCTTGTGATCCGGCAACTTGTACACCCAGCGCGACAGGCGCTGGTCGAGTCGCTGCGCTTCGGCGCGTGCGGTCTCGATCGCGGTTTCGTCGCGCTCTTCGCCCTCGCTGTGCGCGGGCTCTTCGAACGCGGCGCGGAGGTGCGCCCACGTCGCGCCGTCCACGATGCCGGTCCGGATCGTGAAGACGGTGCCGTCGAACAGGCGGACAGTCGCGCTCGGGCCGGGCGCGGCGGAGCCGAAGTCGAAGCGGTCCGCTGCGCGGACGTCGTCGAACGAGAAGAAGTTGAGCAGGTTGCCGATCTGGTCGCCCGCGCTCGGGGAGGTCAGTTCGCGCCCTTCGGGCAGGTTCTCGACCAGGAAGGTGGGGAACTGCGCGCCGGCGCGCGAGACGGCGATCGGCGGCGCGCCCTCGCGTTCGATCGTCACGGCGCGGACGCGGTCGCGCGGGATGTTCACCGCGCTCCTGTCGATCCACGCCGTCTGGTCCCACGGCACGTCGATGCGCCCGCGCGCAAGATACGACTGGTTCTCGCCGACGCGGCGCAGGAACACTTCCGGCTCCGCGCCCCACTTCTGCGTGCCCAGGATCACCGACGCGAGCGGCTCGTCGCGCGCGTCGCGCACGTCGATCCGCACGTTCTGCGTCTCGGGCGCGGGAGGGGGCGAGCCGTCGGCGGGCGGCTCGACGGGTTCGACGTCCTGCACGCCGATCCTTGCGAACAGCTCCGGCTTGGCGGTCTTGGCCTCGACCAGTTGCAGTTGCGCAAGGCCGACGACCATGCCGCGGATGTTCTCGTTGTTCGCCGGGTAGCCGTCCTTCTCGACCAGCCCCCAGCCGTCGTCGGCGCGGCGGAAGGTGAACGCGCCGGTCGGCCGGCGGATGGTGACCTCGGCCGCGTCGTTGATCCGCGCGGCCAGTAGCGGGAGCGCGGGGCCGCTGGGCCGCTCGGCGGGGCCTGCGGGCGCGGCCTCGCGCCGCACGGCGAGGAACGCCGCGACGGCCAGTGCCGCGGCGACGAACGCGACGATGGCGAAGGTGTGGGTCTTCACGCGGGTGCTCCGGTGCGGCGGGTTCAGTTGAGCGCGGCGCGGTGCGAGCGGTCGGCGTGGCGTCGGCGGGCGCGCCACGCGGCCAGGCCGAGCGCACCGACGCCGACGAGGATCGGCATCAGGCCGATGTTGACGAACTTGACGGTGCGCCCGAGCCCCTCGATGTCCTTGACGAGCTGGTGCTGCACGGCGCGGAGGTCCCTGCGCGTGGCGACCTGCTCGGCGCGGAACTTCTCGATCTCGGCCTGCTGCTCGGGCGTGAGGAGGACCAGCGCGCCGGGGTTCTGCGCGTCGGCGCGGGCGCGCTGCAGTTCGTTGATCTTCTGCTCGGTCTCGCGCAGGCGGGCCTGCAGTTCCTGCTCGCGGGCCAGGTAGCGCTGCTCGGCCTCGCGCCGGAGCTGCTCCACGCGCCCGAACGGCCGGCGGAACGTGCCGCGGGCGCGCACCGCCATGAGGTTGCTCGAGCCGCTGAGGTTGTCGAGCGCGGCGATGACGAAGTCGCCGTTGTCGGCGATCTTGTTCAGGCCCAGCACGATCGGCCCCAGACGCTCCTCCTGCACCCAGAAGCGGTCCTGCAGGAAGTCGCAGTCGGCGAACACGACGACGTTGATCGGGCCGGCCGATTGCGACAGGTGCGCGGCGTCGTCGGCGCCCTCGGGCGGAGCGTCGAACGCGCTGCGCGCCGGCCCGGTGATGCGTGCCGCGATCGTCAGCCGCTCGCCGCCGGGCTTGAACTGCGCCAGCAGCGCCTTGGGGTCGGGGAAGAACGAGAACCTGTCGGCGCCGATGAGCGCGCTGTTGGTTCCCGTGCGCACCAGCGGCGACACGTCCGTCGACGCGCCGGGGACTGTCCGCAGCGCGCCGGGCGTCGGGAGGTTCATCGCGCGCAGGCCGCCGGTCACCGCGTCGTCGCGGTCGAAGTTGTTCTCCGAGAGGCTCAGCCACGCGATGTAGTCGACCGGCTCGGGCCGGCCCTGCGAGCCGACGTTGACGCGCAGCGCGGCGTCGCGGTCGGTCGCGATCATCGAGGGTACGAGTTCGACGCCCCATCGCTGCATCAGCCGCGGCAGGTTCGAATCCTTGGGCAGGTTCATCGCCTGCATGGGGTTCACGCCCGGCGGCACGTCGGCCTCGCAGAGCGGATCGACGAACAGCAGCACGCGCCCGCCCCGCATCACGAACTGGTCGATCGCGTACTGGGTGCGCTCGGAGACCGACTTGGGGTGCACGATCCAGAGGACCTTGACGTCGGCGGGGATCTCCGCCGTGTCGCGTTCGATGGTGCGGACCTCGAACATCTCCCGCGCCTGCCGCACGACCTGCAGCGCCGGTGCGCCCGGCTGGCCGGTCATGGGGTTGGGCTGGCCGCCCTCGACGGGCAGCCAACTCATCAGTCCGACGACGCGGCGCTCGGGCTCGCCGAGCAGGTAGATCATCCGCGTGAGTTCGTACTCGAGGAACGGCTCGCGGTCCGGCCGGAGGAAGGGCATGACCTCCTGCCTGTCGGTGGTGTTGGTGCCGACCAGCCCGAAGTAGATGCGCTCCTGCCCGCGCCCGGTGGGGATGCCGGCAAGGCCCGCCGCGACGGCGCGGTCCTCGGCGTCGGAGAACGGCTCGGGGTTGACGACCTCGACGGCGATCCGTCCCTTGGAGGCGCGGGCGTACTCGTCGAGCACTTCGCGGACGCGCTGGGCGTAGGTGGCGATCTGCGGCGGGATGTCGGCGCGGCCCTCGGAGAGGTACAGCGTCAGGCGGACCGGCTCGGGCAGTTCGGCCGCGACGGCGCGCGAGCCGGGCGAGAGGGTGTACAGGCGGCCCTCGGTCAGGTCGAGGCGCGCCCGCGACAGGCCCGCGCCGGCCAGCACGTTGATCGCGACGAACGCGACCGCCGCCGCGGCAAAGGCGCCGATGGAGATGAGCGATGCTCCACGCATGGCTTGACTCCCGGAGAGACGGAAAGGCAGAACGCGTCGGCGGGCCGGGTCGGGCCTAGGCGGCCTTCTTGCCCTCGATCGCCGCGGCGGTGCCGAACAGGAACAGGGCGATGACGGACGCGAAATACACCATGTCGCGCAGGTCGATCACGCCCTTGGCGACCGACTCGAAGCGCGTGAGGAAACTGAACGAGGCGACCGCCTCGACCAGCCGCGCCGGGGCCCACGCCGAGAGCAGCGCGGTGACCGGGCCGAACCCCGGCAGCAGGAAGGCGAAGCAGACCACGACGGTGATGATGAAGGCGATGACCTGGTTGCGGGTGAGCGCGGAGACGCACGAGCCGATGGCCAAATACGCGCCGGCCATCAGCAGCGAGCCGACGTAGCCTGCGACGATCACGCCGTTGTCGGGGTCGCCGAGGTAGTTGACGGTGACCCACAGCGGCGTCGTCAGCGCCAGCGCGATGGCGACGAACGCCCACGCGGCGAAGAACTTGCCGACGATCGCCGCCCACAGCGGGACGGGCAGGGTCATGAGCAGTTCGATGGTGCCCTGGCGGCGTTCCTCGGCCCACAGGCGCATCGAGACGGCCGGGATGAGGAACAGGTACAGCCACGGGTGGAACACGAAGAACGGGCGGAGGTCCGCCTGCCCGCGCTCGAAGAACCCGCCCAGGTCGCCGGAGAAGGTGAACAGCCCCGTGACCAGCAGGAAGATGACGATGAAGACGTAGGCGACGGGCGTGACGAAGTAGCCCGCCAGTTCGCGCCTGAGCACGGCGAGCATGCGCGACGCCGCGCCGGGAACGGGCACACGCCGGGCGATCGGCTCGCTCATCGTGCGCCTCCGTTGGCCATCGGGCCGGTGGTGATGTCGCGGAACACCTCGTCGAGCCGGCCCTCCTCGACGCGCAGCTCGTCGACCTCCCAGCCCTTGGCGCGAACGCACGTGGTGACCTCGGGCAGGATGGCGCGCCCGGCCTTGGGCCGCACGACGAAGGTCGCCGAGCCGTTGTCCGACGGGCACGGCTCGACGGCTTCGACGTAGCGCAGGCGCGCCAGTTCGTCGCGCACGCCGCCGGCGAGCGCGGGCGACGCGACGCGCACCGCGATCCGCACCGCGTTGTGCGAGCGCGAGCGGGCCTGCAACTCGGCGGGCGTGCCGTCGGCCACCACGCGCCCGCGCGTGATGATCACCGCGCGCGTGCAGACCGCCTCGACTTCCTCGAGGATGTGCGTCGAGAGGACGATCGCCTTGTCCGGGGCCATCGCGCGGATGAGTTGCCGGACCTCGTGCTTCTGGTTGGGGTCCAGGCCGTCGGTCGGCTCGTCCATGATGAGCACGTCGGGGTCGTGCAGGATCGCCGCGGCCAGGCCGACGCGGCGCTTGTAGCCCTTGGAGAGCGTGTCGATCGGCTGGCGCATGACGCCCTCGAGGTGCACAACGGAGACCAGTTCGTCGATGCGATTCCGCAGCGCCGCGCCGCGGAAGCCGCGCACCGAGCCGACAAAGCGGAGGAACGACTCGGGCGTCATGTCCGGGTAGGCCGGTGCGCCCTCGGGCAGATAGCCGATGCGCTCCTTCACGGCCAGCGGCTCCTGCACGACGTCGTGCCCGCACACGACCGCCGTGCCCGCGCTGGGCGCGAGAAACCCGGTGACCATCTTCATCGTCGTGGACTTGCCCGCGCCGTTGGGCCCGAGGAACCCCAGCACCTCGCCGCGCCGGACCGTGAACGAAACGCCGTCCACCGCGACCAGCGGGCCGAACCGCTTGCTCAAAGCCCGGATGTCGATCATGCATCGGCCTCCGAACAGGACCCGGATGCGCTCCGTCGTTGTGAGAGCGTGATTCCTATTCCGTTCGCGGCGCGGCAGCAAGTGCGAGCGCGCGCGGAAAGACCCCGCGCGGTCTCGGTCGCGCGGGGTCCGGACGTTGTGACGGCGTGCGCCGGCGTTCAGCGCGCGGCGCGCGGGCGGCCCGTCGGACGGTTCCACGCGCGCATGCCGCGAGCCGGCGTCACGGGGCCGCCTGTCGCGTGCGACGCGGGGGCGTCGTGACGCGGCTTGGCTTCGACGTGCGCGGCCGCGCGCGGCTTGGGGTGCGGGGCGCGGTGCTCGTGCCCGGACTGGTGCCGCGGGCCGCCGCGCGCGGGCTGCTGCGGGCGGCGCGGCGCGTGTCCGGTGTGCGCGGGCCGTGGGGCGTGCTCGGCTTTGGGGATCACCGGCAGGTCGGTCGGGGTTTCGCGCCGGGGGACGGCCTTGCCGTTGAGTTTCTCGATGTCGCGGAGCAGGCCGCGCTCCTCGTGGTCGCAGAACGACACGGCCACGCCCGTCGCGCCGGCGCGCCCCGTGCGGCCGATGCGGTGCACGTAGGCCTCGGGCTCCATGGGCAGGTCGAAGTTGAACACGTGCGTGATGCCGTCGACGTCGAGCCCGCGGGCGGCGACGTCGGTCGCGACCAGCACGCGGACGCGCCCCGAGCGGAAGGCGTCGAGCGCGCGGGTGCGCTGGTTCTGGGCCTTGTTGCCGTGGATCGCGTCCGAGGAGACGCCGGCGCGGGCCAGCCGCCGCGCCACGCGGTCGGCGCCGTGCTTGGTCCTGGTGAAGACCACGGCCCGCGCGACCTCCGGGCTCTCGAGCAGACGCTCCAGCAGCGCCTGCTTGGAGTTCCGCTGCACCATGTACAGCGACTGTTCGATCAGCGGCACGGCCGACGAGACCGGCGTGACGGCGACCTTCACCGGGTCGCGCAGCAGCGAGTCGGCCAGGTGCATGATCTCGCGCGGCATGGTCGCCGAGAACAGCAGCGTCTGGCGCGAACGCGGGTCGGGCAGCGCGGCGACGATGCGGCGGATCGGCTGGATGAAGCCCATGTCGAGCATGCGGTCGGCCTCGTCGAGCACCAGCACGCGCACCGCGGACAGGTTGACCAGCCGCTGCTCCATGAGGTCGATCAGCCTGCCGGGCGTGGCGACGAGGATGTCCACGCCGCGCTGCAGGGCCTTGACCTGGTGGAACTGGCTCACGCCGCCGAAGATGACGGTGTGCGTCAGGCCGGTGTGGCGGCCGTAGGCGGCGAAACTCTCGCCGATCTGCGTCGCCAGTTCGCGTGTCGGCGAGAGCACGAGCACGCGCGGCAGCGCGGGGCCGCGCCGGTCCTTGTCAACGGGCTGGGCGGCCAGACGGTGCAGGATGGGCAGCGCGAACGCGGCGGTCTTGCCCGTGCCGGTCTGCGCGCAGCCGAGCAGGTCGCGCCCCTCCATGACCGGCGGGATCGCCCGGGCCTGGATGGGCGTGGGGGTCGTGTAGCCCTCGGTGTTCAGGGCACGCAGGATGGGGTCGGCAAGGCCAAGGGAAGAAAACTGAAGCAAGAAGAATGACTCCTGCGGCCCGCGCGCGGTTGAAGGGCGCGCGGCGGCCGCGTTGTTTCGGGCGTTCCCTGCACCAATCTCAGTTGGGACAAGTCATGCCGTACTGGGGGCACGTCCGGTCGGCAACGTTGCCGGGTGGACGCTGCCAGCAGATTCCCAGTCGGTTCGGGCCCGGCCGCGGTGGTCCGCGGCGGGCAAGAGCGAGTCTGAGGCCACTGGCTGTGAAACCAACGATAGGCACATCGACGCTCCGGGGCCACGAGCATGAAGCGATTTCCGCAAACGCGGTGAGAACCGGTTCGAGGCCCATAACCTGCGGTCGGCGCGAGCGAACCACCGTGGGATTGATGAGTAGAGTCCTGCGTGTCCCACTGGCTTCGCGACCCCGCCCTTCGCCGCGACCTCGACCGCGTGATGCTGGTCGACTGGTTCCGCCTGCGCGCGCGGGCCCGGGGGCTGGTGGCGCAGCACCCCGATGCGCCGCCGCCGGCGTGGCGCGAGGAACTGGCGCGGGCCGTTGCGCGGGTCGAGGAGCGCGAAGCGCACGCCCCGAAGCCCCAGTATCCGGCCGACCTGCCGGTCGTGCAGCGGCGCGACGATATTCTGAAGGCGATCCGCGAGAACCAGGTCGTCGTGGTGTGCGGCGAAACGGGCTCGGGCAAGACCACGCAGTTGCCCAAACTCTGCCTCGAGGCCGGGCGCGGCGTTCACGGGATCATCGGGCACACGCAGCCGCGGCGGATCGCGGCCCGGTCGGTCGCCGCGCGGATCGCCGAGGAACTCGGCCTGCAGGTCGGCAACGGCGTGGGGTACAAGGTGCGGTTCACCGATCTGTCCGGTCAGCGCCGGCCTGCCGCGGCAAACGGTGACGGGCCGCGCCACCACCACACGCCGTACATCAAGGTGATGACCGACGGCATCCTGCTGGCCGAGACGCAGGGCGACCGGCTGCTGGCGCACTACGACACGCTCATCATCGACGAGGCGCACGAGCGAAGCCTGAACATCGACTTTCTGCTCGGGTACATCAAGAACCTGCTCGACTCGGGCCGGCGGCCGGACCTGAAGGTCATCATCACCTCGGCGACGATCGACCCGGAGCGGTTCAAGCGGTTCTTCGAGTCGCCGGCGGTCGCGGCTGGCGGTTCGCCCGCAACCGACCCCGCATCTCCCCGCGCATCGGCGCCTCTGCGCGCAAACCCACCCGTGCCCATCCTCGAAGTCTCCGGGCGCACCTACCCGGTCGAGGTCCGCTACCGCCCGCCCGAGGAGCGCGAGGACGACGACCTGACGCCGGTGCAGCGCGGCGTGGTCGAAGCCCTGCGCGAGATCACCGCGCCGCAAACGCCGACGCACGGCGCGGCACGCGACGTCCTCGTGTTCCTCTCCGGCGAGCGGGAGATCCGCGAGATGGCCGACGTGCTGCGCCGGCACCTGCCGCGCATCGGCGAGGTGCTGCCGCTGTATGCGCGCCTGAACAACGAGGAGCAGGACCGCGTGTTCCGCCCGACCACGGGCGGCGTGCGCCGGATCGTGCTGGCGACCAACGTCGCCGAGACCTCGCTGACGGTGCCGGGGATCGGGTTCGTGATCGACGCGGGACTGGCGCGCATCAGCCGCTACTCGCCGCGCGTGAAGGTGCAGCGCCTGCCGGTCGAGCCGGTCTCGCGGGCCAGCGCGAACCAGCGCTCGGGGCGGTGCGGGCGCATCGCGCCGGGCATCGCGGTCCGCCTGTACGCGCAGGACGATTTCGAGCGGCGCGCCGCGTTCACCGAGCCGGAGATCCTGCGCACCAACCTCGCCAGCGCGATCCTGCAGATGAAGGCGCTGGGGCTGGGGCGCATCGAACGCTTCCCGCTGATCGACCGGCCCGACGAACGCCTGGTGCACGACGGGTACGACACGTTGCTGGAGATCGGCGCGGTCGACGACCGCGGCGAGATCACGCCTGTCGGGCGCGAACTGGCGAGGCTGCCGATCGACCCGCGGATCGGCCGCATGATCCTCGCGGCGCGGCACGCGGGGCCGGGCGTGCTCGCCGACGTGCTGGTGATCGCCGCCGCGCTGAGCGTGCAGGACCCGCGCGAGCGCCCCGCCGACAAGGCCGAGGCGGCCGACGCGGCGCACGCCGAGTTCCGCGACGAACGGTCGGACTTCAGTTCCTGGCTCAGGCTGTGGGGCGCGTGGCAGGCCGCGCAGAGCGAGTTGAGCAGTTCCAGACTCCGCAAGTGGTGCAGGGAGCGGTTCCTCAACTTCATGCGCATGCGCGAGTGGCAGGACGTGTGGAGGCAACTGGCGCACCTGGAACAGCGCGCCCAGCAGGCCGGCGGCGCGGCCCCGGCGACCGGTGGGGCGCCGGCGCGGCCCGTGCGCGGGCGCGGCGGGCGCGGCACCGACATCGGGAGCGTCGACGAGAGCGGGCCGCGCAACTCGGGGCGTGAGCACCGCCCGCGACGAACGCCGCGCGACATCGAGGGCGAGGCGCGGTACGCGGCGATCCACAAGGCCCTGCTGGCCGGGCTGCTCAGCAACATCGGGCGCAAGAGCGACAAGCCGCCGGGCTTTGAGTACGACGGCACGCGCGGGCTGAAGTTCCATGTCTTCCCCGGCTCGGGCCTGTTCAGGAAGCAGCCCAAGTGGGTCATGGCCGCGGAACTGGTGCGGACGGCGCGGCTGTACGCGCGGACGTGCGCGGCGATCGACCCGCGCTGGATCGAGGAGGTCGCCGCGCCGCTGGCCGGGCACCTGCTCAAGAAGTCGTACACCGATGCGCACTGGCGGTCGGACGTCGCGCAGGTGGACGCGCTGGAGCGTGTCTCGCTGCTCGGGCTGGACATCGTCAGGCGCCGCCCGGTGCACTACGGCCCGATCGACCCGCAGACGAGCCGCGCGCTGTTCATCCATCACGCGCTGGTGATGGGCGAGTACCTGACCGAGGGCGAGTTCTTCCGCCACAACCACGATCTTGCGAAGCGGATCGCGGACTTGGAGGCCCGCACGCGCAGGCAGGGGCTGCTCAAGGACGCGACCGCGCGGTTCAACTTCTACGACAGGCGGATCGGGCCCGAGGTGTACTCCGGGCCGGGGTTCGAGCGCTGGCGCCGCAGGGCCGAGGCCCGCGACCCGCGACTGCTGTTCATGTCGATCGAGGACCTGCTCGCGCCGGACTTTGCCGCCCCGCCCGAGGGCGCGTTCCCCGACCGCTACGCCTTCACCGGCGCGGCGGGCCAGCGGCTGAACCTGCGGATCGACTACGCCTACGAGCCCGGCGCGCCCGCCGACGGCGTGTCGATCACCGTCCCGCTGGCGCAGGCGTGGTCGTTCGACCCGCGCCCGCTGGAGTGGCTGGTGCCCGGCATGCTGCGGGAGAAGGTGATCGAACTGATCCGCACGCTGCCCAAGTCGCTGCGGGCCAGTTTCGCGCCCGCGCCGCAGTTCGCCGACGCCGCGCTGCGCGACCTGCCCTTCGGCAAGGGCGACCTGCTCGAGGCGCTCGCGTCGAAACTGTCGCGCCTATCGGGCGTGGTGGTGCCCGCGTCGGCGTGGAACGTCGAGCAACTGCCCCCGCACCTGCGGGCAAACTTCCGGGTCGTCGACGAGTCCGGCGCGGCGGTGGCCGAGGGGCGCGACTGGCCCGCCGTGCTCAGGCGTCTGGAGCAGCGACGCGCGGAGGCGATCCGCTCGCTCTCGCGCGGGCCGTACTCGCGCGACGACGTGCGCACGTGGGACATCGGCGACCCGCCCCTGTACGAACTGCCCGAGGAGATCACCCTCGGCGGCGGCGGGGGGACAAAGGGGCTGCGGGCCTATCCCGCGCTGGCGGAAGTAACGGGCAGCGACGGCCGCCGGCGAGCCGCGCTGCGCCTGTTCGATACCAAGGCCGCGGCCGACGCCGCGATGCGCGACGGTCTGAAGCGCCTGCTGCTCATCCAGGTGCGCGACCAGGTGCGGTCGCTCGTCGAGCACCGGCCGGGCATCCAGCGCGTGCGGCTGCTCTACGCGGGGCTCGGCCGCCCCGACCAGTTCCTCGACGAGATGACCGAGGTCGTCGGCGCGCGGGTGTTCGGGCCCGATCAGAACCCGCGCACGCCGGTGCCCTTGCTGCTGGCGCCGGCGCACGAGGTCCGCAGCAGACTCGCCTTCGAGAAGCGCCTCGACGCGGGGTGGAGCCTGCTGGGCCGCGCGGCGGACGAGTCCTGCGCGCTGGTCGAGGAACTGCTCAAGGAGCACCAGCCGCTGGCGCTGGCGCTCTCGTCCGCCGCCCCGCCCGCGTGGGACCAGGCCATGGCCGACATGCGCGAACAGTTCTCGCGGCTGGTCCATCCCGGCGTGCTCTCGGCGACGCCGTGGCGCGTGCTGTCGCGCCTGCCGGTCTACCTGCGCGCCTTGCGCCTGCGGCTGGAGCGGCTCGCCGCCGACCCGCCGCACTCGGTCGCGCGCGACGCCCAGAAGATGGCCGAGGTCGCGCCCTTCTGGCGCGCGTGGCTGGAGGCCGACGCCGCGCACGCCGCGGCGGTGCGAGAGGGCAGGGGCGAGCAGTCACGCCCGCCGCCTGCCGAGTTCCGGTGGTTGATCGAGGAGTTCCGCGTCTCGCTGTTCGCGCAGGAACTGCGGGCCGCGGTGCCGGTGTCGAGCAAGCGTCTGCTTGCGGCGTGGGAATCGGCCGCGAGGAACAACTGATCGCGGCTCACGCCCGTCCGGCCGCGGCAACGGTCGGGGGCTGTCGGGCGGGGTCGTCGCTCGCGGCGACAGGCCCGCGGTCTTCGTCGTACCAGTACTCAAGGCCCTCGCGGCTGGTCATCGCCGCCTCGCCCTTCATCACGATGCGCCCGAAGATGCCGGCCAGCTGCAGCGGCGAGTACTTCCGCAGTTTGCGGCCAGAGGTCAGCACGGGCTGCCGCAGAAGCGCGAACCTGCCCTGCCCGCGGAGCGCCTTGGCGAACTGGCAGTCCTCGGCGGTGAAGAAGCGTTCGTCGAACCCGCACGCGGCGGCGAACGCCGCACGCGTCGAGAACGCGAACGCGCCGGTCGCCATGCCGGCGAGATAGATCATGCGAAAGAAGAACGAAGAAGCGACCAGCGACGGCCACGGCACCGGCTCATCAAACCGGACCTTGGCCGCGCCGCCGGCGGCGCCGGCGTCGAGCGCGGCGCACGCCTCGGCGAGGGTCGAGGCATTGAGGACGGTGTCGGCGTCGACGAAGAACAGCCGGTCGCCGCGCGAGGCCCGCACGCCCGCGTTCCGCACCTTGGCGATGTGCCGGTGGCGGACATCGACGACGTGCGCGCCGTGCTCGCGCGCGATCTCGGCCGTGCGGTCGGTCGATGCGTCGTTGACCACCACGACCTCGTATCGGCCCGACAGCGACGGAACCGCCTCGGCCGATGCGCGGATCGCCGCGAGGGTGCGCGGCAGGAGTTGCTCTTCGTTGAACGCGGGAACGATGAAGGAGTTCATGCCGCGAATCAAACGGCATGCGCCGGCCGGAAGCGAGAGATGCTGTCGGCTCTTAGCGCGACTTTGACGTGCGCTCGGCCCGCGGCGGCGCGGCGTCCGAGACCTTCTTCACGATGAACAGGTAGTTGAACCCGCGCATGAAGTAGTTCCCCTCGACCGCGGTCTTGTGCCAGTGGCCGCGCTCGAGTTTGGCGTTCTTCCGCGCCACGCAGACGATGTCGACCGGGACGAACAGCTCGCGCAGGATCGAGAAGAGTTCGAAGCCGATGGGCATGAAGACGCCCGCGCCCGTCGCCGCGCGCCGCCGCGGCTGGTTTGAGCCTTCGTGCCCGGCCGACGCCCCGCGTTTGCGCCACGAGTCCGACACGTACAGCGCGGCGTAGCGCCGGTCCTTCAGCACGCGGTGCATCTGCCCGATCACCGCGCGCATCGCGTCGTAGTACGCCCGCCCGCCGTCGTCGCCCGACGCGTCGAGTTTGCCGATGCACGCCGGGTCGTCGCTGTAGTCGACGTGCGTGGAGTAGGGCGGGTCGGCAAAGACGAAGTCGGCCACGCCGCCCTCGAGCGGGAGCGCTCGGGCATCGGCGCGGAAGATGTCCGGGCGCGAGGGCGAAAGGTCGTAGCCCAGCGCGCGGCGTCCGAAGTCGCGTGCCACGTCGATGGTCGTCCCGCTCCCGCACATCGGATCGACGACCAGGTCGTTGGGCCGCGTGTACCGCGCGAGCAACTGCCAGATCACCCACGACGGCGTCGCGCCGACGTAGGCCGAGTCGCCCTGCATCGGCAGTTTGCTTCGGACGACCTTGCCCTCGTCGTCGATGTAGGCGTCGTAGTGCTGGCTTGGATACTCCCAGAGCGTGGTCGTGAAGACCCGCAGCGGCGGGCGGTGGCCGGGCCGCGGCGCGCCCCGCCCGCGCGGGGCGCCGCGCCCTCCGGGCGGGGCGTCGGCGTTGCGTTCGGCGCGGCGCGGCCCGCGCCGGTCGCGCGGGCTCACTTGAGAACCTCCAGCAGCCGGCGCCTGGTTTCCTCGATCGTGGCGTTCACCTTTGCTCCCGCCGCGCGGGCGTGCCCGCCGCCGCCGAGTGTGCCCAGCGCCATGTTGGCGTCGATCGCGCCCGGGCCGGGCTTGGTGCGCAGGCTGATCTTGCACAGCGGCGCGGCGGGTGTCGACTGGTCGCTCTCGGAGATGACGGCCGAGGCCTGTACGCTCGCGATGGCGAGCACCATGTCGGCAAAGCCGGTGGTGTCGTTGCGGTCGGCGCCGGTCTGCGCAAAGTCCGTCAGCCGCAGTGTCTGCACCGCGACGCGCCCGCCGTGGTGCAGTTCCAGCGACGACAGGGCGCGGCCGAGCAGTTTCCAGCGGGCCGGCTGGTCCTGCTGCTCGATGACGCGGTACAGGCGCGTGTGGTCGACGCCCGCCCCCAGCAGGTCCCCGGCCAGACGCATGGTCGCGGGCGTGACGCTGGAATAGCGGAACCAGCCCGTGTCGGTCGCCAGGCCGAGGTACAGCGGCTCGGCCACCTCGACGGGCAACTCCGCCGCGCCCGGCAGACCGAGCAGGCCGCACACGACCGGCGCCAGCGCCTGCGTGCAACTGGCGCACGACGGATCGACGAGCCGCACCGCCGCGACGTCGGGGTTGCCGTGCAGGTGATGGTCGATCAGCACGGCCCGCGCGGCGATCGGGCCCATCCAGCCCTTGAACTCGGCCAGTTGCGACCACGTGCCGGTGTCGACGCACACGAGCGTGTCGTAGTCGTCGGTCGAGCCGGGCCCCTGCGCGGGCCTGCCCGCCTCGAACACCTTCGCCGGCGTTCTGCCGACCAGTTCGCCGACCCACGGTGCGACGGGGCCGATGAACCAGACCTCCGCCCACGCCCCGCGCAGCGCGAGCGCCCGCGCGACGGCGAGCGTCGAGCCGACCGCGTCGCCGTCGGGCTTGCCGTGCGTGACCACCACGGCGCGACGCGCCGCGGAAAGCCGCGACACCACGCCGCGCACGTCCGTCGTCGATCCCCAGCCCTGTTCGGTCGTCGGTGCCATTCACGCTCCCGTGGTGCAGGTCTCGCACGCCGCCGCGGTCTCGGCGATCGACAGGCACGCCGCGCAGTCGCGCCCCATCTGGCCCAGCAGTTCGTCCAGCGTATCGAACCGCACCTGGTCGCGCACAAAGGCGAGGAACTCCAGTTCCATCTCCCACCCGTAGTCCGGCAGGGCGGAGAGGTCGGCCTTCGCGGGCGTGCGGCCGTTCTCCCCGACGCGTGCTTCCATGACAAACGCCTCGACGGCGCGCGCGTGTGGGCCGAACGTCGGCTTGGTGCCGACGCTGATCGCCGCGGCGAGTGTCCGGCCATCAGGCAGGCGGGCGCGTCCCGCGTACACGCCGTCGGCCGGCGCCAGGCACGGCGATTCGACGTTCACCGTCGGGTAGCCGATCGTCCTCCCGCGCTGGTCGCCGCGGCGAACCGTCCCGGCCATCGCGTACGGCCGCCCGAGCAGCCGCGCGGCGTCGCTCACGCGGCCGTTGGCGATGAGCCACCGGATGACCGAACTGCGAGCCGGCGCGATGGTGTGGTCGTTGAGCGCGCACTCGACCTGCCCGACCACATCAACCGAGAACCCTCGCGCCGCGCCGAGCGATCGCAGCAGCGCGACGTCGCCGGCGCGCTTGGCGCCGAACCGAAAGTCCGCGCCCTCGACGACCGCGACGGGGCGGTACTGGCTCTCCAGTTGATCGACAAACCCTTCCGGCGAGAGCGCGAGCAGGGCGGGCGTCGGATCGAGCCGCACGACCTCGTCGGCGCCGGCCCCGCGCAGCAGTCGGTCGCGCTGCGCCCAGGTTGTCAGGCGGGCCGGCGCGCCGGCCGGCGACAGCACCTCGAGCGGGTTGGGGTCAAACGCCAGCGCAACCACCCGCGCACTGGCCCGACCGCCGGCCGGCGCCGCCAGTTTCCGGGCTCGCTCCAGCAGCGCGCGATGGCCGACGTGCACGCCGTCGAACGTGCCGATCGTCAGCACCGCGGCGCGCGGGTCCGTACCCGGTCGGTGCGTCGCGGCGGGGGAGTTGAGCGCAGGGTCGGGCAAGAACAGATCGTAGGTTCGCAGCGCGTCGCATCGCGCCCCGCGTGCGTCCGCGCGCGAGCAGTCGCCGGGGCGGTGGGGACTGGCGCACCGCTACACTCCTCGCACGCACGCCACCCCGGAGCCGGTTCTTCATGGCCCTGTTCTCCCGCAAGCCGCGAACCACCACCGCCCCGCACGCCGCCGCCGTTCCTGTTGCCGTCACCGCCTCCGCCGCGGCGGGCGAGGCGCGACTCGTCGAGATCGGCACGCAACTGCTCACCGCCGCGCGCGGCCACAAGGCCGGGCTGCTCTCGGCCGCGTTCTACTCCGACGCGCTGATGAACTGGTCCATGAAGGACCCGAACTTCAAGGTGCAGTTGTTCCGCTTCGTCGACTGCTTCCCGACGCTCCGCACGCCCGAGCAGGTCTTCGAGGTGCTCGACGACTACCTGTCTCAGCCGGGCGTGACGGTGCCGGGGCCGATCGCCGCCGCGCTCAAACTCGGCAACGTGGCCAAGGGCCTCGCGGCGGGGCAGATCAGCAGGCAGATCACCGGCATGGCCGCCAAGTTCATCGCGGGCACCGACGCGGCGAGCGCGCTGCCGAACCTGAAGAAGTACTGGGACGACGGGATCTGCTTCAGCGTCGACCTGCTCGGCGAGGCCTGCCTGTCGGACGAAGAAGCCGACGCGTACCAGCGGAAGTACCTCGACCTGATCAACAACCTTCCGGCGACCGTGGCGACGTGGAAGCCCAACCCGCGACTGGAGACCGACGCGTGGGGGCCGATCCCGCGGACGAACGTCTCGATCAAGATCTCGTCGCTCTCGGCGCGGTGCGACCCGATCGACACCGAGGGCTCGATCCGCGACCTCGAGCGTCGGCTGATGCCGATCCTCGAAGCGGCGCGGGACCGGGGCGTGTTCGTCAACTTCGACATGGAGCAGTTCCAGTTGAAGGACCTGACGCTGGACCTGTTCACACGCTGCTGCGAGAGACTCGGCGCGGGCAGGCGCGACGCGAACGGCCGCACCTTCCACGCGGGCCTGGCGATGCAGGCGTATCTCAAGTCGGGCGACGCCGATGCGCGCCGGATCTGCGGGTGGGCGAAGCGCACCGGGCACGTGGTGACGGTGCGCCTCGTGAAGGGCGCGTACTGGGACTACCACGTCATCCACTCCGAGCAGATGGGCTGGCCGTGCCCGGTGTGGCCGACCAAGCGACAGACCGACGCGTGCTTCGAGCGCATGGCGGAGATCTACCTTGATCACGCGCCGCCCCTGCCCGGCGCGGCGAGCGGGGGCGGCGGGGTGAAACTCGCGCTGGGCTCGCACAACGTCCGCTCGATCGCCGCCGCGATCGCCGGCGTCGAACGGCGCGGCATGCCGCACAGCGCGCTCGAACTGCAGATGCTCCACGGCATGGCGGACCAGTTGAAGTACGCGGCCATCGAGTGGGGCGGCACGGGCGAGGTGGGCGGCCTGAGGATGCGCGAGTACGTGCCCGTCGGCGAGATGATCCCCGGCATGGCGTACTTGGTGCGCCGGCTGCTCGAGAACACCTCCAACGAGTCGTGGCTCAAGGCGAGCTTTGCGGACAACGCCGACATCGCGCGCCTGCTCGCCTCGCCGCACGACGCGGCGCACGCGGGTGCGAACGGCTCGGCCGCGAAGGTCGACGACCGCCTCGCCTCCGCGCCCGAGCGACACGGACTCTCGCCCGCGGTCGAGGGCGTCTCCAACTCGCGACCGTTCTACACCGAGCCGGTGCGCGACTTCTCGCAGCGCGAGCAGCGCGAGGCCTTCGCCGCGGTCGTCGCCGTGGCGCAGGTGCCCAAGGTCGCCAGCGACCGCACGCCGCAGCAGGCGGCGGAGATGGTCGCGCGGGCGCACGAGGCGTTCGCGGCGTGGCGCGACGTGGACGCGAAGGTGCGGGCTGACGTGCTCGTGCGTGCCGCGGCGATCATGCGCACGCGCCGCGACGAAATCTCCGCCATCATGATCAAGGAGGCGGGCAAGACCTGGCGCGAGGCCGACGCCGACACCTGCGAGGCGATCGACTTCTGCGAGTACTACGCGCGCCTCGCCGTGCCGATGTTCGCGCGGCGCCGTCTGGGCGCGTTCCTCGGCGAACTCGACGAGCAGTGGTACCAGCCGCGCGGCGTCGCCGTCGTCATCTCGCCGTGGAACTTCCCGCTGGCCATCTGCTGCGGCATGACCGTCGCCGCGCTGGTGACCGGCAACACCGTGATCGTCAAGCCCGCCGAGCAGACCGCGGGCATCGCCGGGGTGATGGTGGAGATCCTTCAGTCCGCACTTGGTGGGGCGGGCGTGCCGCCCGCCCTTGCGCAGGGCGTGCTGCACTTCTGCCCCGCGCCGGGCGAGACCACCGGCGCCGCGCTGGTGCGCGACCCGCGCGTCGCGCTGATCGCCTTCACCGGCTCGCGCGACGTGGGCTGCGACATCCTGAACGCCGCCGCGCCGCCCAGCCCGTTCACGTCGCCGCGTGATCAGTACAACGCCTTCGTCAGCGGCCCGCACGCGCACGTGAAGCGCGTGGTGTGCGAGATGGGCGGCAAGAACGCGATCATCGTCGACACCACCGCCGACCTCGACGAGGCCGTGCTGGGCATCCGGCATTCGGCCTTCGGCTTCCAGGGTCAGAAGTGCTCGGCCTGCTCGCGACTGATCATCGTTGACCCCGACGGCCCGCGCGGCGAGCAGTACAGACTCGTCGTGCACCGGCTTGTCGAGGCGACCAGGGCGCTGGTCATCGGCGACCCGACCCGCCCCGGCACCGACGTCGGCCCCGTCATCGACGCCGAAGCGCAGCGGAAGATCAACGGCTTTGTCGACCGCGCCCGCGCGGCGAAGCTCGACGTCGTTCAGATGCCGCTGCCCGTCGGGCTTGCGGGCTGCTTTGTCCCGCCGACGATCGTGCTGGGCGTGACGCCCGAGCACGAACTGGCGCGCGAGGAAGTGTTCGGCCCCGTGCTCGCCGTCATGTCCGCGCCGACGTATGACGCCGCGCTCGCGCTGGCCAACAGCCTGCCGTACAAACTCACCGGCGGCGTTTTCAGCCGCAAGCCCACGCACATCGAACGCGCCAAGCGCGAGTTCCGCGTCGGCAACCTCTACCTCAACCGCGGCATCACCGGTGCGCTGGTCGGGCGTCAGCCCTTCGGCGGCTTCGGCATGTCGGGCGTCGGGTCCAAGGCGGGCGGGGCCGACTACCTGCTGCAGTTCGTCGAGCCCCGCGCATCGTGCGAGAACACCATGCGCCGCGGCTTCGCGCCCGAGTTGTGACGGCTACCTCGCCACCGCGTGGCGGGTCTCGGCACGGCGTGTCGCGCCCCGATTGCAGCAGGGCATCTCTCGGTACACTCTCCATTCGGAGGTCTGCCCATGCGTGCACTCGTTCCCGTCTGGGTGTTCCTGTTCGCGTTGCCCGCGCTCGCCGCTCCGCCGCAGCGTCCCCCATCCGGCACCTACACCGGCGAGGGGCTGACGGTCGTGCTCAAGCGCGACGGCGATTCCTACACCGGCACGGTCTCGCTCTCCGGCAAGACCTACCCGCTCGAAGCCGACTTCGACGAGGACGAAGGCCTGACCGGCACGTTCGAGGTCGGCGACGACGAGTTCGAGTTCACGGCCGTGCTGAAGGACGGCACACTGACCTTCAAGACCGGCGGCACGACGTACCGCCTCGCCGCGCCCGCCGCGAACACGCCCGCCAACCCGCTGGCGACCAAGCCCGCTCCCGCGCAACCAGCCAACCCGCTCGACAAGCCGGGCGACGCGAGGCCCGCGCCGGGCGCACCCGCCGCGGCGGCGCCGGCCGCGGGCTCGCTCAAACTCAGGCGTCTGGCCATCCGCGACCCCGGCATCAACAACGTCGAGGCGGTGAGTTTCCTCGTTCCCGAGGGCTGGCGGCACGAGGGCGGCGTCGTGTGGATGCACGACTACAGCATCCTCGCCAACCTGCTGCTGAAGATCACCGACCCCGCGACCGGCGCGCAGGTCGAGTACCTGCCGATGCAGAACTTCTCGTGGGTCGAGAACCCGCCCTTCCCGATGCAACTGTTCAGCAACTACATGGGCAACCTCGTGCACCCGCCCATCCGCGACGCGGCGGAGTTCGTACGGACCATGTACATGCCGCAGGCTCTGCCGCACCTGCAGCGGGCGCGACAGGTACGCAGCGAGCGACTGCCGCAGGTCGAGCGGCAATACGCCGCGGCGGTCGCGCACGCTCCGGCGGGCGGGCAGGCCTCGGTCTACGCCGGGAAGGTGCGCTACGAGTACGAGCGCGAGGGCAGGCCGTGGGAGGAGGACGTGTACGTCTTTCTCTCGTACTACAGCGGGCAGGGCATGACGATCTGGAGCGTCGGTCAGGCGTACGCCTTCCGCGCGCCGAGGGACGCCGCGGGCGGCAGCGGGCTTGACAGGGTCGCGCCGCTGCTGACGACCATCACCAACACCGCGCGCGTCAGCCAGGACTGGTTCAGCGGCTACATGTACGTGTGCCAGCTCTTCCGCGACCGGCAGATGCAGGGCATCCGCGACGCCACGCGCCTGAGCCGCATCATCTCCGAGAACGCCGAGCACACCCGCCAGTTGTACGCCCAGGCCTACGCCGAGCGCAACGCCTCGCAGGACCGGATCAACCGCAGTTTCGGCGAGTACATCCGCGGCGTCGAGACCTACACCAACCCGTACGAGGGCCGCGAGGTGCAACTGCCCGCGGGCTACAACGACGCGTGGGTGAACGCGCAGGGCGAGTACCTGCTCGTCGGGCCGGGCGGGTTTGACCCCAACGTCGGCTCGACCGTCGAATGGCGACGGATGAAGACGGCGCCCTGAGCGCGGAGCACGGGCGTCGTGCCCGTGCGCCCGGAAATCATGAGTACCTCGGCACTTCGCGGTCAGTCGATCCGGAGCGTGCCACTCCCATTGAACGTACCACGAGGTCGGTTCCGCACGTACGGAACTGGCCGCGCCGGCGCCGCTCCCGCTATTCTTTCGCCGCGGCGTGCGCCGAGAACTCGCCCGGACCATGGATGGAGCCGGCCCATGCGGATCAGCAAGATCATCCCGAGCATGTACCAGCGTCGGCTGCTGCTGATGGGCGGCCTGTTCGCGCTGGTGGTGCTGGCGCCCGCGGCGCAGGTCTTGCGGCTGACGGTCGTCAAGGGCGCGCAGCACCGCGAGAACGCGGAGAAGAAACTCCTCACCGAGCACTGGCTGCCGACGATGCGCGGGCGCGTGCTCGACCGGCACGGGCGGGTGCTGGCGTTCGACCGCGCGACGTTCGATATCGCCTTCGACTACGCCGTGATCAACGGCGACTGGGTGTACCGCCAGGCGGCCCGCAAGGCGCGCCGTCTGGAGGGGGCGCGATGGGCCGAACTCAGCCCCGAGCAGCGCGACCAGCGCATCGTCGCCGCCGCGCCCGAGTTCCGCGCCCGCGTCGAGGAGATGTGGGACCGCGTGTGCGTCGCGGCGGGCGTGAGCCGGGCCGACCTGAACGAGCAACTGGTGCAGGTCCGCAAGCAGGTGGACCTGCTCGCCGCGCGCGTGGCCGAGGCCAACCGGCGCAGGCGCGAGGAGCAACTGCGCGAGAAGGCGGCGCGCGGCGCCGAGCAGGTCATCGTCGAGACCGCCGACGTCCGCCGGCCGCTGTACGAGGAGTCGATCCCGCAGGTCGTGCTCCGCGGCGTGCCGGAGTCGGTCGGGTTCGCGTTCATGCGGCTGGCCGAGGAGGACGCGCGGGCCGTGCGTGCCGGCGAAGAGGCGAGATTCCCCGGCCTGCGCGTGTTCAACTCCGGCCGGCGTGAGTACCCGCTCGAGACGATGAGCGTCGAGATCGACCGGGCGCACTTCCCGCCACCCCTGCGGAGCGAGCGGCCCGCCGTGGTGCAGGTGCAGGGCGTCGCGACGCACCTGCTGGGCTGGATGCGCGACGGCGTGACCGCCGACGATATCCGCGCGCGGAACGAGCGCCGGCAGGCCGCGACCGCCGGCCCCGCGCCGGACCGCGACCACGACCGCGCCCGCTACTTCGCCGCCGACTCCATCGGCGCCTGGGGGATCGAGGCGGGCGCCGAGGACACGCTCCGCGGCCTGCGCGGCCTGCAGGTCCGCCACCTCGACACCGGCGAGGTCGAGAACCTCGTCGCCGAGCCGGGGGCCGACGTTGTGCTCACCATCGACGCGCAACTGCAGGCGAGGCTGCACGCGCTGTTCTCGCCCGCGCTGGGCCTGACCGTCGTGCAGCCCTGGCACAAGCCGCGACGGCGCGACGACGCCCCGCCGCCGAAGTTCAAGGAGATCCCCGTCGGCACGCCGCTGAACGGCGCGGCGGTGGTGATCGACGTCGACAGCGGCGACATCCTGGCGATGGTCTCGCACCCGACGTTCGTGCGGGCCGCGCACGGCGGCCCCGGCGCGGATGTCTGGCGCGACGAACTCAACCTGCCCTACCTCAACCGCGCGATCAACAAGTCCTACATGCCCGGCTCGATCGTCAAGCCGCTGATCTTCTCGGGCGCGGCGACGATGCAGCGCCTGCACCTGACCGAGCGCATCGAGTGCAACGGCCGGTTCTACCCGCAGCTCGAGGCCGGGTACCAGTGCTGGATCTTCAAGCAGTTCCACAGCACCCACGGCCCGCTCGACGGCGCGGAGGCCATCCAGCACTCGTGCAACATCTTCTTCTACGAACTGGGCAGCCGCCTCGGCCCGCGCGGCGTGTGGGAGTGGTACCGGCGTTTCGGCGTCGGCGTCCCGCGCGCCCAGCACTGGAACCTCGGCGTCGGCGAGGAGTTCCCCGGCGTCGTGAAGGACCCCGCGCGGACCGAGCACAACGAGGCCGTGCTCATGGGCATCGGGCAGGGCCCGGTGTCGTGGACGCCGCTGCACGCCGCGGACGCGTACGCCACGCTGGCCCGGGCCGGGGTGCGGCTGGTGCCGCGCGTCCGCGCCGATGCGCCCGTCCGGCGCGAGGACCTGTCGCTCGACCGCGCCGCGGTCGAACTGGCGCTGCAGGGCCTGCGCTGGTCGTGCTCGCGCGAGGGCGGCACGACCTACCGCGCGACCTACGACATGCCCGACGGCTCGCGCGTGCAGGAGCGCATCTTCGACATCCCCGGCGTCACGGTCTGGGCCAAGTCGGGCACGGCCGACGTCGCCCCCTTCAAGGCCGACCTGAACTTCGACGGCAATCTCGAGGTCTTCGACGGCGACCACGCGTGGTGCGTGTTCCTCTGCGGCCAAGGCGACCGGCCGCGGTACGCCGTGGCGGTCGTGATCGACCACGGCGGCTCGGGCGGTCGCGTCGCCGGGCCGGTTGCGGCGCAGGTCATCCGCGCGCTGCAGGCCGAGGGCTACCTGCCGAGCGGCGACGACGGCCGGCGGGCCGGGAGATAGCGCGAGCGTGCGCCAACTGCTGCGGAACATCATCGGCCCCGACGTCACGCTCCGCCACGCGGGGTGGCTGACGCTCCTGGCCGCGCTGGGCCTCTCGCTGCTGGGCGTCTACGCCATCGACGTGGCCATGTTCGTCGAGCCGCCCGCCGGCCTGCTGCCCGTGCACCTGGCCGACCGCACCGCCAAGCAACTGGTCTTCCTGTTCTTCGGCCTGTGCGCCGCCGCGGCGGTCGCGCTGCCCGGCGCGCGGCTGGTTCGCTTCGTCGCCTGGCCCGTGGCGTGGGTGATGCTCGGGTTCCTGGTCTTTCTGCTCATCCCGTTCGTGCCCGCGGAGATCGTCCGGCCTCGCAACGGCGCGCGGGCGTGGATCAACTTCGGATCGTTCGACTTCCAGCCCGCCGAGGTCGCCAAGATCGCGTTCGTGCTGGTCGCGGCGGACTACCTCCGCTTCCGGCAGAATCATCGGACGATCAGGGGCCTGCTGCCGCCGGCGGTCATCGCGGGCGTGCCGATCGGCCTGATCATCCTGCAACCCGACCTGGGCACCGCGATCCTGTTCGTGCCCGCGCTGTTCGCGATGCTGCTCGCCGCGGGTTCGCGCATCGGCCATTTGGCGACGGTGGTGCTGCTGGCGATGCTCGCCGCGCCGATCGCCTACCCGATCCTCAAGCCGCACCAGAAGGCGCGGATCGTCGGCCTGATCCGGATGGTGCAGGACCCGACGCACGGCGCGGACGACATCAACTACCAGTCGGTGACGGCGCAGACGCTGGCGGGCGCAGGGCAGGTCGCGGGCGTGCCCGACGCACGGGCCCGCGTGCTGGTGCGCTACAACCGCCTGCCCGAGCGGCACAACGACATGATCCTCGCGGTCGTCATGACGCGCTTCGGACTGCTCGGCGCGGTCGCGCTGTTCTTCCTCTACGCGCTCTGGTTCGCGGGCGCGTACCTCACCGCGGCCCGGAGCAAGGACGCTTTCGGCAGGCTGGTGGTCGTGGGGTGTTCGGCGATCCTCGGCGCGCAGATGTTCATCAACGTCTCGATGACGCTGGGGATCCTGCCCATCGTGGGCGTCACGCTGCCGTTTGTCTCCTACGGCGGATCGTCGATGCTGTCGGTCTGGCTCATGACCGGCCTGGTGTTCAACGTCGCGATGCGCCCGCAGGTGCGGCTGGCCCGGCCCGCGTTCGAGTTCGACGAGCGCCCCTACGACCCGCTGGCGAGCACCACGCCGCAGCGCATCGCGCCGCTGGCCGGGCGTCGGCGCTGAGGCAATCCACTCGGGAGTTTCGACGCGTGGCCCGGCTGCTCGCCGCGGCGAGCGTGCCGATCGTCGCGCTCCACGTCGCGGTCAACAGCGGTGGGCCGAGGTTCGCGCCCGGGTGACGGGTCTACAGCGCGCGGCGGTGGCCGGTCGTCGTGCCGCTGTGCGTGTCGCTGGTCGCGTGCGAGGCGGAAGGCGCGGTGACGTTCTGCGCCGCGCACCGAACGCCGATCGTGTGCGCGTCGTGCGGGGCAGGCAGCGCTGGCTCGGGCTCGGGGCCAGGGCCGGGTGCCCCGAGTGCGGCGCGAGATGAGCCGGAATGGGGAGCGAAGGCGCCGGTCCGAGCGGCAGGAGCCCGGGGTGCCGGGTACCATTCGGCCATGAGCACCGCAACCCCCTCCGCGCCGACCATGAAGTCCCCCGTCACCCACGCGGCCTCGGGCCGCATCTTCAACTTCTCCGCCGGGCCGGGTTGCCTGCCCGAGGAGGTGCTGCGCCAGGCCCAGCACGACATCTGGGACATCGACAACTCGGGCATCGGCATCATGGAGCACAGCCACCGCGGCAAGGTGTTCGACAAGGTCCTCGCCGAGGCCGAGGAGAACTGCCGCAAGATCGGCAACATCCCCGCCAACTACAAGGTGCTCTTCCTCACCGGCGGCGCGACGAGCCAGAACTTCATGATCCCCGCGAACCTGCTGCCCGACGACGGGGTCGCGGCCTACCTGACGACCGGCTACTGGGCCGAGAAGACCTGGGAAGAGTCCAAGGTCTATTCGAGCAGGTGCTACGAGGCGTGGGACGGCCGCCCGTGCGGGCACGACCACTGCCCGAGCGACGCCGAGATCAAGTACGGCGCGAAGCCGGTCTACGTGCACATGTGCTCGAACAACACGATCTACGGCACGCAGTGGCGCAACCCCGACGGCACCTTCCGCTACCCGAAGGTGCCCGACGGTGTGCCGCTGATCTGCGACATGTCCAGCGACATGTACAGCCGGCCGATCGACGTGACGAAGTTCGGGCTGATCTACGGCGGCGCGCAGAAGAACGTCGGCATCGCCGGCACGACGTTCTGCATCATCCGCGACGACCTGCTCAAGCCCGTGCGCAAACTGCCGCTCATGCTCAAGTACGAGACGCACGCCAAGGACGGCAGCCGCCACAACACGCCGCCCGCGTTCGCGATCTACGTGAGCGGGCTGGTGTTCAAGTGGATCCTGGCGCAGGGCGGCCTGACCAGACTGCACCGGCACAACGAGGACAAGGCCAAGATCATCTACGACGTGCTCGACTCGTCGAAGTTCTACAGGGGCCACGCCCGGCCCGACAGCCGATCGTCGATGAACATCACCTTCCGCACGCCCAGCGAGCAACTCGACGAGCTGTTCGTCAAGGAAGCGCTCAAGCACGGCATGGACCAACTCAAGGGCCACCGTTCGACCGGCGGCATGCGCGCCAGCGTCTACAACGCCTTCCCCGTCGCCGGGTGCAAGGCCCTGGCCGACTTCATGCGCGAGTTCGAGCGCACGCACGGCTGATGCGGCCGTCGCCTCGCCGCGCTCGAGCGCTCAACGAACTTGCCGCGGCGATGGAACCCCGCCGCGGCGGATGCCGTATGGGCTGGGGCCTACGCTTTGGCCCCTCGTAGGGAACACAGGGGGGGAACCGACGCCGCGCCCCGGCGGGGCGTCCATCCGGCCAAAGCCACAGGAGACGACGATGTCCGACGCACAGCAGCCCCAGCAGCAGCAGGTCCAGCTCCGCATCGACGAGAGCAAGATGACCACGACCTACGCCAACACGATCCGCACGTCGACGACGGGCGACGAGGTCGTGCTGGATTTCGGCGTGAACCTGCCGATGCCGACGCCCGACAACCAGCCCGCGCTCCTGTTCAGCGTGAACAGCCGCGTGGTCATGAACTGGCGCGGCGCCAAGCGTCTGGCCATCTCACTCGGGCAGGTCATCCGCCAGTTCGAGGAGCGCAACGGCGAGATCCAGTTGAACCCGCCCCAGCAGGGCGGCCCGCGGCTGGCCCAGTAACGGCGCGGCGTTCGCTTCCCACCCCAGCCCCCACCACCCACAGCCGCCTGCGGCGCGTTCCGCGTCGCGGCGGCTGTGCTTTTGGACTGTGTCAAACACGGCGCGGCGGGTTGGTTCGCGGGGCGAAGCGCGGCTATCCTTGGCCTTCCGGCATGGCGCCGGGCCGCGTTTTCCCGCGTGCGCGGGAACGGCCAACGTTCACCCCCAGCCGCCCCTGTGGGGCAAGTCGAGTCGGGCGAGTCGAAGGGCGGGCCTTGAGCCAAGCGGGATTCTCCGCCGCGACCGGCCACGTGCCCCGACCGCCGCACCCGGACACGCCACAGGCCTTTTTCCGATCCGCGCGGGCGGCCGCGATGCAGCATCGTCAGGAAAGCACAGCACATGGTTGATGAGAATCTGATCGCGTCCCTCGGCGTGGCCGACGACGAAGCGACGGCCCTGATCACGCAGGCCCTTGGCCGGAAGGTCGGCGGGGGCGACATGGAGTCGCTGCTGACCACGCAGGCCGTGTCGTTCACGCCCGGGCAGATCTACGAGGGCCGCGTGATCGGCTTCGCGGCCGACGACGTGGTGATCGAGGTCGCGGGCCTGAAGTCCGAGGGGCTGGTCCCGCGCGAGGAGTTCGACAACCCCGACGCGGTGAAGGTCGGCGACAAGGTCAACGTCCTGCTGGAGAAGATCGACGGCGACGGCGGGCTGGTCGAACTCTCCAAGCGCAAGGCCGACCGCATGCTGAACTGGCAGCGGCTCATCGACACCACGCGCGAGGGCGACGTGGTCGAGGGCCGCGTGATGCGCAAGATCAAGGGCGGCCTGCTGGTCGACATCGGCGTGCCGGTGTTCCTGCCGGCCTCGCAGGTGGACGTGCGCCGGCCGGGCGACATCGGCGAGTACATCGGGCGCGACATCCGCGCCGCGGTGCTCAAGATCGACACCGAGCGCCGCAACATCGTCATCTCGCGCCGCAAACTCATCGAGGAGGAGCGCGAGTCGGCCAAGAAGCGGCTGATGGAGAACCTCAAGGAGGGCATGGTCGTCACCGGCACGGTCAAGAACATCGCCGACTTCGGCGCGTTCGTCGACCTGGGCGGCATCGACGGCCTGCTGCACATCACCGACATGTCGTGGGGCCGCGTGAACCACCCGTCGGACCTGCTGCGCATCGACCAGAAGGTCACCGTCAAGGTGCTCAACATCGACCGCGAGAAGGAGAAGATCGCGCTGGGCATGAAGCAGCTCGAGGTCTCCCCGTGGGAGGAGATCGAGAAGAAGTACCCGGTCGGGTCGCGCGTCACGGGCGAGGTGGTCAACATCATGTCCTACGGCGCGTTCGTCCGGCTCGAGCCGGGCATCGAGGGTCTGGTGCACATCTCCGAGATGTCGTGGACCCGCCGCGTCAACCACCCGTCGGAACTGGTCCAGCCCGGCCAGCAGGTGGACGTGGTCGTGCTCGAGATCAACAAGGAGAAGCAGGAGATCAGCCTCGGCATGAAGCAGACCGAGGTCAACCCGTGGGAACTGGTCGGCGAGAAGTACCCGCCCGGCACCGTCGTCGAGGGCACGGTCCGCAATCTGGCCAACTACGGCGCGTTCGTCGAGATCGAGCCCGGCATCGACGGCCTGCTCCACGTCTCGGACATCTCCTGGACCAAGAAGGTCACGCACCCCAACGAGGTCTTCAAGAAAGGCGACCAGGTCCGCTGCGTCGTGCTCGACGTCGACCGCGAGAAGCAGCGCGTCGCCCTGGGCGTCAAGCAGTTGCACGAGGACCCGTGGATCCACGCCATCCCCGACGCCTACAAGCCGGGCATGGTCGTCCGCGGCAAGGTGACCAAGATCACCAACTTCGGCGTGTTCGTCGAACTCGAGGCCGACCTCGAGGGCCTGCTGCACATCTCCGAACTGGCCGACCACAAGGTCGAGAACCCGATGGACATCGTCAAGCCCGGCGACGAGGTGGACGTCAAGATCCTCCGCGTCGACATCGACGACCGCAAGATCGGCCTGTCGCTCAAGCGGGCGCAGTGGGGCGACACCTCCG
This sequence comes from uncultured Phycisphaerales bacterium, assembly GCA_937995595.1. Lineage (GTDB taxonomy): Bacteria > Planctomycetota > Phycisphaerae > Phycisphaerales > UBA1924 > JAHBXL01. The sequence continues at coordinate 4,304 of CALKJW010000013.1, read as the reverse complement.
GCGCCGACGCCGGCGCCGACGCCGCGCCCTCCAAGAAGAGCAAGCAGGCGCCGCGCCGCGGCGGCATGGACACCGACCACGGCGCCATGGGCACCGACAAGATCTCGCTCTGACCGTCGGTTCCAATCGGACGCAACCAACCACGCCCGGCCCCGCGGCCGGGCGATTCTTGTTTTGTCGTTCTGTCAGGTCGCCAGCGCCGCCGCGACTTCCTCGATCGTCGTCACTCCGGCCAGCGCCTTGGCGTACCCGTCCTGCCGCAGGCGGTACAGGTCGCCGGACTTCTCCGCCGCGGCGGCGATGCGGTGCGCGTTGACGCGCTCCATCACCCGTTCGCGCAGTTCGTCGGTCATCCGCAGCACCTCGTACACGCCGAGCCGGCCGCGGTAGCCGGTGTTCCGGCAACTCCGGCACCCCGCCCCGCGGACCAGCGTCTGCCCCTCGGCCAGCGCAAAGTCCGGCGGCAGGTCGGCGTGGTCGGGCACGTACGGCGCCGAGCACTCCTGGCACACCCGGCGCACCAGCCGCTGGGCCAGCACGCACTCGAGGCTCGAAGCGACGAGGAACGGCTCGACGCCCATGTCGAGCAGGCGCGTCGCCGCGCCGGGCGCGTCGTTGGTGTGCAGCGTCGAGAAGACCAGGTGGCCGGTCAGCGAAGCCTGGATCGCCGTCTCGGCGGTCTCCTTGTCGCGGATCTCGCCGATCATCACAACGTCCGGGTCGTGGCGGAGGATCGACCGCAGACCCTCGGCAAAGTCCAGCCCGACCTTGTGGTTCACCTGGATCTGGTTCACGCCCGGCACGTGGTACTCGACCGGGTCCTCGACGGTGATGACCTTCACCGCGTCGGAGACGATGGTGTTCAGCGATGCGTACAGCGTCGTGCTCTTGCCCGAGCCGGTCGGGCCGGTCACCAGCAGGATGCCGTGCGGGCGGAGGATCATCCGCTCCCAGATGTCCGCGACGTGCCGCGGCATGCCCAGGTCCGCAAGGCCCAGCATCACCGCCGACTTGTTCAGGATGCGCAGCACCACGCCCTCGCCGAAGAGCATGGGGATCACCGACACGCGCAGGTCGTACTCGCGACCCTTGTGCTTGAAGGTGATGCGCCCGTCCTGCGGCTTGCGCTTCTCGGCGATGTTCAGACTCGCCATGATCTTCAGACGCGAGACGATCGCCGCGGCGAAGCGGTTGATCGTCGCCGGCACGTTGGCCCGCTGCAGCACGCCGTCGATGCGGTAGCGCACCAGCAGTTCACGCTCGTAGGGCTCGATGTGCACGTCGGTGGCGCGCTCGGTGATGGCCTCGGCCAGCACGTCGTTGACCAGTTTGATGACCGAGGCTTCCTGCGCCTGCTCGACCTCGGCCTGCGCAGGGTCGGCCTCGGCCTTGGCCGCAAGGCCCGCCGACATCTCGTCGAGCGTGTCGGACCCGACCCCGTAGTGGGCCCGGATGAAGTTCCGCAGTTCGTCGTCGTCGGCCAGCACGACCTCGATCGAGCAGCCGGTCAGCAGGCGCAGTTCGTCGAGGCCCGGGAGTTCGAACGGGTCGCTGGTGGCCACACGGAGCGTCCCGTTCTCGCGCGAGATGGGCACGCAGTTCTGACGGTACACCAGTTTGGCCGGAAGGATCTGCAGCACCTCCGGCTTGACCTCGACCGAGGCCAGGTCAATCACCGGCATGTGGAACTGGTCGCCGATCACGTGCAGCACGCGCTCGGCATCCACCAGGCCCATCCGCACCAGGATGCGATCCAGCCGCTCCCCGCTCGCCTGCTGCTGGGCCAGGGCCTCTTCGAGTTGCTCGCGGCTGATCAGTCCGCGGTCCAGCAAAAGAGCGCCAATACCCATGGGGTGAATGCTATCGACAGGCCGCGCGGGGGCGAACGAAATTGCCCGCCGCGGCGGCAGTGGCGGGGTTTGCGGACGTCACGAGTACGTACAGATGGCGGACAAAGCGGTTGCGAGTGCCCGGGTTGCCCGCCGGTCGCGCAAAGAACAAGGCCGCCCCACAGCGTGCGGGGCGGCCTTGGTGTGCAGAGTTGAGGTTCCGAGGCGTCAGCGATCGTTGATCACGAGAACCGCTTGGACTCGATCTTCTCGCTGGGCTTCTGCTCGCCAACCTTGGTCTCGACCTTCACCTCGTTGGCCTGGAAGCCGCCCGCGGCCTTCTCCAACTTGCCCGCGTCGAGCAACTCAGCCTTGACCGGGCCTTCGGACTTGGCCGAGAGGCCCTTGCCGCCCGCCGCCGCGTTCATCTTCTCCTTCTCGAGGTACTGGGCCTTGGACGGCTCGCGGCCGGGGACGGGCTGCTCGGTCGCATTCTGCGTCCCGCGGCCGCCGGCGACGTTCCGGGCATCGTTCTGGTTCAGGTTGGACATGATCGTTCCTTTCTTCTCACGAGTTCTCGCCGTCCTCCCGCGGCATCCACGAGACCGGGGCGGCGTTCACCATGAGGGGCGCAGCACGGCCCGCCCGCGCCACCCGGCAATTGGAGAAATCCCCAAGAATCGCTCGGTTTCGGGAATCCAAGCCGGCAGCACGCCCGGATTCGGGCGTCTCGGAACGCGGTGATGGGGCCCATGCGGCTTGTGTCCGGTGGTCCGCCGTGCGTCGTGCGGCGGACGATGCACCCGGCGGACCTACAGGCCGAGTTTGGCGCGCTTCTCGCGCCACTCGTCCTGCTCGCGCTTGTTGTCGGTCGCGAGTTCGCCCGTGCCGCCCTCGCGTTGCGAGCGCAGCGCCTCGATCTCCAGCCGCGTCAGCCGCACGCTCTCCATCTCGTAGTCGCGGAACGCTTCCATCGTCAGCGGCACGATCGGTTCGAGCAGCGCGTGCATCGCCTCGGCGTAGACGCGGATCTCCTCCTGCGCGTGCGGGTCCATGCGCAGCGAGAGGAAACGCAGCGTGTTGTGCAGGTCGCACTTCCAGTACCACTGCGTATACGCCGAGATGGGCAGGCCGATGCGCGCCAGTTCGCGCGAGACGCCGGCCTCGAGCAGTTGCTCGTAGCGCGCGTACAGCGCCTCGGCGTCGTCGAGATACTTCAGGAACGCCTCAGCCGTCACGTGCTCTTCAGGCCCGAACAGTTCCGCGCCGCCCTGCCTGTTGCTCTTGCTCTGCTTGCGGACGCTCTCGGCCGAGGGCCGGTAGAAACGGTCGGGCACGACCGAGTACCGCGCCGAGTACTCGTTCACGTTCGCCGTGCGGTGCCGGATCCACTGCCGCGCGATGAAGATGGGCATCGCGATGTGGAACTTGAACTCGACCATCTCGAAGGGCGTCGTGTGCCGGTGCCGGAGGAGGTAGCGGATCAGCCCGCGGTCCTCGTTCACCTTCTTGGTCCCCTGGCCGTACGACACCCGCGCGGCCTGCACGATCGCCGCGTCGGCCGTCTGTCCCTCGGGCACCAGCCGCGGCATGGCATCGACGAGCGCGACGAAGCCGTGCTCGTGGATCTTGATTTCCTGGCGCTGGGCCCCGTTCATGACGTCGCGGACGGGGGATTCGAAGGGGACGGTTTTGACCTGGAAACGCTGCCGCGGCGTGGCTGAGGGCCCGGATGGGGCGACCACGATGGGGTGGATTCGGGCGGCGGCGGAGGCGGATTGGTCTCTCTCGGGCATGGGGCAATATAGGGAGGGGGCGGGAAGTTCGGAGTTCGGAGTTCGACAACACGGACAGCGAAGGGGGCGCTGGAAGCGAAAGGGGGCGGACAGGCGGTTTCTGTCGCGGTCCGTGATGACCTGACAGTTGCACGCGTCCCCGGTTTGAGGACAATCTGCAAGACTGGGCAAGTTTGATGCGCAAGTGGCTCACACGGGGCCTTCGAGCAGCGACTACACGAATGGGCAAGGGCGGATCGAATCGCCGCCGCGGCGTAGCGGGGGTGAACCGTTCGCCATTCCCATCCGAAAGGAGTTGCAGATGGAGCGCGTGGAATCGAACGTAGACTCTCCGAGCGTTCGGGCCCGCCGCGGCGGTGATTGCCGTTGGGACGAGCGGGGTGTTTGGCCAGAGTTCTGTGTACTACGGCACGCTTGATGCGACGGACAGGGCCGAACTGGTCCAGTGGGCCACCCACTACTGGGCCCGTTTGGATGCAGGAACGACCGTGCCGCCCAACACGTTTTCATTCACGAGGGCGGCGATGAACGACCCGCTGTTCCTGCCGGTGCTGGGTGCGCGGCGGACGCTGGAACTGCTGAATGTGGTGGATCCGCAGGCGTGCGATGGCCTGACCGATCTTCAGCCCGGGCTGGGCGACACCGGCGTGAGCGATGCGTTCCGCGAGGCGATGACGCA
>CALKJW010000012.1 GCA_937995595.1 uncultured Phycisphaerales bacterium | reverse complement strand
GCGCGGCAGGTTCCGGCCGCGCACGACTTCGCAGTCCATCACTCGGCGGCTCCCCACGGCTGAGAGTCACCCTATTCACGGAGGGTGCCATGGCCGCGACGCAGGTCCCACCCGACACGCCCGTCGGTAGCGCCGAAGTTGAACCCAAACTCGCAGGTTTGCGAGTGCTCGTGGTCGAAGACTCGTTCCTCGCCGCGGCTTCGATCTCGCGCATGCTCGCCGATCTGGGCTGCAGCGTGGTCGGGCCTGTGGCCTCGGTCGAGAAGGCGGTGCCGTTGATCGAGGCGGGCCGGTGCGACGCGGGCGTCCTGGACATCAATCTCGCCGGCCAGACCAGCGAACCCATCGCCGATCGGATGGCGGAGTTGAGGCTCCCGTACGTGTTCGTCACCGGCTACGCCAGCCCGATGCTGCTGAGCGCCAAGCAGCGTGCGCACGCCCGGATCCACAAGCCCATCGCCGAGCGGGAACTGCGCGACGCCCTCATCCGCTCATTCGGCAGGCCCGGATAACCGGGGCCTGAAGGCCCCCGCAGACGCGGGATTCCACGGATTATCTACCACGTCGCTACGTCTAATCCCATAGGCACAAGCCACTTGCGATTCCGGCACAACTTCGGCGCTTTTCGCTTGCTTTCCGTCGGAGACGTGATCTAATACCTTCAACAAGTGCCCCGTTCAGGCGAGAGCCGGCGGGGCCGAGGGTGCGCCTGGGAGGGCGGGCACCCGTCGGGGGAGGAGAGCAGAGACCGGTTTGTCGCGCGGGACGGTCGCGTCCCGATGGCGGCGTTGGTTCTGCTCGCGGTTTCCCCACGAACACCGCGAAAACAGGAATGACCCGGTTCGGCGCCGCGAGGACGCGCCGAGCCGGGACGTGCGGGCCGCTCGGCGGATCGCACGTGGGAATGGCCCCGCACACGCGCCGCGAGGCGCGTGGTCGTGAGCGGGTTCTCTCTCTCGCGGCTGGCGTTCAGCCGTGACAACCAGGTGGCGTCGCCCGGACTCGGGCGTCGCGTCCCGCGCACGGCAGCGTGCCGGGGTGTCGGTCGGCCCGCTGTCGGCTGGCCGACGGGTTCGAAGGGAGCGTGTGCTCCCGGCGCAGTGGTCGCGCTCGTTGCTGTCCGCACAACGCCCTCAGCGGGGCACGTGAGTTTGGAGATCGGTCCATGAGCAAGACATTCGTGAGTTCTCGTCTCGGGATTGCGATTGCCGCCGCAGGCCTCGCCTCGCCAGCGTTCGCACAGTTCAACTACCCCGACTTCTCGTCGGTGGCGGGGCTGACGTTCAACGGCGCAGCCGCGCAGACCGGCAGCACCGTCTCGCTGACGCCGCCCACCGGGCCCCTGGCCGGCTCGATGTGGTACAACATCCCGCAGAACGTCGGCCCCGGCTTCGTGACCAACTTCACGTTCCGCATCCGCGACATCGCGGGCTTGGGCGCCGACGGTATCGTGTTCGTCATCCAGAACGAGAACCTCTCGGCCCTCGGCGGGACCGGCGGCGCGATCGGCTACGCCACCAACCCGAACTTCCCCAGCCAGATCGGCATCGGCAACAGCGTCGCCGTCGAGTTCGACACCTTCAACAACGGCGCCAGTTGGCCCGACTTCGGGAGCGACAACCACGTCTCCATCCAGACCAACGGCCTGAGCGCCAACCGGCCCGAGCAGGCCTTCTCGCTCGCCAGCGCCATCCCGTCGGTCAACATGTCCGACGGCAACATCCACTCGGTCCGCATCGTCTACACCCCCGGCCTGATGCAGGTCTTCCTCGACGACCTCATCACGCCCATCATCAACGCCCCGATCACCCTCACCAGCCACATGACGCTCTCTGGTGGCAACGCCTACGTGGGCTTCACCTCCGCCACCGGCCAGGCCTGGCACGCGGAGCGACACGAGATTCTGTCCTGGGACTTCACGCCCGCCATTCCCGCGCCCGGCGCGGCCTCGCTGCTGGCCCTGGGCGGCCTGGCCGCGGTGCGCCGCCGCCGCTGAGCGGTCCGAAGTCCCACGGATCCACGAACGCCCCGCTGGGGGATTCGCGGCAAGGGCGAGTCCGCCCCGCGCCGCGATCCCGATGCACCCGACGGCCGGTCCGCAGCGCGGGCCGGCCGCGGCTGCTTTTGGGCCGTTGACAACCCTTCGCGTCTGGCGCGACCGGCCGCCGGTTGCGGCGGACCGGATAACACGCGGCCGACTGGCCGCGCTCGCCGACGGATCCGATGCTGTCTCGTGCGGCGGTGGTGCGCGCAGCCCCGGCCGCTTCAGCACTCGGAGCGACTCCCATGACCTCTCTGCGGCTTGTCGGCGCCGGTTTCCTTCTCGCGCTGGCGATCCTCCCGGCCATGCTTCTGGACCTGGCCTCGACCGCCCGTGCCGCGGCGGGCGGCGACGAGCGCGCAACCGCCGAGGCGGTCGCCCTGGCGCGATCCTCGGGGGCCGCGCGCCCATCGACCAGCCTCGACGAACAGCCGCGCAAACCGTGGGAGGGGGCATCCTCCGGCGGGCGTACGACCGAGCCGAGGACCCAGGCCCGCGCCGCGCAGCCCGGCACGCCCGTGGTCGAGATGTACCTGCCCACGCCCCTTGCCGCGCAGGCCGCGGCGGATCTTCTCGGCGCCGTTGATGAAGGGCCCGCGTCGCGCCCGCTGATCGTCTGTTTCGGCGCGGCGACCGACAAGGACGCCGCGCCCGAGGACATCGACCCGTTCGTCGCGGTCGAGGCCGGACGGCGCCGCCGCGCCTACGCCCGCGCCATGATCGACCAGCGCGCAGCGCCCGGCCCGGTCGCCATCCTGTCGTCGACGCTCGCCGAGACCCCCGCCGCGCGCGACGCCAACGGCCTCCGCGACGCGCTCGTGCGCGCCTCGTCCGATCCCGCCGGCGGCAAACTCGAACTCAAACTCGCGCACCCCGACCCCAAGACCGCCGCGGCGGGCGCGGTGCGGGTCGAGTTCAAGGCCGCGCCGCCCGAAACGCCCCGCGCCGCGAAGCCCGCGGGCACGCCGCGCCTGAGCGACGACGTCGTGCTGAACCTGGCGCTGGTCGAGGACGTCCCACTCGGCGCCGAGGGCTCGGCCTCGCGGTCGGCGGCGCGCCTCGGCCGCGTGCTCACCATCAAGACGTTCAAACTCTCGCGCGACGGCTCGGGCGCGGCCGACCTGACGCCGCCCGCGCGCCCGGCCGGCGCGCCCGACCGCGCCCGGCGCGTCGTCGGTTACCTGCAGCACGGCAAGACCATGCGCGTGCTCGCCGTGGCGGAGTTGGAACTCAGGAACTGATCCGGACTCACGCTCGATCTCGGGCGTGACGGATCGAAGACGGGACTCACCGCGCCGCGCCGTCGCCCTCGACGCGCGCACGCCACGTCGCCAGCGTGCTCTTCTTGGTCAGGTCGTAGCGCAGCGGCGTCACCGTCGTCACCTTGCGGAAGATCTGCTCGACGTCGCTCCCCTCGTTGGTCGTGCGGAAGTCGAGCCCGTGCCCCGACGCCCAGTAGTACACGTCGCCGCCCGGCGACACGCGCCGCTCGTACCTGTCGTTCAGCCCGTGCGTGTTCATCGGGCAGATGCGCACCGGGAAGCGGAAACCCGGCTCGGCCTCCGGCGACCCCAGCGCGGTCACGGGTACGTTGATCGACACGCACGCGTGCGGCTCGGGCAGGCCGAACCGCGACGACGCGTCGGCCTTCGGGCAGCCGCGCAGCACACGCTCGATCGCGCGGCGCGCGTGCCGCGCGCCCGCGCGGAAGTCCGTCCGGCTCATCCCCCCAGCGCCGATGTGCAGGCTCACCGCGATCGACGGGATGCCCAGGAACGCCCCCTCCAGCGCCGCGGCGACCGTGCCCGAGTAGATCACGTTGATCCCCACGTTCGCACCCGCGTTCATGCCCGAGATCAACAGATCCGGCTTCGAACCTGCGCCGAACCTCTCCGGCCACAACGCCGCGATGGCGAGTTTCACGCAGTCGGCCGGGCGGCCGTCAACGGCGATGCCGCTCATGGTCTCGCGCCCGGCCCAGCCCAGCCGCTCCTCGCGGATCATCAGCGGCTCGTGGAACGTCACGCCGTGACTCGTGGCCGACTGCACCGTCAGCGGCGCGATGCACGTGACCTCGCCCAGCGCCCCGCCGCTGTCGGTGAACTCGCCGTGCGCATCGACCAGCGCCTCGTACATCGCCTGAATGCCCGGGGCGCGGAGGCCGTCGTCGTTGGTCAGCAGGATGCGCATGCGCGAGTGTAGGAAGCGGCAACGGCGACTACCTTGACCGCGCCCGCACCGGGTTCACCAGCAGGTTGTCGCGCCCCGGAACGATCAGGTCCGCGATCTCCACCGCCTCGGCGAACGACTGGCGCGCCTCGATCACGTTCGCCGCGCTGTCGAGCACCATACCGCGCTCCAGATGCTCCACCGTCGGCACCGCGTCGCCGGCGATCAGCACCGTCGGCCCGCCCCCGCCGCGACCGGGCATCGCCACCAGCAGCCCCGTCAGCCCCGGTGTCACGCCGTGCAGCGGGAACATCGACACGTGCGGCGCGACACGGTCCGGCGCGGGCTCGCAGCGACGCAGGATCCCCACGTCCAGTTCCAGCGCGGCCTTGAGTTCCTCGTCCCCCGCCGCGGCGGCTTCCTGCAACTGCCCCACCAGCGGCACGCCGACCTGCTCGCGCTCCTCCTGGCTGATCCACCACGTCGCCTTCTCGAAGGCGAGAATCCCGCGGAACACGTCGGGCTTGAAGCACGTCAGGAACACGTGCGTGACGTCCGCCGGGCGGATGCCCGCGCGCTCGGTCAGCCGTGCCGCGACCGCGCGGTCCGGCAACCCCGGATCGACCAGAATCACCCGGTCCCCCGAGCGGATCAGCGTCGTCGTCGCGTGCCCCGTGCGCACGGGCGCGCGCTCCTCCCACAACGGGTTCGCGGCGAGCGTTCCGATGCTGATCACGCGGACTTCGGGCGCGGTGCGGCTCATGCCCAGAGCGTAAGGCGCGTCTGGCCGCGAGAACGACCTTCTGCTCAATGGCACCGCGACGCGGCGCGCCGGGGCCGATCACCCCTCCCGCGCCGCGTCGTGATGCTCGATCAGCCGCGCCAGCGTCGGGTGGCCTTCGCGCTTCTTGGCGGCCAGATGCCGCACGACCAGCGGCGGCACCATCGTTCTGAGCGCCTTGAGGTCGCGCCCCATCGCCGTCACCTGCTTGATCAGGCTGCTCGAGGTGTACGCGAAGTCCTGCCCCGCGACGATGAACGCCGTCTCCAGCCCCGCGACCTGCCGGTTGGTCAGCGCCTGCTGCACCTCGCTCTGCAGGTCCGACAGGTTCCGGATGCCGCGGAGCAGCACCGTCGCGCCGACCTGCCGGGCAAAGTCCACCGTCAGGCCCGAGAAACTCTCGACCATCACGTCCGCCTCGCCCGGCTCCTCCCGGACGATGTCGCGGATCAGGTCGCGCAGCATCTCCACGCGCTCCGCGGGCGTGAACAGAGGGTCCTTGCCCGGGTGCCGGCCGACGGCCACCACCAGCCTGTCGAACAACCGCCGCCCGCGCCGGATCACGTCCAGATGGCCGTAGGTGGGAGGGTCGAACGAGCCCGGAAACACCGCCACGTGCGCTGTTCGGCGAGACGCCGCTGCGCCCTTCGAGTTGGTTCCTGCCGCAGGCATGGGCAAGAGTGTACGTCCGCGAACCGTGCGGCAGGTCCGCAAACCCCCGCCGCGGCCCGCAAGTGCCGCACAGACCGCACAGAGCGCTCGCCACCGCGCAGCAGCAAGGCCTCGCGCTGGCCGCGGCCCACGCCGCATCGCACACTTGAGTGCCCTCACGGCGGCAGGTCCGACCCGACCCGCCGCCGCACTCGACACGGCTCGTTGTTCTGTGAATGGCCCGTACCGGCTTGCCTCCCCGGTGCGGGCCCTTCCGTTTTTGTCAATCCTTGGTGAACCATGGCCCGCGGCCAGGCGCCACGGCGCACCCGCACAGCCGGCGCGGGTACGCTGCCCGCCGATGCGTCTGGCCCTCTTCACCGACACGCTCAACGACGTCAACGGCGTCTCGCGGTTCATCCGCAACGTCGGCGACCAGGCCGCCGCGGCGGGACGCGACCTGCACATCGTCACCAGCACGCGCCTGCCCGCGCCTCCCGGCGGCGAGCGAGCGTTCATCCACAACGTGCCGCCCCTCTACGCGCGCCCCATGCCCGGCTACCCGCAACTCGAACTGGCCCTACCGCCGCGCGGGCGGACGCTCCGACTGGCCGAGCGTCTCGCGCCCGACGTCGTGCACGTCTCGACGCCCGGCCCGGTCGGCACGCTCGGTCGGCGCTTTGCGCGACGCCGCGGCGTGCCGTTGGTGGGCACCTACCACACCGACTTCCCGGCGTACATCGATCACCTGTTCGACGAGCCGGTGTTCACATGGATCTGCGGCGCGCACATGCGCTGGTTCTATTGGCCCTTTGCGCGGGTCTTCACCCGCTCGACGGAGTACGCCGCGAGCATGGAGCGCATCGGCATCCGGCGCGAGCGGATCGAGCGTCTGCGCCCCGGCATCGACACCGCGGCGTTCGACGCGTCGTTCCGCGCGGGCGCGCCCGCGCTGTGGCGTTCGCTCGCGCCGCTCGGCGTGCGCGGGTCGAGCGTCAAGGCGCTGTACGTCGGGCGCGTGAGCGTCGAGAAGAACCTGCCGATGCTGGCGCGCGCGTGGCCCGCGGCCCGCGCGGCCTGCGCCCGTGCGGGCGTCGACGCCCAGTTGCTGGTCGTGGGCGACGGCCCGTACCGCGCGCAGATGGCCGCCGAACTCGCCCCGCACGACGCGGTCTTTCTCGGCTTCCGCCACGGCGAGGAACTCTCGACGATCTACGCCGGCAGCGACCTGTTCGTCTTCCCGTCGACGACCGACACGCTCGGGCAGGTGGTGATGGAGTCGCAGTGCGCAGGGCTGCCGGTCGTCGTTACCGACCGGGGCGGGCCGTCGGAGGTCGTCGACGACGGCGTGACGGGCTTCGTGCTGCCCGCGACGCCGGGCGACGAGCCGCGCTGGGCGCAGACGATCGCCCGACTTGCGTGCGACGACGCGCTGCGGGCGCGCATGGGCGCGGCGGGGCGGGCCAGGATCCTGCCGATGTCGATCGCCGCATCGTTTGCGCACTTCTGGCAGGTGCACGAAGCGGTGGCCGAGCGCGCCGTCGCGCTGCGGGCGTGAGTCGCCCGCGCGTTCACGCGCCGGCGGCGACGCCCCGCGCTTCCCACCGGTACACGCGCAGCACCGGCACCCCGCGCGGGCCGAAGACCCCCGCCGCGGCTTCGGCGATCTGCTCCTCGCGCCAGTCGCTCGACACGATCACCGCGTCGATCGGTTCATCGAGTCCCGATGGCCGCACGACCGGAATGTCGTGGAGCGTTGCGGCCTTGGGCGCGTCATCGAGAATCGCGACGACCTCGATCCCGCGCGCCCTGAGCGGCCAGAGCGCGACCTCCTGCGTGTGCCGGCCCGCGCCGTACAGCGCGACGCGGCGCACGCCGCACAGCACGCACTCCAGCGCGAGCCGATCGACCATCGCGATCTTGATGCGTGCCGGCAGGTCCTCTGGTTTCATCGTCACGCGCGGGCGCATGCTCGTCTGCGATGCCCCGGTCGCCGCGCCCGCGCCCGCGGCCTGCGCGTGGCCGCCGGCGCGGGCGCGCGAGGCGCGCCGCGCCGCGACCAGATCGTCCGGGTACACGGGCTGCGCCTCGGCCGCGCCGCTCGCGACCGAGACCGTGGCCTTGAACCGGCGCGACGCCTGCGTGTGCTCGATCACCGGGTCTTCGGCCAGCGCGGCGTCGTTGAGATCGTTGATGAACGTGTACTCCCGCGGCAGCCAGAGCGTCTCCAGCGGGCGCTCGCGCACGACGTCCTCCCACGCGGCGTCGAGGTGCACCTGGTCCCACGTCGTCGGGTCGGCCTCGCAGCGTTCGCGCCAGCGCACCAGCAGGGCCTCGGCCTCGGGCGTCTGGTTGAAGAACACGGTGCCGCTGGCGAACATCCAGCCCAGCGCGCGGTGCACGGCGAAGTCCGCCGCGACGCCGCGGAGAAGATCGGGCGTCCGGCGCACGAGCGCGTCGGCGTCGACCCACAGCACCGGCCTGCCGATGGCGCGCCAGTGCTCCTCGACGAACCTCGCCTTGTACGCGCAGTTGGCCTCCCACGATCCGCGCGGCCGCACGCCGACGATTCGGTGCTCAAGCCCCAGCCGCTCGCACGACGCCCTGAGTTTCTTCGCCTCGTCCGCGTAGGGCGTGTCGAGCGTGAAGTAGCACAGCACCACCGGCATCTGCTCGTGGCCGAGCGTCTCCCGCGCCGGGCGGAAGGCGACGTCGCCAATGTTCGTGCCCCACCACAGTTCCGGGCCGGGGTAGTCGGGGCACGAGCCCATGTGCCCGCGCGCGGCAAAGAGCGACTTGGCGTCGTCGTACCACTCGCGCTGCGCATCGTGCAGCACGACCACCCCGCCGGGGTTGAGCAGCGTCCGCGCCTTGGCCATGCTCGCGCCGCGCGCGTAGCCGTCGACCAGGATCACGTCGAAGCGCTCGCCGTCCGCGCCGTCGATGAAGGGTTGCAGGTTCGTCGGGTCGTCTTCCGCGGCGGTGGCGTTGGCGCCAAGCGGGCCGGTCGGCTCGCGCAGCAGCAGGCGGACGTTGCCACGCCGGCCGCGTCCGCCGTTGCCGAGGTGGTTGGCGACCTCGTAGAACCATTCGCGGTCGTGCTCGATGCTGGTGAGCGTCGCGCCCTCGGGCAGGTTCTGGGCGAGCCACACCGTCGAGCCGCCCGCGCCCCACTCCAGCATCCGGCCGCCCGGCGGCACGAACGACACCAGGCGCTCGCGGTGCTTCAGACCCATCAGACAACGCATGGCTCGCTCCTGCTCCGGTTCCGCGTCAGTACGCACGATCCTCGAACCGCTCGCGGGCGCGTCCCGCGGCGGGCTTGTCCGCGGCCATCCAGTACCAGCAGTACGCCGCGTGGTCGGTCGGCGCCAGTTCGAGGTTGGTCAGGCGCAGGCCCGCGCCCTCGACCAGCGCGGCGATCTGCGCCGCCGAGTACGACAGCGACTGCTCGCGCACCTCGTCGGACTGATCGGCGTCGGTGTCGCCGCCGGTGAGAAACTGGATGCACACCCGCCCGCCGGGCCGCAGCACGCGCGCGAACTCGGCGGTGTACGCCGCGGCCTGCGCGCGGGTCAGATGCTGGAAGACGGTGAACGCGAAGGCCTTGTCGATGCTCGCATCGTCGACCGGGCGCAGCGACACGCCATCGCCGACGTGCAGCGCGAACTCGCCGCGCCCCGCGAGCAGACCCCGCGCCTCGGCGAACGGCTCGGCGGAGAGGTCGATGCCGACCGCACGCCGGACGCGCGGCAGCAGGTGGTACAGCGCGCGCCCGTAGCCGCAGCCCAGCTCCAGCAGCGTGTCCTCGGGGGTCAGTGCCAGCAGGCGGCCGATCTCGTCGGTGCCGCGCGCGTGCAGGCGGTCCCGGTAGCGGCGGTGCTGGGCGAAGTACCCGCGGCTGTGCAGTTTGCGCCAGTTCTCGACGTGCCTGAGCGCTGCGCCGGTCGCCGGCGCGTTGGCGGCCTGTGCGCTCATGCCGCGGCCTCCGCCGGCTCTCCGGCGTAGCCGAACGCGGCCTGGTACGCCGCGGCCTGCCGCTGGACGTGCGCGGCGAAGCGCAGCGCCTCGGGCGAGCGCTCGCGCTCGCGCCGGCCGACGCTCGACGCCGTCACCGCGCCCGCGTGCCGGGCGACCTCGTACTCGCGCCCGAACAGATCCATGCAGCGGCCGGGGTCGCCGGTCAGCGGCCAGCCGAGCCAGTCCTCCAGCGCGGCGCGGTAGGCCGGATCGGTGGTGAACCGCTCGTACTGCACCGTGCGCACGCGCGGGGCGTCGAGCCGCGTACGCAGCCGCACCAGCGCGGCCCCCGCGTCGGTCAGGCGCCTGACGAGCCACTCGTCGCTCTGCACGCTCCGGCCCTCCGCCGCGTGCAGGCGGGACTTCTCCAGCACGCTGATGGCGCAGTCGCGGATGTCGCGCACGGCCAGCAGCACCTTGCGCGGCTCGAAGACGCCGATGAGTTCGTCGAGGCCTGTCGGGTTCACTTCCTTCACGCCCCAGCCGCGGAGCGACGACAGGCCGGGGCCGATGGTCCGCGCGAAGCGTTCGAGGCCGGTCTCGCGGTCGCCGCCGGCGCGCCACCGCTCGTCGCTGGTCGCGACCGGCGGGCCGAAGCGCCGCGCCTGTTCGAGCACGTGCTCGCCCACGCCGTCGCGCGTCAGGCCGGGCTCGATGATCACCCACCGCTCCGGCGGCGTCGTCAGCAGGTTCGCCAGCGCGGTCGTGCCCGCACGGCCCATTCCGGCGATCAGCAGGTCCATTGGCGGCAGGATCACACGCACCTCCGACCCCGACCCCCAACCCCACCCCTCCATGCACTATCGGACCACCGGCCACGCGGGTTGAGCGCGGTCCGAGAATCTTCATCGACCGTACAACTTGAGCACGGGCACGCCGCGAGGCCCGAAGACCGCCGCGGCACGGGTCGCGATCACGTCCTCGAAGCGGTCGGAACTGACGACGACGGCGTCGACGGGCACGGGCAGGGCCTCGGGGCGGACGACGGGGACGCCCGCCACGTGCGGACGGCTCGCCGCGGCGTGGTCGTCAAGGATGGCGACCACCTGCACGCCAGCCGCGGGCCACGGGCCGGGAAGGATGGACTCGGTGTGCCTGCCCGCGCCGTAGAGGGCGATGCGCCGCAGGCCGCGCGCCGCGCAGACCTGCGCGGTGAGTTCGACGAGCCGCGCGCGGAGGATGCCGGGGTCGTGCGCCGCGCCGACGGCGCGGGCGGCCTCGTTGGCCTCGCGCCCGCCGCGCTTGCGGACCCAGCACGAGCAGTTCAGGCCCGGCGCGGTCGCGCTCTCGGGCATGGGCGTCTGCCAGACGACCTCCTCGCGCCGGGCGAAGAACTCCTCGACGGCGATGGTGACGCCGGGGCAATCGGGGTGCGCGTAGTCGTCGACGACGAGGAACCCGCCGGGCGCGAGCGCCTCCCACACGCGCCCGAGGACGGCGACGGTGCTGTCGTGCGTGTCGCAGTCGATATGCGCCAGCGCGAGCGTCCGCCCGCTCAGCGCGCCGATCGTCTGCTGGAACCAGCCCTGCACCAGGTGCACGCGCGACAGGCCGCGCGAGGCGAAGAACGCCCGCACTTCGTTCACGTCCACGTCGGCGAACTGGCCCTGGTGCAGGGCCGCGCCGTCGCGCGCCGCGGTAGGGGGCAGGCCGGCGAAGGAGTCGAACGCGATCAGGTCGCGGTTCTGCTCCAGCCGCCGCCAGGTCTCGGCGACGAGATAGAGCGAGCCGCCGCGCCAGGTGCCGAACTCGGCGTAGTCGCCCGGCACGCCGAGGCGCGCGACGGCCCGTGCCAGCGCCGCGAGTTGCGCCAGCCGCGGCCAGGCCATGCGCGTGCGCTTGAAGTCGCGCACCTCGTCGTAGACGGGTCCGAGCATCTGCACGAACAGGCGCTCGTCGAGCGCGGCGCCGAGCGCGACGCCGCGGGCCGGGCCCGCGCACGACTCCAGCCCCGCGGCTTCGAGCACTTCAACGGGCGCAATCGGCATGGGCGGCTCCTTGCAGCGCGACCTCGACGGCGGGCGCGACGGGGCTTGCACCGTACAGACGGATGACGTTCACGCCCGCGGCCCGCATGGGCGCGGTGCGGGCCCACAGGGCGTCCTCGTGCGCATCGGTCGAAAGCAGCACGGTGTCGGGGCGGAGCGTGTCGAGCGCCAATCGCGGCGGGACGACCGGCAGGCCGAGCACCTGCTGGCCGGGCCGCGCCGCGTCGTCGAGGAACCCGACAAACGGCCAGCCCCCGGGTGCATCGGACCACAGTTCAGGGCGGAAGACCTCCGCGACGCGGCGGGTGTGGCGGCCTGGCGGGTAGACGGCGATGCGCTGCGCCCCCGCCGCGACGGCGGCCCGCACGACGGCGAGCACGCGCGCCGCGAGACCGTCCTGTCGCAGGTGCGGCGAAACGGCGACGCCGACGCCGCGCGCCCGCCACGCTGCGATCTCGTCGGCGCCCACGGGCTCGGCGCGCGTGGATCGGACCAGCACCGCGTCGCAGCCTTCGCGCCAGTGGTCAAGGGCGATGCACGAGAAGCCGGCCTCGCGCAGGGCACGCTCGCACCACGCGTCGGCTTCGGCCGCGCGCGGGCTTGCGCCGCCGAGGTTCCAGCGCCACAGGTCGGTGGGGCGGAGGGCCGAGTCGGACGGGCGCGTGTCGGCCGGCGCGGCGAGCGCCGCGTCGAACACCCGCGCGTACGCCGCGGCGGTCGTGCCAACGCTCAGCCCGCTGTCGCGGATGGTCCGCCACGCCGCGCGGCCGAGTTTGTCGAGCCGCGCGCGGTCGGCGTGCAGTTCGCCGATCCGCGCCGCCATGTCGGCCATCGCGCCGATCGGCACGACCACGCCGTTCTCCCCGTCGCGCACCCACTCGGCAACGCCCGAGCGCACGGCCGTGACGACGGGCACGACGCCCTGCCCCATCGCTTCGAGCATGACGACGCTCGTGCCCTCGTACTCGCTGACCAGCAGGCACGCGTCGATCGTGGGCAGGAAGCGCTCGACCCACGCGGGGCTGCGCCGTCCGTGGATCCGGACGCTGACGCCGCGGAGTTCGCGCTGGGCCAACCTGCCGCGCCACGCGGCGAGGTCGGGCCCGTCGCCGACGACGTGGAGTTCGCACGGCACGCTCCGCGCGGCGACTCTGCTCAGCAGGATCAACAGGTCGCCGACGCGCTTCTGCTCGTGCACCATGCGCCCGATGTAGGCCAGACGCAGCGGCGCACCGGGGTCCGCAGCGCCCGGGCGCGGCGTGGGCTGCGGCGCAACGGGCACGCCGTAGACGATCCGCTCGACGGGTCTGCCCGCGCCGATGGGCGCCAGCCACGACACGCAGGCGCGGCTCACGCCGACGGCGGCGGACCAGGTGTCGTACGTCTCCGCCAGCGCGCGGTAGGAATCGCTGTCGGAATGCGCGACGGCGACCGTGCGCACGCCGCGCGGCCGGAGCAGCGCCGCGGCCATGAAGCACGCGTCGTTGTAGTTGGGCAGGACGACGTCGGGTTCGAGCGCTTCCAGCGCGCGGCGGACGGTCTCGACGCGCTCGTGGTGCGGGGCGAGCGGGTCGACGATGCACAGGTGCGTGTTTGGCTCGGCGGTCGGGTCGAAGTCGTCGCCGCGCCAGCCGTCGGGCCGCATCGCGACGACGAGCGTGCGGAAGTCGTGGCGCAGGTCGTCGGGCCGCGCGGCGAACTCGCGCCCCATGCGCAGCGACCACGTCATCACGCCGCCGATGGGCGTGTCGTCGCACGCGACGCACGACACGACGCGCGGGCGCGAGCCGCGCGCCACGGGCGACGGGACACGCGCGACGTGCGGCAACGCGCGCCGGCGGCCGGGGCCCGCGCCGATCTCGCCGCGCAGCAGCCGGACCAGCGCTTCGGCCACTCGGTCCGCGGCGGTTGCGCCGTCGCCGGCCGCGACGAGGCGAGCGTGCGCGGCGTGCTGGCGGGCAAGGTCCGCCTCACTGGGCACGGCGAGCGTGGCGAGCATCGCGCGCAGCGCGCCGGGTTCGGCGCCGCGGCACACCGCCATCGCGTCCTGCCACAGCGGGCCTTCGAACGGATGCAGGACGGCGCACGCGCGGCCCGCGGCCATCGCTTCGATCAGCAGCGTCGAGGGCGTCGTGACCACCGCCGCGCACGCGCGGAGCGCGTCGTAAAGCGACCCGGGCGAGTTGGTCACGCCCACCGCCTCGTCGAGCCCGGCGGTTAGCCGCCACAGCACGCGGCCGCGCCAGGGCGAGCCGTTGATCTCGTCGCGCAGCACGCCGAGCGCGCCGGCCAACTGCTCGCGCTCCGCGGCGTTGAAGCACGGCCTGCGCGCCGTGGCGACCAGCAGCGGGCCGGCGCGGTCGAGGGGCAGGGGCGCGGGCAGGGCCGCGTCGATCCGCGGCACGCCGGTCGCAACGGCGAAGTTTCCCCACGACCAAAGGTTGGCGCGGTCGGCTTCGCCGGCGCAGGCGACGACGTCGACCGGCGCGGGACGCAGGAAGCCCTCGCCCGCGTCGGGGTTGTGGAAGGTGTTGCGGTGCTCGACGACGCCGTCCATCAGCAGCAGCGTGGGCACGGCGCGGTCACGGGCCCAGCGCAGCGCGGCCAGCGCAAGGGGCGACTGCGTGTCCTTCACGCCGATCACACGCGGCGAAAGCGCGTCGAGATCGGCCAGTTCCCATTCGTTCACGCGGACCGGCCGCACGCTCCGTGCCGCGAGCGCGCGATCGACGCCGACAAAGTGGTCGGTCTCGGCGGCGTACTGCACCAGCGCGACCACGGGCGGGGGCGGGAATGTGCGTGTGTCTGCACCGGGCACGTCCGACTCCGGACCCGCGCCGTGCGCGGGCGGGCAACGAGAGCGCCGTGCCGCACCGCGCGCAGCGCAACCCGCGCGGCGGAGGCACCGGCATCTGCACGAATCGCTCCCGTTATCGACCCTTCCATCCGCCGACCACCAAAACTGGGCCTGATCGCGCCCCGCGGGCCGATCGACTGGGCATGAACGATCGCTGCGGACGCGGCGGCACGGGCCAGCGGCCCGCGCCCGTGTTGATCAGTCTGCCCCACGGGCTGGACCTGGGCGGCGTCACCAGTTGGGCGGTGCGGCTGGCCAACGGTCTGGCGGCGGACGGACGCGCGGTCGCGCTGGTGGTGCACCCCCGCGCGGCGGACCAGCCCGCGGCCGACGTGCGCCTGCACCCGTCGGTCCGTCGTGTCGAGCCCGCGGACTGGCCGCACATGGGCCGGGCCGAGGGCGACCTGTCGCCGTTCATCCCGGAGTACCGTCGGACCATCGACGCGCTGTCGCGCGCCGCGTACGGCGACCGCGCCGGGCCGGTGGTCGCCATGCCGAACATTCTCGGCGATTCCTACGGCCTGTTCGCCGCGCTGTGCGCGACGCAGCCGGAGACGGTGCGCGTGCTGGCGTGGCAGCACGCCGACTCGGACTACGACACGTCGATCCTTCGGCGGTACGAGCCGGTGATCGCGCGGTTCGTGGCGATCGACGAACGCTACGCGGGCGCGATGGCGGGGATGTTCCCGTGGCGGGCCGACCAGATCGAGTCGATCCCGCACGGCGTGGAGGTGCCGGAAAGCCCGCCGCGGGCGCGTGCGCCGCTGGCCGGGCGGCCGCTGCGGTTGGTGTACACCGGTCGGATGGAGCACCGGCAGAAGCGCATCGGCGCGCTGGCGCTGCTGAGCGACGAACTGGACCGGCGCGGGATCGACCACCGCGTGCTGCTGGTGGGCGACGGCCCCGCCGCGGCGGACATCGACGCGCTGATCGCCACGCGGCCGAGGGTGACGCGCATCCCGCGCGCCGGCGCGGGCGAGATCGGCGCGATCCTGGAGGGCGCGGACGCGTTCGTGCTCGCGTCCCGTTTCGAGGGCCTGTGCATCAGCCGCATCGAGGCGATGGCGCACGGGTGCGTGCCGATCATCACGGCCAAGAGCAGCGGCGCGACGGCGGGCCTGCGCGACGGCGAGAGCGCGGTGTTCGTCGACGCCGCGCCCGAGGACGACGAGGCCGCGGCGGCGTCGAGCGTGGCCGACGGCGTGGAGCGTTTCCTCGCGGCGGACCGTGACGCGATGTCGCAGGCGGCGTGGCGCGCGGCGCGCGACGGCTTCGCTCTCTCGCTGCACCTGCGGCGCGTCGGGGCCGCGGTCGACGCCGCCGCGGCGTCGCCGGCGCGGTGGTGGCGCGCCGACTGGCCCAGCGCGTTCAGTTCGTCGCGCACCGAGCCGGGCTGCTCGGGCAGCGTCGGGCCGGGCGGGGCACGCCGCATGGCCGCGGTGCTGGCCAGCCTCGCCGGGCGCGACGTGGTGCTGCACGGCGCGGGGCGGCACACGGTGGAACTCGCGTCGGTGCTGGCCAACTCGCCGGCCCGGATCGTCGCGCTGTGCGACGACGACCGGCAGCGCTGGGGCACGCGGATGCTGGGCTGGCCGGTGATCCCGCCGCGCGAGGCGGCCGGGACGGGCGCGACCGACGCGGTCATCTCGTCGTACATCCACCACGGCGCGGTGTGGGCACGCCGGTCGGTGTACGAGGACCAGGGCCTGCGCGTGCACGCGGTCTACGACGTGCCCGGCGCGAGGCCCGCGGCCCACGCCGCGGCGGCGTGCGCGCACCGACCGCGCGGCCGCGCAAACATAAGTTCAATATAAGATTATTCCTGCCCGGCCTTGGCCAGTTGCCATTCCTCGATCTCGATCGGGGCCTGGCGGCCGAAGATGGTGACCAGCACGCGGACGATGCCCTTCTCGGGTATGAGTTCGTCGACCGTGCCCTCGTAGCCCTGGAACGGGCCTTCCTTGATCGTGACCGGCTCGCCCTTGGCGAACACGAGTTTGATGACCGGCTCCTCCTCGGGGCGGCGCGAGTCCAGGAGCATCTTCTCGATCTCGATCTCCTTCATCGGCGTGGGCCGACCGGCCGTGCCGACAAAGTCGCCCACGCCGGTGGTCTCCTTGATGAGGAAGAAGACGTCCTGCGGGATCCGCCCGTCGGGCTCCAGCCGCATCTCGACGAACACGTAGCCGGGGTACAACTTGGTCTCGACGATCTTCTGCTTGCCGCCCTTGATGGTCTTGGTCTTCTCGGTCGGCACCAGGATGCGCCCGACCAGGTGCCCCATGTTCTCGATCTGCACCTTGCGCAGCAGGGTCTCGCGGACCGAACTCTCCTTGTTGCTGGCCACCCGCAGCACGAACCAGTCCATCCCCTCGCGCCGGATGGGTTCGTCGCCCGAGATCAGGTCGGTCTTGACCGGCTGCTCGGTCGCGGCGGTCGGTTGCGTTGTTTCGTTCGACATGGCGACTCCCTCCCCCGCCCCGTCCAACCAAGCCCAGCCCGGGTCACGCCGTGGTCGTCTTCACGTCCACCAGGATGCCGATGAGGCGGAAGAACCACTGGAACGCCAGGTCCACGCCGAAGAGGAACGTGGCGATGATGAAGCACGCGAAGATCACGACGATCGTCGAGCCGCGGACCTCGCGCGGCGTCGACCAGTTCACCTTCTTCATCTCCATGTCCGTCGCGATCAGGAACTCGACGCTCCCGCGGCGCACGCCCACGAAGTAGTACGCCAGCGCCGAGCCCAGCAGCAGCACCACGCCCACCGAGAGGCCGATCAGCAGTTTGGGTTCGATCAGCGGCACGCCCATCGGACGCTCGCGGAAGTCCGCCGCGAACGCCTTGGCCGGCAGCGCGACGCGGGCCGACGAGTCCGGCCCGGTGCCCGCGGCGGACATCTCCACGCGACGGACGATCAGTTCCTGCTGCTCGGGGGAGTACGACACCACCTCGGCCGTGCCCAGCACCGGCGCGGGCGTGCCGGGGACCTCGGGCCGGCCGACCAGTTCGACCCGGTCGCCGGGGTTGACGGTCCCCGCGACGTCCTTGAGCGTCAGGCGCCAGGTGTTCCGCGGCAGGCGGGTCTCGAAGACCGCGACCTGGTTGGCGACCCACCCCGCCGCGCCCAGCGTGGCCACGGCCACCAGCACCGCGGTCATGACGCGGACCCAGTACCCCTGGCCCTGCTTGTAGATGCCCAGCGACATGAGAACGTTCCCGTGGTCGGTGCGGTCGGAGATTCGGAGCAACACGCCGGGAGGGACTTGAACCCGCAACCTGCGGATTTGGAATCCGCTGCTCTACCAGTTGAGCTACCGGCGTAACCGGAAAGCGCCGCGGAGGCCCGGCCGCGTTGGGGCGGCCGACCGTCCGCCGGTCACTTCCGCTTGATCTTGTGCAGCGTGTGCCTGCGCAGGCGCGGGCTGTACTTCTTGAACCCGGCCTTGAGTTTCTCCGCGATGCCGCCCTTGACGTTGATCTCGGTGCGGTAGTTCAGGTCGCCGGTCTCCGAGCACTGGAGCCAGACGTACTCGCGAGCCAGCGCTTTGCCCTTCTTGGCCATGGTTCGTACCTCGTTTCAGGCCGCCCTGTTCGTCAAACCGGCCCACCGGCTCGCGCCGGTGGGCCAGGTTGTGGTCACTTCGATCCCTCCCCCCAGACGTCCCGCCGCGGGCGTTCCCGCGGTCACTCGATGATCTGGGTCACGGTCCCCGAGCCGATGGTGCGGCCGCCCTCGCGGATGGCGAAGCGGAGGCCGGCCTCCATGGCCACGGGCTTGTCCATCAGGTCCACCTCGATCTCGACGTTGTCGCCGGGCATGCACATCTCGGCCCCGCCGAGCAGTTTGAGCGTGCCGGTCACGTCGGTGGTGCGGAAGTAGAACTGCGGGCGGTAGCCGGAGAAGAACGGCGTGTGACGGCCGCCTTCCTCCTTGGTCAGCACGTACACCTGGCCCTTGAACTTGGTGTGCGGCTTGATGGAGCCGGGCTTGCAGATGACCTGCCCGCGCTCGATGTCGTTCTTCTCGATGCCGCGGAGCAGCACGCCGACGTTGTCGCCCGCCTGCCCCTGGTCCAGCGTCTTGTTGAACATCTCGACGCCGGTGATGGTGGTCGACTTGTTCTCCTTGCGGAGGCCGACGATCTCCGCCGGGTCGCCGACCTTCACCACGCCGCGCTCGATGCGCCCGGTCGCCACGGTGCCGCGACCCTTGATCGAGAACACATCCTCGACCGACACGAGGAACGGCTTGTCCACCTCGCGCTGCGGCTCGGGGATGTACGAGTCGATCGCCTCGAACAACTTGTCGATCGGCTCGCAGATCTTGTCGTCCTTGGGGTTCTCCAGCGCGGCCTTGGACTGCCCGCGGATGATCGGCGTGGTGTCACCGGGGAAGCCGTACTTGTTCAGCAGGTCGCGCACCTCGACCTCGACCAGGTCGAGCAGTTCGGGGTCGTCGACCAGGTCGACCTTGTTCAGGAAGACCACGATGTACGGCACGCCGACCTGGCGGGCCAGCAGCACGTGCTCGCGGGTCTGCGGCATCGGGCCGTCCGCCGCGGACACGACCAGGATCGCGCCGTCCATCTGCGCGGCGCCGGTGATCATGTTCTTCACGAAGTCGGCGTGGCCCGGGCAGTCCACGTGGGCGTAGTGCCGCTTGGCCGTCTCGTACTCGGTGTGCGACGAGTGGATCGTCACCGTCTTGTTCGAGTCGCGCACCGTGCCGCCCTTGGTGATCTCGGCGTACGACTTCATCGTGCCGCCGTACTTCGCGGCCGAGCGCGCCGAGAGGGCCGCGGTCAAGGTGGACTTGCCGTGGTCAATGTGCCCGATCGTGCCCACGTTGACGTGTGGCTTGGTCCGCTCGAATACGCCCTTTGCCATGACTGACGACCTCCGCGTGCTTGTGAAACGGTGTGTTGGTGTTCGACCTTCGCGTTCTGACTTCGATTCCCGCCGGCTCACGCCGGACAACGATGCCCGACGCCGGCCCCGCGGGCCGACGATCCTTCCAGGCGCCCGCGGCGATCCGTGCCGCCCCTGCACCCGCCCCGAACCCCGCGCCCCGGCCCCCGCGCTCACAGACGACAAAGCCGCTGGTGGGGATTGAACCCACGGCCTCACCCTTACCAAGGGTGCGCTCTACCACTGAGCTACAGCGGCACTCGCACGCCGCTGGGCAGGGTTCAGCCCGCCGAGCAAGCGCGGATGATAGAAGCCTCCAACCATCGGTCAAATGAAGGGATGGGTGTCGCCCCGCCCGGCAAAGGGTTTTGTTCGGTTGGGCGTCGATCTCCTCGGCCAGACCGTCCGCGCCCGTGCGGGCCGCGTCCGTGCGTTACCATGGCCGAGCCATGCCGTCGATCGATGGACACGCCGGCCAGGCCCCTGCTTCGGGCCACGACCATCCTGCCGCGGGGTGGCTGTACCGTTCCCTTCCCAACCTGCTGACCTCGTCCCGCGTCGTGCTGGCCGTCGTGTTCTTCGTGCTGCTGTCGTGGTACCGGCACCGCGCGCCGGTCGCGTCGGGTCGAGAGGGCTCGGTCCTGACCAGCGCCGACTGGCTCCTGCTGTGGGCCGCGGCGGTGTTCAGCGTCGCCGCGATCACCGACGTGCTCGACGGCTACTTCGCCCGGCGCTGGCGGCAGGTCTCGGTGTTCGGCCGCATCATGGACCCGTTCGCCGACAAACTGCTGGTCGTCGGCGCGTTCGTGTTCCTCGCCGGGCCGGGGTTCACGACCGACGGCCGCCCCGCCGAGCAGATCAGCGGCGTCTACCCGTGGATGGTGGTCGTCGTGCTGGGGCGCGAGTTGCTGGTCACCTCGATCCGCGCGGCGTTCGAGGGCGCGGGCGTGCCCTTCGGCGCGTCGCTGAGCGGCAAACTCAAGATGGCCCTGCAGTCGGTGTGCGTGCCGGCGGTGCTGGTGCTCATCGCGCTGGCCGACCCCGGCGAGCGCCCGCACCACGTCGCCGAGCCCGCGCCCCTCGGCCGCCTGCTCATCGACACCATCGTGTGGGCGACGATGATTGTCACGCTCTGGTCGGGCCTGCCGTACATCTGGCGCGCGTGGGCCGTCGTCCGCGACGGCCGACCCTCGCGCGACGGGAGGCGGGCCGCGTGACCGACGCCCGCACGCCAGCACTCTCGCGCGTCGGCGCGGCCCTGGTCACCACCTTCGGCCTCGGCCACCTGCGCCCCGCGCCCGGCACGTGGGGCTCGATGCCGCCGGTCGCGCTCGCCGCGGCGATGATCCTCGCGGGGTCGGGGCCGGCCGACGGGCCCGCGGCGCAGGCGCTGTTCAACGCGGCCTTCGCGCTGCTGCTGCTGGTGTTCTCGTGGGGGTGCGTCGCCTACGGCGACGCGGCCGAGGCGCGCTTCGGCAGGAAGGACCCCGGCAGCGTGTGCGCCGACGAGACCGCGGGCGTGTGCATCCCGCTGCTGTTCCTGCCCGGCGCGGCGACGGACACCCTGCCGCACGCGGCGATCACGCTCGCGGCGGTCTTCTTCGGCTTCCGCGCGTTCGATATCCTGAAACTCCCGCCGGCCCACGCGCTGCAGCGCGTGCCGGGCGGGTGGGGCATCCTGCTGGACGACCTCGTCGCCGGCGTGCAGACGATGATCGTGGTGCAGGTGCTGGTGCGCGTCGCGTGGTGAGGCCGGGCGTCACTCGATCCGCGGGTCGATCCAGCGGTACATCACGTCCACCGCGAGGTTGAACAGCACGAGCATGGTCGAGTAGACCAGCACGACGCCCATGATCAGGAACAGGTCCTTGTTCAGCACGCCGTTGACGAAGTGCTGGCCCATGCCGGGCACGGTGAAGACGCGCTCGACGACGAACGACCCGGTCATCGCCATGGCGGTCGCGGGGCCGAGGTAACTCAGCACGGGGAGGAACGCGTTCTTGAGCGCGTGCTTGAGCACGATGCGCGACTCGCTCACGCCCTTGGCCCGCGCGGTGCGGATGAAGTCGGCCCCGAGGTGCTCGAGCATGCCCATGCGCGTCAGGCGCGCGATGTACGCCGCGAACGGCAGGCTGAGCGTGACCGCGGGCAGGACCATCTGCCCCGGCCCCCACCCGCCGATGGGGAAGGCCTTGATCCACACGCTGAACACCAGCAGCAGCGTGGTGCCGACGACGAAACTGGGAAGGCTGATGCCGACCAGCGCGACGGTGAGCGTGGCGAAGTCCGCCGCGGAGTTGGGGCGCACCGCGCCCACGATCCCCGCGCCCACGCCGACGAACACGGCGATGAGCATGGCCATCGCCCCCAGCGCGACGCTCACCGGCAGCGCGTCGCCGATGATCTGGTTCACGCTCCAGTCGTCGTACTGCAGACTGGGGCCGAAGTCGAACACGCGCCGCACCGGCGCGGCCTCGCCCGCCGCGCGTGCCTCCGCGGCCCGCTGCGCGGCGCGGCCCGAAACCGTGTCGCGCGCCCAGCGCAGGCCCGTGGCGCTGTCGAGGTACGAGAAGTAGAACCGCCAGAACGAGTCGAGGTTGTACTGCCGCTTGAGCGCCTCGATCACGGCAGCGGGGGGCCGACGGCCTTCGTCGTTCTCGACCGGGTTGCCCGGCACCGCCCACGCCAGCGTGAGCGTCAGCGTGTAGATCACGCCGACGATCAGCGGCAGTTGCAGCAGGCGACGGGCGATCAGGCCGAGCATGCGGCGCCCCCCGTGCCAGAGCGGCACATCAGCACATCCAGGGAGCAGCGAGCCCGACGGTCAGCGGTCACGGCTTCGCCGATTCCGAGTTCACCGCTCCGCCGCGTCACGCCATGGCCGAGTTCCGGCGCCCCGGCCGGAACCTCAGCCGGCGCCGCCGGCGGCAGAGCCCGCGGCGTCTCCGCGCCCTTGCCGTCACCCAGAATGTCGATCAGGAACAGGTCCTGCTGCTGGCGCGGGTGCGACGAGATCCCGCTGACCCGGTGCGGGTCGAACAGGTACACCTGCACGTACTGGAACAGCGGGATCAGCGGCAGGTCCTCTTCGACGATCAGCCGTTCGGCCTCGGCCAGGATGCGCAGGCGCTGGGCCGGGTCCGGCTCTTCCGCGGCACGGTCCATGAGCGCCTCGAACCGCGCCGAGCAGTACTTGCGGTCGTTGTTCCCGTCGTCGCAGCGGTTCAGGTCCAGGAACGTCGTGGGGTCGCCGTAGTCGCCGAACCAGCCGGCGCGCGACACCATGAAGTTCTGCGACTTCAGGTCGTTGCGGAAGACCTTGACCTCCTTCTGCGCAAGCACCACGGGAACGCCCAGGTTCTCCTGCCAGTCCTTGGCGACGGCCTGCGCGATCACGTCGTGCCCGGCGTCCTTGTTGAACAGGATCTCGACGGTGATGAACCCGCGCCCGCCCGGGTACCCGGCCTCGGCCAGCAGCGCGCGGGCCGCGGCCGGGTCGTACGGCAGCCCGGCGGGCGAGGGGTACCCGGCGATCGAGTCCAGCGGGACCAGCGTCCGGGCGACGCGTTCGCCCGTGCCGCGGATCTGCTCGGCGATGCGGCGCTTGTCGACGGCCAGCGCAAAGGCGCGCCGCACGCGCGGGTCGGCGAAGGGGTTGTCGCGCCCGTCGACCAGTTTGGGCAGGCAGTTGAAGTTGTAGAAGTACGTCCCGAACGCGGGGAAGGTGTGGATGTTCTTCCGCGGGTCGGGGGGCAGGCGGCGGTCGATCTCGATCGGGTCCAGCCCCTGCGCGACCAGCGCGCGGTACTGCGCCGCGTGCTCCTCGTAATACCGCCTCTTCTGGTCCACGATGTGGCGGCGGTAGGGGGGCGTCACGTCGCTGACCCAGTCCACCCCGCCCGAGTTGAAGGCCAGCACCTGCGCGTTGGCGTCCTCGTTGCTCGGGATCGAGATCGTGTCGATGTTGATCGACTCGCGGTTCCAGTACAGCGGGTTCTTGGCCAGCCGAACCTCGCGCTTGAAGCGCCACGATTCGAGCGTGAACGGGCCGTTGCCCACCAGCACGCCCGCCATGGTCCAGCCCTGCTGCTGGTCGAGCCGGCCGGTCGCGGGGTCGGGCCGGTCGTACTGCCGCACCAGCGGCGGGTACACCGGGTAGAAGACCGCGAACGCGCACAGGTCGAGGAAGTACGGCGTCGGGCGCTCGAGTTCGACGCGCAGCGTCCGCTCGTCCACCGCGCGCAGGCCGACCGTTTCGTCGAAGGTGCGCTCCGTCAGCGCCCACAACGCGGCGGCGCGCTCGCGCCGCGCAGCGCCCGCCGGCATGCGCTCGATCTCGTCGAGCTGCGCCGTGCGCCAGTCCGCAAAGGCCCGCGCGCCGCGGATCAGGTGGAACTGCGCCGCGTAGTCGCACCCCGTGTCGGGAAGAATCGCCCGCCGCCACGAGAACACGAAGTCGTGCGCCGTCAGTGGCACCGCCTCGCCGCGAACGTTCCAGCAAGCCCCCTCGCGCAGGTGAAACGTGTACACCAGCCCGTCTTCCGACACCTCCCACCGCTCGGCCGCGGCGGGGCGGATGGTGTAGTCGCGGTCCAGCACGTCGTTGCGGACCAGCCCCTCGAACAGCAGGCGGATCACTCGGAGGTCCTGCATCCACGAGGCCTTCTGGATGTCGAGCGTCGAGATATCCCCGCGGTTGATGAAGACAAAGTCGGCGCGGGGCAGCGGCCGGTCCGCCGCGATCACGGCGAACAGCACCGCGGCCAGCAGCGCGATGGGGACGAACAGGCGGCCCATGCCCAAGCGTACCGGGCGGCGGCGGGCCCGTCGCGGCGGGTGAGCGCGGATTGCACGCGGGTCGTGCTCAGCGGACGAAGCGGTCGCGCGGGTGGCCGAATGGCTGCTTGGTCAGTTCGCCCTCGGCGCCGATGACCTCCAGCACGCGCCGGGCGAACTCGGCGTCGCGCCCCGAGGCGACCATCTCGCTGAGATTGCGCGGGGCGTACGCGGCGTTCAGGCCGCGGGCCGCGAACGAGACCAGGTTCTCCGACTGCGCGACCAGGACGCCCAGTTGGGCGCGCTCGGTCTCGCCGACGTCGCGCGACGTGACGCGGCGCAGCACGTGCGCGAGGAAGTCCCCCGCAAGGCCCGTGACCTCGCGCAGCACGTTGGCCGGCGGCGGCGGCGTGCCCAGCACCGGCTCGCGCAGCGCGAGGCTGATGCGGAGCATGGCGGGAACGGCCTCGGGGCCGAGTTTGCCCTCGCGGGCGCGCCTGCCGTACTCGGTCGCCGCGTCGAGCAGCGCGCGGCCCCGCGCCTGGGCCAGTTCGGCGGTCGTGGTCGGCAGGCCGAACGCGGCCTCGTAGGTCATCGCCAGCCCGTCGAGCACCAGCGGGTCCTGCTCGGCGCGGACGGCCTGCGCCAGGTCGCCCAGCACGCGCACGATCTGCTGGGCGGTCATGGTCGCGTCGGTCTGCAGGATGACGAACGTCCGCGCCAGCCCCGCCGCGGCCATCATCCGCACGCCCGGGCGCTTGTCGGCCAGCGCGCCGGCGCACAGCCGCGCGCCCTGCTCGGTGCCCAGTTCGCCCGCGATCCGCAGGGCGTTGATGGCCACGTCGTCGCGCTCGCTGCGAACCAGCGGCGCCAGGGCACGCTCGGCCTCGGCCGAGTACGCCGCGCGGAACTCGATCGACACCCCCGAGACGCGCAGCGGGGCCAGCATCGCCACCCGCGCCCGCCGGACCGCTTCGTACTCGGCGCCCAGCGCGGCGCGGTTGTTGTTCACGCAGTCGCGGATCAGCGTCCGGTCGGTCTCCGAAAGCGCACGCGAACGGACCACGTCGTCGGGGATGTTGCACGGCGCCTGCGCCGCCGCGCCGGCCGAAAGGCCCGCGCACACCATCAGGGCGAACAGCGTGCTGGGTCGTCGGCTCGTGATCATGCGCTGGCGTGCTTCCCGGGCCAAGGCCCTAAACCACTCGCTCACCCCGGCGCGCCCTCCGCGCCGACCCCCGCACCCCGCACCGACCATTTCGGGGCAGGAACGTAGCCGCTTGGCCGGCCCCCGGTCAACCGGAGGCTTTCCCGCCCGGGTCCGGATCAGCCGCCGCCCGGCCCGCCCATCCCGCCCGACCGCATCATCGCGCCCATGAGTTCCTTGTTCAGGTCCATGAGCATCCGGTCCGCGTCGGCGTACTCCCCGGCGGTGAGTTTGCCGTGCACCGTGGTGAACGCCCCGCCCATGGCCCTGAGCGGGCCCACCATCTGCCCCAGCATGGCCAGCCCCTGCGCCCCGCCGACCTGCCCCAGCAGCGAGTCGGCGTCGATCTTCCACTCGCCGCCGCGGAGCACGAAGACCATGGTCGCGGGCTCCGACACGTCTTCGTCGCTGCCGGGCATGGTGACCGTCGCGCGGTCCTCGCCCTGCATCTGGACGACCGCGTCCGCCGCGGAGACCGAGTCCAGATCGCCCGGCAGCATGCTCATCTGGCCGGTCTGCTGGAGCAACTGGCCCAGCATCGGGCTGTTGCGCACCGAGGGGACGCTGCTCGCCTCGACGAGTTCCCGCAGCGACTTGCCGTAGGCCGCCTGAGCCGCGGCGTTGAGTTTCGCGGGGCCCTCGCTCACCTCGATCAACGTCTCCAGCACCTTGCGGGCCTCGGCGTCGTCGAGGTGGATCATCGCCTTGATCGTCGCGGTGTCCACGGCGCGGCTGGCCGCGAGCAGACGGTCGATCGCCGCCCGCACGCCCCGCTCGTCGCCCCCGCCCGTGGCCGACACCGCGGCCGCGGGCGCGGCGGCGCTGCCCGAAGAGGCGGCCGGCTCTTCGGCGGGCGGGTCGGCGGGCGCGGCGTCATCGGGCGGGCGCGGCGCGGCGCGTTCGCCGGCCAGCGCGGCCATCGAGTCGGCCAGGCTCTGCGCGTTGCCGCGAGAGTACGAGCCGCGCGCGTCCTCGTACGCCGCCTTGGCCGCTTCCAGCGACTCGGCGGCGAGCCGCGCAAACTCCGCGGCCTTGGTCGCGTACTCGGCCCGCTGCGGCAGCGGCGGGCGCGCCTCGGCGACGGCCCTGAGGATGTCGGCCACCGCCGCGCGGCCGAAGGCCTGCGTGCGGTGCGACTCGCCCAGCAGGTGCTGGTAGTTGCCCGCCGACACCGCCGCGATGGCCTGCGACTCGCGCGGGCCGTTCTGCACGGCCTTGCGGGCCGCGCCAGCGGCCTGCGCGTACCCGCGGATCGCGGCCTCGGCCGGGGCGTCGGCCTCCTTGCGCGCCGTCTCGAGTTCGCTCACCGCCGCGGCGATGCGGCCCGCGGCGTTGCGGGCCTCGTCGCGCGCGGCCTGCGCCGCCGCGGCGCGGTCCTGCCCGCGCCTGCGGACGTTCTCGCGTTCCTGCCCGAGCAGCTGCGCCTGCATGGTGTACTCATCGATGCGGGCCTGCATCTCGTCGGCGCGCGGCTTCTCGAGCGCGGCCTGCGCGACCCGTTCGGCGGCCTGCTTCTCCAGGTCGTCGGCCTCGCGCCGAACGCGCGCCGCGTCGGTCAGGATCTCCAGCCGGCGCACCTCGCTCTGGCCCGCGGCCGAGGCGCGGAGCGTCGCTTCCTGCTCGCGCAACGCGCGGGCGCGCGCGGTGAGTTCCTCGGCCTGCTGCTCGATGCCGCGCACCACCGCGAGTTGACGGTCCTTCGCGGCCCGCTGCTCGTCGGCCATGCGCTGGCGCTCGGCGATCTGCGACTCGATCCGCGCGATCTCCGGCGCCGGGTCGTAGAGCGCCAGCGCCTCGGCCGAGGCGTTGAGCGACAGCCACTGGTCCAGCGCCACGCGCACCGCGGGGATCTTCCCCAGCGCGACCGCCTCCAGCCGCGACGCCTCCTGCGCCGAGATCTCGGCAAGGCCCGCGTGCCCGCGTGCCAGCAGCAGGTTCGCCGCGGCGGCCTGGCCGGGGTTCTTCGAATCGACCGCGGGCGGGTTCGTCGGCGCCGGGTCGGGGACGTTGGTCGCCTGCCGGCCCGCGTGCGGGGGCTTGAGTTCGCGCTCGGGGTCGGCGATGTTCGATTCGACCGCGTTGCGCTGGCCCGAGCGCCCCGTCAACCGGTTGATCGACCACTCGTACACGCGCCGGCGCTGCTCGACGCTCGGCAGCGGCGTGCCGCCCGACGTGCTGATCGCGTCCAGGCCGATGCTCACGCGGTCGATCTCCGCCTGCACGGGGTCGGCGCGGTCGCACGAAGCGAGCGAAAGGCCCAGCACGCACGCGGCGAGCAGCGAGGCGGCCTTGGGCATCCGGGCGTTTGGTTGTCGGCTCATGGTCGTTCCGGCTCTACGGGGTCGGGGTCACTCAACGGGAGCGGCGCGGAGGAGTCGGCGTTCCCGCCGGTCGTAGCGTTCGGGCGATGGTCGGGGCGACGGCCGCCCGCGGGGAGACACACTCTATCAGGATTCCGGGACGCGTGAAGCGCGCGCCCCGGCCGGCCGCAAAACTCCTGTCGGTGCGGACTCAACGCGGCGGCGGTTCCGTTGAAGCGGGCGATTGCTCGGGCTGGCCTTGCTGGCCGGCGGGGGCGGGATCGGGCGGGGTGCTTACGGGCGGGGACTGCGGGGCCGGCGCGGCGGCCGGCGGCGGGGGAGCGACAAAGGGCTTGATCGGCTCGTACTCGATCGGGTACTCCGGCCGAGGGCGGTACATCGAGCGGATCCAGTCCACCGACCGCTCGAAGACGCGGTCGTCGGTCGAGCGGAAGACGGGCTTCCACGCGTCGCGACCCGACGCGCCCATCGGCGCCGGCGGGTGGGGGATCTGCGCGTCCTTCCGCGGCAGGCCGAGTTGCAGCAGGGGTGAGCGCTCGGGGTGCTCCCAGTCGATCAGCGGCTTGCCGTCGGCGGTGCGGAACCGCTGCAGGATGAGCAGGTTGGTGTAGACGGTCGGGTCGGCGTTGGGCCGGCGCGTGGCCAGGACGAACCGGCCCGCGTCGGTCCCGCCGTGGCAGGTGATGGTGGCGCAGGAGTTGAGCAGCCACGTGGCCTGCACGCCGTCGCGGAACTTGCGCACCGCGCCGGGCATGTCCAGCACCTGTACCTGCGGGTACAGCTCGCGCGCCTGCACGCGGAAGATCAGGTCCAGCACAAACGCGGGGTCCTTGCGGTACAGCGCGTCGCGGCCCTCCTTGGTCGTGGGCAGCAGCGGGTGGCCGGCGTGCTTCTCCAGCAGGCGGTCGATGGCCTCGCGCGGGATCACCAGCCGCGGCTTCTCGGCCAGATCGACCTCGAACACCTTCATCAGCGCGACCTGCGAGGCGTTGAGCAGCGGCACATCGGTCGCGCGCGGCCTTCGCGGCCCGGCCT
The DNA here is from genome assembly GCA_937995595.1 of uncultured Phycisphaerales bacterium. GTDB lineage: Bacteria > Planctomycetota > Phycisphaerae > Phycisphaerales > UBA1924 > JAHBXL01. Next base: position 55,520 of record CALKJW010000012.1, on the reverse strand, counting down.
CGGCCCCGCCGGGCACGTCGCCCTCGCGCTCGGGCTTGGGCGTGGCGGGGCGGATGGCCCGCATCTTGAGCAGGATCTGCTGCTCCAGTTCGTGCTTCAGGCGGCGGCAGGGGCCGTGCTCGGGGTTGTGCGACAGGGCGCGTTCGACCTCGGCCAGCGCCAGTTCGTACTTCTCGCGCTCGCGCAGCCACTGGGCCAGCGCGAGGATCTGGTCGGGGTCGTCGCCGACCGCCTTGCGCAGGTCGCGGTAACGCTCCATCAGCGGCGGGAGAAGTTCGTAGCGCTCGACGTCCGCCGCGGCGAAGGGGGCCTCGATCCCGGCGACGCGGATCACCACGTGCTGGCCGTCGGCCTTGACGAGGATGCCCTGGATGCGCTGGCCGCTGCGGAGCGTGACGACCGCCTCGCGTTCCTCATCCTCGATCGGCGATTCGGTTGCCGGCGCGGGCGCGGCGGGCGGTTGGGCCGGCGGAGGCTCGTCCGAGGCGACGGCCGCGCCCGCCCGGAGCGCCAGCAGCGCGCCAACCGCCAGGGCGGTGCGGGCCGCGAGTGCTTGGATGGGGTGGCGGCGCATCGGCGGTGATTCTCAGCCCCGACCGGGGGGTTGTCTAGCCGCACGGGGCCCGTGCACGCACAAACGGCCGCGCCGCGAAGGGGTAGGGGGAACGTCGGCCCGAACGGCGGGTCGCGTGCAATTCTGACAACAGTGCGCGGCGAAGGGGCGTTCGGTTCGGCTCTGCGCGAGTTCGCGGGCAGTTGAAACACGGAGCCGCGCCGAGGCGCACGGGGGAAACGGCGGCGAACGGACCGCGACCGTCAGGGAGCGGAACGGCGCCCTCACAACCGGACTCATGCGACCGCGCACAGGCATTGCTTGACGGGGCCATTCAGGGCAGAAACACAGATGGCGCGGATGGAGGACCGATCGGAAGGATCAAGGCACTTGGGCCCGGTTCATCTGGGCTCTCATCTGATTTCATCTGTGTTTCTGATCCCTCGATGCTGCGCAGGCGTCGGAGGCGAGCGGGACTCAGCACTCAGGACTTAGCACGTCGGGTTCCCGACTCGCCCTCCGTGCGTCCCCGTGCGCCTCAATGGTTTGATCCGAATCCAACACGGAGTCGCGATGGGCCGCACGGAGTGGGTGGGTTCGGCGTCGCAACCGATGGACTGCCGGCTTCGGGACGCAGCAGCGAGGGCCGGGTGCCGGCGCGTAGACGCCCGCCGCGGGGGGCCGTAGAGTTCGGCCCTCCCGGGGTCGCCCCCCGGGACCACCGCCCAGGTGGCGAAACTGGCAGACGCACTACCTTGAGGTGGTAGCGCCCGCAAGGGCATGGAGGTTCAAATCCTCTCCTGGGCATTGTCGGCAGAGCGTGCGGCGGCCCGGACGGGCCAGCGGCCGTCGCGGCGCTGAGTTATCCCCAACCCACGGCCGGACTTGCACAACCCGCGGGGGTTGGGCTTCACTGTCTCTTTATCACGAGCGGCCGGTGTTCGGGCCGACACATCAACCGCCCCGTGCGTTGGGTGTGTGAACCGGGGCTTCGCGGTACGGAGGCCCCATGGTCGAGTACACCGCCGCCTTGCAGATCGAGCGTCCCAGCGAGCAGTCGCCGCCGGTGTTCGCGGCGGGGTCGGTGCTGCGCATCCGCGGGGTGCGGTGCGCCACGGTTGACCCCGCGAGCGGCGCGATGACCGTACGCTTCGACCGCGCGCTGGTGACCATCGGCGACCTGGTGCGCTGGATCGAGGACCAGGGGCTGACGGTCGGGAGCGTGGCCCAGCAACGGGCCGACGCCGGCGCATCCGCGCGTGCGGCGACGGCGTGAGCGCGCCGCGTTACGCTTGCCGCATGTTCAAACTTCGAACGATCGAGCGAGCGGGCGCGGCGGGCTTGCTGTGGGCGGCGTGCTGTGGACTCATGGCCTGCGCGGCGGGGGGCGGCGCGACGCGCGCCGCGGCGCGGAGCGAGACCGCGCGCGAGACGAAGGACTTCGCCGCGCGGTTCGCGCCGCCGGCGTGGCCCGCGCCCAACGCGCTGCGGACCGCGCGCGGCGAGCCGGGGCCGGAGTACTGGCAGCAGCGGTGCGACTACACCATCCGCGTGTCGCTCGACGAGGCCGCGCGGTCGATCACCGGCCGCGCGACGATCGAGTACACCAACCACTCGCCGGAGCCGTTGCCCTTCCTCTGGCTGCACATGGAGCAGAACCTGTTCCGGCCCGACAGCCTCGGCGCCCAGACGACCGCCCCCGGCGACCGGTTCGGCAACCGCGACGCCTTCCGCGGCGGGTTCGAGGTCCTCGGCGTGTCGGCCGACGCCCGGGCCGACGGCTCGCCCGACCCCGCGGGCGCGCTCTCGCTGCACGTGTACGACACCGTCGCGCGGCTCGACCTGCCCGCGCCGATCCCGCCGCGCGGCGGCAGGGCCTCGTTCACCATCGCGTGGACCGCGAAGGTGCCCGGCTACGGCTCCGACCGGCTGGGCATCGACGACGTGCGCGACGGGCCCATCTTCCAACTCGCCCAGTGGTTCCCGGCGGTGGCGAAGTTCGACGACGTGCACGGGTGGAACACGCTGCCCTACCTCGGCACCGGCGAGTTCTACACCGACTTCGGCGACTTCGACGTGGCGATCGACGTCCCCGCCTCGCACCTGGTCGCGGCGACGGGCGTGCTCGGCAACGAGCACGAGGTGCTGACCCCGCGACAGGTCGAGCGCCTGAGCGCCGCGCGGGCGTCGGCCGAGACGGTGACGATCCGCGGTGTTGACGAGATCGGCGCGTCCGACTCGCGTCCGCGCTCCGAGAGCGGGCGTCTGACGTGGCGCTTCCGAGCGCAAGACGTGCGGACGTTCGCGTGGGCGTCGTCCGCGGCGTTCGCGTGGGACGCCTGCTCCCTGCCCGGCGCGGGGCCGGGGTCGGACGGCGCGACGGGCCGCGGCGAGGGCGTCCTGTGCCAGAGTTTCTACCCGCGCGAGGCCGCGCCCCTGTGGAGCGGGAGCACGCAGATGGTGCGGCAGTCGATCGAGCACTACTCGCGGATGTGGTACGCGTACCCGTACCCGACGGCGACGAACGTGAACGGGATCGTCGGCGGGATGGAGTACCCGATGGTCGCGTTCTGCCGGGCGCGGGACGACGGGCGCGCGCTCTGGGGCGTGACGACCCACGAGATCGGGCACAACTGGTTCCCGATGATCGTGAACACCGACGAGCGCCGGCACGCGTGGATGGACGAGGGCTTCAACACCTTCATGAACTACTACGCCTCGCTGGAGCGCGACCCGGACACGCTCCCGCGCCGGGGCCACCCGCGGCGCTGGGCGCGCGAGCAGCCGCGCCCGCTGCCGCAGATGGTGGACACCCCGCCCGACCTGCTCGCGCGCGGCACGCTGGGCGTGACGCAGTACGCCAAGCCCGCGGCGGGGCTGGTCCTGCTGCGCGAGGGCATCCTCGGCGAGGAGAGGTTCGACGCGGCGTTCCGCGAGTACATCCGGCGGTGGGCGTTCAAGTCGCCGCGGCCGTGGGACTTTGCGCGCACGATCGAGGACGTGGCGGGGATGGACCTGGGCTGGTTCTGGCGCGGCTGGTTCTACTCGACCGGCGTGCTGGACCAGGCGGTGACGAGCGTGATGCAGGCCGAGGGCGAGAACAGGAACGCGCGGGTGACGATCGCGAACCTCGACGAGTTGATCATGCCGGTGACCTTCCGCGTGGATTACACCGATGGCAGCAGCGAGGTCCGCCGCCTGCCGGTGCAGGTGTGGGCGCAGGGCGACGCGTGGACGACGACGTGGGACGTGGGCGGGCGGCGGATCAGGAGCGTGACGGTCGATCCGGACGAGGTGATGCCGGACGTGGAGCCGCGGAACAACGTGTGGCCGTGATGCGCGGCGAGCTCACTCCTGGAGCCACTTGCGCGACGAGTCGGCCCCGCCCCCGATGACCCCGAGGTCCAGCAGCACCGCGACGATGACCAGCACCAGGTGCAGGCCGTGCACCCCGCCGCCGTGGTTCTGGGCAAAGGCGTAGGCCAGCAGCGTGTAGGGCATGAAGAAGAAGCCCAGCACGGGCCAGAGCCACTCGCCGTTGAAGGCCCTGCCGATGTAGTCGGAGAAGATCGCGAGCAGGATGATCGCCAGGCGCGGGAAGAAGAAGGCGATGGCGGCGACCAGGCAGGGCATGGGGCGTGTCCTTTCGAAGGGTTGTTGAGAATACCGCCGCGGCGGTTTCACGTGGATGATCGTGGACCCGCGCGGACCCGTGGCTCGCTTGTGGGCCCTCGTGGTGGTTGGTACGCTGCGCCGCATGGCGCACAGGCGCGACCATTACGACCGCGCGTTCGAGCGCTTCCTGCGGGCGCGGCGCGTCCCGTATGTCGCGGTCGACGAGGCCCGCAAGACGCTGCTGCCGCGGGCGGGCGCGGCGGATATCGACCCCGCGCTCAAGTCCTTCGACTTTGTCATCTACGGCGAGGCGGGCAACCTGCTCGTGGACGTCAAGGGCCGGCGCGTCTCGGGACGCGGCACGCGCCTGGAGTCGTGGGTCACGCTCGACGACGTGGAGTCGCTGCGCCGTTGGGAGGGGCTCTTCGGCCCGGGGTTCGAGGCCGCGTTCGTGTTCATGTACTGGTGGGCCGAGCAACCCGCCGACGCGCTGTTCCAGGAGGTCATCGAGCACCAGGAGCAGTGGTACGCGCTGCGGGCGGTGCGCGTGACCGACTACGCGCGGCTCATGAAACTGCGAAGCGCCCGCTGGCGTACCGTGGACGTGCCGTCGCGCGAGTTCGCACGCATCAGCCACCCGTTTGTCGGGCAGGCGTTCGGTCTGTGCGGCGGGACGGCGTCCGGGGCGTACCATCCCGGCGGGTCGGCGGACGTCGGCCCCGAAGCGCCCGCGCTGGCTTCGTGGGTCGCCGCGCCAGAACCCGTGATCGGAGGTTGGTCCAGATGAAGCGATTTGCCAGACACTCGATGGTCGTCGCCGGGCTTGCGCTGGCGTCGGGCCTGCTGCTTCTCGCCGGCGAGGCCGCCGCGCAGCCGACGACCGGCGGTCGCCGTGCCGCCCAGGAGAAACTCGAGCCCCCCGTCCCCGGTCAGGCCAAGACCGACGGGATCGTGATGCCGATGCTGCTGGGCATCGTGCTGGTCGGCGCGACGGTCGCGGTGAACCTCATTCCCAGCAAGCGCGGCCACCAGGACTGATTCGAAGTTTGGAAGGCGGATCGCGGGGGTCGGAAGTGCGGCAACTCGTGCACGACCGCGCAGGGCCGCCCCGCATGGTGTGACCTGTCTCGCCGCTCTCCGCCGCTCTCTCACACAGGAGACGCCGATGAACCCACAGAGCGAACGGCCGGTTGTCCCGGTCCGGTTGATCGCCGCGAACGCGGTGTTGCTGGCGGCGCTGGCCGTGCTGACCGTCGCGGGCGTGCAGTCACAGGCGGGCGCGCAGCCGGGCGGCGGCGCGGGCGCTGCGGCGCAGCGCGGGCGCGGCGACTACACGATGGTTTCGGGCCGCTACCAGGGCGGCACGGCCAACATGGTGTACCTGCTCGACAGCGCGAACCAGGAACTGCTCGCGCTGGAGTGGAACCGCAACCGCAACGAGTTCACGCCGCTGGGCCTGCGCAGCCTCGTCGACGACGGCCGCCGACTCGCCGCGCCGCGCTGAAGCACCGGAGACACACCCATGAACACCCCGACACAGACTCAGCGGGTTTCGTTGGCGACGGCCGGGCTGTGGGCCAGCGCGTTCGTCCTCGCCGCGCTCGTCGTCGTGCAGGCCGGGAGGCTTGCCGGCGACCGCCTCTGGGGCGCGTCCGTGGCACGCGCCGACGTGGTCTCGCGCGTTGGCGACTACACCACCCTGACCTTCAACTCCGGCAGCGACGACGTGCTGGCGGTGCTCGACGGTCGCGGCGAGCAGTTGTTCGCCTACCGCATCCAGAACCAGAACCGACTGGAACTGCTCGGCGTCTACGACGTCAAGGACCTGTTCGCCATCGGCAAGCGCATCGGCACGGGCCGGCGCTGACGCCGCGGCGGGTTCTTTCGCGCGACCCGGTGATCGTGTACCATTCTGCCACGGGCCGTCTCCGGCCCGTGATCGGTGCGTCTTGAGCCGACGCGGCGGGCCGGCCGCGGCGTCGGAACCCACCCCTCGCCGGCGTCAACCCCGCGCGCAGCCGGGCGGTCACCGCCGCGTGCCGCGCTGCGCACCCCGCACCGCCGATCACCATGCCCATCCATCCGTTGCCGCAGTTCGAGGCCGACCTCGAGGAAGACCGGAAGATCTACGAGCGTCTGAAGCCGCCGACGTCGATCGTCGTGCGCTTCGGCGCGATGCGCATGATCGGCGAGTTCCCGTACTCGGGCGACGCCAAGCCGGGGTGCGGGAGCAGGTTCGTGGTCCGCACGCACCGCGGGACCGAACTGGCCGAGATGCTCACCAGCACCTGCCCCAACGCCGGCTGCTCCAAGAGCATCACGCGCAAGGAGATGCTCGAGTATATCGAGAACTCGGGCGGGCGCGACTACCCGTTCTTCAACCAGGGGCGCGTGCTGCGGCTGGCGACGGCCGAGGACCTCGCGCGGCAGCGCGCCATCGACGAGTCGCGCGTGCAGATGGCCCGCAGCGCCAACCTCCTGGCGCGCGCGCTCAACCTGCCGATGAAGGTCGTCGACGCCGAGCCGCTGCTGGGCGGCGAGCGCATCACGTTCTACTTCACCTCCGAGGAGCGGGTCGACTTCCGCGAACTGGTCGCGCAACTCGCGGCCGAGCACCGCACGCGCATCGAGATGCGGCAGGTCGGCGCGCGCGACGAGTCGCGCCTGGTCGCCGACTACGAGAAGTGCGGCCAGCACTGCTGCTGCAAGCAGTTCCTCAAGGTGCTCAAGCCCATCTCCATGAAGTCGGCCAAGATCCAGAAGGCCACGCTCGACCCGCTGAAGATCTCCGGCCGCTGCGGGCGGCTGATGTGCTGCCTGCGCTACGAGGACCAGACCTACGACGAGTTGCGCGCCCGCCTGCCCAAGAAGAAGACCCGCGTCAAGACGCCCGACGGGTGGGCGACGGTCCTGGACAGCCAGATCCTCACCCAACTGGTGCTGGTCCGGCTGGACTCCAGCGGCGAGGACGTGGCCGTGCCGGTCGAGAACCTGATCACGGACGGCGAGACGCCGCCCCCTCCCCCTCCGCCGCCGGGGTTCGGCCCGGCGCCCGGCGCGCGCGGGCCGATGGGCGCGCGGCCGGGCGAGCCCCGTCGCGCCGGGCCCGACCGTTCGCCGATGCGCGCCGGCCCGCCGCAGGCGGCGCGCCCCGAGCGCGAAGCGCCCACTGAGCCCGCCATGCGCGGCGACTCGGGCGAAGTCGCTCCCGATCAGCCGATCGGCGCGGAGGGTCAGACCGAGCGGCGTCGCCGGCGCAGACGGCGCGGCCGCGACCGCGACGCGCGCCCCGACGCCGCGGGAACGGGAGCCGCCGAGCCCCGAGGCAGCGCGCCGGACCTTGACGACGGTCCAGATGGTGAAGGCGAGGGCGTGTCGTTCGAAGGCGCGTCCGACGCCGGGCGTGGCGAGCGCGTCGCGCCGGGCGATGGACCGGGCGGCGACGGCGGCGAGGGCGCGGGCGAACGCCCGCGGCGCCGCAGGCGTCGGCGTCGCCGTCGCGGCGGGGGTGGGGGGGGCGGCGGCCCGGGGGGCGGGGGCGACGGTGGCGCGGGAGGGGGCGGAGCAGGCCCCTGAACGCGCCGCACGTCAACAATCGCGGCATGACCACTTCGCTTCGTTTGTTGCCCTCGGCGCGCAACCCCTCCGCGCTCGCCGTGCTGGTCGGCGCGTGCGCCGTGCTGCTGGCCGGCGCGCAAGCGCCGGCGCAGGGCACACGCGCCGATTACGAGCGTGCCGCTTCGCTGCGTCAGCGCGTCGAAGGGCGCGTCGTCAACACCGTTTCCGAGGTCACGTGGGCCGACTCGACCACGCTCTGGTACGTGGTCGAGCGCGGCGGGGGCCGGCGCGGGTATGTCGAGGTCGACGCACGGACCGGGCACAAGCGCGAGTTGTTCGACGCCGCGCAGGTCGCGGCGGGCCTTTCGCGGGCGCTGGGGCGCGACATCGATGCGGCGAACCTGCCCATCGAGCGCGTGCACGTCGATGGCGCGGCGATCGACCTGCTGCTGCGCGACGAGGCGCGCGTGTTCCGCGTGCGGCGCGAAACGGGCGAGGTGGAGGAGGTGCCGGTCGAACAGGCCGGGGCGTTCCTGCTTGAGCGCGCCGGTCCGCGCGACCGGCGGGGCAGGTCCACCGCGATCATCGTCGCCAACCGCACCGACGCCGCGGCCGAGTTGTTCTGGCTCAACGGCGACGAGCAACGGTCCTTCGGCGCGGTCGCCCCGGGGGGCGTGCGGCGTCAGCACACCTTCGGCGGGCACCGCTGGCGCATCACCGGCGCGGGCGGGGCGACGCTCTTCGAGGGGGCCGCGGCGGACCTGCCCTCGGTCATCGTCCTCGACGGCGCGGCGGACGAGCGCGCGCCCGCACCGACCGAGCCGCGCCCGCGCGAGCGCGACCGGCGCGCGCAGCGCGGCGGCGAGGGCGACACGTCGCCCGACGGTCGTAGTCGCGTGCTGATCCGCGACCGCAACGTCGTGCTGGTGCGGGACGGGACCGAGCGCGTGCTGACGACCAACGGCACGCCCGAGGCGGGCTACGCCGGCCCGGTCGTGTGGTCGCCGGACTCGACGCGCTTTGTCGTGCGGTGGCAGACGCCGGCGCAGCGGCGGCCCGTGAGTTTCGTCGAGTCCTCGCCCGCCGACCGGGTGCAGCCCCGCCTGCACACGTTCGATTACCTCAAGCCCGGCGACGTGATCGAGGTCTCCAAGCCCCGGCTGTTCGACGCCCGGCGCGCCGAGGAGATCGCGGTCTCCGACGAGTTGTTCGCCACGCCGTGGTCGATCGACCGCCTCGCGTGGGCGTCCGACTCGTCGGGGTTCTCGTTTGTCTACAACCAGCGCGGCCATCAGGCGCTGCGCCTCGTGGGCGTGACGCGAGACGGCGCGGCACGCACGATCGTCGAGGAAACGCCGGACACCTTCGTCGATTATGTCAACTCGCTGTTCCTGCACCGCGTCGAGGAGACCGGCGAGGCGGTCTGGATGTCGGAGCGCAGCGGGTGGCGGCACCTCTACCTCGTGAACGAGCGCGGCGTGCTGCGCGGCGAGCCGGCGCGTGTTTCGCCGATCACCAGCGGCGAGTGGCTCGTGCGCGGCGTCGAGTGGGTGGACGAAGACCACCGCCGGGTCTGGGTCCGCGCCGGGGCGATTCACCCGGATCAGGATCCCTACTTCATCCACTTCGCGCGCGTGGACTTCGACGGCGCGGGCCTCACGATCCTGACCGAGGGCGACGGCACGCACGAGGTCGAGTTCTCGCCCGACCGTCGGTACCTGATCGACCGCTTCTCGCGCGTGGACATGCCGGGGGTGGTCGAGTTGCGCAGCGCGGAGACGGGCTCGCTGGTGTGCGGACTGGAACGCGCCGACTGGTCGGGCCTGCTCGCGCTGCCGTGGGCGCCTCCGCAGCGGTTTGTCGCCAAGGGGCGCGACGGGCGGACCGACATTCACGGCGTGATCGTGCGGCCGACGAACTTCGACGCCGTGAAGAAGTACCCGGTGGTCGAGCACATCTACGCCGGGCCGCACGGCGCGTTCGTGCCCAAGGCCTTCGCCGCGCACATGGGCGTGATGCACGACATCGCCGAACTGGGGTTCATCGTGGTGCAGATCGACGGCATGGGCACGGCGCACCGGCACAAGGCGTTCCACGACGAGTGCTGGAAGAACCTGGGCGACTCGGGGTTCGCCGACCGGATCGCGTGGATACGTGCCGCGGCGGCGGCGCACGCGGAGTTGGACCTTTCGCGCGTGGGAATCTTCGGCGGCTCGGCGGGCGGGCAGAGCGCGCTGCGGGCGCTGCTCGCGCACGGCGACTTCTACACGGTCGCGGTCGCCGATTGCGGATGCCACGACAACCGCATGGACAAGATCTGGTGGAACGAGGCGTGGATGGGCTGGCCGGTCGGCGAGCACTACGCCGAGCAGTCCAACGTCACCAACGCGCACAAACTGACGGGAAAACTGCTGCTGATCGTCGGCGAGATGGACCGGAACGTCGACCCGGCGTCGACGATGCAGGTGGCCAACGCGCTCATCAAGGCCGACAAGGACTTCGACCTGCTGGTGATGCCCGGCGTCGGGCACGGCGCGGCGGAGACGCCGTACGGCCGGCGGCGGCGGGCCGACTTTCTGGTGCGCCACCTGCTGGGCGTTGAGCCGCGCGCCGAATGAGCGGCGCGGCGTACCGGTTCTGGCGGTGGCGCGCGGTTTCCGGTAGCATCCCGCCGCGGGCGCAGCGCGCCCCGCGCGGGAGCCCGCCGGTGTGATGAAGTACCTGCCGTCGCAGTTCGCGTTCTTCCTCAGGCAGCGGGCCTACCAGCGCAACATCCTCACGCTGGCGCGGTTCGTCGCCGCGTTGATCGGCCTGATCGTGCTCTACAGCGTGCTGTTCCACTTCATCATGGCCTACGAGGGGCAGAAGCACTCGTGGGTGACCGGGTTCTACTGGACGCTCACGACGATGTCGACGCTGGGCTACGGCGACATCGCCTTCAAGAGCGACCTGGGGCGCGTGTTCTCGATGGTGGTCATGCTCTCGGGCACGATCTTCCTGCTGATCATGCTCCCGTTCACGTTCATCCGGTTCTTCTACGCGCCGTGGCTGGAGGCCCAGCACGCCGCCCGCGCGCCGCACGAACTGCCCCCCGAGACGCGCGGGCACGTCCTGCTGACCAACAACGACCCCGTGTCGGCCGCGCTGATCCGCAAACTGGCCGCGGCCGAGATCGAGTACGCCCTGATCGTCCCGGAACTCAAGGACGCGCTGGAGTTGCACGACCTCGGACTGCGCGTGGTCGTGGGGGACCTGGACGACCCCGAGACCTACGAGCGCGTCCGCGCGCCCGCCGCGGCGATGCTCGTCACAGCGCAGGGCGACCCGCTGAACACCAACATCACCTTCACGGCCCGCGCGGTCGCGCCGTCGCTCACGATCGTGGCCACGGCCAACTCCGCCGCGGCGGTGGACATCCTGCACCGCGCCGGCGCGTCGCACGCCCTGCGGCTGAGCGAACTCATGGGCCAGGCGCTGGCCCGCTGCACCGTCGGCGGCGACGCGGTGACGCACGTGGTGGCCGAGGTCGACGACGTGCTCATCGCCGAGGCCAGCGTCGCGCGGACGCCGCTGGTGGGCAGGTCGCTGCGCGAGAACCACCTGAGCGAACTGGGCGTCAGCGTCGTAGGGGTGTGGGAGCGCGGTCGGTTCGAACTGGCCCGCCCCGACATGGTCGTGCACGACAGCGCGATCCTCGTGCTCGCCGGATCGAGGTCCCAGCTCGACGTGTACGACGAGCACTTCGCCATCTACAACGTCTCGGGCGACCCGGCCGTCATCCTCGGCGGCGGGCGCGTCGGGCGCGCCACGGCCGGCGCGCTGCGCGACCGCGGCATCGACTGCCGCGTCGTCGAGAAGGACCGCGCCCGCGTCACCGACCCGGACCGCACCATCGTCGGCGACGCGGCGAGCCTGCAGGTGCTCGAGGCCGCGGGCATCCGCAAGGCCCCGGCGGTGATCATCACCACGCACGACGACAGCCTCAACATCTACCTGACAATCTACTGCCGCCGCCTGCGCGAGGACATCCAGATCATCTCCCGCTGCACGCACGAACGCAACGTCGCGACGCTGCACCGCGCCGGCGCGGACCACGTGCTGAGTTACGCCAACATGGGCGCGAGCACGATCTTCAACCTGCTCAAGCGCAGCCGCATCCAGACCATCGCCGAGGGGCTGGACATCTTCCGCGTCGCCGTACCCGCCGCGCTCGAGGGCCGGACCATCGGCGACAGCGGCGTGCGCGAGAAGACCGGCTGCACGATCGTCGCCGTCCGCTCGCCCGAGGGGCAGGTCATCAACCCCGGCCCGGCGGTGATGCTGCACCAGGGAAGCGAACTGGTGCTGGTGGGCGGGGTCGACGCCGAGGCCAAGTTCCGCGAGTCGTACGGCGCGTGAGCGCGCCGCGCGCATCGGCGCCGCGCCGGCGCATACGCTTGCGCCATGGTCAACATCTCCGTTCGCTACGCGGGCAACAAGAAGGCCGACCTCGTCCACCCCAACGGCGCGACCATCCGCACCGATGCGCCCAAGGACATCGGCGGCGACGCGACCGGCTTCAGCCCGACCGATCTGGTCGCGGCGGGTCTGGCCTCGTGCATCCTCACCACCATGGCGATGTACGGCGAGCGCCACGGCATCGACCTGACCGGCGCGACGGCGACGGTGGAGAAACACATGACCCAGCCGCCCTCGCCGCGGCGGATCGCGCGCCTGCCCGTGGTCGTCACGATCCCCGCCGGCGCGGTGCCGCCGGAGATGCGCGAGCGGATCGAGGCGGTCGGGTACAAGTGCCCGGTGCACGCGAGCCTGCACCCGGAGGTGGATGCGCCGATCGAGTACCGGTACGTGTGACCCTGCCTTCGGGTGGCGGGTGGCGGGTGGCGCGGCACTCCGTGCCGCGACGTGCCCGCTGCGCGCCGCGCGCGGGCCGCCCGCCGGCGTTCCGCAAAGGTCGTAGGCGCACGCGGGACACAGGCTGCGGCCGAAAGTCTTCAACGCCTGCTGCCCGGCGGACGTTGACGGTGTGCACAACCTGGGCGTGCCGGACATCTTCGCCTATCTCTCGGCGTGGTTCGCGGGTTGCCCGTGACGCGGCGCGCCGCACTCCGGGCACGGGTTGCCCGCCGGCGTGCCGCGGAGGTCGTAGGCGCACGCGGGGCACAACCCGCGCCGGCGGCGCAGGGCGCTGCGGGCCGCGGGCACAACCAGCAGCAGCGCCAGCCACGCGAGCGCGAACACGAGCGTGTTGCCGATCAGCCCCTGCCACGCCGGGCGCAGCGGCAGGACGCGCCCCGGCGAGTCGCCCACCGGGCTGGGCGTTCCGCGCAGCACGTGCCCGCCGCGAACGTCCGCGCCGGTGCTCGTCAGGCCGCGCACCCGGCCGACGACCTGGTACCACGCGCAGACCCACGGCCAGCCGATGCCGACGTCGGACCCGTGCTCGCCGCGCGCCGGCGCGTGCCCGCTTGCGAACTGCCCCCAGAAAGCCGGCTCGCGGTGCACCGCCGACCGCGGGCGCGCAAGGAACAGCGGCTCGTACTCGTCGCGGAACGTCTGCAGCAGGACCTCGGGCTTCTCGGTTTCCGGCCGCGGCGGGTGCGACAGGCCCAACGCGGCCCCGATGCGCCGGGCCAGCGGCCGGGCCTGCGGCGGGTTCATCGACTCGTCCGTGATCTCCGACCAGATCGCGCGGCGCACGGCAAACCGGCTCGTCTCGGCGATGCTCCACGCGCGGCCCTCGAGGATGAACGAACGGCCGACGTTCGGCGGGCTGTTGGGCGGATCAACGAGAAACGCCGCGCCGACGCAGACGGCCAGCCCCGTCGTCGCGCCCAGCGCCAGCGCGACGCACGCCGGCGCGGCGGCGCGCAGCACGCGCCGGCGTTGGCTCGGCGCGGTGCGCGGGCCGTCGACGACCATGCGCGTGTTGTAACAGAACGTGCCCGAGTGTCAAGCGTCAGCGCGCCCCGACGTACGATGCATACCCAGGGCGCACGGGCAAAGTGAGTGCCCCGAGCGTGCGCTCGGGGCTCTCTTGATACGTCAAGCTCTCGCCGCTTCGGGGCGAACGCGGCACGGAGTGCCGCGCCACCCAGAAGGCAAAGTACCCGGGACTACCGCGCCGCGGCACGCTTCTTGGACTTGTTGGCACCGGGGCGGGACATGAACCCCGGCAGGCCCTCGCCCTTCTCGAACAGATCGGCGAACCTGAAGCCCTTGCGGCCTTTCCACGCCCTGCGGTGGTAGGCGTCGCTGGCGAGGATCGGGAACAGCGCCGACAACTCGCCGAAGACCATCTGCTCGTGCACGACGTCGACCTTGCCCCACGAGCAGGCCTCGCGGAGCGTCGAGCCCGAGAGCGCGCCGTCGCGCGAGTCGGCCACGGTCATCTGGACGGCGTACTTGTGCATGCCGATGTCGCCGCGGGCCTTGCCGCCCTTGCGCTCGTTGAGGAGTTCGGCCGCGACGACGATGTCCTGCGCGAAGTTCTTGGGCACGCCGCCGCCGAGCATGAGCAGGCCGGTGTCCCTGCAGGCCAGTTTGATGTCGGTCAGTTCGCGGAAGTCCTTGCCCGAGTCGAAGGCGACCTGGCCGTGCCCCTCCTCGATGGCCTCGGTCTGCTGGAGAACGATGCCGAAGCCGGCCGAGCAGTCGCTGAACGCGGGGACGAAGATCGGCACGCGCTTGAGGTAGCAGGTCTTGACGACCGACTCGTTCTTCGCGTAGCGCGGGTTGTTCGCCAGGTACGCCCCCATGGCCTCGACGAACTCGCGCGACGAGTACGCGCCCGGCGCGAACGCCCTGAAGATCTCGTAGGTGACGCGGTCGCAGGCGCGCAGGTCGTCCTCGTCGATGTAGGTGTCGTAGATGCGGTCGATCATCAGGTTCCGCAGCGTCATGTCGTCGACGGGCGGGGCCTCGGGCGAGCCGGGCGCGATGTAGTGCTTGAACCCGAGGCCCTCGAAGAAGTCCTGGTCGACGATGTTCGCGCCCGTCGACACGATCGCGTCGACCATGTTGTTCTCGACGAGCGTGACGATCGCCTTCTTCAGGCCGGCCGAGATCAGCGAGCCCGCCAGCGTCAGGATGACCGCGCACTCCCTGTCCCTGAGCATCATCGAGTAGATGTCCGCGGCCTGCGCCAGCGTGCGGCTGGAGTACGCCATGTCGCGGTAACTGTCGATGATCTCGCGCCCGTCGAACCGCGTGATGTCGACGTGCCTGATCGGGCGGGAGAGCAGGTCCTTCTTCGTCCACTTCGTGGGGGCCGGGGTGCCGTTCGCCATGCGATCAACTCCTTGCGGCCACGCCGCGGCGCGGCGTGGTACGCGGATGGCCAAGCCCCCCTGGCCGCGTGTGGTTTGAAGGCCCCCCGGGGGTGGCGGGGAGCGGACCATTATACGGAGAACGCGCCGGCGAGTTCGAGCGGTGTTCACACGCCGCGGCGGGGCTTCAAGCCGAACGGGTTTGCGCCTGTCAAGGCCCGCGCTCGGTGACCAGCCCCTCCTGGTACGCCCGCACCAGTTCGCGCAGGTGCTCGACGCGCTGGCGGATCTCGCGGCCCTCCTCGGTGTCGCGGACCAGCCGCGGCTTGGCGTACGTGCGGATGGTCGACACGGTGGGCACGATGTCCGCGCCCTGCTCGATGCACGCCTCGACGCTCGAGAAGGTCGTGTGCTCGGCCAGGTCGATGCGGTCGGGCTTGAGCACGAGCGTGTAGCCGCGGTCGCCGTAGGCGGGGCTGAACGCGCCGTCGATCGTCACGGCGTTCCCGCCGCGCTTCACGGGCCGCTCGCCCTTCTCGACCTTCACCGGCACGTGCCCGTTGACGATCAGCACGTCGTCGCCCATGCCGAACAGGCGGCCGATCCTGCGGATGAACTCGGCGTCGTGCATGAGGTCGAAGTAGGGGTTCTTCGTCTCCTTGTGCGCGTCCTTGTCGGCGACGAAGTAGGTCTCGAACGTCGCGAGCTTGTCCTTGCCGAACAGCGGCGAGCGCGGCCCGCCCCACAGGTACCACAGCCAGTCGGCGTCGGCGCCGATGCCGTCGCGCGGCGCGCCGCGGGCCCGCTGCACCCCGCCGATCGCGCCCGTGCGGAAGCACCGGCGGACCACCGTCGCGAGCGCGTCCATCAGTTCGCGCCCGGCGACCTCGCGCCCGTCGACCTTCAGCGGCAGGGGCGTGCCCGCGCTGTCCACGGGCACGCACGCGTGGAACACCAGCACGTCGTCGCGCCGCGTCCACATGCCGCCGCGCCGGGCGAGCCACTGCATGTGCGTCCGCAGCCGCACCGACGACACGAACGACTCGCGGATCGCGTCCATGCACGCCGCCTCCTCGGGCGAGTAGGCGTAGGGGTCGCGCGGGTCGATTGTCGGCAGGCGCGCGTCGAGCAGCGGGTGGGTCTTTCCGTCGATCGTGACCGTGCCAGCGGCCTTGTCGATGCGGTGCAGCAGGCGGCGGTGGTCAAGGTCCCACTCGGGGCGACCGGCGATCATCCGGCCCTCGGCCTTGAACTGCATGATCGCGATGGCCTTCTGCATCCGCGCAACGGTGAGCGGGTCGCGGTGGCCCGTGCCCTTGGGGATGAACCGCTCGCACGGGTCGTCGGCGTAGACCTCGCGCACCAGTTTCTCCAGCGGCGTGGTCAGGATGCCGTAGCCCTCCTCGAGTTGCGCCGCCTGCCGGTAGCGCGCCGAGAAGCGCAGCACCGTGAGCAGGCACGGGTCGTGCCCCAGCGACGCGCCCATCCAGATCGTGTCGTGGTTGCCCCACAGCAGCGACACCCGCGGCTGGAACATCAACAGGTCGATGACCTTGTCGATCCGAGGGCCCCGATCGCCAAGGTCGCCCGCGACCAGGATCTCCGCCGAGGCGAGCGAACGGATGAGGCGCGACGCCGCGGCGATCGCCTCCCAGTCGCGGTCGTACTCCTCGTCCTGGCACCGACCCGCGCCGGCGTTGCCCATCGCGGCGAGCATGGCCCGCGGGAACTCGGGCCGCTGGCCCGAGAGCATCTCGACGAACAGTTCGCGGAAGTGGGGGGGCGTCAGGCGGTCGACCAGTTCGCGCCGGTAGGTCTTGCGGAGTGCGCGGATGATCTCGCACTGGAGCGAGAGAGTCTGGAAAGCCCACTCGGTGCGGGCCGCGGGACCGCGGGCCTCGATCTCGGGGACGAACTTCGCGAGCGCTTCGCGCGGGTAGTAGAGGATCTTGAGGAACCGTTCGCGGTCCTCCTTCGACAGTTTGCCCGCCAGAACCTGCTCGACCAGCGGACGCAGCGCGCCCGAGGCGTTGTGGATCACGTGTCGGAGTTTGGTGTCCTCGCCGTGCACGTCGGAGATGACGTGCACCAGGCCCATCGGCAGGTCGAGTTGCGCCGACAGGCCGGCGATCTCGGCGATCGCGGCGTCGGCCGTGGGGTACTGGTTGGAGAGCGCGCCCAGGAGGGTCAGACGGTCGTTCGCGTGGTGCGGTGTCATGGTGTGCGGCCTTGCGGGTGCGGGTCGCACACTGTACTCGCTCCCGCCCGGGCTCTCACCATGCCCGGCGTCTGCGTGCCGCGGCGGGCAAGCCGACGAGCGCCAGCGCCGCCGCGCCCGGCGCGGGGATGACCGCCATGGAGGCCTCGGGACGGCCCGCCGGGCCGAGACCCGTGCCGACGATGCGCGTGCCATCGGCCGAGATGCCCGTCGCGCTGCCGAGCGTCCAACCCGATAGATCAACTCCGGCACTCGACTGGAACTGATACGGACTCTCGCTCGATCTCGGGCGTGATGGAGCAAAGGCAGGACTCACCGCAGTGCCGCCGAGGACACAGAGAAGGCGGAAGGAACAGAGGATCGACCGTGAGTTCCGAAGCGTTCGAAATCCCTGATGGCTCGGCGCTCTCTGCGCTTCTGCGGTGAATGTCTTTCGAACCTTCTTCGCGGCACGGGTTTGATCGGGAAGGCGTATGAAGCGGCGGCGGCGTGCCCTGACCCTTGGTCCAGACGAACGGCGCCGGCGTGAGGAACGCGGCATCGAACTGTGCGCCAAGCACCAACTGGCCGTCGGCCGATCCGTCGGGAGAGATGCCCTGCGACCGCACCGACGACCAGCCGGCGGGATCGGTCGGTGCCATCCAACCCGCGGCCTGAGTCCACCGCAGGGCGGTCAGCCCGCCTTGCGTCGCGGCCGGCGGCCCGAGCCTACTCCTCCAGGTACGTGTACCCGTCGAGACCGCGCTCGTAGAACGCCAGGAAACTCTTGCCCTCGGCGGGCGTGAGGCGGTTGGCCTTGATGGAGCGCTCGACCTCGCGGCGCATGGCCCGGCGCATGTCCTCGTCGTCGTACTGGACGTAGGAGAGGACCTCCTTGACGGTGTCGCCCTCGATGACCTCGTCGATGGACCAGGTTTCCGGGGCCGCGCCGTTGCCGCCGTGCCCGTTCTCGCCCGGGCCCGGCGCGCGGTACGACACGTGCACCGCGTGCGTGTCGCCCAGCAGGTTGTGCAGGTCGCCGAGGATCTCCTGGTAGGCCCCGAGCAGGAAGACGCCGAGGTAGTACGGCTCGCCGGGCTTCAACTCGTGCAGTTCCAGCGCCTTCTTCTCGATGCGCTTGTCGACGAAGTTGTCCACCTTGCCGTCCGAGTCGCAGGTGATGTCGGCCATGATGCCGCGCCGGGTCGGCTCCTCGTCGAGCCGGTGGATCGGGCAGATGGGGAACAACTGGTCGATGGCCCATGAGTCGGGCATCGACTGGAACAGCGAGAAGTTGCAGAAGTAGATGTCGCTGAGCGTCTCGGGCAGATGCTCGATCTCGTCGGGCAGTTCGCCGCGCCTGGCGCACAGGTCCAGCACCTTGCGCCCGATCGACCAGAACAGCCGCTCGCTCGCCGCGCGCATGGGCAGGGACATGTAGCCCAGCGAGAACAGGCTCATCGCCTCGTCGCGCGCCTGCAGCGCGTCGTGGTAGGCCTCCAGCAGGCTGCGGTCGTTGATGCGTTCGTAGGCGTCGATCAGGTCCAGCACCGGCTGGGGCGGCTCCTTCTCGGCCGCCAGGTCCGCCTTGATCCGCGCCATCTCCGGCTCGGCGGCGAACGACGACTTGCCCAGCACGTTCAGCACCAGCACCGAGCCGTACGCGACCATCGCGCGACCGGATTCCGACAGGATCGTCGGGTGCGGCACGCCCGCGTCGTCGCAGACCGTCTTGATGCGGTGCACCACGTCCGCGGCGTACTCCTCGACGGTGTAGTTGATCGACGAGTTCCACGCCGACTGCGAGCCGTCGTAGTCGACGCCCATGCCGCCGCCGACGTCGATGAGTTTCATCCCCGCGCCCAGCCGCACCAGTTCGGCGTACACGTGCGTCAGTTCGTTCACCGCGTTCTTGAGGTGGCGGATGTCGTACAACTGCGAGCCGACGTGGCAGTGCAGCAGGTTCAGGCAGTCCGCCATGCCGCGGGCCTTGAGGTACTCCAGCGCCTCGAGCACCTCGGTCACGAACAGGCCGAACTTGGACCTCGCGCCGGCCGACGACTCCCACCGCCCCGCGCCGCGCGAGCCGAGTTTGACCCGGATGCCGATCTTCGGCCGCACGTTGTACCGCTCGGCGTGCTTGACGATCAGTTCGAGTTCGCTGAACTTCTCGACGACCGGGATGATGTTGCGCCCGAGTTTGGTCGCGAGGATGACGGTCTCGATGAACTCGTCGTCCTTGAACCCGTTGCAGACGATCGGCATCTCGTCCTGACCCTCGGACAGCGCCAGCACCGCCAGCAGTTCGGGCTTGGACCCGGCCTCGAGCCCGAATCGGAGCTCGCGCCCGAGTTTGGCGATCTCCTCGCAGATGTGCCGCTGCTGGTTGACCTTGATCGGGTACACGCACGAGTACCCGCCCTGGTAGTTGTGGTCGGCGATGGCCTTGTCGAACGCCGCGCGGATCTCGCGCAGCCGGTGCTCGAGCACGCCCGAGAAGCGCAGCAGCACCGGCGTGTACACGCCGCGGTCCTCCAGGCCCTTGACCAGGTCGAACAGGTCGATCTGCTCGGCGGGGTTCTTCGAGGGCATCACGGTGACGTGGCCGCGCGCGTTCACGCCGAAGTAGCCCTTGCCCCAGTCCGACATGCCGTACAGGCGCAGCGCGTCTTCGTGCGTCCACCGCCCGTGCAGGAACGCGTTCTTCGGAATCGAGAGAGTCGCCATCGAGGGGGGCACTCCGCGCTGCGCGCAAACCCGCCGGCCCGCGCCCGCCGGCCACCCTGGCCGGCGCGCCGCCGCACACAAGAGATTATGCACCGCGAATCCGGCGAGTGCCCGCGCGGACCAACATTCTGCCCCTCAGGTCGGCACGAGCCGCGCCGTCTCGCGGCACTCGACCAGCAGCGTGCGGAGGTTCCACAGCATCACGAAGTACAGCGCCATGGCCACCAGCGGGCCCAGCCCCATGCACAGCGCGCCCGCGACCGTCAGCACCGGCAGCAGCCAGATGAACACCCGGGTCCGCTCGACCATCCCCGCGTCGGGCACGCGCGCGGCCAGCCAGCGCACGTACCGCATCATCGCGAAGAACAGCAGCGCGACCGCCCCCATCCCGACCAGCGAGACGGCCACGTCCACCAGATGGAGCATCATGGGCACGGGGGTCGGCCCCGGCGCTCCGGTCACCAGCGCGGGCACGGCCAGGTGCAACCCGTTCTCAACCACAACCGCCGCCAACGCCGCAAGCACCGCGATGCGGACCAGCCTTCGCGCGCTGGCGGGCTGTTCCGACCCGCTCATGCCCGCGTCGGGCGTCGTCAGCAGCCAGTAGCCGTACACCGAGAGCAGCGACAACCCGACGTCGACCAGCCCGCCGAGCATGATCACCCAGCCCGCCGCGATGTTGAACGCGGCCGGCGCTCCGCCCGGCGCCGTACCACCCCCGCCCGCACCGCCCCCCGCACCGCCGGCGATGAAGAAGACGGACCCAAGGGCGGCCACGAACAGGACAAAGGTCAGCACGACCTTGCCCGCGACGGCCAGGAGGACCAGCACGATGCCGCGCTGCAGCGTGTCGAGGTAGGTCGGGTCGGCGTACCGCAGCAGGTTGCCCGCGAGGCTGCGCTGCACCGGCCAGCCGCACTCCGGGCACTGGCCGACGATGGGCAGGCCGCGCAGGCTGTACCCGCAGCGCGAGCAGGGCGTCTCGTCGCCGACGACGTTCACGGGCGGGGGCGCGGCGGGGTCCATGCCGCCAGAGTACCCGAACTCGGTCCATCGCTCGGGCGTGCTTGCACGCGCGGGGATCTATCGCGCAGCGCCGACCGTCTGCCTGCCCAGCACGCGCTGGGCGTAGTCGTTCATCGCGTCGCGCAACTGCTCGAAACTCTCCAGCACGTAGTAGATCGGCTGGTAGTGGTCGATCTCGAACGGCGTGTCGCACACGCGGTCGAGGTCGAACGGCCGCCACTCCGCGACCTCGCGCTTCGAGCACGGCTCGGCGCCGGGCCGGCCCTTCTTCTCCCACCGGCCCTCGAGCGAGTACTTGCTCTCGCCGTGGCTGCTCACCAGCCCCGAGCCGTACACCTTCACCCGGTTGTCCTCGCGGATCAGGCCGAACTCGACGGTGAACCAGAACAGCCGGCCCAGGCGCTCGATGTGGTACGGGTCGTCGCACATCAGCGCGGCCCGGCCGTAGGTCTGCAGGAAGTCGGCGAACACGCGGTTGGCGTGCAGCGGCACGTGCCCGAACACGTCGTGGAAGATGTCCGGCTCGGGCAGGTAGTCCATCACCTCGCGCGGTCGGATCAGCACGGTCGTCGGGAACTCGCGCTGCGCCAGGCACGCGAAGAAGGCCTTGGCCGGCAGGTAGCCCGGCACGCCGTAACTCGCCCAGTCGCTCACCTGCCCGAGGTAGCGGTTGATGCCCTCGAGTTTCGTGCCCTTCCTGAGCACCTTCCCGTCGGTGATCTCGCAGTCCTGCTCGAGCGTGGTGTCGCACAGCAGCGGGATGCGCTCGCCGCTCAGGCGGAGGATCTTCAGGCCGTCGATGAACGTCCGGCTGACCTGTTCTTCCAGCACCGCCCACCGGCGCGTGAACAGGTCGCGCCAGACCTCGTGGTTCTCGCGCGTGTACTTGTGGTAGTGCTGCGTGATGTAGAACTCGTCGGCGTTGATGCGGTCGGCGGGCAGTTCGGGCGCCCTGTCCGCCGCGGCCTGAGCGTTCCGCGCCTCGTCGCTGTCGATGATGTTGTTGTACCGGATGTCGCCGCGCATGGGTCGCCCTCCGCAGCCAGTCGAGTGTCGATCAGATGATAGTTCCCCGACGCGGCGGGGTGTGTCCGATCGCCCGACCTCGGCCGCGCAGGGCCCGGCCGCCCCACGTGCCGCCCGCGCCAGGGAACCCCGCCGCGCCGGGCCCGAATGGGTGTACCATGCGGCCGATGCTCAACCGGCGAACAGCCCTTCCCTTGTGCCTCGCCGCGGCGGTGCTCGCCGCGGCGGCCGGCTGCGCAGGCGGGAAGTCGGGGTCGTCGGGCCAGTCGCAGGGCGGTCTGTTCGGCCTCTTTGCGCCCAAGGCCGATCCGAACAGGGAACTGACGGTCGACGAGGGGCACAAACTGCTCGTCGAGATCCGCAAGGACCCGAAGCGCATGGACAAACTCACCCCCGCCGAGCGGCGCTTCCTCGCCAAGTCGGTGGTCGCCAGCGACAAGTCGCGCTGAACGCCACGCTCTACCGCTCGTCCCATGCGAACGTGCCCGGCACCGCGGTCACGGTGTCGTTGGGGACCGCGTACCTCCGCGGCGGGTTGGTCGCCAGTTGCGGGTCCACGACGATCTTGGTCGTCCCGCCGACCGTCACCGCGCCGTCGCTGATCCACGTGCCCACGATCTGCGGCGTCGATTGGAAGGTCGTCGACGTTCCGCCCGCCACGTGAAACAGGCCGTTCAGTTCCGACGGCGCGGAGCCGAGCGTGAGCACGCCGATCTGGATCCCCAGCGCGTTCAACTGCGCGGCCGTAACCGTGACGGTGCCCGAACCGGTGCCGGCGACAACCTCCGTGCCGGGCAGGCCGGCGGCGATCAGCGAAGGCATGCCGGACGACGGCGGGTTCCACGCGACGTTGCCTTCAAGAATCAGCCTTGCGCCGGCCTGCAGTTGCACCAGCAGCGTTGCGCGAACGATCGAATCGCGGATACGGAGTGTGCTCGACGACGGCACGCGGATGAAGTACACGCCCGTCGCGCTGGCCGTCCCGTAGGGGTTGCTGGAGGCCGAGAGGATCTTGTTGTCGATCCGACCCAGCGGGATCAGCGAATAGAGGATCTGAGTCGACTCGGCCTGATAGTCCAGCAGCACCTCAGACCCCGGCGTGCTCAGCGCGTCCGACGGGGTCACGACAAAGCCCCCGATCGTGCCGGTGTTCACGATGCTCTGCGCGTTGACATCCGCCCAGATCGTGCTGCTGTTGCTCAGCGTGCCCGCCGCGTGCACCGGCCCGCCCGACACCGTGAGCGCGGAGGAGACCGTCACCGCGCCTCCGCCGTACAGGCCTGTCGACAGCACGGGCAGGGCACGGGCGACACCCGGCGACGCCAGCACCGAGAACCGCCGCGCCGCCGCGCCGACCGTCGCCTCGCCCGACACCAGCACCGGGTCGGACGGGTTGTTGGACAGGTCGTTGTCGCCCGGGTCCTTGAGTTTCCACTTCACGTGCCCGTTGCCGATGGTGACAACCGGGTTCCAGTCGTCACACGGGCGCAGTTCTCGCCACTTCGATTCGGCGCTGATCGTCGCCAGCGCCAGTTCCGCGCCCGACTGGGCCAGAACGCCCGCCTCGGACCAGTCGCGCTCGGCGCTGGTGGTGCGCGTGGCGATCCGGCCGGCGACGCCGATCGACAGGCCGATCACCGTCAGCAGCGTGCCCATCGCGAGCACGAGCAGGTACGTGCCGCCGCGGTGGCGCGACGACGAACGCTGCTGACCGGATACACCGTCTCGACGATCATTTCCTGTCATCATCATCATCATCATCATCATCATCGACAAGGGTCATCGGCGCCGGCGCGGCGACCGCCGCGGGCGTGTTCAGCAACTCCGTCCCTCCGACCAGCAGCGACCCGTCCCCGATCTGGATGTAGGTCCGCACGCGGACCCACGTGCCCTCGCCCACGGCCGGCGCACGCGCGTCCACCGGGTTGTACGCCGACTTGAGCCCGACCAGTCTCGTCACGCGGCCTTCAGGGCTGGTGACCGTCACCGTCACGCGCTTCAGACCCGTGCCCGCGTTGTCGGCCAGCGCGGTGGTCGGCGCGGCGGGCGAGACGTTGTGCACCTGCACCCCGCGTTGCCACGACTTGGCCCACGGGATCGGGCGCCCGAGGTGATCGGTCGGCCACGACTCGCTCAGGCCGTTGAAGTCGTCCACGTCGTCGAGCGTCGTACGGTCACCGTGGGACTCGTTCGAGTCCGGCCCGAAGTTCGTTCCTCCATCGGGGTCGGCAAACGCGGTGCTGAGCACTTCCGACATCATGGCGCGGGCCAGCGTCTGGCCCTTGCGGATCGCCCGCTCGCCCGCCGCGCCTTGGGCCGCGGCGCCCACGACGGACACCGCCGCGGCGACCATCGTGCCGACGATGATCGTCGAAACCGCGGCCTCGACGAGCGTGAACCCGCGCCGGCGTGTGCGTGCTGGTGCGTTCATTCAGCGACTCTCCACGACGACCGTGCCGTACACCTCGTACACCAGGCTCCGCGTCTGCGGGTAGGCGGTCCACGACGCGCCGCTGTTGGCGCTCGCGGTCATCCACGCGTTGAAGGGCATCGTGGGCGTGGCGGACACGAGCGATTCGACCTCGCACTGCCCGTCGCTTCCCGAGACGCCCGAGAACCGCAGCGCGACGCCCTGACCGGGGGCGAGTTCGGGGCACGCCGCGAACGCGACCGTGACCCACTGGTAGGTCCCGCCGAGCACGTTCTCGCGCTGGTTGACGGACGCGAGCAGCGGCGTGGACGACCGGCGGTCGGCGTCCAGCGGCGCCAGCGCGACGGCGTAGGTGCCGTCGGGGTTGCTGCTGTATCGCGCGCGGAAGCGCACGCGCGTCACCTTCCAGGCCACGACGTCGGCCGCGAACGAAGGCCGGAAGACCTGCGCGCACCACGCGGCGTTGGTCACGCCGACCGCTGTGCTCGTCGCGCCGGAGTGCGAGGTGAACGACGCGAGCAGCCGTTCCTCGCTCTCGGCGCGCTTCAGGCCCGGCCTCTCGGTGAGCGCCAGGCCGAAGGCCCGAACGTTCTCCGCCACGACGCCCGGCGCGCCGCCGTTGGTGCTGCGCAGCAGCGGGTCGCCCGGAACGCCCGACCACGTGTAGCGGACGTGCTCCGGCACGCCGTCCTCGTCCCGGTCGGGCACCTCGAACCAGATGCTGGTGGGGGTCTGCTCGAAGACCCTCGTCGCCTCGGACAGGTCGATCTCCAGGTCCGCCAGCGCACGGCCCGCCGCGCGGTCCAGCGCCGAGCCGTCGACGCCGCGCTCCATCGCCGAGGCCGACGTCGCGATCAGCACCGCCATCGCGCCCACCAGCGTCGCGGAGATCGCCAGCGCGGTGACCAGTTCGAGCAGCGAGAATCCGCGTCGGTTACTCGATCGTGGCACGGCCGCTCTCCGCTTCGATGGTGATGAGCCGTTCGAAACGGCCCGACAACGAGGACACGAGCACATACCCGCCCGAGTTCGGACGGCCGTACCGGTCGAACTCCACGTCGCTGCGCCCGCCGAAGGTCGCCGTCTTGATGCGGACGCGGTAGGGGGCCTGGTCCAGCCGCACCGCGTCGAGGCCGGCCTGGCCCGTCAGCGGGCCCTTGATCTCCACCGTCGGGGGCGAGGCGATGAAGAGCACCTGGCACGCGACGCTCTGGCTCCGCGCCCGCGACCGCGCGTCGTCGAACGCGTTGACGATCCGCCGGGCCGCGGCGTCGACGCGGGCCCGCTCCGCGCTGGCCGACAGGCGCACCGACGCGACCCCGGCGAACACGCCGAGGATGGCCAGCGCGACGACCAGTTCGACCATCGAGAAGCCGCGTCGGGAGTTCATTGGGCCGCCTTCAAACGGAACCGCCCGGAGGAACCGTCGCGCGTGCGTCGGGGCCTCCGGGCGGGTGTCGAGTCGCGATGGGGTCGGACGCGCCGCGCGCGGCACGCGCCGAGTTCACGATCAGTAGTTCAGGTAGAGCTTGCCGGAGGCGTCGGTCTCGGTCGTCACGTTCGCCGTGATCACGCCGGTCGTCTCGTTGTACAGCCAGCCCACGCCCGCGCCGTCGGCCGCGGCGACGCCCTTGCTGCCCTTGCGCGGGCCGACCGTCTGCACCGGGATGGCGCGGATGTACGGCCCGTAGATGTAGCCGTTGGCGCTGGTGCCGTCGGGCGACTTGGTGCCGGCCTCGTTGCTGTAGCCGGTCAACAGCGCCTCGAAGTCGGCGACCGTCGGGAACTTGTTGTTGTGCTCGGCGGCGTACAGGTCGATCGCCTTGCGCAGCGCGGCGAGGTTGCTCTGCAGCGCGCCGTCGTTGGCGCCCGAGGCGCCGCGGCTCATGCGGGGGATCGCGATCGCCGCGATGATCCCGATGATCACCACCACGATCACCAGTTCGATCAGGCTGAAGGCTCGGCTCTTGCGGATCGCTGCTGCGTGCATGTCTCAGACTCCTGGGTCTTGTGTGCAGCCGGGGACGACGGCCGCGGGCGTGTGCCTGGTTGCATATCGCCCGCGCGGGGGCCGCTCTTGAGCCCTTTGACCGCCAACCCGTGTCTGTTCACCGGTTGTCGCAACCGCCCCGCACGCCGGCCCGGCCGATAACTCAGGGCGCGGCGTCCGGGCGCAGCCGCAGCGTCACACGCGTGCCGCCGGCCGCCGCCTCCAGCACCGCCTCGTCGGTCGTGATCTCCACGACGCGGAAGGTCGTGCCCGGCACCTCGTGCCCCAGGCTCAGCAGGCGGCCGTTGATCAGGGCCTGCGGCGTGTCGCCGCGCGGGATGCGCACCGCCGTCAGGCGCAGGCTCCTGAGCAGTTCCTCCGCCTCGCGCTCGCGCGCGGCCCGGTCGCGCTCGGCCGATTGGCGGCGGATCTCGGCCTCAACCGCTCCGGCCAGAGCGGGCGGGAGGCCGAAGGCGTCGGCGTCCTCGCTCGGCGCGGGGGGCAGCGGCATCGAGTCGCTCAGCGCGTCGATCTGCTCGGCGACCGACCGCGTCTGGCGCGGGGCCGTCGCCTGCGCGGCGGGCTTGGCGGGCGCTGGAGTCGGCGTCTCCGCCATCGCCTCGGCCGGGCCGCCGCCCAGGAAGAGTTTGTCCACGCCCAGCGCGAGCACGCCCAGGCCGAGAACCGCCGCGTACACCTTGTTGTTCCTGGAGAGTTTCACGCCCAGACAGAACAATTCATCTGTCGGCGCGTCAAGCAATCCGCGTCGCGGGTTGTTCACCGCCCGGCGTCAACACCCGCAAGGCCCGCAGGTTCGGCATACCACACAAGGTCCATCCCGAACTGCACCGGCAGGGCCCTGCCGTCCGGCCCGGCCCCGCCGCTGAGGCGGAACCCGCTCACCTTGACGTCCGGGTGGCTCGCGTGCAGGTCCGAGAGAAACGCCAGGCAGTCGGCAAAGCCGCCGGTCCCGCCCATCGACAGCGGCACCTCGACCCACGTCGCGCCGCTCCGGGCCGCGGCGGGGGACAGGCGGTCGATGCCCAGCCGGTAGCCGTCGGCCATCGCGCTCAGGCGCGAGAGGCGTTCGTTGAGCGCGCCCGCGGGCTGCAGGCGCACGGCCTCGGCCAGGCGCGCCTCGAGGCTCTCGACGCGCCGGCGCGCCGTGCGCACCGACAGTTCGGCCTGATCGGCGCGGGCGATGGCCTCCTCCAGGCGCGCCCGCTCACGCTCCGCCACCTTGCGAGCGTCCATCACCGGGTGCACGCCCAGCGCGTACGCGAGCGCGACGCACGCGCCGATCACGCCCGCGCCGCACGCGTCGATGGTCCTGCTGCCGGGGAGGGCGATGCTTGGTCTCATGGCGTCGCTCCCGCGCTGGCACGGTCGCGATCGGCCAGCGTGCACTCGATCTCGAACCCGCTCACGTTCACCCCGCGCACCTGGCGAGCGGCGGTGTCCTTGAGCCACACCTTCTCCATCGCGCCCAGCGATTCGAGCGCGGTGACGAACCGCGTGACGTCCTGCACGCCCGTCGCCACGCCGCGGAGTCTCAGCACGTAGCGCTCTCGCGGGCCGTCCTTGCCCGTCGATGGTGCCGCGACCAGTTCCACGCTCTCCAGCGCGACCGACTCCCCGCGCGACGCGTTGACCGCGCGCAGCAGCACCGACCAGTCCGGGTGCGAGCCGACGATC
Organism: uncultured Phycisphaerales bacterium; assembly: GCA_937995595.1. Lineage (GTDB taxonomy): Bacteria > Planctomycetota > Phycisphaerae > Phycisphaerales > UBA1924 > JAHBXL01. Next base: position 27,434 of record CALKJW010000012.1, on the reverse strand, counting down.
CGCGCCGCGTCGAGGGCGCGCTCGCGCTCCCTGGCCCGGGCCGTCAGGCGGGCCAGTTCCAGTTCCGCCGCGTCGGCCCGCGCGGTCGCGGCGTCGATCTGCCCGCGGATGCCGGCCGGGTCGATCGTGCGCGCCACCCGGAACGCCGCCGCGCCCGCGAACAACGCGGCCGCGCACCCGGCGCACGCCCACGCCCACGCGACCGCGCGCGCCCTGCGCCGACGCCGGCTGTTCCGCGCAGCGGGGATGAGGTTCACGCCGTTCATGCCGCCGCCCGCTCCTGCCGCTCCGCGGCGTCGGTCCACAGCGCCAGCCCCGCCGCGCACGCCAGCGCAGGTCCGTGCGATGCACCGGCCGCGAGCGTGCGCACCGGCGCCTCGGCGGCGCGTTCGATCCGCGCGGCGACGCCCGGCGCATCGGCCCCGCCGCCCGCGAGCAGCACGCCCTCGGTCCCGCCCGAGGCGTAGCGCCGCGCGGCGTAGGCCAGCGAGGCCCTGATCTCGGACCCGACCGCGTCGGCGTAGTCGGCGATGGCCGCGCGGGCCTCGTCGAGCAGTTGCCAGCCGCGCTGCTCCTCGGTCAGTTCCGCGTCCAGACCGATCTTCGACACCACCAGCGCGGCGACGTCCGGCTCGATGCGCAGCGAGCCGACCAGTCGCTCGTGCAGCGCCGACAGACCCAGTTCGCCCAGCGTGCGCTGGTAGACGAGCGTCTGCCCGTGCAGCACGGCGATCGTGGCGCCCGTCGCGCCGAGGTCCACCAACCCGCGCACGAGGCGCTGGCCGGCCGCGTCCTCGACCGACGGTTCGCGCAGCGCCAGCCGGCCCAGCGCCAGCAGGCTCGCGTCCAGCGCGCGGACCTCGAACCCGCCGCCCTCCAGCGCGTCGAGCATCGCGTCGGCGTCGGCGTGGCGGAGCGCGACGGCGAACACGTGCGTGCCCTCGACCGCGCGGGAGCCGGGGGGCAGTTCCCACCAGGCCATCTCCATCGCGCCGGCGGGCAGCCCGTTGGTCCGCGCCAGTTCGGCCCGCGCGATGTGGTCCAGCGGCGCGCCGCTCGACCGCGGGGGGAGTTCCATCACCCCCGTGACCAGTCGCGACGACGGCGCGCCGGTCACGACGCACGAGCCCGTGAAGCCCTGCCGATCCAGCACCGCCCGGATGAGGGCCGCCTCTTCCGCGGTCGGCGCGGCCCCGGGCGAGGCGCGGTCGATGCACGTCGCGGCGGTCAGCCGCGCGCCCGCGCGCGACACCGTCCACTGCGCCGCCTTGACGCGCCGGGCGCCGATGTCCAGGCCGATGGGTGTCGTCCGCGCGCCGATCATCCGCCTCCTCCGGCCATCGAGGTCAGGTCGAACAGGGGCAGGAACATGCTCAGGGCCACGAAGCCCACCAGCACGCCCAGCGCCATCAGGATGATCGGCTCGATGATCGACGCGATGGACTTGACGATCACCTCGTTGTCCTCGTCCAGAAAGTCCGAGAGGTTGGTCAGCACCGGGCCCAGTTGCCCCGTCCGCTCGCCGGACCGGATCGCCTCGGCGACCGATTCGGAGATCAGCGGCGTGCCGAAGAACGCCGTCGACACCGGCTCGCCGCGCGTCACCGCGTCGACCGCCCTGTCCACCAGCGCGGCGTAGCGGCTGTTGCCCGTCGATTCGCGCGCCAGGTGCAGCGCCTCCATCAGCGGGACCCGGCCCTCGATCAGCACGCCCAGCACGCGCGTGACCCGCGCCGTCGCCAGCGCGCGCACGACCTTGCCGATCTGCGGCAGCGAGACCAGCGCCCCGTCGAGCCACAGCCTGCCGGGCGCGCTCGACAGCCAGAGTCTGGCACCCACCCCGGCCGCGACCAGCCCGCCGAGCAGGATGTACCAGTTGCCGCGCACGAACGCGCCCACGTCCATCAGCACCCGCGTCGAGGCCGGCAGTTCGGCGCCCAGCGTCGTGAACAGCCCCTCGAACCGCGGCATGACGAACCCGACCATCGCCACCAGCACGACGACCGACACGACGATCAGCACGCACGGGTAGACCATCGCGCCGATCACCGTCGAGCGGACCTTCAACTGCTGGCGCAGCAGCGCGGCCAGCCGCCGCAGCATCGCGTCGAGTTGCCCGCCGCTCTCGCCCGCGGCGATCAGCGAGCGGCACACCGGGTCGAACAGGCGCGGGTGCGCCGCCAGCGCCTCGGAGAACTGCGCGCCCTCCTCGACGCGCTCGCGCACGTCCGCGATCACGGCGCGGAACGGCCCCGGCCTGAGCTGCTTCTCCAGCGACGCCAGCGCCTCGACCATCGGCGTGCCGGTGCTGACGAGCACGGACAACTGCCGCATGAACGACGACACGTCGCGCAGACTGCCCCGCCCGCCGCCCGTCACGCGCGCGGTGGCGGTGTGCGCCGCCGCGGCGGCCTCGCGCAGTTCGGTGACGAACAGGCCCTGCCGCCGGAGGATCTCGCCCGCCTCGGCCGCGCTGGCGGCCTCGACGGTGTCGGCCACCTGCCTGCCCGACCTGTCAAAGGCCGTGTACGCGAGTTTCATGCGGCCTCCTTGAGCGGCGCGGAACCGATCGCGCCCGCCGGCGCGGCGCCGAGGTCCTCGCCCTCGTCGTGCGTGACGCGGAGCACCTCTTCAAGGCTGGTCCGGCCCTCCAGCGCCAGCAGCACGCCCTCCTGCCGCAGCGTCAGCCCGCCGCTCTGGGCGATGCGCGCGCGGAGTTCGTGCGTGGGCGCGGCGCGGTGCACCATGCGGCGCAGTTCCGGTGTGACCTCCATGACCTCGTAGATGCCGCAGCGGCCCTGGAACCCGCTGTCGTGGCACTGCCGGCAGCCCGCGCCCTTCTTGAACGGCCGCCCGGCGTGCTCGTCGAGCCCCGCGTCGTGCAGCACCTGCTCGGTGGGGTAGTAGCGCGTGACGCACGAGGGGCACAGCGTCCGCGCCAGCCGCTGGGCCACCGCGCCGTTGAACGCGCTGGAGAGCAGGTACGCCTCGATGCCCATGTCCAGCAGGCGCGCCACCGAGCCCGGCGCGTCGTTGGTGTGCAGCGTGGCCAGCACCAGGTGGCCGGTCAGCGCGGCCTGCACCGCCACGCGCGCCGTCGCCTCGTCGCGGATCTCGCCCACCATGATGATGTCCGGGTCCTGCCGCAGGATGCTCCGCAGCGCGCGGGCGAAGGTCATCCCCACCTGCTCGTTGACCTGGATCTGGTTGATCAGGTCCAGTTGGTACTCGACCGGGTCCTCGACGGTCAGGATGTTCACCTCCGGGCTGCGCAGCAGGTCCAGCGCCGAGTACAGCGTCGTGGTCTTGCCCGAGCCGGTCGGCCCGGTCACCAGCACCAGCCCGTGCGGGGCGTGCAGCACGCGCTTGAAGGTCTCCAGCGCCTCGGCCCGGAAGCCCAGGTCCTCCATCCGCACCTTCAGGTTGCGCTTGTCCAGCACGCGCACCACGATCTTCTCGCCCAGCAGCGTCGGCATGCTCGAGACGCGCAGGTCGATCTCGCGCCCCTCGGCCACGATCCGCACGCGCCCCTCCTGCGGCAGACGCTTCTCGGCGATGTCCATCTTGCCGATCACCTTCACGCGCGACACGATCGCCGCGTGCATGCCCGGCGGCGGCTTCATCAGGTCGCGCAGCACCCCGTCCTTGCGGTATCGGATGCGCGTGCCCTTCTTGTCGGGCTCGATGTGGATGTCGCTGGCCCGGTCCTTGACGGCGGTGAGGAACGCGACGTTCACCAGGTTGACGATCGGGCTGCCCGCGATCATCTTGTCCAGGTCCGTCGCCGGGCCCTCGTCCACCTGCTCGCGCTCGACGACCTCGACCTCGCTCTCGGCAAGGCTCGTCAGGAACGCGTCGAGATCGACGCTCTCCTCGCCCGAGTACTTCTTGACGTACTCGAGGATGTTCGATTCGATCGCCAGCACCGGCTGGATCTTCAGGCCGGTGATCTGGCGCAGCCGGTCGATCGTCGGCAGGCTCTGCGGCTCGGCCATCGCCACCGTCAGGGTGTCGTGCACCTTGAACATCGGGATGACCTTGAGCCGCGCGGCCTCGTCCTCGCCGACGAGTTTCAGCAGCGCGGGGTCGATCAGGCCGTGCCGCAACTGACAGCCCTTCACGCCCATGGTCGCGGCCAGCGCGCGCACCAGCGCGCCGGTCGAGATCACGCCCTGATCGACGAGCATCTCGCCGAGCATGCGGCTGGACGTCCGCTGCTCGGCCAGCGCCCTGTCCAACTGCTCGCGCGTGATCACGCCCTGCTCGACCAGCGCCTCGCCGACGCGCAGCCGCCGGGCCGACGCCCCGCCGGGCGCGCCCGCGCGCGCGCCGGCTCCGGCGGGCGGTTGCGGGGCTGGTTCGGGTCTGGGCGCGGTCACAGGAAACTCCGCACGGCCGAGTTCACGTCCGAGTAGTGCTCGAACAGGCCCGAGAGGTCGGTCACCTCCAGCACCTCGCGCAGCGTCTCGTTGGCCCCGCACAGCCGCAGCGCCTGCCCGCTCTCGGACAGTTCGTCGGTCGTCTCCTTGAGCACCTCCAAGCCGCGCGAGTCGACGTACGGCACTTCGCTGGCGTCCACCACGAACCGGCCGAGGCTGCGCGCCATCACCTCGGTCACGCGCTGGCGGAACTGGTCCGCGTCCTGCGCGCACAGCGGCCCGGTCGGCTTGAGCACCGTCACCGCGCCCTGTCTCTGCTCCTGGATCTCCATCGCCTGCGCCCCGGTGTTGGCCCGTCCCCGCGGTTCACGCCGCGGCCGCGCGCGGCGGCAGCAGCGGGATGGTCATCGTGAAGGTGCTGCCCTTGTCCACCTGCGAGCGCACCGTGACGTCGCCCCCGTGCAGCCGCACGACCTCGCGCGCCAGCGCCAGGCCCAGCCCCGAGCCGGTGATCCCGCTGATGCGCTTGTCCTTGGCGCGGTAGAACTTCTCGAAGATCAGGTCGCACTCCTCGGCCCTGATGCCGATGCCGTTGTCGGCCACGTCGATCACGAAGTTCGCGCCCTCCTCGCGGGCGCGGACCGTCACCTCGCCCCCGGCCGGGGTGTACTTGATCGCGTTCCCCACCAGGTTGTGCAGCGCCAGCACGATCTTGTCGCGGTCGCCGCTCATCACTGGGTACTTGGGCGGCAGGTCGAGACGGAAGGCGATCTCCTTCTGCCGCGCCTGCTCCTCGAAGTCGGCGCGCAGTTCGGCGAACACCGCCTCGAGCCGCACGTCGCCCGGCCGCAGTTTCAACTGCCCCGCCTCGATCTCCGACACGCTGAGCATGTCGCCGACGATGCGCTCCAGCCGGCGCGCCTCCTGCGCGATCACGTTGATGCTCTTGGCGCGCTTGGCGGCGTCGGCGTCGGGCTCTTCCAGCAGGCCGTCGACGTACAGCCGGATGTTCGTCAGCGGCGTGCGCAGTTCGTGCGTCGCCTGCGCCACGAAGGCGTTGCGCGACGCGTCGGCCACACGCTGCTGCGTCACGTCCTCGATCAGCACCAGCGCGGTCGCCGCGTCCTCCTTGCGGACGGGCCGCACGCTGAACCGCAGCACGCCCGCGCCGCCACCCTTCTCCGCCGCCTGCTCCACCTCGTGCACCGTGCGCTGGCGCAGCGTCCCGCTCGCCACGCCGCGGACCGACTCGACGAGTCTGGGGTCCGCCAGCGCCGCCGCGGCGTCCATGCCCACGAGGTCCTCGCGCTTGCGGCGCAGGAAGACCGCCGCCGCCCCGTTGGCGTACTTGATCTTCATCTGCTCGTCCACGAGCACCATGCCCTGCCACATCGCGTCGCACGCGCTGGCCAGGTCGCCGTCGCGCGTGCGCCGGTTCGCCAGGCTCTCGCCGGCCCGCTCCATCGCCGCCCGCTCGCGCAGCCGCTCGCGCTCGGCCAGCAGTTTGTTCCACGCCGCGGCCTCCTCGCCCAGCGCGGCGCTCACGGCCAGTTCGGCGCCCGAGTCGCGCCCGCTCTGCACGGCGGCCAGCGCGTCGCGGATCGCGCCCACGGCGCGCAGCCGGCGCCGCATCCGCCGGTAGGCCAGCAGCAGGCCCGTCAGCCCCGCCGCGCCGAAGAGCCCGATCCCCGCCTGCGTGCGCCAGGCGTCCCACATCGGCGGTTCCGCGACGTCGCGCACCCGCAGCGTCGCCGGGCCCATCCGCGGGACCTGCATGCCGATGGTCAGCACCGCCGCGCCGTCCTCGCCTCGCTCGGCCCGCACCTCGCCGGGCAGCACCGCCGCGGCGTCGGCGACGGTCGTCTTCCACGGCGCCTGCGGCAGGTCCGCCTCCCCGTCGCCGGGCCGGCTGTCGGCCACGGCGCGGCCGTCGGGCAGCACCACGCGCAGGTCCTCGAGCCCGTGGTCACGCGCGGCGGCCTCCAGCATGCGGCGCACGCGGGCCGGGTCGCCCGCGGCGAGCATGGTCTCGGCGTTGCGCGCGAGCAGTTCGCACACCGCCCGCACCCGCGCTTCGCGCGCGTCGCGCAGCGCGTCGCGCTGCGTGCGCAGCGACCACCACGCCGAGCCGCCCATCGCCCCAAGCAGGATCGCCGCAGACGCCAGGCCCGCCGAGGCGATCAGCGACTCGCTCCCGCCCGGTCGCGCTCGGCGCGCGGCGGGGGCGGGGGGTGTCGCGGCGGTCTTGGCGTTGGCTGGAACGGTCAAGGCACGACCTCCGGGCGCGCACCTCGCGCCGGTCATCCGAACCACAGGTAATCGGTCGTTGGCGTGCGGACTTGAGCCCCGCACCGCCCGCACGGGTGTACGCGTGAAGTCGGACAGTGCCGCCGGGTCGCGCAGGTCCGAGAACGACCGCGCCGACCGCACGCGTGCACCCACGCACCCGTGCCGCCGATCTGAGTTGTGCGCCGGCGGAGCCGCGCGATTCACCCACGGAGCCGCAACGCCACGACGCGTTCGCGACATCACGCCCGCGCGCGCCCCGCCTTCTCGCTGGTCGAGGCGGCGATCGTCGTCGTCATCATCGGCATCGTCGCGGCGGTCGCCGTGCCGCGGATGGGCGCCGCCGCGGTCCGCGCGCATCGGTTCGCTGCGCGCCAACCTCGCGGCGCTCGACCGCGCGGCGGAGATGTACGCCGCGGAGCACGCCGGGCGGTGCCCCGCGCACGACAGCGCCGGCACGCTCGACACCAGCGGCGAAGCCCTGGCCGCGCGCCTGCTCGGCGCCACGCACGAATCGGGCGCGCCGGGCGGGTGGCTCGGGCCCTACCTGCTGCGCGTCCCACCCAACCCGTTCAACGGCCTCTCGACGGTGCGCGTCGACGGCGCGCCCGCCGGCGCGGGCACCCACGGCTGGCGCTACGACTCGGCCACGCGGTCGTTCCGCGCCGACGACTCGCCCGCGATGGCGGCGATCGGCGCGCAGTCCCCGGCCGCGGCGACGCTGGCGGCCGGCGACCTGATGGCAGGCAAGCCGCCCGACGACGGCGCGCTCAAGGCGCTGGGCGGGTCGGCGATCGAGGGCGCCAAGGGCGTCGACGACTGATCAGTCCGCCCGGGTCTGTGCCCACTCGATCATCTGCGCCAGCCGGTCGGTGGCGGGGTGACGGTCGCCCAGCAGGCGCGCCTCGTTGGCGGCCTGCGCCGCCGCGGCCCCGTCGCCCGAGATCGCCGCCAGCGCGGCGACCATGAACGCGGCGTCGGCGGGCTGCACGGCGCGCTGCGGCGGGTTGCGGTACACCGTCATCGCCCACGCCGCGCGCTGCAACTGCTGCTCGTCGAGCGCGACCGCGCCGGGCGCGAACGACTCGGGCGCGCCGAGCACCGCGTTGCGCATCGTGCGGACCGCCGTCTGGTACTCGCCGCGCATCGTGCTGTAGACCGCGCTGTCAAACTCCGAGACCGCGTTCACGGGCGTGACGGCCCAGCGCACCGGCGCGGGCTCGGCGACCTCCACCACCGCGGGCGCGCCGGTGTACACCGTCCAGCCCCACGCGGGCCGGCGCCACCACCCGTGGCAGCGCGACGGGTGCCGCCGCACCGGAACGTACGCGCCGCACCAGGTCGTCGACCAGCACGGGTCGTAGCAGTTCGAGTACGTCGAGCCCCAGCCGACGCTGAAGGAGAACGACGACCCCCACGACCCCCACGACCAGTACGAGACGCCCACGTGGCTGTCCCACGCCGGGCGGTGCCCGTAGACCGGCGCGGGGTAGACCACGTACGTCGGCGGGCAGGGCGTCCAGTACGTCGGCGCACACACGTACGCCGGCCGGCAGACGTACCGCGGCGCGCACCAGTCCCAGTACGTGACGCTCACGCCGCGCTGCGAACTGCCGTAGAACGGGCTCGACGTGTACGGCCAGAGCGGGTAGTACGAGCGCGGCGCGCACGAGCCCGACGAGTACGAGACGTACGTCGTCGTCCGCCACGGGTAGTCGCCGTACACGTAGTGGTTCACGACCCGCGGCGGGCAGTACGGCGTCGAACGCACCGGCACCCCGCGATGGTCCCAGTTGTCCTGGCGAACCAGGCCGCCCGTGCGCGACAGGCCGCTGTCGAAGGTCGTGCCGGTCTGCACGGCGGGCGTCACCGTCGCGGCCGGGCGCGGCGCGACGACCACCGGGCTGGGCGCCGGCGCGGCGGGCGCAACGGGCCGCGGCGCGGCGGGGCGCACCAGACCGCCCGAAGGGTTCAGGGTCGGCGGCTGCGGCGCGGGCGCGGCCGGCGTCGGGCGAGCCGTCGAGATCGGCCGCGGCGCGGGCGAGGGCGCGGGGGTCGGCCGCGGCGTGTTCGCCACGGGCGGGCGCTGCAGGCCGTTGCTCGGCGAGGTCACGATCCGCGCGGGAGGCGTCGGCGTTGTCGGCTTGGCTGTCGCGGGCGGCGACGGGGGCTTGGGCGTCGAGACCGCGGGCGGCGGCGGGACCGGCGCGGGCTTCTGTGCGGCGGGCGGCGGCGTCGGTGCTGTCGGCGTCGGCCGAGTGATGGGTGTGGTCGGGGTGGAGGTGGGGGGGTTCGTCGCCGGTGTCGTCGGCCGCGGGTTGGACGGCCGCACGACCACCGGCGTGTTGTTCGTCGGGGTCGGTCGCGCATCAGGCTTCGGCGCGGGCGAGGGCGCGGTGGGTCGCGCTGACGGCGGCGCGGCCGGGCGCGTCGGCGCGCTCTGCTCGGGCGGCTTGGGCGGCTTGGGCGGCGGTGCCGCGGGCGGGCGTGCCGCGGGCTTGTTGTCCTGCGTGGGCGGCGGCGCTGGACGCTGCGCTGGAGGCCCGGTTTGCACGGGCGGCTCGCTCGCAGGCGTTGTCGGCGGCGGCGCACTCGGCGCTGGCGGCTTGGGCGCCGGCGCTGGCGGGCGAGCCGCGGGCGGGGGCGAACTGGGCGCGGGCGGGCGCGCTGCGGGCCGGCTCTCTTGAGGTGGAGATGCCGCCGGTCGTTGCGGCCGCGGCGCGCTCTGCGCGGGCGGCTTGCTCGCGGGAGGCGTGGCCGCGGGGCGGCTCGGTTGCTGCGCGGCGGGCGCGGGCGCCGCGGGGGGTCGAGCCGCGGCCGGCGCCTTGTCGTCCTTGCCGCCGCGGCCTTGCTGCGCGCTCGCTGCGAACGCGACACCCGCCACGGCGATGACCGCCGCGGCCAGACCGACCCGACTCGCACGCATCTTCAGTCTGTTCATTGGCCGCCTCCCGCGCGCCCAGTTTTTGTCCCGCCTCCGGCTCGCCGTCCTTAGGTCCGGCGCGGCGCGGACGACAAGTTACTGTTCACTTACTTGTTGTACCGCGCCACATGAAGGAAGGATGCACCAGCACGCAGAAACTGCCGCCAAGAGTCGCAGAAAGATGCCCGAACGCGGGCGAATATGATCCAAACATCATACAAACAAAAGTGACACGCCCACCGCTCCCCGCTAGGCTAGGGCTTTCCGCCTGCACCACGGGTCAAACGCCCGCCCCGCTCCGGAGGCCCTACATGCTCGGCAAGGTCTTCAAGGCCTACGACATCCGCGGCACCTACCCCGACCCCCTCGACGAGAAGATGGCCTGGCAGATCGGCTACGGCGTCTCGAAGTACCTGCTCTCCGACGCCGCCGCGGCGGGCGAGACCAGCCCGATGATGCACAACATCGTCGTCGGCCGCGACATGCGGAAGAGTTCGCCGGGCCTGACCAAGGCGCTCATGCAGGGCATCAACGACCACGGCGGTCACGTGATCGACGTGGGGATGGTCGACACGCCGTTCATCTACTTCGCGGTCAACCACCTCGACTGCGCCGGCGGCGTGATGACCACCGCCAGCCACAACCCGCCGCAGTACAACGGCTTCAAGGTCTCCAAGCGCAAGGCCAAGCCCGTCGGCGAGGCCACGGGCCTGGCCGAGGTTCGCAAGCACGCCGCGATGGTTGACAAGGCGACCGTCCAGCCCGCGCACGGCCGGCGCGAGGAGCGCAACCTGTGGGACGCGTACATCCGCCACGTGCGCTCGTTCCTTGACCTCTCCGGCGCAGGGAAGATCAAGGTCGTGATCGACGCCTCCAACGGCATGGCCGGCACAATGGTGCCCATGGTCTTCGGCGTCCCCGGCGCGGGCAGGAAGCTGCCCCTCGGCGCGGGCGCGCCCGTCCCGCACCTGGAGATCGTCCCGCTCAACTTCGACAACACCCGCGGCGAGTTCGCGCACGAGCCCAACCCGCTGGTCGCTTCCAACCTCGCCCAACTCCAGGACGCGGTCGTCTCCGAGAAGGCCGACCTGGGCGTCTGTTTCGACGGCGACGCCGACCGGCTGGTCGTGGTCGACGAGCACGGCGCGATCGTCGGCTGCGACCACCTCACCGCCGCGCTCGCGGCGTTCTTCCTGAAGAAACTGCCGAAGAACTCCGGCGCGGCGGTCGTCTACGACTTGCGCTCGACCCGCGCCCTGGCCGAGGAAGTGACGCGTCTGGGCGGCAGGCCGGTGCGCTGCCGCGTCGGTCACGTCTTCATGAAGGCCGCGATGGCCGAGCACAAGGCGGTGTTCGGCGGCGAACTCTCCGGGCACTTCTACTTCGCGGGAAACTTCAACGCCGACTCGGGCGCGATCGCCCTGGCCACGGTGCTCACGATGCTCAAGCAGTCGGGCAGGCGGATGAGCCAACTGGTCGCGCCGGCCAGGAAGTACGCCCAGTCGGGCGAGGTCAACTTCAACATCGAGGACAAGGACGGCGCGCTCGCCGCGCTCAAGGACAAGTTCGGCCCCTCGGGCAGCGTCGACGAACTCGACGGCGTGACCATCGACTGCTTCGACAGACTCGGGTGGTGGTGCAACGTCCGCAAGAGCAACACCGAGCCGCTGCTTCGGTTGAACCTCGAGTCCAGGGACCGCAAGACGCTCGACGCGACCTTGGGCAAGATCGCGCCGCTGCTGGGCGTCCGTGTCGATCATTGACCCTGACACGGGGGCGCACGGAGGCGCGCCGAGGCCGGGATGATGACGGATTGAGCGGGACGCAGACACGCGGCCCGTTCACGCGCCCCACCGCCCGAGTTTCCTTCTCCCGACATTCTCCGTGCGACACCGTGCGCCACACAGTTTCGTGATCTTCAGGATGAACGGATGAACCTCTCGACGTTTCTTGAGCACTGGCGCATCGTCGAGAACCCCTTCCGCGGGGAGGAGGCGCGGCAGGACCCGGTCTTCCGACGGCTCGAGGCCGCGGGGCCGCCGCGGCAGGGCGCGCCGGGCTTCACCACGCACTCCGACTTCGAGAAGGTGCTGGGCGACTTCGCCCGCCCGTCGACGGCGATCGTGTTCGGCGAGAAGGGCAGCGGCAAGACGGCGATGCGCCTGCAACTGGCCGAGCGCGTCGCGGCGTGGAACGCCGCGAACCCCGAGCAGCGCTGCCTGCTGGTGCCCTACGACGAGCTCAACCCGGTTCTGGACCGCTTCAACGAGCGCGTCGGCAGCGAGCGCAGGCCCGACATCCCCGAGGCGCTGGGCAAGTTCCGGCTGGCCGACCACATGGACGCGATCCTCGGCCTGATCGTGCCGCGGATCGTGGACACGCTGCTCAAGGAGGACGCGCCCGCCGCGCCGGGTGCGCCCGGCGCGCCCGGCCCGCTGGACCTTGGCCCCGAGCCGCGCAGGTCGGTGCGCCGGCTCGACGCGGGCCAGCGGCAGGACCTGCTCCTGCTGCAGGCGGTGTACGACCGGCCCGACGGCGCGGAGCGCCGCACGCGCAAACTGCGCCGCGTGCTGCGCCTCTCGCCGCCCGGGCGCGTGTGGGTGTGGGGCCTGCTGGCGTACGCGGGCTGGCTCGCGCCGGCGGGGCTTGCCTACTGGGCGTGGGAGAACGGGAAACTCGACCTCAACGGCGGCTGGGCGATCTACACGGTCGCCGCGCTCACCGCGCTGTGGCTGCTCGTTGTCGCCAAGCGCTCGGTGTGGGACCGCCTGGCGTACCTGCGGCTGGCGCACCGCGTGCGCCGGCAGGTGCGCGTCAGCGGGCGCAGCGACGTCTCGCTGGCGCGCTCGCTGCGGCAGGTCGATCCGGGCGCGACCGACGCCGGGCTGCTCCCCGTGACCGCGTCGGAGGAGCACCGCTACGCGCTGCTGGAGCGCCTGCGCCGAATCCTCGCGCACTTCCGCTACACCTCGGTCATGGTCATCGTCGACCGCGTCGACGAGCCGACGCTCATCGCCGGCGACCCCGAGCGCATGCGCGCCGTCGTCTGGCCCATGCTCAACAACAAGTTCCTCCAGCAGTCGGGCCTGGGCGTCAAGATGCTCCTGCCCATGGAACTGCGGCACGCCCTGTTCCGCGAGTCCGCGGCGTTCTTCCAGGAGGCCCGCCTCGACAAGCAGAACCTCGTCGAGCGCCTGAGCTGGACCGGCGCGATGCTCTACGACCTGTGCAACGCGCGCCTGCACGCCTGCATCGCCCCCGGCGCCGAGGGCGCGCCGGCCTCCGTCCTCGACCTGTTCGCCGAGGACGTCTCGCGCCAGGACCTCGTCGACGCGCTGGACCAGATGCACCAGCCGCGCGACGCCTTCAAACTCCTGTACCAGTGCCTCGTCGAACACTGCTCCAACGTCACGCAGGACCAGGCCCAGTGGCGCATCCCGCGGCTGGTCCTCGAGAACGTCCGGAAACAGCAGGTCGAACGGGTCCGACAACTCTCCAGCGGCGTCCGCCCCGCCTGAGCCGCGCCCTGCAATACGTTCGGCCCTTGTGCCAGCAATCCCGCGCCCGCGACGCGCGGGTTGGCGTGCCGCGCCCCGCGCACGCCGCGCCGGATCCGCACGCGGCAAACCCGCCGCGGGCCGAGCGTCCCGCGCCGGTCGTGCAGGCCCACCCCCGCTTCGGGTTTCGCGCCGCGCAGGCCCCACTCCGCCGGCGCGACCGCCGATGCCACACCTGTCGCCCCTGCGCTGCGGCGCGGCGGGCAACGGGAGTCGCTCGCGTCATGCTTACACGCACCCTGTCCAACACGCGCAGGTCTGGCCGGAGGCGTTTCGGTGTCGGCGTGCTGCTCGCGCTCGGCGGGCTTGGGGTGTCCGGCGCGCCCGCCGCGGCGATCGTGGTCGAGGGCATGAACAGCATGCCGCTCCCACTGGGCGTGGAGGGGCACATCGGCTCGTGGAACGGCTCGTCGGGCGTGCCCGTCGGACCGCACTGGCTCATCACCGCCAAGCACACCGGCGGGTTTGTGCCGCTGTTCTTCATCATGAACGGTCACTGGCACACGGCGGTCGAGATCCGCGACCACCCGACGCTCGACCTGCGCATGGTCCGCGTCGCCGAGGCCTTCCCCGGCTGGCACCGCATCGCCACCGGCGTGGCCAACGGCGACCCGTGCGTGCTGGGCGGGTGGGGCGTCACCGCCGGCGCGCCGCTGCCGGGCGGCAACGGCTACACCTGGGGCGGCCCGCACGGCGAGACGTGGGGCGCCAACCGGGTCTACTCGTCCTCCACCGCCATGCTCGGCGTCCGCTTCGACGCGCCGGGCACCGGCGACGCCGTCCCCTACGAGGCCATGTTCGCCGTCAACGACTCCGGCGGCGGGCTGTTCACCTGGGGCGTGGACGGCCAACTCGAACTCGCGGCCATCGCCGTCTCGGTCTCGGGCTTCGGGCAGGCGACCTACGGCCAGATGGGCTACGCGATCCGCCTCGAGCCGGTGCGCGACTGGATCATGGCCGTCGCCGACCCCTCGCTCCCGATGCTCTCGTCGGTGATCGCGCCGCGCGAGTCATCGCTGGGCGCCGGCTGGACGCTCGCGGCGTCGGCCGCGCTGCTGGCGGGCGTCGCGGGGCTTGGCCGGCGCAGGCGCTGAGCGCGGTCAGCCCTCGTCGATCATCTCCAGCCGCGCGTACTCGAGCACCAGCGTCTTGACGCCCACGTCGCGGAAGCGGATGCGCGCCCGCGCGCCCTGCCCGGTCGTGACCGACTCGACGCGGCCGACGCCGAACTGCGGGTGCCGCACCAGCGCGCCCTCCGCCAGCGCGCGCCCGCCGGCACGGGCCCGCGCCGGCTTGCCGACGGCCCGCGCGGACGCGCCGGTCGGGTCCGGCCTCTCCAACGCGCCCACGCCCGCGCCGAACTCCTCGCCGCTCTGGTCGGTGTGGCGCACAAGGTCCGGCGGCAACTCGGCCAGGAACCGGCTGGCGATCTGCCGCTCGGCCACGCCGCGGAACGAGCGGTAGCGGGCGTCGGTCATCAGCAGGCGCTTCATGGCCCGGGTGATGCCGACAAAGCACAGGCGGCGCTCCTCCTCGAGTTCGTCGGGCATCTCGGCGACGCGCGCGTGCGGGAGGATGCGCTCTTCCAGCCCGACCATCGCCACCGCGCCGAACTCCAGCCCCTTGGCCGCGTGCAGCGTCATGAGCGTGACCGCGCCCTGCGCGGGGTCCACGCTGTCGGCGTCGGCCACGAGCGTGACGCGCTCCAGGTACGCGTGCAGCATGGTGAGCACGTCGGGCGGCGTCCGCCGCTCGCCAGCCGCGGCGGCGCGCGGGTCGGTCAGCACCGGGTCGGCGCCGGGGTCGAACGTCTCCTCGAACTCGCGCGCCGAGGTGACCAGTTCGGCCAGGTTGGCCAGCCGTTCCTCGTCGGTCTCGGTCCTGCCGGCCCTGTACATCGCTTCGAGCCCCGACTCGCGGACGACGCGTTCGACCAGTTCGGCCAGCGCGCCGGTCTCGTAGTCGCCCGGCGTGTCGGCGCCCATGAACGCGCCGGGTTTGGCCGCGTCGCGCCAGTTGTCGATCGTGCGGACGAACTTCGTCACGGCGTTCTGCGCGCGCGCGGTGAGTGCGACGCCCAGCGACGCCGCGCCGCCCGAGGCCAGGTCGCGCAGCACGTCGAACAGCGGCGCGCCGCGGTCCGCGGCGACGGTTCGAAGTTTCTCCAGCGTGGCGTCGCCGATGCCGCGCGCGGGCGTGTTGACGACGCGGTCCAGCGAGACGTCGTCGGCGGGGTTGGCGACCACGCGCAGGTAGGCGACGGCGTTCTTGATCTCCTCGCGCTGGAAGTACGCCGTGCCGCGCGCCACGACGTAGGGCACGCCCGCGTCGCGCAGTTCGTCCTCGACCACGCGCGACAGCGCGTTGGTGCGGTAGAACACGGCCATGTCCTTCCACGCCAGGCCCTCGGCGCGGCGGGCACGCAACCACTCCAGCACGACCCGCGCCTCGTGGTGCTCGTCGCGGCAACTCACCGCGTCGATCCTCTCGCCGCGCGGGTTGCCGGTGAACAGCGTCTTGTGCCTGCGCCGCGTGTTGCGGCGGATCATCGCGTCGGCCGCGTCGATGATCGTCCGTGTCGAGCGGAAGTTCTCGCCCAGCGCGATCACCTCGGCGCCGGGGAAGGCCTTCTCAAAGTCCAATATATTACTTATGTCGGCCCCGCGCCACCCGTAGATGCTCTGGTCCGGGTCGCCCACCGCGCAGATGTTCGGCGGCCTCCCGTCCCGCCCGTCGCCGGCCAGCAGCGAGGCGATCACGAACTGCGCGCGGTTGGTGTCCTGGTACTCGTCGATCAGCAGGTACTGCCACCGCTCGCGGCAGGCCCGGCGCACCGCCGCGTTCTCGCGCAGCATCTTCGCCGTCAGCACCAAGAGGTCGTCGAAGTCCGCCCCGCCCGCGGCCCGCAGCGCGTTCTGGTACGCCCGGTAGATCTTCGCCACCGTGCGCCCCGCGAAGTCGTGCTGCCGCGCCGCGAACGCCTCGGCGTCCTGCAGGTCGTTCTTGGCCTCGCCGATCCGCGCCAGCACGCTCCGCGGCGGCCAGTTGCCCGTCGAGAGGTTCAGGCCCTCGATGGTCTTCTTCATCAGCGCCGCCTGGTCCGCGCTGTCGAAGATCGCAAAGTCGGGCTTCAGGCCCGGCAGGCCGGCGACGTCGGCCCAGCGCCGCAGCAGCCGCGCGCACAGCGCGTGGAAGGTCGTGACCGTCAGCCCCCGCGCCGCCGCGCCCTCGCCCAGGAGGCCCAGCACGCGCTGGCGCATCTCCGCCGCGGCCTTGTTGGTGAAGGTCAGCGCGAGGATCTGCCACGGCGGGATGCCGCACCGGACCAGGTGCGCGACCCGGCGCGTGATGACACGCGTCTTGCCCGAGCCGGGCCCGGCCAGCACCAAGAGCGGCCCCTCGGTGTGCCGCACGGCGCGGGCCTGCGCCTCGGTGAGGCCGTCGAACACGCCCCCGTCGTCGCGCGTGGTGCCGTCCGTGCCCGCCAGTTCGACCTCCGTGTGCATGCGGCAA
The DNA here is from genome assembly GCA_937995595.1 of uncultured Phycisphaerales bacterium. Classification (GTDB taxonomy): domain Bacteria; phylum Planctomycetota; class Phycisphaerae; order Phycisphaerales; family UBA1924; genus JAHBXL01. Next base: position 10,776 of record CALKJW010000012.1, on the reverse strand, counting down.
GCGTAGCGGGCGGTTCACGCGCCGGTCGGCGCGGGGCGTCCCTCGCGCACGATCAACTGCACGTGGTCGGGCAGGTGCTCGGCGACCTCGGCCACCACGTCGCCCGACAGGCGCCGGGCCAGCAGCCGCCGGCGCGTCTTGCCCAGGATCAGCGTGTCGCAGCCGAACGTCACCGTGTAGTCGAGGATCTCCTCGGCGATGTTCTCCGAGCAGACGTAGATCGGCACGAACCGCACCCCGCGCGCCCGGGCCAGCGCGGCGATGGTGCCCAGCGCCTCGATGGCCTGCGGGTCGTCGCGCACGCTCGGCACCGTGCCCGGCGCGGCGTCCATCAGCCGCAGCGTGCGCACGTACATGGCGAACAGCGTCGCGTCGCGCCTGGCCGCGAGATCGACCGCGAACTCGGCCTGGTATCGCCCGCGCGCCGCGAGCATGACGCGAGGCTTGCTCGCGTCGATCCGCGGCTGGGGCGCCTCCAGTTCGGCCAGCCAGCCGCGCGACGGCACGGGCAGGGCCTCCTCCGCCGGCGCCGCCGCGGCCCGCAGCCCGGCGCGCACCGCCAGCACCGACGCGACCAGCCCGCCGGCGAACACCGCGGCGTGCCACTGCGTCGCCAGGATCGTCAGCGAGACCGCGAGCATGAGCGCGCCGGCGACCGACAGGCCGGCGCGCTCGCGCCGCGAGATCGGCAGCGCGCGGTTGGCCACGCAGCACAGCACGTTGATCGTCACCGCTCCGCACACCCCGATGGCGTACAACTCCGCCAGCCGCGCCACGTCGCGCTCCACCGCCAGCACCAGCACCGGCAGCGCGCACGCGATCGCCAGCGCGACCGCCGGCACGCCCGAGTAGTTCAGCGCGCCGATCCGCGCCGGCAGTTCCCGGTCGTGCGACAGCGAGTACAGCACCGACACCTTGGCCATGATCGCCGTGTTCGCCGCCGACAGCAGCAGCAGGCCGAACACCAGCGAGGCGGCCGTCCCCAGCGCCTGCCCCAGCGACGCCTGCGCCAGCACCTTCATCGCCGTGTCGCGGTAGGCGACGACCTCCGGCGGCGGCGTTACCCCGTGCGTCACCGCGTCGGGCACGGCGGTCACCGCCAGCGCGGGGAGGCCCGTCAGCGCCACCCCGAACACCAGGTTCAGCAGCACCACCTCCGTCAGCACCGGCCAGATGGTCCGCCGGCTGGTCCGCTCCACCGGCTCCTTCATCAGCCCGGTCATGTTCGCCACCGACTCGACCCCCGACAGCGCCAGCACGATGGCCACGAACGAGACCCACCGGTCCCACACCGGCTGCGACGAACTCAGCGAGATCGTCCGCACGCCCTCCCTGAGGAACGGCACGCACGCCGCGGCGATCACCAGCGACACCAGCAGCGACGCGGTCGCGACGACCAGCGCCAGCCGCCCCGCGCTGCGGGCCCCGAACCAGTTCACCGCGCCCAGCAGCACGATCACCGCCGCGCACGCCGCGAACAGCCCCCACCCGTGCCCCACCGCCAGCCCGACGTAGTGGAACGCCTCGACCACCGAGATCGCCACGGTGATGATGTACCCGCCGACCAGCAGCGTCGCCCCGACCACCGACAGCAGCGGGTTGATCTGCCGCGCCGCGGTGTACACGCCCCCGCCGTCGGGGAAGCACCGGCACACCACCGTGTACGACCACGCCACCAGGATCATCATCGCCGACATCGCGGCCAGGTACGCCACCGACGCGTGCGCGGTGTAGTAGAACGCCAGCCCAAGCACGTACAGGCGGCTGGTCCCCCAGTCGCCGAACAGCAGCGGCCCGGCGTGCAGCCAGTCCAGATTCCGCGGGCGTTTCTGCGTGACGAGCATCGTGGGCGGGACACGGGGCCGGGCCTGGGGGTGCGGAGGGGATGGGGCCTACCTGCTCTTCACGCGCGACAGAACGCCCTCGACCATCTTCCCGATCCCCTCGAACACCGCGTGCACCGGCGCGTCGCCGTACATGTACGCAGCGGCGGTCACCAGGCGGTTGGCGTCGTCGGCCTGCGCCGCCGTCACCGGCTGCTCGATGTTGCTCGACCCCCACGACGCGATGGCCGCGGCGGTCTGCGCGTCGTTGCCGATCGTCACGCGCGCCCCCGGCCCGCCCGACTTGGTGCCCAGCACCCTGGCGGCGATCACCGGCGCGATGCAGCACATCCCCACCGGCTTGCCCGCGCCGTGGAACTCCCTGACCACGCGCTCCACGTCCGGGTCCACCCGCATCGCCGCGCCCTTGACGGCGAAGTCGCACAGGTTCTTGGCCGCGCCGAACCCGCCGGGGAAGATCACGCAGTCAAAGTCCGCCGCGCGCAGGTCCGACAGCGGGCGGATGTCGCCGCGCGCGATCCGGGCCGACTCGACCAGCACGTTGCGGCTCTCGCCCTCGGCGGGCCTGCCGGTGGCGTGGTTGACCACGTGCATCTGCGCCTTGTCGGGCGCGAAACACCGGTACGACGCGCCCGCGCGGCTCAGGTGGTAGAGCACCGCCACCGCCTCGTGGATCTCGCTCCCGTCGTAGACCCCGCACCCCGAAAGCACGACCGCCGCTCTGACCATCGCTTGAGCCTCCCGCGACCGGTTGATTCATGCCCGGCCATGATTGCCGCCGCGGCCGGATCAGTACGCCCGCTTGCCCGAGCCCGGCTCGCCGATCATCGGCTGGGAATCGGCCGGGGGCGGTGGCTGCACGGCCTTCTCGAAGGCCTCCTCCATCGCCGGCGTCGTTTCCTCCGGCGCGGCGGCCGTGCCGAAGAACGTCGTGAAGATGAAGTAGCCCGCGACGGCGAACGCCACGCCCGCGATGCTCAGCAGGATGATGTTCTTCTTCCGGTCGTCGCCCGCGGCGGCCTTGGAGGGCCGGCCCTGCTTGGCCGACGCCCCACCGCCCGCCAGATCGAATCGTTGGTGCGCCATGCCCCCAGTATAGATGGAGCCGGCGCGGGGCTAGGGTGCCGACTCCCATGACTCAGGACCCAGCGCTCAACGCCCGTACCCCGCACCTGCCCCTTGCCCGCCGCGGGTTCCGGGACTCGGCCTTACCTCGCCCGCGCAACATGCCGATCTTCACGCCGGGCCTACGATGCGAACGACCGGGCCGCGGCAGACTCCCCGCGGCGCCGGCGCCCGTGCCGCGCGAGTTGTCGGCGCACGGGCGGGCCCACCAAGGAGGCAGGGAATGCCCGCCGTGAGCGTCTCCTACCAGCGCACCCGCGAGATGACCATCGACGAACTCCTCCTGGAGAACCGGGTCATCTTCCTGATCGGCGAGATCAACCACGCCTCCGCGGCGCGGCTGATGATGCAGATGTTCTACCTCGAGCACCAGAAGTCGGGTCAGGAGATCCACTTCTACATCAACTCGCCCGGCGGCGCGGTCGACGACACGCTGGCCATCTACGACACCATGCGCTTCCTCAAGAGCCCGGTGTCGACCTACTGCCTCGGGCGGGCCTACTCGGGCGCGGCGGTGCTCCTGACCGCCGGCGCCAAGGGCAAGCGGTTCATCCTGCCCCACGCCAAGGCGATGGTGCACCAGCCCTACGGCGGCGTCGGCGGACAGGCCGAGGACATCCGCATCCAGGCCGAGCAGATCATCAAGGCCAAGACCGAACTGATCCGCATCATCGCCAAGCACACCGGCCAGAGCGAGGAGCAGGTCCGCAAGGACGGCGAACGCGACAAGTACTTCTCCGCCATGGAGGCCAAGGAGTACGGCCTGGTGGACGAGGTCATCGCCGAGCCGCCGGCCCGCTGACCCCCCTCGGCCCCCCTCGCTCCCCTCGCCCCCCGCCGCCGCGACGTTCTTTCGCACGACTCCCGCCCCACACAAGGTTCTCACGCATGTCCGGCTACCTGGTCCCGATCGTCATCGAGCAAAGCGGCCGCGGCGAGCGCGCGTACGACATCTACTCGCGCCTGCTCAAGGACCGCATCATCTTCTTGGGCGGCCCGGTGGGCGACGAGATCGCCAACCTGGTGATCGCCCAGTTGCTCTTCCTGGCCAACGAGGACTCCAAGGGCGACATCCACCTGTACGTGAACTCGCCGGGCGGGTCGGTCTCGGCGGGTCTGGGCATCATCGACACGATGAACTTCATCCAGTGCGACGTCGCGACGTACATCATCGGGCAGGCGGCGAGCATGGGCTCGCTGATCGCCGCCAGCGGGGCGCGGGGCAAGCGGTACTCGCTCCCCAACGCGCGGAACCTGATGCACCAGCCGCTGATCGGCGGCGTGCTCGAGGGCCAGGCGACCGATCTGGAGATCGAGGCCCGCGAGATGCTCCGCATCCGCGACCGGCTGTACCAGATCTACGCCGCGGCCACGAGCCAGAGCGTCGAGAAGATCCAGGCCGACTGCGACCGCAACAAGTGGCTCGACGAGAAGGAGATGCTCGAGTACGGCCTGATCGACCGCGTGCTGACGAGCATGCCGCACATCAAGCGCGAGCGGTTCGAGGAGTGAGGCGCCTTCCCGATCACACCCGTGCCGTGAAGTAGGTTTGACAGACATTCACCGCAGAAGCGCAGAGAGCACCGAGCCGTCAGGGATCTCGACCGCTTCGGGATGCGCGGTCGATCCTCTGTTGTTCCTTCCGCCTTCTCTGCGCCCTCGGCGGCTCTGCGGCGAGTCCTGCCTTCGATCCATCGTGCCCGGGGTCGGGCGAGAGCCCGTATCAGGCGGCGCGCGATGGCACAGGCGGCGCGCCCCGGTGTTCGGAGCGGGCCGCGTGGCGCTGGCGCTGGGTTGTGCGGCCGCCGCGGCCCGGCGTGACGATCACGGGCAGCCGTTGAACCAGTCGACGACGAACTCGAACAGGTCGGCCTCGTCGGTCGCGCCCGAGTTGTTGTAGTCGGCGTTGCCGGCAAACCAGTCGGTCAGGAAGGCGAAGACGTCGTGGATCGTCACCGAGCCCGAGCGGTTGTAGTCGGGCGGGCAGGGGTTGGGCGGGGGCGGCGGGGGGGGCGGGGGGGTCTGCGAGCCGCCGGCCAGGTGCGCGACGAGCACGGCCTCGTCGGGCGTCGAGCCGTTGCCGAAGTCGGCGACGAACACGACGCGTCCGCTGTCGTTGAGCGCGCCCGAAGTGCCCATGCGCAGCAGGCGGACCGTCGCCGCGCCCGTGGGCAGCGCGAGCGAGCCGCCCTCGACCGCGACGATGCGGGCGTCCTCGGTCGGCGAGCCGGTGAGCAGCGCGTTCCGCGGCGTCTGTGTCGAGTCGTTGACGTTCACGACCGTGGCCGTGAAGACGGCGCGGCCCGCGCTGTTCACCTGCAGGTCGTTGCCGGTCTGCGAGATCGTGGTGATGCGGTGCTGACCGATGGTCTGGCCCTCGCGGCAGAGCAGCCGCAGCCCCTGCGGATCACCGGGAGTCCAGAGGAAGACGGCCGCGTCGTTGGCTGACGTGACGCCCGTGCCTTCCAGTTTTGCCGCCAGGGCGACGTGGCCCGACGAGCCGACCCGCGCGCCCAGGCCGAGGTTGTTGTTGGCGATGCGCACGCCGGCGGGGAGGGCGGGCAGGTCCACGCCGCCGCGGGCCGCGAGCGTCCGCACGCCGTTGTGGGCGTGGACGATGGTGGCGTTGTTGGAGAAGGTCAGGCCGCTGCCGGCGAGCGTCGATGTGAAGATGACCGCGCCGTTGTCAGCGAGGGAGACGATCGATGCGCCGGAAGCGAGGCCGAACGAGGAGAACGTGGTGCCGGGAAGGGGCCCGGCCTCGCCGAGTCGGACGACGCGGGACAGTTGCCCGTTGCGCTCGGTCCAGATGCACCACTCGTCGCCGCCCTGAACGCCGGGACCGGCCATGCTCGCCGAGAAGGCCACATCGCCGTAGGCGTTCACGGACGTGCGGCAGCTGCCGCCCCAGACCAGCCAGTAGACGACACCGGCGGCCTGGGTGGGAATCTGGCTCCCTGCGCGCGCGATGGTGCGCAGGTTCGGGGCCATGCCCGCCGTGATGGCCTTGTTCGTGTTGATCGGGATGCCGTTGACCGTGACCGTGCCGACCGCCGGGCCGGTCAGCGTCGTCTGATAGGCGCTGATCCCCGTTGGTCCGACCAGCGGCGTCATCGACAGGATCGACGTGCCCGCGGGCGCGCCGGGCAACTGCGTGTTGGCGATCATCGCCACCTCGAAGCCGCCGGACGGAGACTGCTGCAGCACGCACTGCAGGCCCGAGCCGAGGCCGGTGCCGTCAACGCTGCCGGCGATCACCGCGGGGCCGTAGGCATCGGGCGATGCGACGTTCGCGGCGTTCAGCCAACGCATGGTCGCGCCGCTGTAGCCCTGCAGGTCGATCGCGGTGCCCTCTCGCGCCAGCCACGTGGTCCCGTTCTGGTTGCCGAGCCAGGCGCCGCGGCTGTTCACGCCGGGTTGCACGCCGCTGCCAAGCAGTGACGCGATGTAGGCCACCTCGCCCGACGGGCTCATCTGCACGCCGGTCACCCCGGCGAAGTTCACGCCGGCGGGCAGGCCCGTGGCCTGCGTTCCCAGCCGCCAGATCGGGACCGTCGCCGAAGGGCCCTCGAGAAAAACGGCCAGTTCGGTCCCGCCCGGCACGCCCGAGCCGACCAGCGTTGTCTGAAAACAGACGTGGCCCGAGTTGGAGATCAACGGTCGGAAGAGGTCGTAGCCGTTGTTAATGAACCGGTGGAACTGCGTGCCTTGGCCGTAGGGTGAGGTCAACGCGGTGCGACCGAGGACCGTCAACTCGTCGGCACAGGCGGGCGAGGCAGCGCCACAGGTCAGCACGAGCAGAAGACACGGACTCGCCAAGTGACTGAGGAAGTGCGTCGGTTTCATTTCCCCCTGCTTTCGGTTGAACTATGAACAACCTGTTCAAGGCATATATCGTTCAGTCGTTCTGGCGCAGGGATGAAGAAGACCCAGTTGTGGTGGGTCGGTGACAAAGTGGGCGTGTTGTAGGGGACTGCGGGGCCGGTAACCTCGAAAAGTCGTTGCGAACGTGCCTTTGCGTTGGCACGGCAGCGCGGAGCGGCTTCCGCTGATGACGACGATTCGCAGGAAAGATGCAGTCGCACGGGTGAGCAGTCCTGGCGCACCGGCTGTGGATGACGCGAACAGTATCTCCTGACCTGCAATATTTGCCAGCAAAAGCCGGGAGATTTGTGTGACCGAGTTCATACCCCTTATTTAGGTATGCTCGAAGAAATCTCACAAGAACCACATGATCAGGGGATTGTGCGAACGGAAAGTCCTCGGATAATCCACCTACCTAGGTGGACACCGAGCCGTGCGTGACCACTGGGTTGTGGGGCCATCCTTGAAGTGGGGGCCCCGCGCAGGAGCAGTCGGAACATGCACGCGCGCGAGGGCAATCCATGCACCGTTCAGTTGGTCGGATTCTCTGCGTTGCTGTTGGCATTGCACTCGCGGTGCTGCAGTCGTTCGCGAACTCTGCGCGAGCCGACAATCCCGGCCAGTGCTACACGAAGGTGAGCCCGACGGAGTTTGTCGTGAGCGGTGGCGCGTTCGGTGCCAGCGGCTTGGCCGCGGGTGATTGCCTCATCCAGGCGATCCGCGACCTGCAGTCGGGAACCGGCGGCACGATCCGCCTGCAGATCGGGACCGGGCCGTTCTTCATCATCCGTCCGCCGGCATCGCCCTCGCCCGAGTTTGACGAGCGCACCGGTCTGCCGATCATCACCAAGGCGATCACGATCGAGTTCAACGCGGCCGACCCGACCGTCACGAACCCGCTCAACGCGATCATCACCGCGGACACCACGGGCGGGAACGTGCCGGACTACCGGCTCTTCCTGGTCCGCGGCGACATCGGGGAGGGCGAACTGACCCTCCGCGGCGTGACGCTGCAGCACGGGCGATCGCTCACGCAGGGTCAGACCAACGGCGGTGCGATCAAGCATGACTCCTTGAACCCGCTGCGCCTGGTGAACTGCATTCTCAGGAACAACACCTCCGGCACGCGCGGCGGCGCGATCTGGTCGCAGAACATCGTCGAATGCACCAACGTCCGCTTCATCCGCAACCGCGCCGACCCCGCGGGACTGCCGGGCAACCCCGGCGAGTCGATCCGCGGCGGCGCGATCTATCACGCACCCGGCAAGGCGATCGACCCGACCGTCAACGTCCTGCTGCTCCAGACCTGTGTGTTCCGCTGCAACGAGTCGACGGAGGAGGGCGGCGCGGTCTGGATCGGCGGCGGGTACCAGCGCCGAATCTACGACTGCGAGTTCTACAGCAACGCCGCTGCCAACGCCGGTGGTGCGCTGACCGCCAACGGCACGACGTTCACGAACACCGTGCCCCAGGTCCGCGTCGAGATCGTGAACTGCCGCTTCGGTCGCGCCGACGTCCCCGGCTTTGCCTGCCCCGACGAGCCCGCCGACGCGCCGAACTTCGGCTACGCGTTCGGCGCGGGGAACACCGCCGGCTCCGATGGCGGCGCGGTCCAACTGGTCGACAACGCCCAGCCGGTCTTCATCCGCTGCACGTTCGAGAACAATCGAATCACCGGCGCGGTCGGCCGCGGCGGCGCGATCTACATCAGCAGCATCGGCGGCAACAACCCGACTCTGCCGCGCTCCGCGGTGTTCATCGAGAGCCTGTTCCTGCGGAACCAGTCCTACAGCGGCGCCACGCCGACCGGCGAAGGGGGCGGCGTCTTCATCCGTGAGTCCAGTTCGCCGTACTTCATCGACTGCGGCTTTGTCGAGAACCGCTCCAACAAGGGTGGCGGTCTCTACCTGATCGGCGGCAGCAACCCCCGCTTGTACAACTGCGTGTTCAGCCGCAACGCGATCGGCGGCACGGCGCCGCAGGGCAGCGCGATCCGCACCGATGCGTCGTCGCCGCAACTGCTGCACTGCTCGCTGCTCAGTCCCGACGCGGACGCGTTGATCTGGATGCAGACCGGATCGGCGACGCCGCTGCGAATCGCGGGCAGCGTCGTATGGGGCACGCGGCCCGGCCCGCGCCGGGCGTTCGCGGGTCCGGGCCTTGCGTCCGGCAACCCGGCGACCTCGTACCCGCGCATCGCGTACTCCGATATCGACGTGGACAGCCCGGGCGCCTTCGGCGACCCCGCCGGTGAGGCCCCCAACCCCGCGGGCTCGACCAACATCAACTGCGACCCGCTCGTGGCCGACGCCGCGATCAACGACGTGCACCTGACGACATGCTCTCCGGCGATCGACCGCGCCAGCCACGCGCTCGCCGCGGCGAGGTTCGACGAGCTGTTCACGGGCCCGTTCGCCACGTTCGGCTTCGACTTCGGCCTCTTCCTTCTCTCCGCGGGCGAACACCGCAACTTCGATTATGACGATCCGAACCTCCCGCCCGAGGGCGCGTTCCACAACGATGCCACCGGCCCACGGCCGCGGACGCCGCGTCTGCCGGCCGCGGGAGGCCCGCCCGGCTGCGAAGCCGACATGGGCGCCGACGAGTTCGTCCGCGAGTTGACCGACGAACTCAGGCTGTACTGCGACCCGGGCGGCGACGGGCTCGACATGACGCAGGTCGCGTACGACTCGCCGTGCGAGGAGACCTCGCCGGGCGGGGAGTGCGGGCCGTTCTGCGCCGGCGACGACGTGTGCCTGGTCGGTCAGTTCACCGGCCTGTGCCCCGAGGGCGTGGTGTACCAGTGGTACTTCCGCCCCGCCACCGGCCCGGTGTCGCCGACGCCGTGCAATCCGCCGGTCAGCCCGATCGGGCAGTACAACCCCATCTGCGGCGCCACCAGCGCCACGCTCTGCCTGCAGGACATCACCGTCGAGCAGGCCGGCTGCTACCGGCTCGTCGCGCGGCGGGCCAACTGCATCGGCCCCGCCCGGTTCTACTGCTACGAGCCGCCGGCCCCGCTGCTCGGCGGATCGACCCCGCTGTGCGACGACGAACTGGTCGTCGAGATCTGCATCGACGTGTACGCCGGCCCGGTGGTCAACGTCCAGCCCCAGCCCGCGCAGGTGTGCGTCGGCGGGCAGCAGCAGATCTGCGCCACGTTCGACATCCCCGAGGACTGCGTCGAGCCCAACGTCCGCTGGTACTACGTGCCCGCGCCCAACTGCGACACGTCCAACTGCCCGCCGGCGGTCCCGACCCAGGGCATGTACATCGACCCCGCCAACCAGAACGACAACATCGCGATCTCGTTTGCCCCCGTGCCCGGCCAGCCCGGCAAGTACCAGTCGTGCCTGACGTTCTCCCCCGCGACCTTCGCGCACGCCGGACGCTACTACGTCACCATCGACTGCGGGTCCGAGTCCTGCGGCGACGTGTCGCAGTGCGCGCTGCTGACGGTGTACGAGCAGCCGACGATCGTCGTGCAACCGCAGCCCCGCGCGGCGTGCGTCAGCGGCACGCAGTCGCTCACGCTGACGGCGGAGTTGAACGACCGCACGCTGAAGTGCCCGCAGAGCGGCAACCCGGTGCCGCCGATCCGGCTCGAAGTGCTCTGGTACCGCGTGAGTTCGTGCACCGCGCCCGTGCCCGACCCGATGTTCCCCAACCCGGTCTGCACGACCGCGTGCACAGACGTGGACGCCCAGGGACGCGTCACCAGCAACTGCACGATCACCGTCGACCCGACGCCCGGCAACCAGTTCTACCGCGCGACGGTCCGCGCCTGCACGCCGGGTCTGACCCCGACCAAGTGCCCGGCGGTGGTCTCGGACTGCGTGACGCTGACGGTGGTGGACCCGCGTCCGTGCGTGGAGTCCCGTGTGGTGTGCGTGGGCGGGACGCAGTGCCTGAGCGTGAACCCGGCGTCGTTGCCGACGCTTCC